>NZ_JAWLHI010000015.1:0-1106 GCF_041690455.1 Marinobacter sp.
GACCCCTTTTTAGAATCCCCGCAAACCCTCGACGATCTGACGCCCCTTGCTACGACAAAGAGGTCGTTCGGCTCTTCAAACGCAAATCCGAACCACCCAACAGTTCAGTTACACCAATCAGATATTAAGGTAACATTATGATTTCAAGAGGATATAAATAATGTCCAATATTTAGGAGTATTGGACATAAGACGGCATTTAACGCCCTGAACTCACCATCAGCAAGACTTCCGCATGAACTCCAAAGCCCGGTTCCCCGGTTTTCCCGTATTCGATACTGCCGAACTCATCCACGAACAGGCAGATCTCGAGCTCTATCCAGACTTGCGTGCCGCTTTGGCTGCCCTGCCAGTTGACCACGATGCGGCTCTTGAAGACTTCCAGATCGCTCACAGATTTCTGGTCAAATACAGTGACGTATCAGGCACTTATAACCGTTTTCGAAGCGAGATTCAGAGGTTTCTGAACTACACCTGGTTGATCGCAAAACGCCACCTCTCCCAGGCGGACACCGACCTTGTAAGCAGTTATTTCTCCTTTATAAAGACGCCACCCGCAGCCTGGGTGTCGCGGGGAATCTACCCAGCCTTTATCGCCAGTGCTGACCTGCGGCGTTTCAATCCCCATTGGCGCCCAATGGCCCTGCGGTCCAAGGACACCAACACGCCCTATTCCGTAACCCAGGCCAGCCTCAACGCCAGTCGCACCGCCTTGCAAACGTTCTTCAAATACCTGGTAAGCCGTGATTACCTGCAGCGAAACCCACTGATGGATGTTCGCAAACGGGATCGGAATGCCAAGCCAAACCTGAACCAGGACCGCGATGCCGAGGTGCGGCGGCTCACGGACTGGCAATGGTCCTATCTGCTGGAAACGCTGACCGAACTGGCCAGTGCCGATGCCAGCTACGAGCGCCATCTTTTCGTAATCGTCACCATGAAAAGCCTGTTCCTCCGGGTCAGCGAACTGGCGCCCCGGCCCGTGGATCGCGGCCAGATGCGGACGCCAACCTTCGGAGACTTCAGGCGAACCATCGTGGATGGCGAGCCCTACTGGGTCTATTCCGTTTTCGGCAAGGGCGACAAGACCCGTCAGGTCACTCTGCC
>NZ_JAWLHI010000015.1:1206-68169 GCF_041690455.1 Marinobacter sp.
CAAAAAGGGAGATGCGATCGGTAAAAGACAGGTTCAGCGAATCTATGAACAAGCCATGGTGGCCACCGCGGATCGAATGGAGCGAGAAGGTTTCACCGACGAGGCCAAACAGATGCTGGCGATCCGGTCGGAAACCCATTACCTAAGGCACACTGGTGCGAGCCAGGCTATTGAGGCTGGAGGGGATATTCGTCACATCAGCGAAGAACTCGGGCATGCCAATGCGACTTTCACCGAATCAGTTTACGTGAACTCAGAGCAGGCACGGCGCCGAACCGAGGGTCGGAGACGCCTGGTTTGAATGAACTCGAAAAAATGTTGGCATTGATCCTGATCCCGAATTAGCTCTGCCGGAATTGGCAGAATCCGGTTCCTGACAATAACCTCACTTGGAAAATGATTCTAACGGTCGCGTAATATTAGAAATTACTCTAGGCAGGCGTCTCATGTGGCACACGCGTCTTTTTCATGCCGGTCACAATTGAAGATGTGGTGCTTGAAGAGGGGCTGGCGATCCTTGAGGGGTGTCTCACGGAACTCTCGGGTTAATACTTTCTGTGGTCGTTAAGCTCGACTTGATAGCACGAAACCTCGCTAACGACCAACGAAGTCAGCGACTGTATGTCGCCGACTTCGTCACAAACCGTCAAGCTATTTCAGGACGTGTTCCTGTCATCTTTGGCTCAATACTTCGCGAATCTCATCCATGATGGTCGCCTGCTCCTTACGCGCGGCAAGGGCTGCCTCCATATCCACTTTAACGAACCGAACGGGGGTATTAGGCTGTAACTGACCGATCAGGTCCATGTCAGCTGAAATAACGGTACCTAACATGAAATATCCCCCACCCGAAACTGCATCGCGATGCAATACAATCGGCTCGGATCCGCTCGGTACTTGTATTGAGCCGTACGGATAACACGCGTCCGTGATGTTGGACGGGTCGGCCCCGGCACTGAACGGCTGTTCGCGTTCCACGAACTCAAGTTTTCGTCCACCCTGAAAGCGATAACCCATGCGGTCGGCTTCGTTAGCAACTTTCCAGGTATCCTCAAAAAAATTGCTCTGGGCCTGTTCAGTGAGTCGGTGCCAGTAAAGCCCGGGCACCACACGTAGCTCGGCCGGGTAGGACGGGCCTCGTCTCAGCTCCTTGGGTACCGTTAATCCGTCTTTAACCGTTCTGCTACTTTTGCCGAGGGGCAGTGAATCGCCGGGCTGGACAGGGCGGCCATTAACACCTCCGAGCGCCCCGATCGCATAGGTCGAGCGGCTGCCAAGGTACATGGGGGTGGTGATACCGCCGGAAATCGCAATGTAGATTCGCGCACCGGATTTCAGAAAATCGAAGGACAACACCTGGCCGGCTTTCACGGTGAAGGCAGTCCAGGTATCGCGTGGCTCACCATCCACTTTCGGTGGCAGTTCTGCACCGCATACGGCGACGGTCACATCCTGGGTGAATTCAAGTTCCGGCCCAACGAATACGGATTCGAGCCCGGCCGCTCCCTCATCGTTGCCAACAAGTAGGTTGGCGGTTTTGAGCGCCAGACGGTCCATGGCCCCACCCATGGGAATACCAAGATGATAGTAGCCCGGCCGTCCCAAGTCCTGGATCGTGGTGGCAATACCGGCTGAGATAACATTAACGGTCATAAAGGGCCTCCATCAGCTTGGCGTTGGTACCGTCCATATCGGCATTGAATTCACTTAACGAGAACCGAACGTTTTTGATGCGGGGCATGAATTCGCCCGCCTGCACCTGGGCAATCGCCGCATCATATTCTTCGCGGGTGATTGGCTTGAACTTGACGATGTCCCCCGGCTTGAAGAAAACCATAAAATCTTTCAGGTAGGGAACAGTTTGCTCCGGGTCATAAATCGGCATCGGGGTAATGCCGAACATCTGGTAGCCTCCGGCGCCGCGCACGGAATAGATGCATGAGAAGCTGCCGCCATAGCCGACCGTTTGCCGTGGTGTGTCGGTGCGTGGGCGAAGGTATTTTGGCACCTGAATCTGACGCGACCGGTCGACCATCTGATAGAGAAAAGGTAGGCCGGACACAAAGCCGACCATTGAAACGAACCAGGGCGATCCGGAATGCGCCTCAATGAATTTCTCTACACTGTCATAACCATTGATCGAGGCTGCGTATTCGATATCGGTTGCGTCAGGATCCTGATGGCGTTCGCGGAACCGCATCAGGGTATCGTGCGTCCAGGGATCTTGGTAAAAGACGGGAACTTCAATAATGCGAGTTTCCAGAACATTGTCACCCTGCTCCGACTCGGCTTCCAGCCGCTTCAATTCCTTCATCATGTCGTTGGGGTGAATCACATCCGGATCAAACTTGATCTGGAACGAGGCGTTGGCCGGACAGATTTCGGTAACGCCCTTGATGTTGGCGTTGCGCACAGCGTTGGTCATAGAGAGCGAGACAAAGAATGCCTCAAGCGACATTTCTTCGTCGACTTCTACGAAAATGTGCTCATCGCCGCCAAATGTGTATCGACTACTCATGAGTTTGAGCCCCTTTTTGTTTGATAAGATCAAGGTTGTTTTCCAGCCACGGCTCCAACCAACGGGTATGGACAGCACTTTGCTGCAGCTCTTCACTCTCGACCAAAGCCTGGAACAGTGGCGAGGTGGTGGGCAGTCCCTCGACATGAAGCTCGCCTAGGGCGCGTTTGAGGCGCATCAAAGCACGGTCGCGATCTTCGGCCCAGACAATCAGCTTGCCCAGCAGCGAATCGTAAAAAGGCGGAACGGCATAGCCCGGATAGAGCATGTGGTCGAAACGCACACCCGGCCCATCCGGGGTGAGTAATTTGCCAACGATACCGGGAAACGGCATAAAATTATTAGCCGGATCCTCTGCGTTTAACCGCACTTCGATAGCGTGCCCGGTTCTGCGTATTGTTTCCTGTGTAACGCGCATCTTTGTGCCGCCAGCGATCAAGATCATCTCGGCGACCAAGTCGACACCACAGATCATTTCGGTCACAGGATGCTCGACCTGGATGCGGGTGTTCATCTCAATGAAATAGAAGTTCCCTGTCTCGTCGTCATAGAGATACTCGATGGTGCCGGCGCCCTTATAGTGGACAGCCTTTGCCAGCGCGACAGCCGAGCGGTGCAGTTCTTCGCGAACCCGATTATCCAGAGCGATAGATGGAGCTTCTTCCCACACCTTCTGGCGGCGGCGCTGCAAAGAGCACTCACGCTCAAAGAAATGTACGACGTTTTCGCCATCACCTAATACCTGGACTTCGATGTGCCGGGCACGCTCGATGACTTTCTCTATATAGATGCCTCCATCACCGAATGTTGCTGCTGCCTCCGAGGAAGCCTGGGGAGCAAGCTTCCGGAATTCATCGGCATCATGGGCAACACGGATCCCGCGACCGCCACCTCCGGCGGACGCCTTGATCATTACGGGGAAGCCAATGCTCTCTGCTATTTTTGACGCCGCGTCCATGTCCTCAATGACGCCGTCACTGCCTGGCACCGTTGGTACATTCGCCTTATTCGCCTCGCTCCGCGCAGCCGCCTTATCGCCCATCAGGCGAATCGTATCGCCGTCCGGTCCTACGAAAAAAAGGCCTGCGTCGGCTACAGCGTCTGCAAAGTCTGCATTTTCGGCAAGAAAGCCATAACCCGGATGGATAGCGTCGGCACCAGACTCCTTCGCCGCACTCAGGATCGCATCGATAGAAAGATAGGATTTTGCCGCTTGAGGTGGCCCGATGTTGACCGCTTCATCCGCCATCTGCACGGCTCGACTATCGGTGTCTGCGTCACTGTGCACAACCACGGTAGCAATGCCGAGATCCCGGGCGGCGCGGATGATTCGGACTGCTATTTCACCCCGATTGGCGATCAGCAATTTTTGAATGCCTCGGTTGTTCATGATCACCTCAGGTCAGTTCGGCAATAGTCTGTCCCGCCATAACGGGTTCACCGTCACTGACCGGAAAGTCGGCAATCGTTCCATCTGCATCCGCTTTCACTTCATGGAAGGTTTTCATGACCTCGACAAGACCGATGGTATCGCCTTTGGTTACGGTATCGCCGACTTCGACGTAGGCCGCCTGGTCCGGTGCCGGTTTACGGTAGAACGTTCCTGGGATGGGTGATTTTACTTCATGCTTAGCCATTGTAATGCCTCCTGATTGTAGTTGTTCTGGCGTTGTCTCAAGCGGTTTTAAGCTGCTCGATTGCCTCGTTGACTGCCTTGGCGATGTCCACGGCATTGGGCGTATCGGAATGGACACAGACGGTTTCGGCGCGCACGGACAATGACTTTCCGCTGACGCTGTCCACTTTGCCATTGCGCATGGCTTCGAGAACTCGGGATGCCGCGTATTCGGGGTCTACCTCTCCGTGCGACCGTGTGATGATCAGGCTTCCGTTGTCATCATATTCCAGATCGGCATAGAACTCCGCCAAGAAGGGAATGCCACGTTCCTTGTACACCAATTCGTGCTGCGTACCGGCCAGACCAAGCACTGGCACCCCATAGACTTCGGCGGCATCGGCAACGGCATTCGCGATGTGCTCCATCCGTGCTGCCATGCCATAGAGTGCGCCGTGTGGTTTGAGGTGGGACAATTCGACACCGCTGGCGTCAAGGAAGCCCTTCAGCGCACCGATCTGATAGAGGATGATATTGGCCATTTCCTCACGGCCAATCTTCATTTCGCGCCGTCCGAATCCGGGCAGATCGGGGAGCGAGAAATGGGCGCCGATCTTGACGTTATTCTTGCGCGCCAGCTCTACCGTGCTGCGCATATGGTTAGGATCGGAGCCATGGAAACCACACGCTATGTTAGCCTGGGTGATGTACGGCATCATCCCTTCGTCGTCACCCATCTTGTAAAGGCCGAAGCTTTCGCCCATGTCACAATTAACATCCACATGCATTGTTTGATCTCCTTAATTCTTGAGGGAGGCAACGTAGCGAAGCCTGATCTGGTCTGCGATGACCGCAAGTATCAGCAGAATGCCAAGCACTACGGTTTGTAAATAGGATTCGATTTGCGCCAGGTTCATGCCGTTCTGAATGAGACCGATGAAAAGTGCGCCGAGTACGACGCTCTCAAGGCGCCCTACACCACCTCTCAAACTTACCCCGGCGATGACGCAGGCGGCGATTGATTCCAATGGCATCGAAGCGCCAATGTTCGCCTCCCCTGTATCAATTCGTGCCGTCAAAAGCATACCGGCGACAGCGGCGAAAAAAGCGCTCAGAACATAGGTGAAAAACAGCGTGGCTTTGGTGTTGATGCCGGACAGCGATGCAGCCTTAAGGTTGCCGCCGACCGCATAGAAATACCGGCCCTGGGGCGTTCGGTAAAGGAATACGTATAGGCCGAAGGCCAGTAATGCAGCGACGAATACCGGGGCTGGTATACCGAGAAGGTAACCGTAGCCGAAGGTATCACTGAAGGCCATTGGCATGCCGTAAACAGGCACGCCACCGGTCAGGTAGAGTGCAATGCCGAAACCGACTGATGCCATGCCGAGCGACACCATGAAAGGCGACACGTTGAAGAAGGCGACACCCGCACCGTTGACGATGCCAATCGTGACACCTGCCAGAATGCCGGACAAACATCCGAGTGCAATGGCCAACCAGACCATGTCGGGGGCGATAGCGAAGATGGCCGCCATAACCATAGCCCCAACCACCGAACTCAGTGCCAGCGCCGTGCCAACCGACAGGTCAAAGCCCCCGGTAAGCAATGCCAGCATCTGCCCGAGGGCAACAATCATTAGGTAGACCGATTGACGAAGCACGTTCATCATGTTCTGCAGCGTGAGAAAATTCTCCGACAACAGCGTGAACACAATCATCGCGATGAACAGGAGAAACGGCAGAATGCCAAGCTTGACGAACAGACGCTTGGTCAAGTTCCCAAGGCCGCCGATAGCCGGAGCGTTCGACGCAGTAACAGATTGCTCAGCCATTAACAGGCCTCCTTTTCGAAGAAATGGGCAAGCACCTTCTCCTCTGTGAGTTGGTCGGCCTGTAATTCGGCCTGAGTCCGTCCATGGAAAAAAACATAGGCGCGGGTAGTAAGATGTAGTATTTCGGGCAAATCGGACGAGATAAGGACGATGGCCACGCCGCCGCGTGCGAGTTCAACAATAAACTCATAAATGGAAGCGCGGGTGCCAACATCTACGCCGACTGTTGGTTCGTCGAAAACGATCAAGTCATATTTGCGAGTCAGGGCACGGGCGAGCATCACTTTTTGTTGATTGCCACCGGAAAAGTGTTCGACCGTACGTTCTATCTGCGGCGGCGACAGATTGAGCCGTGTGGTGAGGGCTTCGACCGCCTTTTTTTCGCCACCGCGATTGATAAAAATACCTTTCGAGAATGGCTCTATGTCGAGTGAAGCGAGCGCAACATTCTCCCGCACCGAGCGCGTCATCATCAGGCCCTCGTTGTGCCGATCGGCAGGTAGATAGAGGAAGCCGTCGCGTATATTGCGTTTTGGAGTGTGGCCGGTGATACCTTGGCCATTCAGCATTACGGTCCCAGTGCGGATTGCCATGGCACCGAAACATGCCTGCATCAATTCCGATTTGCCCGACCCAACCAGGCCGGCCATGCCAACAATCTCGCCAGCCCGCACAGTCACCGATGCGTCGACCACTAAACCGTCGTTCGTCGTGACATTTCTGGCATCAAGCACCACATCGCCTGGCGCATTCAGGTTCAGCTCCGGAAAAATGGCGCCGACCACACGACCAGTCATGAGCTGAACCAGATCATCCTCCGTCGCTTCCGCCGCATTGACAGTATCGATGTAGCGGCCGTCGCGAAGAACAGTGATACGGTCGCCAATCCGGCGAATTTCGGCCATTCGGTGAGTAATGTAGATGACTCCGACCCCGCGTTTCTTCAAGCCAGCGATCAACTCGAACAACTGGTCAGTCTCGTGCGTGGTGAGTGAGGCCGTAGGTTCATCTAGGATTAATACTTGGAGCTCGGACCGGAACGCCTTGGCTATCTCGACCATCTGCTGCTCTGCGCGGGTGAGGCGATCAACAAGTTGATCGGGTTTTAGCGCGAAGCCAAGCTCCTCAAGCGTCTCTTGTGCCTCGCGGCTGATGCGGGCTTGATCGAGTAGCCCGGCGCGCCTGGGCTCGGCACCGAGAAACAGGTTCTCTTCCACCGTCATTTGAGGGATCAGTGAAAATTCCTGGAAAACCGCAGATATTCCGAGAGAGCGAGCGTCGTGAACTGAATCAAGTGTCACCGGCTTGCCTTTGTAGGTGATTCGACCCGTGCTCGGCTGGTTGGCACCAGCCAAAATGGAAATCAGGGTCGACTTTCCTGCACCGTTCTCACCGAACAGTACATGGACTTCGCCGGCACGCAGTTCGAAATCCACACCATCAAGCGCCCGGACACCGGGATAATCCTTGGTAATGCCCTTGGTCTGGAGGAGCGGGGTTACCCCCGCCTCCCCACAACTCTTCTGTTTGTTGATTGAATCCAACATGGCTTACTCTACCGAGAAGACCGGACGGAAGCCCGCTGGTGCCAGGGTCGAAGCCGGGTCAAACTCGTCGTAGTTTTCCTTTGTTACTACATAGAGCTCAGGACCGACGTGCTTCAGATAATCCTTGCCTTCCAGGATCCGCACTGCCTGGTCGACAGCGATGCGACCCTGGATGACCGTAGAATCGGTTGGTGCAGCAAGGATCTGGCCACGTGCGATACCTCGATCAACACCCGGAGCATAATAATAGGAAACGACCTTAACCTTGTCCGTCAGACCGCGTGAACGCAGGATTGGGATGGCCGCTTCTGCAGTGACCGCAGTGCCGACAATGTAATCAAGATCCGGATAAGTCTGGAGGGTATCCTCGACGAGCTTGGCTTGGGCTTCCTTACCAGTGTCGCCGTATTTGGTTTCTACCATCTCGATAGCCGAACCCTCTACCGCGCCCAGAAAGCCAGCATTACCCGCTTCGACCCAACCGGCACCGGCGGGTCCCGGGAACCAGGCAACTTTTGCTGATTCACCACCGGCAGGATGCAGGTCGGCCAGGAACTCGCCAGCTTTGGCACCCATTTCACCAAAGGATACCAGCGACTTGGCCGAGAGTTTGTCGGACGACATTCCATTGATAACGTCGATGACCGGGATACCATCCTCACTGATCTCAGCGACCAGACTGTTAAGCCCGTCATAAGCGATAGCGCCGATAATAACGGCATCACCGCCTGCTGAAACGCAATCCTCAATCTGCGAGATCTGAGTATTGAGGTTGGTGTAGCCACCCGCGTCGGTAACTGTGGCTTTCACCCCAAGCCGTTTGGCTTCTTCGGTGATTCCGTAGTTGACGCCCAGCCAGTAGGCATCCTTCATGTGTGGAAAAGAAACGCAGAGATTCCATTTCTGCGAGGCTTCATCGAGTGGTTCGTAATCGGCCTTGCTGCGTGGGCTCTCCATGTTGAACGGCGGGGTCCAGACTTCGACAGGATAGGGGTACCATTCTTCGGCCATTGCGCTGCTGGATAGAGCAAATGCCATTGCCACGGTCGCAGTCGATGCGCTGAGGATTTTTTTCATTATTGTTTCTCCTGATATGAACGGAGCGGTGATGCCGCAACGCCAATCCCCTTTGGAAAGGCGATGTAAAAACCATAAGATGTAATAGGAAATTTGTATAATACGATTTTCAAAGACCCATTATCTTATAATTTGATACACTGATTACTACCCTCCCGCAGCTCATGTTGACATGGCAAGGCGGTTCAAATGTGATTGGGTTATTTATCTAATAGCAGAAGATGAAGGAAAAATTAGGCAGGTTCGGCGAATGCAATGACGGAGGACGTCGGGAGTCCAGTGCAATCCGGCAATATTTTTCACTCAATTAATTAAATAGTTATTATAAAAATTATGAATATACCTACAATTCGACAGATTCGTTACTTCATTGCCGTCGCGAATTTGGGTCAGATTTCACGGGCAGCCTTAGAGCTTAACGTTTCCCAATCTGCAGTGACGACGGCTGTAAAACAGCTCGAGGAAATTGTCGGAACCCCGCTGCTTGCCAGGCATGCTGGTGGTGTGGCACTGACCTACGAGGGTAATATCTTTCTTGATCACGCCCGGCGAATATTGGCTGCGATGGAAGAAGCAGTCAGGTCCCCGCGCCGCTTGAGGGATGACGTAAAGGGCACTCTTCGTTTGGCAATGACCTACACGGTTGCTGGCTATTATATTCCAACTTATATTGAGCGGTTCCTTCGCGTGTTCCCCGGTGTGGACCTGCAGTTAACCGAATCTTCGCGAGCTGCAATCGAAGACGGGCTTGCTTCAGGGATGTTTGATCTAGCAGTGATGTTGACATCTAATATCGTCGATCAGGAGGGAATATCCTATGAAACCCTGCTGCAATCACGCCGCAGACTGTGGCTGTCGGCGAACCACCCCCTTCTCGAATTGCCATCGATCTCCCTGGCCGATGTTGCTGCCCAGCCCTACATCATGCTAACAGTCGACGAAGCCAGTAACACGACGCAGCGCTACTGGAACCGCACGAGCTACCGACCACATACAATTTTCAGGACAAGTTCAGTTGAAGCCGTGCGTTCAATGGTTGCCAGCGGCATGGGGGTCACGATTCTGTCTGACATGGTCTATCGGCCATGGTCGCTCGATGGTCGTCGCGTCGAGGTCACCTCACTGGCCGATCGGATACCGACAATGGATGTCGGTCTCGCCTGGGCCACTAATGTCGAGCAAAACACCGCCGTTTCCGCTTTCCGCGAATTCATGCATGTTGGTGAAGAGCCTGACGCGCGATGAACACACCATCGACCCTTTACAAATTTTCATGCTCTAGACCGAGGACTACCGACTGAAAATCATGCAGGCGTTTGCCTACGAAATCATTGCCTCCTTTTCATTAATCTGGCTGGCGAATTTAGTGCTGTGTGTGGAAACTCAATCGCCTTCATTAATCTAGAATCAACTTTAAGTTTCTTCAGCACTTTCCATAGAATTGTGAGCCCGAGTCATCGATTTCGCGTTCCAGAAATTTAGTTCCTTTTGTGCTCGTCCAACGGGCCAGCGAAAAAACCAGCTACGAGCGCCATCTTTTCGTGAACGTAACGATGAAAAGCCTGCTCCTCCGGGTTAGCGACCTCGCGCCCCGGCCCCTGGATCGCGGCCAGATGCGGACGCGAACCTTCGGAGACTTCAGGCGAACCATCGTGGATGGCGAGCCCTACTGGGTCTATTCCGTTTTCGGCAAGGGCGACAAGACCCGTCAGGTCACTCTGCCTGATGCCTACCTTGATTACCTGAAACGATGGCGTTTACATCTGGGACTCACCTCCCCCCTGCCCGTTCCCGGCGAATCCACACCGATCCTTCCCTCCAAAAAGGGAGATGCGATCGGTAAAAGACAGGTTCAGCGAATCTATGAACAAGCCATGGTGGCCACCGCGGATCGAATGGAGCGAGAAGGTTTCACCGATGAAGCCAAACAGATGCTGGCGATCCGATCCGAGACCCACTACCTTCGGCATACCGGCGCCAGCCAGGCGATAGAGGCCGGTGGCGATATCCGGCACATCAGCGAAGAGCTCGGGCACGCTAACGCAACCTTTACGGAGTCGGTCTACGTAAATTCCGAACAGGCCCGCAGGCGGACTGAAGGACGGAAACGGCTGGTTTGAACGGACTTGGGAAAATACCAGTACTGTTTGTATTGCACCGAAGCCCCCTACTCATGGCTATCCCTGACGGATCGCCGTGAGTACCTTGTCCTCGAAGCGGGCCAAGGCGCCAGGATGCTGTTCGCGCTCGCCATGAGGAAACGGATTGGGTAACTCGTCGATCAGGTGGCCTGGTGAGCCGCCCATCACCACCACACGATCGCACAGTCGGACGAGTTCTCTTACGTCATGGCTGACGAAGATTACTGTGATATGGCGCTCCAGGACTCGCTGACGCACGAGCTCCAGCAGATCCATTGAGGTGAAGTAGTCCAGGCTCGAGAATGGTTCGTCCATCAGTAACAGGTCTGGCTCCGCGGCTAGCGCGCGGGCGATACCCACCCTCTGGCGCATGCCTCCGGAGAGCTGTGCGGGATACTGGTCTAGAGCGTGGCCTAGACCGACGGATGTCAGAGCATCCGCGGCAGCACTGCGGCTCTCCTCAGTGCCATTACGTCTCACAAGCGCCACATTGTCCTTTGCGGTAAGCCATGGAAGCAGGTGGGGTTCCTGGAACACCATGCCCAGACGCTCGAATCCCCGTTCCATACGCCCCGCCGTTGGGGTCTCCCGGTCGGCGATTAGCCGCAGCAGAGTTGACTTACCAGAGCCGCTCACGCCACATATGCCGACGATCTCGCCAGCTCGCACCGTCATGTCAACTCCCTGGATGCCGGCGTCTGTAGAGAATCGACGGCTGAGGCCTTTCAGCGTTAACAGCGGTTCCCCCACTTTTCCAGCGAACGGTCGTGACGCCACTTCGAGTGGGCTAGCGGAGCAATTGCAATGGTGGTGTTCATTCATGATCGAGCCGTCTCCTGATCAGTTGCCTGGCAGGATGAACCAACAGGTACTCAAGGGCCAGGCCCAGCACAATGATCCACAAAATGACCGCATATACGTCGTTGATCTCACCGTAGAGATAGCTGCCCCACAGAGAAGGCCCCAGACCTTGGCTGGCGGAGAAAGCCTCGGCCATGATGATGCCGCGCCAGGCAACCGACAGTGCTCCCGAGGCGGCACCAGCCAGAGTTAATGCCAGGGAAGGAAGCAGGATGCGTGTCAGGCGAATCCAGCGTGACAGGCCATAAACATGTGCCATATCCATCAGGCCGGCATCGATCTGCCGCAGGCCGTGACTGGTTGCAATAACGATCAAAGGGAGTGCCATGCTGACACCGACCAGGATCGGCGGTCCTGCTCCCAAGCCCAGCCAGAGAATGGCTAGAACAAGCCAGGCGATGGTGGGTGCCGCTTCGACGATCACGATCACAGGGTGGAGAAGTCGTTCGACCAAGGGTGAAGACGCAGCCCAGAGCCCCAGCAGGGTGCCGCCAGTCATGGCGATCACGAAGCTGGCCGTAACGTTGGTCAGAGTGACGGCGGTATCCCGCCACAGCGTTGCCCTGGATAAGGCAGAGACCAAGTGATTAAGCACTGGGCCAGGACCCGGCAGGATAGATTCGGGTATCTGGCGGGCCAGCAGCCACCAACCGATCACCAGCAGGGTCATGCCGGCAAACGGTGTCAGCAGGCGAGGCAGACTCATTGGAGGAACATACCTTCGGGTGCGCTAATGTCGAAGACTCTATCGAGGTAGTCAACGACTGTCTGACGTGTCATGTCGCCGGTGGCTGCGTGCCACTGAACGCGCTCTGCACGGAGCATTTTTCTGAAGGTGGCTTCCGGAACGGGCATACGAAAGAAGTCCCGATAGCTGGCCGCGGCTATCGCAGCAGCCTCTGCATGGTTGGCAGGATCCTCGAGCCAGCTTACAACTTCGGTGAGCGCAGCGACCAGGCGCTCCCGGGTCCCGGGTTCTACATCCGGGTGGGCCTGCCAGAGCGCCCCTAGGGGAATAGTCCCGCCGAGATGTTGCGCAGGGTCGAGACGAATTTCCCAGCGCTGCTCCCATTCCTGGGCTTCCTGTTGATCCAGTATCAAGCTAACCAACGGCTCGGGAGCCGCCACCCCTCTTGGAGCCCGCTCTGAACTCCGCAGCTGCTGCATCAGGACGGCGCCCGCGCCTCCAGTGATAAATTCCGGCCGGATGTTTATGCTGGCCAGGGCCTTCTCGGTCACCACGTGAGGTGGAGTGGATGTGCCCGGAGCAACCAGTACTCGCTGGGATTCAAGCGTTTCGAGCGGACCAGCGCCGACTGGTTGCAGCAGGTAGATTCCTTGCCACACCCAAGGCGTGACCAAGCTCAGATCTTGAAGGCCACCCTGGTAGAAACGCACGCCACCAACAAGGTTGAACAGGGTAAAATCCACTCGCCTGCCCTGTATGAGTGCGCGCATCCCGGACGGGTCGCCGGCCGGGTTGGAGATCAGGATGAGGTTATCTGCCGGCAGGAACTGCGCCTGCCTGGCCTCCAACACAAAGATCGGCAGGGCGTTAGGATCCGGAGGCAAGGACAATCGAATGTCAGCGGCCTTCAGCGCTGGAGCCACAAGGAGCAGCGTAAGGTTGAGCACAAGAGCATGAAGACGGGTGGTCGACCGCATGGAGATCCTCACTAGTGTCTCTTTCGTGAATGCAAATGATAGTACGTCGCATTATAAGGTTATGCAAGTCTGGCATAAATGGCGTCCACCTGAGGCCGGCCTGCAAACCAAATTCCATTCTGTTCTTAGGTTATATCTCAAGCTTCTCTGAGTTTGATGGAACTGCTAACCTTGGAATGGAGTATTTCAACTTTCCATTAGTCGTTCAGGGCTTATATGCAGGGAATCACTCGCACCAAAGAGTCCTATTTCCTTGTCGTTGGCGGTGGTATTACTGGCCTTTCACTTGCTCTTGAGCTCGGCCGCCACAAGAAAAACGTCACTTTGGTTGAGGCCGACGAACAATTGGGCGGAAATATCCGGTCAGTTAACGAGCGAGGATGGCTCATGGAGCTCGGGCCCAACACGCTCATGGCAAAACCTGGGCTATATCACCTGATAAAATCACTGGGCCTCACGGAAAAAGTCATCTTTCCGCCCTCCGCCAGTCGTAGGCGTTACGTCGTCAAAGATGGTAAGCCAGTTGCCTTGCCTGACAGCTTGAAATCAGCGTTAAAAAGTCCGCTCATAGGAACTGAGGGTTGGGGCCACCTTCTCAAAGAGCCTTTCCGAAAACCTGCATCACATGAAGAAACACTTGCCGTCTTCATTCAAAGACGTCTCGGTCAGAATATACTCAACTATTTCGTTGACCCATTTGTCTCAGGCATTTATGCCGGGGTGCCGGAACAGCTTTCAGCCAAGGCAGCTTTCCCTCGCCTCCACAGCCTCGAACAGACGTATGGGTCACTACTGTGCGGGGGAATTGCTCAAATTCGCAGCAGCAAAAAACGGCAGGCTCAAGATCGTAAGGATGGTTTTCCTGACAAGTGGCGCGGCAAGCTTGTGAGCTTCCCAAAGGGGCTTTCCACCTTGACCGATGGAATTAGAGACGAGCTGGAGCAGCTACCCAACGTTCGCATCGTAACCGGCAGCAAAGTGGAAAAAATCCTTCAACGTGATCAAACGTGGCATGTACTCGATCAGAAGGGAAAAGCTTTTGTTGCCCGCAACCTGATCCTCACCACTCCAGCATGGGTCAGCGGGAGGCTTATGCAAAGCGTGGACGCTCAACTCCAATCTGCGCTGGAAACTATTCCTTATCCGCCACTTGCCGCTGTTGTGTTGGGTTACACGGATAATGCTATCAAACACCCGCTAGATGGCTTTGGCATGCTTATCCCCAGCACAGAAAAAAAGCAAACCTTGGGCGCTTTGTTTTCCTCTGCACTTTTTGCGGAACGCGCTCCAGCCGGGCGGGTGCTTTTCACCTGTTTTATAGGTGGTCGCAAAACCCCGTCTGTCGGTGAATGGTCAGATGAGCAATTGATAAACACAGTCAATACAGAACTAAGTGAGATACTCGATATAGACGCCGGTCCAGTATTCACGAAAGTGGCTCGGTGGTCGCACGCCATACCGCAGTACGAGGTTGGCCATCTAGCACGAATAGCCAAGATCGATGACATTGCGCAAAAATATGCAGGCCTTCACCTGATGGGAAACTGGCGGGATGGTATCAGTGTAGGCGATTGTATCGATAACGGTTTCGCCATGGCCAGAAAACTGTTGAGCGCCGATAGGTTCGCCAGCACTCAACGGCTGGCGCTGCCAGTTCCGCATAAAAACTAAGGGTGAGCGGAATTTACTTACCGTTTGCTAATGTCTGGTAGAGCTCATCCTTGAGCTGCGCTCGCCACGTCTTCAACCGGTGCATCTTGTCATCACTGATGGGTCCGCCTCTTTGTTCCAGCCCTTCGATTTCCTGGTCCAACTCCGAGTATCGGGTGAGTTTCTCACTGAATTTCAGATCGTTGGCCTTCAGTTCTTCAATCCGATCCTTGTATTCGGGGAATTCCTTGTGGAGTTCGTGGCTGGTGATGCCCATAGTGATTGGCCTCCGATTAACTGAATTTGAGCGAGCGTTTGGCTCTCCCCTCATCATAGTAGAACTGGAACATTCCTGTGGGGTCTTTGACAAATCGCTAATAACCTCCGGAGCCCCCAAGGTATAGGATGGCACTATTGCAACCAATGCCAGTCAGTAACACCGTATACCTGAGGAATAACAAGCATGACCTACGCCCGAATCGTTGGCACCGGCTCCTATCTTCCGGAGAAGATCCTGACCAATAAGGACATGGAGTCTCTGGTGGATACTTCCGACCAGTGGATTCGGGAACGTACCGGCATCGAACAGCGCCACATTGCCGAGGACGGACAGACCACGGTGGATCTCGCCGAGCAGGCCTCGCTCCGGGCGATTGAAGCAGCCGGCATCAAAGCCGAAGACATCGATCTCATCGTGTTTGCCACGTCAACCCCGGACAAGATCTTCCCGAGCTCCGCCTGCATCCTCCAGGCCCGCCTTGGAATTCATGGCTGCCCGGCTTTTGATATCCAGGCTGTGTGCAGCGGCTTTGTCTACGCCCTGTCCGTTGCGGACAAGTTCATCAAGACCGGCAGCAGCAAGAAAGCCCTGGTGATTGGCGCAGAAGTGTTCTCCCGGATCCTCAACTGGGAAGATCGCGGTACCTGTGTACTGTTTGGTGACGGCGCCGGTGCAGTGATCCTCGAGGCCAACGAGGAAACCGGCATTCTCTCAACCCATATCCATGCAGACGGCCAGTACGAAGAGCTGCTGCAGGTGCCCTGCGGCATTGCCAATGACTTCGAGCGGGTGAAGGCCGGTCTTGCCTTTGTGGAAATGAAAGGTAACGAGGTTTTCAAGGTAGCAGTGAATACCCTGGGCAAGATCGTCGATGAGACCCTTGAAGCCAACAACATGGAAAAGACCGATGTGGACTGGCTGGTGCCGCATCAGGCTAACCTGCGGATCATTTCGGCGACGGCCAGGAAGCTTAAGTTGCCGATGGATCAGGTGGTGGTGACCGTGGACAAGCATGGGAATACGTCGGCGGCGTCCATTCCCCTGGCGCTGGATGTGGCTGTGCGGGACGGGCGGATCAAGCGCAATGAGGTGGTGTTGCTGGAGGCCTTTGGGGGTGGGTTTACCTGGGGGTCGGCGTTGCTTCGGTATTGAAAGAAGGGGTCAGATGAAAGCGTTCATCTGACCCCGACTTCACCCCTTCCAGGGAATCAACTCTCCCCCACTGCCCAGCTGGTACAACCATAACCACTGGTTGTTCACCAACGCCGCCACGTCCGGATGTTTTTCCAGTACCGCCCGGATACGGGCTTCCGGCGCGTCTATGACAACCGTCAGGCGCATGGGTTCGTGCCTCCAGAGGCGGCCGTCGTGGACCGACTGGATCGGCAAGCCGATCCGCAGGTCTGTGCCATTTCCTTCGATTACTCCGAGATTGCCTCCCACCACGGAATGCAGCAGCTTGTTGCCGGCACCGTAGACCGTGGGCGCGGTGACGGAGGCGAAGTACTGGAGGTTGATCCAGTTTGCCACCACCATCGGGGCGGTCATCAGTGCTTCCAGGATCTTACCGTCCTCATCCAGAGCCGGGTCGTAGTCGTGGAGGAAGCAGCGACCACCAAGATTGGCACCACGGCTGCGCTGGCGTTTGGCGAAGATAATCGCCGCGTTGTTGGCCAGACCCCATTCCGGCCGGATTTCCGCCCAGTTGTTGGTGCGTCTGCTCAGCTCCTGCTCCAGCTGTTCGTCCGTGACCCCGTTGAGCCCCAGGCTGGTGGCCCGTTCACGGCGGGTCTCGTAACCGGCCTCCGCCAGGGCCCGCTCCAGCTCCTCAAGCCGGATCAGGTGAGAGTCTGGGACCCGGTCACGGCCAATAATTCTGACCCGGTCCGTGACCGTGCAATGCTCCGCCGCCAACGCCCAGCAGTAATCCGGAATGCGGATACCCCGCTCTGCCAACCCCTCGCGAACAATCCGGTCGTTGAGCAGCTCGGCGGCGATCCTCGCGTTGATACCTCCATTCTTGCCACCGCAGGCACCACAGGCCAGTCCGGCCTCGTTGGGGTTGTTGTCGGTGTGGGTTCCGTGGCCAACCAGTAACAGAAGGCTGCCAAAGTTGCCGGTGAGCGACATGCCCCGCAACAGGTTCTCGGCAATTGCGACCCTTTCCTCGTCCCGGACCGGATCACCTCCGTGCACGTGGCACAGGCGTCCTTCCCCGAGCCCTTCCTCACCGGATGCTGAAGCGGAATTCCGGTTCAGGCTGTCACGGATCAGTTTCCATGCCCAGGCAAGCCCGGTTGTTTCCACCAGGGTAAAGGTGGAAAGACTGGAATACTTGCCCTTCCGAACTGATTCCCTGGTCATCTCCCGTTGGTCCAGGCGACGGTTCAGGTCCATATCTTCCGTCAGGTTCCCGGTGGATTCATTGAACCGGTAACTGGGTGCCAGCAGGCCCGGAAGCCGCGGCTCATCTTCCCTGGGCCCCGGCTGTTGATGGGTCACAGGAACGCCGAAGAATCCCGCAAAGCCGATGGTCTGGATTCCCGGTCTTCCTGATTCCAGATGGCGCCGGAACACCTCGGAACGAACGTCAATACAGAACGCCGCCTGAATGGCCGGTGGCGTTACCTTGTCCTTCTCGTGGTGAGACGCGGCCTTGATCAGCCGGTCCTCCAGGCTCCGGGTCCACGCCAGTTCGAATGCCCGCTGGAAAAGCCAGGGACCCATTTCCTGAAGATCAAGCGCCGGTGAATCGCTCGCGGTGTCCGTCCAGGCTCCCCGGCTGCGCTGCCATGCTGCCTTACGCTTCACCGGCAGGCGGTCGATCGCAAGCCACTCCCAGGCCAGAAGAATCGTCAGGAGTTCGTCACAAACGTGGGAGCCACGGCCTTCCAGTCCCGCGCGCCAGTCAACACCCCGGCACCAGGAAGCCCATCCCGGCATACCGCCAAGCAGGCTGTGACCCAGGGCCTCAAGTTCACCCTCGGTATAGGGCAGGCCTTCGATAATCCGTTCGGCCGCCTGATGCCAATCGGTTGGGAGTCCGGCGAGTGCCTCGCGAGTAACTCCAAGCTCCGTTCCCTTGCCTGGCCAGGGATCGATGCGGGTCTGGTCCAGCCAGAATGCGAACAGACTTCCGGAGTCATCCTCAGAGCGCCACCGCGACTGTCTCTGGTCAAAAAATCGTGCGCAGATACGGCCAACCTGTTCCCTGACCTCCGCCGCCGGGGACGGCCGGGAATCCGGCGCCGCAAAATGTTCCAGTGCGGAGAACACCTGCCGGGTGCCACCGGGACTGCGTTTCAGAGCACCAATGACGGCATCGACCGACACCTCCAGCTCCCGCTCCGAAATCGCCTCCAGAAGATCCTCCTCCCGGATCCGACCGCTTTCCAAGGCGTTCAGGTAGAACTCGGCGGGCATCAGCACACCTATACCGGCATTGCGCTGCAGTTTGCGGGCTGCGCCAATCATGGGCAGGTCACGCAATCCCCACCAGGGATTCACGGCGATCCAGCGGTCCAGCGGCCAGATCGGAGCAATCGTCTGGCAGATTCCCGACAGCAAGGCGGTTACCTCTTTCTCGGGGGCCGCCAGGGCAACGGCGAGTTTAGCGGTCATGATCTTTCTCCTGCAGTAGCGGGATAACCGGACAGGTGGTCGCGGGCTTTGTGCGGAACGTTCAGCGCATCACTGGCGAGTTTGCGGGTGATCTGCTCGAAAGGCTGCTCAAGGCGCAGCCCCAGGCTGAACCTCGCCTGGAGAACACGGACTGCCCTCGCCCGGCTGGCAACCAGGATCAGTACAGAGAGCAGTGCCAGCGCGATCAGGATTGCCCAGGCAACCATGGAAGCCTCAAGGGGCGGCACCATCGGTTCGTGCGCTCCGAATGCACCCCCAAGGACGGCGTGCAATGCACCATAGAGCGGCACCAGCATGAGGGCCATGGTCATGACGAGCGCCCGTGTTTTGCTGCTGGCACCGTTTGGAATGCCGAGGATGACGCTGGTAACCGCGAGGACCAACAGGCCGGCAAGCACCGATTTGCCCTGCACCAGATCGGGCCAGAACCAGAGAATCAGGGTGGCGAGTGCCGCACCGGCACCGGCCAGCATGATGTTGCCGCCGGTTGCTAAGCCGGAGTGGAACGAGATGGCGGAGACCTTGACCGTCCGGCCCGACGCCAGGAAGGAATGTGCCTTGTAGAGGGAGTGCGCGAGCAGGTGCAGCAGCGCCAGCACATAGGCCCCGAGCGCGATTTCGAACAGCATGAAGCCCATCTGGGAGATGGTAGACCAGGCCAGGGCATGTTTGACAGAGGTCTGGGTCATCATGGTGAGTACCGCAATCAGGGCTGTGCCCCCGCCCACCACCAGCAACAGCGCATGGCCGGCGGTGAATCCCTCAAACACCGGGAACAGTCGCAGCCACAGGAAACCACCCAGGTTGATGACGCCGGCATGGAGCAAGGCAGAAACCGGTGTGGGAGCTTCCATGACCCGCAGCAGCCAGCCGTGGAAGGGAATCTGGGCACATTTCAGGATCGCAGCCACCGCCAGAAGTACGGAGGCAAGCGTCAGTGCTGCGGAAGATTGGCCTACAGCCGCTTCCGCGGCGATCATCTCGGGCAGTCGGAACGTGCCGTAATGACTCCAAAGCAGCAGCACACTGGCGATAACGCACACATCCCCGAGCCTGCTGGCAATGAATTTCTGGGCTGCGGCGAGCCGCGCCTCCGGCCGGTCTCCGTAAAGCGTCAGTAGTTGGTGCAGCGCGAGGCTGACACCGATCCAGGCTCCTGCCAGTACCAGCATGTGGTCGGTAAACACCAGCAGGAGCACAGAGGCCAGCGTGGTCAGGAACCAGGGCAGGAAAGTTTCCCGTGCCGGATCGCCGGCCAGATAATCACGGGCGTACCGGAGAATCACCCATCCGATGAACGCCACCATCAGGCCCATCCAGACGGCCAGCGCGTCCGGGTACAGGCCAAGGCGGGCACCCATTTCCGGCAGTCCGGTGTCAATCAGCCAGGCATCCAGCAACAAAAGCACACCCACGATGCCCGTGGTTGTCAGTGCTCCCAACAGGAGGCCCTCGGAAATGCGCCAGCAATGGCGGAGTTTGAGAGGGTTACGTGTCCAGTTACTGAAAACGGCAACGGCAAAGAAACTGATTGGCAGCAAAAGCCAGCCAATCAGCACCGGAATGGATAAAAAACTGAAGCTCTCGTTCATGCTTAACTCCCTTCATCGCGTCCGCATACTTTGCCGGGAGTGCAGCATTGATAAAAATGGTTTATAAATATCATATCGTTCACTTAAACAGAACGTTTAATCCGGGAATGCTCGAATGCGACTGAACTACCACCACCTCTACTATTTCTGGACCGTGGCCCGCGTCGGTCATCTGACCAAGGCTGCGGAATCACTTCACATTTCCCAATCGGCCCTGTCCGGTCAGATCCGAAAACTGGAGGAAAGCCTGGGGCATGACCTTTTTATCCGTGAGGGACGCCGGTTGCGGCTGTCTGAGGCGGGACGCGTTGCCTTCAACTACGCCGAGGATATTTTCCGGCAGGGAGAGGAACTGGCTGCGCTGTTCCGTTCCGGGAGCCAGACCAATCGGGAGATTCTCAAGGTCGGCGCAGTTGCCACGCTATCCAGGAACTTTCAGGAGGGATTTCTGAGGCCGCTGCTGGGGCGAAAGGATCTGGAACTGAAGCTCCAGAGCGGTAGCCTTGATGATCTGCTCAGGCGCCTGTCTGCCCACCGGCTGGACCTGATTCTCTCCAATCAGCCGGTCCAGGGCGATGAGCAGAATCCCTGGCGTTCCAGGCGCCTGGCCCGGCAACCCGTGAGTGTTATCGGCCCGCCGAGTGATGACAGCATGCCTGACCTGCCCAAATTCCTGCACGGGAAGAACCTGATCGTGCCCGGCCCGGACAATCATATCCGTCAGGCCTTCGACCAGATCTGCGAATACCACGGCATCTACCCGAACATCATCGCGGAAGTGGATGACATGGCCATGATGCGACTGCTTACCCGTGATACCCGAAACTTTGCGGTGTTGCCGCCGGTTGTGGTCAGGGATGAACTGCGAGCCGGGGTATTGCAGGATTACGGAGCCCTGCCCGGTGTCTACGAGGAGTTCTATGCGATCAGCATCCGCCGCCAGTTCCAGCAATCGCTGGTATCGGAACTGCTGACTCAACCTGCAGATGAGCTGCTAACCTCCCTGCCCGGTTGAGAATTCTGACTAACGCCAATGTGCGAATAAGTCATACATTCCTTTCGTAGGTCGCCGTATACTCGGGATGAGTCCATGAAAATAACAACATCCGGGCAGCGAGAATCATGCAAAGAGCAAACACCGAGTCCCCGTCCATAGTCATCATCGGCACCGGTTTTGGCGGTTTGGGGATGGCGATTCAGCTCAAGAAAGCGGGCTACCACAACATTACTCTGCTGGAAAAAGCCAGCCGGGTAGGCGGTACCTGGCGCGACAACACCTATCCCGGCGCCGCCTGTGACGTCCAGTCGCACTTCTATTCCTATTCCTTCGAGCCCAAGCACGACTGGTCCCGCAAATTCGGCCTGCAGAGTGAAATCCTGAATTACATGGAGCACTGCGTTGAAAAGTACGGGCTTGCTGAGCACATCCGGTTCAATTCGGAGGTTTCAGAGGCTAACTTTGATCAGTGTCTGAATCGCTGGAACGTCACCCTGACCTCCGGGGAAACGCTCACCTCCCGCATTCTCATCACCGCGACGGGGCAGCTGAACCAGCCCGCCTGGCCCAACATCGAAGGCCTGGACCAGTTCCGGGGACGAATGTTCCATTCCGCCCGCTGGGATCACGACTACGATCTCACCGGGAAGAAGGTCGCCGTGATCGGCACCGGTGCGAGCGCCATCCAGTTTGTGCCCGAAATCGCCAAACAGGTGAACACACTCAACCTCTTCCAGCGCAGCGCGGCGTGGGTCCTGCCCAAACCGGATCGCCCGTTCAAGCCCTGGGAGCAGTGGCTGTTCAGCAAGCTGCCGGTCTGGGACCGGCTCTACCGATACCTGATCTACTGGAAGAACGAAAGCCGGGCACTGGCCTTCACTCGTTTCAATGGCCTGCTGGAGATCTTTGCCCGACAGGCGCGGAAGGAGGCGCAGAAACGGGTTACTGACCCGGAAAAACTCCGGAAGATCATCCCGGATTATCAGATTGGCTGTAAACGAATCCTGATTTCCAACGACTGGTACCCGGCCATCAACCAGTCCAACGTCAACCTGGTCACCGACGCTATCCGAGAGGTTGCACCGGACGGTGTGGTCACCGCCGACGGTGCTCACTACCCGGCCGATGCCATTATACTGGCGACCGGTTTCCGGGCATCCGAGTTCCTGTCACCGATCACTATTATCGGGCGCAACGGCAGGAACCTGAATGAGGCCTGGAAGGACGGCGCGGTGGCTTTCAAAGGCATCACTGTCAGCGGGTTTCCCAACATGTTCATGCTCTACGGGCCCAACACCAACCTGGCCCACAACTCCATTCTGTACATGCTCGAATCCCAGTTCCACTACGTTCTCGATTGCCTGAAAGCACTGGACAAGTACCCGGGAGCCGCCATGGATGTCCGCGAGGACCGTCAGGAGCGTTTCTCCCAGGTGGTTCAGACCGGGCTGGAGGGAACAGTCTGGGATACCGGCTGTACTTCCTGGTACCTGGATGAGAATGGCAAGAACACCGTGAACTGGCCGGGCTTTACCTTCACCTACCGGTTTGCCACCCGGCACGTGGAGACCGCCGATTACCAGTTCCTGAACCCCGCCAACTGACCACCTCCAACGGCAGTTCCGCTGCCTTTGAATTCTCCAGCTATTCATAGGATGATTGGGTCATATTATAGAAGGATGATCATGTTATGCTGGAAAGAATCCGAAAAGGTTCTCTGGTGGAAACCGCCATCGAGAGTCTCAGGCAGGCGATCGAGAAAGGAGACTGGGGCCTTGGAGACAAGCTCCCCGTGGAGTCGGAGCTGTCCGAGTCCCTCGGCGTGAGCCGTAACACCGTCCGTGAGGCCGTCCGTGTGCTGGTACACGTGGGAATGCTGGAAACCCGTCAGGGCGACGGTACCTATGTGCGCGCCACACGGGATGCCGGCGAAACGCTGCGGCGTATTGCCCGCACCGAGCTGGCCGACCAGCTGGAGGTCCGCATCATGCTTGAATCCGAGGCCGCCAAGCTGGCCTCACTGAGGCGAACGGAGGACGATCTCAAGCGCATGACCGATGCCCTTGATGCCCGCGCGCGCTCCGCCAACAACCTTGAGGAGCGCATCAAACACGATGAGCGATTTCACCATGCCGTGGTCATGGCCTCCCACAACCCTGCCCTGCTCGAGCTCTATGATTATTTTTCCCATGGAGTCAGCCAGACCATCGAGCGCACCGAGATGGATGCCGATCTTCCCGAACCGTCCCAGGAAGACCACGAACTGCTGCTGGCCGCCATCCGTCGCGGTGAGGCCCCGAAGGCCGGGCAACTGGCCCGGGAACTGCTGCAACCCAGCCTTGATGCCCTCAATCCGGGAGCTGCCATTTCATGAAGTTGCGCGTTGATACCTTTACCCTGCTGTTACTCGGGGCCATCGTCCTTGCCTCGTTCCTTCCTGCTACCGGTTCTGCAGCGGACTGGCTGACAACGGCCGGCACTGTTGCCGTGGCTCTCCTGTTCTTTTTTCACGGGGCCGCGCTGTCCAGGGAACAGATCATTGCCGGCGCGACCCATTGGCGCCTGCACATCCTGATCACCGCCCTCACCTTCGTCTTCTTTCCGCTGGCCGTTCTGCCTATCAACGCGCTCTCGGACATCATCCCCACGTGGATGCCGAAAGACCTTGGGCTTGGCTTCCTTTACCTGGGTGTTCTGCCCTCGGCGGTCTCCTCTTCCATTGCCTACACCGCGATGGCGAAGGGCAACGTCCCGGCGGCGATCTGTAGCGCGGCAGCCTCGAATGTCTTCGGCATGATGCTGACACCGTTCCTGTTATTGTTGCTGGTCAGTACGTCCGGTGCGGGAGGGTTTTCGGTGGCCGAGGCGCTGAAGGATATCGTGATGCAGCTGTTGCTGCCGTTTGCCGTGGGCCATGCAATGCGGCCCTGGCTGGGAGGTTACCTGGCCCGGAACGAGAAACTCATGGCGCGCTACGATCAATGCGTGATCTGGCTGATCGTGTATTCCGCATTTTCCCATTCGGTCGTAAGCGGGCTCTGGCAGAACCTGCCATTGCAGGCCATCGTCTTTGCCATCGCCCTGTGTTTTGCACTTCTGGGCTTCTTCATGGTGATGGCGCGGTTCCTGGTCCGGCGCTTCGGCTTCAGCCTGGAGGATGAGACTGCCGTGGTGTTCTGCGGATCAAAGAAAAGCCTGGCATCGGGGCTACCTATGGCCAAGGTGTTGTTTTCCGGTCACCCCGGCTTCGGCATGATCGTGTTGCCGATCATGTGCTACAACCAGATCCAGGTGATTGTCGGGGCCATTCTGGCCCAGAAATATCGCGAGAAGATTGAACAGGCGAGGGAATCATCCCCCGCCCATACCGCCGAAAATTGACGCCAGGATGATCAGCCCCACAATCCAGCCGATGACAGCCGGCCAGAAGTTCACCATCTGGGGCGGCTGTTCCGGCTGATCCTCGGCCATGCCGGGTTCCGGGTAGTTTCGTTCATCAGCCGGTTCCTCAGGTACGTCCTGCAGGCTGTACCAGTCGAACCACTCGCCCAGAAAACGGGTGACCGGGGCTGCCAGGCTGCCGTTTTCCGCCATCGGTCGCAACTGCGGCTCCAGCTGACCGGCAATCTCCCGGCGCAGCGCCAGCTTGTCGGCAGGCGGGTCGCACAGAATCGCCTTCCAGATACCCACATCCTTGCTCCGCTGGGAATCATTCAGCAACGCTTTAATCTGGATGATCACCTCACGGACGATTTGACTTTCCTCCGCGTCCAGGGGCCTTTCTCTGACAGGAGCTGCCGCCTCGACGGCTTCCCCACGATCTTCCTCTTGCGCAGTGCCATAACCCGGCTCTGACGTAACGACGGCGGCAGACTCCGGTGCCGACTCACCGCTGGCCTCCTGAAACGCTCTGCGGAGCGCTTCGGCCTCATCCGCGGAGGCAAATTTCAGCTGCTGTTCATACGCCTGCTGTATTCGCTGACGGTCACTGGTTGGTTCGATTCCAAGGATTTCCCAGCAATTCATATAGCTGTAACTCCCAGCCCCGAGATTGATTACAATATTGAGAGACAAACCGTGTGTAGTCCCCTACGATAGGTAAAACAACAAGAATACAGTGTTTAACCCCCTGAGACCGGCAGATTATAGAACGTGATTCATGAGTGTTTCGACTAGATTGCAGTTAAGTTTCATAAACCTGCCGCGCCGCCGGTCATTCCCTTACGCTCTGATGCTGGTCTCCGCTGCATCTTTGCCGGCCCATGCCCAGGTTTCCGACCCCTTACTATCGTCAGAAATCTTCGCCCTTGATGGCGAACTCTCCGAACTTCCTGAAGTGCTGACCACTACCCGGCTGAGGCAATCCAAGCTCAAGGTACCCGGTACCACTACCATTCTTACCGGTGACATGATTCGCGACCTCGGAATCATGAACCTGGTGGAAGCCTTGAGACTGGTACCCGGGATGGTCGTAGGCGACCGGGGCAGTACCAATCCCGTGGCAACGTACCACGGCACATCTCAGTATGAACAGCGCCGGCTTCAGGTCCTGATCGATGGACGTACAGCATACCGCGCGAGTCTTGCTGATGTGGACTGGTTAGCCATGCCGGTGGCGCTGGAGAATATCGAACGCATCGAGGTCAGCCGGGGCCCCAACTCTGCCGCCTATGGTATCAACGCCTTTCTTGGTACCGTTAACATCATTACCCGTTCACCCGACGACACGGCCGGTGTCGAGGCCTATGCCGCATCCGGTTCCCGGGGTTATCTGAGAACGTTTACCTCTGTCGGAGATGCCAGTCCCGGTGGCAGTTGGCGACTGTCCTACGAAAAACGCAAATCCAACGGCTTCGACTCTCAGCTGGAGGGCGGCGAGCCGGTTCCGTTCCATGACGGCCATGACACCAACAATTTCAACTTTGACAGCATTCTGAAAATCGATAATCGGCACTCTGTTGACTTCCGGGCAGGTGTTCTGGAGGGAGTCAATGAAGAGGACGAAAATAAATCCGGAAAACTGGGAGCAGTGACCAATCCGGATATTCTCATGGACGATTACTACCTTCAGATCCGCTTTAGTGGCGGGACATCCCAGAACCACTTCTACCATTTGCAAGCAAGTTATCAGGACCAGAAACGACGACAGCGCTGGTCCATTGCCATCCCCGCAGACGAATTTTCTACGCTTTTGCCGCCGGACAACCCTTTTCCGAGCGACCCGGATCTCTTCTTCATCGCTGATCTGAACGAGGACATTGAAGAGTCCCGACAGGAATTCGAATTGCAGGATACGCTGCTGATCAATCCGGAACTGAAGCTGGTATCAGGGGTAGGCTATCGTAAGGATACCTTCGATTCGGAAACCTTCTTCAATGGACGGGGCAACAACTACCAGAGCCGGGTATTCGCCAACGTGGAATACTCCCCGACCCGGTGGGTAACATTCAACGCCGGCGGGAACTACGAGAAAACCACAACAACCCGTGAAGGTTATTTTTCTCCCCGGGCCGCCTCGAATTTCATCTTCAATGATAACCACGCGCTTCGGTTTGTGTACTCCCGTGCCGTGCGAACACCGGATGCGTTTGAGCAGGATCCGGACTGGTCATACCGTCCAGCCAATGTCCAGCCACCATTTACGGCGCTTGAAGGGGTGCGGTTTCTTATCGAGGATCTAGTCGACCCCCAAACCTCAACCCTTGGTGAGGACCTTGAGGAGGAATGGATCACATCTCGCGAGATTAGTTATTTCGGCCAGTTTCATCTGGATAATGCGCTGTTTTCCACGGAAATACGCTATTTCAATGATGACCTGAACGACATGATCAGCGGCGTGCTCAACGAAGAGGAATGGACCATCGACAACAACGTTGATCTGGACCAGGAGGGATTTGAAATTGAAACCTCACTGGAGTTTCCGGGGACGATGTTGCGCGCAACCTACGGCTATCTCGACCAGGATGGCCGCTACATTGGTGATCCAGCCGCCCTATACGAAAGCGATCAACAGTACGCAGTTGATTTGCTGGGTCGGTTATCCGCCCGGCACTCCGGCAGCTTCGCCTGGATCCAGGAACTCCCGATGGACCTCACTTCCTCGGTGGCCTATTACTGGACGAACGAGGTCAGGGATACCCGTTTTGAGCGTGCGGATTTCCGGCTCGCCAAACGGGTGGACGCGCCAGACTACAGTTACGTGCTGGCGCTCACGATGCAACACTATCTGAATCCACAGGCATGGATGAGTCCGGACAACCGGATTGAGGATCATAACCAGTTTTTCGTTGAAGCCGGAATCCGGTTCTGAGTTTTTCAGCCAAGGATAGCCTGTGACCCGGGAAGGTATGAAAAGGATCGTTCAACTGCAGCAGGTCAATAATCAGAATAGCAGGGCCCGGAATCGCAGCTCTCTGTATGGCCTTTTGTTTCTTCTGTTTTCAACCCTGGCTTGGTGTCAGGAATCTGGCCCTCGTACTGTCTACCTGGCGGGCTCTGGCAACTCCGCCCTGGACCAGCACATGACCCAATTGCTGGGGGGTGCGCTGGGTGAGAACATCGTGGTGCGCCCACTGACCAATGGGCAGACTGCAACCCCGGATGACAACCCGATCGTAACCATCGGCCCCTCAGCCTTTTCCAGGGTGCGCCAGGCCAATCGCCGCGCCCCTATCCTTGCCATGCTGGTGGAACGGCCTTTCATAAAGGATTATGCGTTACGCAGCCCGGGCCAGATATCAGCGGTTTATTACGATGTTCCCCTGGAACTTCAGGCATTGATTGGCAAGGCAGTCCTGCCCCAGGCGACCAAGGTGGCCATCATTGCCAGTACCGAGACGGCCGGGCTATATGAGCCGGTGCTCGATAAATTGCCTGCCATGGGTCTACAGCCCCGGGTCTTCATCGTTGATTCCCAGAAGGATCTTATTCCGACCCTGGTCAGGGCTTTGAGTTACGGGGATTTCCTGCTCGCCGGGCCCGATGACCGTATCTATAACCCCAGTACCATCAAGCACATCCTGCTGACCACCTACCGTCGCAACCGGATCGTCATTGGCCCGAGCCACGCCTATGTCAAGGCGGGGGCACTGGCATCGGGGTACGCACCTTTCCCTGCCATGGCGAAAGCCGCTGCAGAACAGCTGCATCATTACTTTGGCGCCGGTGAGTTGCCGGCTCCGGACTACCCTGATCAATACAGCGTGGAGATTAACAGCCAGGTGGCACGATCCCTGAACATTCCATTGCCTGACAAGGAAACCCTCGAACAAGAGCTGGATCAGGCACGGTCGCAGTATGAGGGTTCTGAAGAATGAGCAGGGCCACAACCACCAGGATTTCCCTTTCCCGCAAACTTTTGCTTCTCGGCGCCCTACCCGCCGTGGTGATGTTCATCGTGCTGATGGTCTTTTTCACCTCGGCCCGGCTCGAGGACGCGCGCAGGGATCTGATGGCGAGCGGACAAATGCTCGCTGACAGCCTCGCTCCCGCGCTGGAGTATCCGGTAGTGTCGGGCAACAGCATTGCGCTGGAACAGATTCTTTCCCAATCCCTCAAATACAGTAACGCAGCCTGGGTTCGGGTAACAGATGTCATGGGAGAAGAAATCGGCATGGTCCGGGCCACCAGCGAGCCCCCACCAGAAGAAGCCGGAGACTACCTGACATTCGAAACGGAGATCCTGCAAGTGCCTCTGAAGATCGGGGCCAATGACGCAAACGAGTGGTTTGCACCAGAGTTCGGATTTGATTCAGGGGCACTGAGGGTCGGTACCATTGAGGTCGGCGTCAGTACGCTTGCCCTACAGGCAAGACAACAGGAAATCCTGTGGACCTCCATCGCCGTTGGTTCCTCATTGCTGCTGTTTACGGTTCTGGTGGTACGGCACTTCCTCGGCAATATTCTCTCGCCCATTCAGGCTCTGTCGGAACGGATCGACCGTCTGATCAACCGTGATTACGCTAAGGCCGTTTCGAGAACTTCCGGAAGTTCCCGTGATATCAATCTGATAGAGAATAAACTTAATAAGCTTGCTGAACACCTTGCAACCCTCAAGGCAAACCATGATCAGGTGCTGGCTGCATCGGAATCGGCCCGGGAGAAAGCGGTAGCCGCCAATCAGGCGAAATCTGAGTTCCTTGCCACCATGAGCCATGAACTACGTACCCCCCTTAATGGCGTTCTGGGAATGGTCGACCTGATTGAAGAGGAACCGCTGAGCAGCCGGCAGCGTGACTACCTGACAACGGCCCGACAATCCACCGAAGACCTGCTGACCGTTATCAGCGACATCCTCGACTATGCCCAGATGGATGGTGGCGAGATACGGTTGGAAAACCGTGAGTTTGATCTCCGTAATGTCATCAACAACTGCGCGGCCTCCTACCGCCACCAGGCCGAGCAGCACGGTCTGTCTCTGAGCGTAGAGCTATATGGCGAGTGGCCCGAGAAAGCCCTTGTCGTTGGTGACCCCGGAAGAATGCGGCAGATCATCGCGGGCCTGCTGGACAACGCAATAAAGTTTACCTCCGAGGGCACCATCACTGTCCGGGCGGGCTGTTTTCCCCTGGAGGAGAACACCATTGTGCTCAACTGTGCTGTAAACGACTCGGGAACGGGTATGCCCGCCGAGCGTATGCATGACATTTTTAATTCCTTCCAACAGCTGGATTCCGGCAATACCCGCCGATATGGCGGCACCGGCCTCGGCCTTTCACTGGTCCAGCGACTGGTGGAACTGATGGGTGGTCACATCCATGTTGAGAGCGACCTCGGCCAGGGCTCCTGCTTCCGCTTTGAGCTGCCCTTCGAGCTGGGGCCAACAGTCACCTCGGGAGCCACCAGGAAAACAGCCCCTGCCCGTAGCCCGGACGATGGGGTATCCCATGCCCTGGTGGTGGAAGACAACCCGGTAAACCAGCGCGTAGCGTCGGCAATGCTGAATCGCCTGGGATTTCGCACTGACACGGCGGCAAACGGCGAAGAAGCGGTCAATATCGTCCAACGCAATCATACCGGCTATGACCTGATCCTGATGGACTGCCAGATGCCGGTCATGGATGGCTACGAGGCAACCCGCCGTATCCGGGAATGGGAACGCAGTAACGGCCAGCAGGGTATTCCGATCATTGCGCTGACGGCGGACGTGCTGCCGGCGACGGAATCCATCTGTCTTGGTAGCGGAATGAATGATTTCCTGGCCAAACCAGTCCGGAAGGAGAATCTTCAGGAAGTTCTGGGCCGCTGGACGGTCATTCGGGAAGAATAAGGGGAAGGGCCAGCCCTCTCGTCAGGCTGGCCCGGACTGTCAGGCGACAGGCTCCCTCATGGTGACAAACTCTTCTGCGGAGGTCGGGTGGATGCCAAGCGTGGAATCAAACTCCGCCTTCGTCGCTCCCGCCTTGATGGCAACCGCCAGGCCCTGAATGATCTCGCCGGCATCCGGACCCACCATATGGGCACCGAGCACCTTGTCGGAGTCGTCGTCAACCACCAGCTTCATCAGGCAGCGCTCGTCACGGCCGCTCAGAATGTATTTCATCGGTCGGAACTCGGATCGGTAGATTCTCAGCTTGTGGCCTTTATCCCGGGCCTCGAACTCGGTCAGGCCGACGGTTCCGATATTTGGCTGACAGAAAACCGCTGTTGGAATCGCGGTGTAGTCCATCTCGCCCTGCCCGTCTCCAAACAGTCGACGGGACAGCACCATGGCTTGTGCCAGGGCCACCGGTGTCAGCTGAGGAGTGCCAATCACATCGCCAAGCGCAGTGATTGAAGGAACGGCGGTCTGGAAAGCGTCATCCACCACGATATGGCCTGAGGCACTCAGCTCCACGCCCAGGTCGGTCAGACCAAGACCGTCAACCAGAGCCCGGCGCCCGGTCGCCGCCATGACCAGACCGGTGTCCAGGGTTTCGCCAGTGCTGAGCTTGACCTGGTAGTGGGTATCGTTGGGCTCGACAGCCTCGATCGTCGTGCCAAACTGCAGGTTGACGCCTTTCTTGCGCATCTCCTGCTCTGTAAAATGACGAATGTCGTCATCAAAGCCGCGCAGGAACAGCTCTCCCCGGTAGAGCAAGGTGGTTTCAATACCCAGGCCGGCCAGGATGCCGGCAAACTCCACCGCGATGTAGCCGCCACCCCAGACCACCGCATGTTTCGGCAGCTGCGGCAGGTAGAACATTTCGTTTGAAGTCAGGATGTGCTCTTTGCCGGGTACATCAGGAACAACCGGCCAGCTGCCGGTGGCAACGGTGATGTGTTTGGCAGTGTAGGAGGTATCGCCAACCTGAACGGTATTGGCATCCTGCAGGGTCGCATTGCCCTGAATTATCGTTACCCCGGCGTTTTCGAGAAGGCGGCCATAGATGCCGTTGAGGCGTTCGATTTCAGCGTTCTTGTTGGCCACGAGCGTGGACCAGTCGAAACTGACATCACCCAGGGGAACGTTCCAGCCATAACCAGCTGCGTCTTCCAGCTCATCGTGCACGTGTGCGCCGTAGACAAACAGCTTTTTCGGGACGCAGCCGACGTTGACACAGGTTCCACCGAGATATCGCGACTCGACGACAGCTACCCTCGCCCCTCGCTGGGCGGACATCCGGGCCAGGCGGACACCGCCGGAACCGGCGCCGATAACGATCAGATCATAATCCAGACTGTCAGACACAGTTTCTCCTGTTGACGAAAATGACTTCAACCGGGTCCAGAGGCTGCTGCTTTGCTTTCCGGTTTCAGTTCCCGGAACAGCACGTGGTCCTCGTAATCACCCAGACGAATCTTGCCCAGGCTCCTGAACCCTTCGGATTCGTAGAATGGCAGATAGCGGCTATTGCCGGTATCCAATACCAGGCCGCTGCCCCGGGGATTTTCGCTACAAAGCCGTTCAACCGTCTTCAGCAGTAACCGGCCATAGCCACGATTCTGGTATTTCGGATCCACCCCCATCAGCGGCAGCTGGTGCGCCTGGGGCTGGGGCAGCATGTTTCGTATTTTCTCGTGATAATCGAGGTAACGGCGGGTGGATGCAAAACCGGTAGTCAACACCATGCGGATGCGCCAGCTGAACTGTTCGGCCAGGTTCATCCGCAGTTCGGGCTCTCCCACGAAAGCCACCGCCACCAGTGTATTATCCACCATGACGCCGATAGCGTCCTGATTATACTCAAAGTAAAGGTCGATCAATTCCCGTACCGTGGCGCGGATACGCTGGTCGTAGCCCGGTCGCCGGTGATCGAACAGGTACTGGAACGTCGGCTCATTGCGATAAGCGTGGTAAAGAATGGATTGTGCTTCGTTCCGGGCGGTATCGTCCAGACGCACAATTACCGGCTCGGGATTGTTATTGTTGTCTTTGCCGTCAGTCATCGCCTTCCCCTTTCTCAAATGGTCAGTGTCAAACGAACTGAAACCTTACCCGGGTCATTGCCCCGGTCCATGGCAGCCTGGTCGATGACCACGCCATGTTCTGTGTTGAGCCTTTCAAGCCAGGATGCAACATCGGCGTAGGGTACGCCGTCCATCCAGACACGGATTGCATCGTCACCACTGGGTTCAAAACGCTGCAATGCCAGACCTGCCTCGCGGGCGGAACTGGTTACCAGGGCCATCAGCGCCCGGCCGTCGGCCGGCTTGTCTACCGCTGTCGAAGAGGTGGACGACGAGGTCCCCGCCAATCCCTTGATGACTGGTTCGTTGGCCTGCATCCAGCCCAGCAATTCCGCCGCATTATCGCGGGCGCTGACCGCCTGGTCATGGAATCCCGCAACCGGCTGCCACACGGCAAAATAGAGAATCCCCACCAGGACGGCAATCGCGAGCACGCTCAACGCCTGCTGGTCACGACGGGGCAACTGGTCGTACTGCGCTACCAGCTTGGCGACGGCAGGCTGTTCCTTCAAACGTTCCAACATTCCGTTATCCTCCCGATACCGTCAAACGGCCACGGGCGCCGCCGGATTCGTTGACGACCGACCCGATCTGGGCCTCAAGCCCCTGCCCCGACAAGCCGTTCCGAAGCGCGCTCAGACGATCGTAACTGTCGGCACGGATGTCCACTACCAGTTCGCCCCGATCCTTGCTGTAGTTGACCGAGTTGAAGGTCACCGAGCCGGAGGACGGTAACTGTGAGTATTGCTGACCGGTGTATTTCATCAGCGCGATGAAGTCGAGTTCAGGGCCCCGGGATCCGGCAACCCTTAGCTGACCTTCAAGAACCCGCCGGACGTTACCGGCATGGGTGCGACGGTCATCGGGAAAGGCATCGCGATAAATGGCCATGACCTGTTCTTCAAGTTCTTCCGCCTGCCCCTGGTAATAAAAGCCCATTCCGGCCTCGAACGCCACCTGAATGACAAACCAGATTGAAGCCACCGCAATCAGCGGCTTCCAGGGTTTGAAGGGACTGTCTTTGCCGGCCTTGACCGAGAATGCGCCCTGGCAGAGATTGATCGGCTGACAGAGATGATGGTGATGGGCATGGGCAAGCAGCTCCAGGGGCATCAGATCCAGCTCTTCCTGACGGACCACGAGCCGCCCCGGTGCTCTCAGCTCCGCAATCACTGACTGGTGATACTCCAGTTCGTCCTGCGTTCCGTACACGGTAACCGGAACCTCGGCCATCACCTCCTCAGTCGGCGGTACGGCCAGAGTATGGGCGAACATGCCAAGATTGGCAGCCTGCATGCTTAACCACTCGCCACGATCGCTGACCAGCATGGCTACCTCGCCATCCAGGCAGATGCTCCAGCCACCGTCAGTCGATGGCAAAAGTGACGCATCCGGATAGATCGCATCAAGGCGGGCATTCTCCCACCCCGAGAACAGGGTGATCCAGTTCCCCATGCGCTCCCGATCGATGGCAGCGACCCGGTAGCCCTCTTCGGAATGCTTGCCCAGGGCCAGGTGAACAGAGTCGATATCCTGGGCGATCTGCTCTTCCACCGCATAGGGCAGAGCCTGAAGGATGAAACGGCTCTGCTTGGCCGGGATATCGGCGATGCAGAAAAGCGCGTCCTCGCCGGGTATCAGACCCACCAGCAACACGTTTTCCAGCGCGTTCTGGGCCAGGGTCTGCTCGATGGTGTCCCGGTTATCCCCGGTGCCGCGGGCCTGAGCATCACCGGTGGCATCCTGCAGCACCCAATTGTACAGCTGGGCATCCGGATTAGCGTCGATATCCGCAAAGGGCGGGACCGGCCGGACAAAAAGGCGATAAGACATGGCTATCCTTCTGAAATGGTAAACGGCTCTTTGGTAATTCGGTTTTTCTGTCCGGTATCCCTGTGAACCGTCCGGACCTCACCTTCCCCGTTACGGAAAACGGTGCTGACCATATTAACAACACGATTATCGTAGGTAATCCTTGAAACAACTTCAAAAAAACGGGTTTGCAGGGTCAGCCCTGTGGTCTTGAGCCCGAGGCCGGCAAACTCCGGTAAGGCGAGGAAATCCTGAAGATTCCCGAAGGCTTCCTCTTCCCGTTTTTCCAGGACGGAGGCAATCGCCGCCTCGGATAATTCCTCGTGCAGGGATTGCAGCACGGGACCAGTCGCGGTGTTAACGTTGATTCCCGCGCCACTGACCGGTAGCGCAGCGACATGGGGCCGCAAAGCCTGGTAGATTTCCTCGGTCATGCCCTCGATCAGCCGCAACTCAGTAACGTCAACAAACGGCTGGTTACCAGCCCGGTAACCGGGGTCGGCCATCAGGTACTGGCCATCTTCGGCGCCATAGGCACTGATAGTCTGGTCATTGCTGTCGATCCAGTCGATCAGGGCATCCGCGTTAATGCTGGAGACCCCCAGAACCATAAGAAGTCGGGTAAACCGATCCTTGGCGAGGGTGTCCACCTGCCCGGCCGGCGTGACCAAATCGTTCAGATTGAACCGGCCACCCAGATCATCAATCTGCACTTCAACCACACTGTTGCCATCATCGAGGGGAAGGATAGCCGCGTTCATCGCCCAGAACTCATCGAGACTGTCGACCATCGCTCCATCTTCCTTGTCCTCCTCGAAATCCCGGACCAGGATTCGCCGGGCGAACGCCTCGGCACCCAGGGCGATGCTCTGCCCCTGCTGCTGGGCCAGGTAATGCCCGGCCTGGAAGACACGGATATTGAGTTGCTGGGTCATGCCTGAGGCAAGCATCACCACCAGGGCCATTGCCAGCAGCACCATCACCAGAGCAACACCGCGCTGCCGGTTTCCGAATGAGCGATCCCGAAACAACATCATCCCGCAGCTCCACCCTGCTGGGTAGTGGTTTCCTGGCCTGGTTGCGGCTGCCCTGGCTGTTCGGGTTGTTGTTCGTCCTCTTCTTCCTCGTCTGTTTCCGTGGCCGCCTCGTTAACCTGGTTGACCAGGCCCTGAGCTGCCGCCGGATCAAAGTCCGGCAGGGCAAAGGTACGGACCAGCTCGCCAAACCGCTCGTGCTCTATGGTGACTTCAATACCGAGGGGAAACGGGAATTCCGGGCGGTCCCCGGGGTTCAGGCCAGCCAGGTCATCGTCCGATGGCCAGTCTTCCTGCCAGCTGCGTTCACTGTTCATGAAACGCACCTCAAAGGCGGTAATGTCCTCGAGAAGCAGAACATTCTCGCTGTTGTCTTCCTGGCCCTGGTCCACCGTGGGCCAGTAACGGCGAAAGAGCTCAGTGCCGGTGTATTCCCAGCCCGCTCTCTGCAATCCGCTGCGCCGCAGTCCAAGCGGATTACGCCAGCCCTGACGGGTCAGCAACAAAGCATACCCTTCCTCGCGGCTGGTCAGTGCAGGCTGGAAGTCACCATACACATCCCGGGCGGAACGATTCACTACCTGGGTGATATCCCGCTCCAGGAGGAGCATGGCGCGCTGGATGCGGTCGAACTCTCCGGCCAGCTCATTGACCCGGTCCCTGGAATTGACCACACCATTGATGACCTGCCAGACACCGAGGCCAATCACTGCGGTGATGGTTACCGCAATCAGCACTTCCATGAGGGTGAAGCCGGACTGGCGCATCACTGTTCCCCCACAAATGCCGACAGCGTGTGAAGTGGCACCGGATCACTTCGCTCGTCTGTGTACTTGGCTACCGACACCTCGATCCGGCGCATACTGGGTTCCGCCGTGGCTTTCACCGCTGTCGTTACCTGCCACCGGAAAGGCCCATAATCCGTGTCGGTGGAATTCTCGGAGATGCCGGGAAGCTCTTCCTGGAGTCGGATAGCGTTGATGCGATTGTCCGCGATCCATCCGGCCAGGGTCTTGTCCCTGATTCGTTCGAAGCTGGAAATATACTGGCTGCCCACTTCGGCGGCCGCGGTGGCAATCAGGCCGAAAACGAGCAACGCAACCAGAACCTCAATGAGGGTAAAACCGCGGGAGCGTTCCATCAGAGCTCGTCCTCTGAGCCGGGTTTGCGCCAATGGATTCCGGTGACTCCGTCAGACTCCAGCACATGCATGTAGTCGGTGTCCGAGCCCACGGTAAACTCGATCTGGAAGGGCGTGGTTTCACCACTGGAAAAAAACACGATATCGGGCAGCTGGCGATCCTCGTCGGACGCCAGCCTGGGGGCATCATTCTCAATGTATTCGGTCGCCACCAGCCAATCCGGGAACGCCCTGGGCTGGAAAATCCTTTCGCCGGAAGCTTTCCACTCGGCGTTTCGGTCCTGGAAGGCCACGAACTGGTAACCACCCTCTTCCAGCCTGACTCCCATCTCGAGATTGTTGAGCACCGCCTGTTCGGAGGCGGTCTGCATTAGGAGATAAAGCTCCCGGACCTCATTTTCCAGCTCCCTCTGCTGGGAACTGCCTCCCAGGGTGAATACCGCCAGGGAGGCAAGCAGACCCACCACGATCAGGACAACGAGAATTTCGATTAGCGTAAAGCCGCTTTGCGTTGTCCTGTGCTGCACAGCCGATCAGCCTTTGGTCTTCCAGACACTGATATCTGCGGCGGCGTCATCACCGCCTTCCTGACCGTCGGCACCATAGGAATACAGATCGTAAGGGCCTTCAGTGCCGGGACTCACGTACTGGAACTGGTTACCCCAGGGATCTTCCGGAACACTTTTGAGATAGCCGTCCGGGTTCCAGTTCTTGGGCTCCGGGCTGCCACTGGGCCTGGACACGAGGGCTTCCAGCCCTTGCTGAGTAGAGGGATAGTGGCTGTTGTCCAGCCGATACAGGTCGAGAGCACTCTGGATGTTCTTGAGCTGTGTCTCGGCAATGGTGACTTTGGCCTGGTCGCTCCGGCCCATGATGTTGGGGGCCACGATCGCCACCAGCAGGCCGAGGATCACCATGACCACCATGATTTCAATCAGGGTGAAACCGCGCTGTGTGAAACGTTTGTGCATAGTCTTGCTCGTCATTTTCTCACTCGTCGTTGCTATGGATTCCTTTCCCGGAATAGAACTGCCGGGCCCCGGGCCCGGATGTCAGCCAACCAGGTTGCTCATATTCAGGATCGGCAGCATGATTGCCAACACGATAATCAGAACCACCACACCCATGACCAGCAGCATCATCGGCTCAAACAGGCCGACAATGGCTGCAATCTTGGACTGCAGGGTGTTTTCCTGCATCCGGGCTGTTCGTTCCAGCATGCTATCAAGTTCGCCACTGGCCTCACCGCTGGCAATCATGTGCAGCATCATCGGCGGGAAGTAGCCGGTCTGATCCAGTGATCTGTGTAACGACCCGCCTTCGCTCACCTTGCGGGCGGCATCCCGTAGCCGTTCCCGAAGGTAATCGTTGGATAACACCTCACCAGCGATTCGCATGGCTTCCACCAACGGCACACCACTGGTGGTGAGGATGCTCAGGGTACTGGCATAACGGGCGGTATTCACCCCCCGCACCATGCCGGAAACCAGTGGCAGATGGAGTAACCGCTTGTGAAACCGCTTCCGGAAACCGGGTTTGCGCAAGGCCACTCGGAAACTGACCAGCGCCACAACCAGAATGATCAGAAGATAGACACCATAAGTGCCGAGAAATTCCGACATGGCCAGCATGGCCATGGTTAGTGCCGGCAGCTCCTGGCCCTGTTTCAGGAACACCTCGATGATGTCCGGAACCACATAGGTCAGCAGGAAGACCACGATGGCAATGGCAACGAAGCTGAGAATGATGGGGTAAATCGCCGCCAGCTGGATTTTCTGACGGGCTTCCTGCCGGTTCTCGGTGTAATCGGCCAGGCGATTCAGCACCAGGTCCAGGTGCCCGGCATGCTCGCCCGCGGCAACGGTGGAGCGGTAGAGGCGGGGAAACGCTTTCGGGAATTCGCCCAGGCTGTCTGCGAGGCTATAGCCCTCCATGACTTTGGCCCGGATTGCGATGAGCATGCTGCGGATCCGTGGCCTCGCGGATTGCTGTGCTGCTGCACTGAGCGATTGCTCCACCGGTATACCGGACTGGATCAGCGTCGCCAGCTGACGGGTCACCAGCGCAAGATCGGAGGCAGTCAGTGACCCCCGGCCACTGAGCGGACTGGCCCGGCGCTGTTTTTCCACCGCCGGCTCAACCGCCAGCGGCGTCAATCCCTTTTCACGGAGTTGCTGGCGCACAGCCCTGGGGGCATCGGCCTCAAGTACACCCTGTTTCTGTTTGCCTCGGGCATCCAGAGCCTTGTATTCGTATGCTGGCATGGCTTACTGGCTCCGGTGGGTTACACGGAGAACCTCTTCCACCGTGGTGACGCCATCAAGAATTTTCTGAACCCCATCGGCATGGATGCTCGGACCGCCCTTGCGTGCTTCTTTTTCCATCTCAAGCTCACCGGCGCGTTTGTGGATGAGCGAGCTAATTTCCTCGTTGATCTCCACCACCTCATAGATACCGATACGTCCCCGGTAGCCCAGTTGGTTGCAGTGTTCGCAGCCTTTGGCGCGATAAATCGTCGGTGGATTGGCCGGGTCCTGCTGCAGGAACTCGCAATGCTCCTCGCTCGGCGTGTAGGGCTCCCGGCATTCCCGGCAAAGCACGCGAACCAGGCGCTGGGCGACAATGCCCACCAGACTCGAGGAAATCAGGAAGGGTTCGATTCCCATGTCCATCAGACGGGTAATGGCACCGACCGCCGTGTTGGTGTGCAGGGTCGAAAGCACCAGGTGACCGGTCAGACTGGCCTGCACCGCGATCTCGGCGGTTTCCAGGTCCCGGATCTCACCGATCATGACCACGTCCGGGTCCTGGCGCAGGATCGCCCTCAAGCCCCGGGCGAACGTCATGTCCACCTTGGTATTGACCTGGGTCTGGCCGATACCGGGCAGGTTGTACTCGATGGGATCCTCAACGGTGAGAATGTTCCGGCTGCGGTCGTTGATCTCCTGCAGCGACGCATACAGCGTGGTGGATTTACCGGAGCCGGTAGGACCGGTCACCAGCAGGATGCCATAGGGACGATAGATCAGTTTGCGGAGAACCTTGAGATCCCGCCCGGCCATACCGAGCGATTCCAGGCGAATTGAGCCGGCCTGTTTGTCCAGCAGGCGCAGTACCACCCGCTCACCACTGGAGGATGGCATGGTGGAGACCCGGATATCCACTTCCCGACCGGCCACTCGCAGGGCTATCCGGCCGTCCTGGGGAATCCGTTTCTCGGCGATATCGAGCTTGGCCATGACCTTGATCCGGGATACCAGCAACGGCGCCAGCGCCCGCTTGGGCTGCACCACTTCTCTCAACACACCATCGATCCGGAAGCGCACCACCAGTTGCTTTTCGTAGGTCTCGATATGAACGTCCGAGGCGTTGGTCTTCACGGCTTCGGTCAGAATGGCATTGATCAGCCGGATAATCGGGGCATCGTCTTCCTGTTCCAGCAGGTCTTCGGTCTCCGGCACCGAATCCGCCAGGGACGCGAGGTCCATGTCATCGCCGATACCCTCAACCATCTGCATGGCTTCAGCGGAATCACTCTGGTAGGCCGCGTTCAGCGCCTGATCGAAGCGCGCGGGATCGATGGCGGAGAACCTGGCCCGGCCACCGCTGAGACGATTGGCCTCCGCAACCGCCGAGTGGGACGCACCAGGACGTACCAGGATGATCGGCTCACCGTCTTCGGAACGTGTCAGGATCACCCCGTTGCGCTTGGCGAAGGTAAACGGAAGACGTCCCAGCGGAGCATCCTGCGGCTGAACTTCGGTCTCGGTGGTCAAGGTCGTCCTCGTTTTCGTCAGGCAATCTTCTTGTCGGCAATCCAAGCCTCATTGGCCCGGAAACCCTTTTTGATTCAACTAATTCAGAAAGGCTACCACAGGATATGGACCCGCTGAATAACTCTATACACTATACTGCCACTAAAACGTTGCAGTCTGATAACCTGTGGGCCTTTTAATGGCCCACCAAGCACTCAGGATGATCGATGCTGTCAATTCACCCACGGCTCCCCATGGTTCTCGCGACGGTTGCTGGAGCAGCCATGCTGGCCGTTACCGCCTGGCAGGGATACCGGTTCTGGCAGACAGAACGCCAGCCGACCCTCTCTGCCAACGGCCAGCCCGCTCAACAATCCCTGCCGGGTGCCCGGGATGTTCCCGATGTGGATTTGGCAGCCCTCACCTTGTTTGGTTCCCCGAACGCCGATAGCGAGCCTGCCGAACTTGATACCGAAAACCTGCCCGAGACCAATCTCAGGCTGTTCCTGCGCGGTGTGCTTGCCGCCAGTGGTGAATTTCCCGGCAGCGCGCTGATCGAGGACGACAAGAGCAAGACCGAAGTCTACCTGGTGGGGGACGAACTCCCCGGCAATGCCACCCTGCGGTCCGTATTCCCTAACCGGGTGATTATCGAACGCTCCGGCAAGCTGGAGAATCTGTACTTCCCCGAAGAGGCCAATCGCTCCGGCATGTCCTTCACTGCTGACGACCAGGCCGAGCAAGCCGATACGGCAGCCTCCGGTTCGTCCCAGACCGCCAACTCGCCCACCACCCCGAGCGCCGATGAGCAACGGCGTGAGGAAATCCGCCGGCGTCTCGAACAGCTCCGGGAACGCCTCCGGAACAACAACTAGGTCCAGCCATGACCACGGCAGCGCCAGGACTGTGCCGCCGCTCCGGCTGGGTCCCCCTGCTGCTTGCTGTCTCGTTGGTCAGTGCCCTGGAGCTGGGCAACCGCCTGATGAACTATGTGCTTCAGGAGTTTGGCCAGGAGGCCCACCAACGCCTGGAAGACTGGCAGCGGCTGCACGACCTGGCCACCAATGCGCCAATCGACCGTCAGCTCCGGCTGGTCAACTCGTTCTTCAACCGGGTCAATTTTGTCAGTGATATCCGGCACTGGGGAGAAGAGGATTACTGGGCAACCCCGATTGAACTGCTGACCACGAACGCTGGGGACTGCGAGGATTTTTCCATTGCAAAATACCTCACCCTCAAGTCCATGGGCGTCCCCGACAGCCAGCTTCGGATCGTTTATGTAAAAGCACTCGAACTGAACCAGGCACACATGGTTCTGGCCTGGTACCCCGAGCCGGATGCCGATCCGCTGATTCTTGATAACCTTATAAATGACATTAAACCTGCTTCAGAACGCACTGATCTGGAACCGGTTTACAGCTTCAACGGAGAGGGCCTCTGGCTCAATAAATCCGGCGGCGAGCAGACGCGAGCGGGGGAATCCGAAAAACTCTCGCGCTGGAAAGAACTCAACAAACGCCTGGACCAGTCCCTCCGGCCCTGATACCCCCGACAATGGAATGGCGGCAAATGACACCCCGAATGTCGTCACCCGACAATGACGGGCAGACCTGAAGCGCTAGAATGCCAGACCAACCAAGGATTCAGACGGAGTACTGCATGAGACGCTGGAACGGCTGGGGCGACGACCAGTTTTCACTTGAGCTACCCAGGGAAGGTCAGGCCTTTCTCGGTGGACGTATCGGGCAGGGACAGCCCTTGAGTGACACAACTCTCGAGGCTGTCTGTGCCGGTGTTCCCGAATCCCGGCTCGCCCCCGGCCCGGATATCCAGCAACTGATCGACCTCACGCCGGAAGCCCGGGTCCGCCACGCCCGGGGTCAGAGCCTGCCGGACTGGCTGGCGATGCGTAGCGGCGACATTGGCCGATTCCCGGACGGCGTTGCCCTGCCCCGCACCAATGATGATATCCAGGCAATACTCAGCTATTCGCGACAGCACGGGATTCAGTTGATCCCCTATGGTGGTGGAACCAGCGTCGCCGGCCACATCAATCCGGCAGACACCGGCAAGCCGGTGTTGACTGTGAGCCTTGCCAACATGAACCAGCTGACCGATCTGGACCGGGAAAGTCAGATCGCGACCTTTGGTGCCGGCACTCCCGGCCCCTTGGTGGAATCCCAGCTTCGTGCCCATGGCTATACCCTCGGCCACTTTCCCCAGTCCTTCGAACTCTCCACCATCGGCGGCTGGGTGGCTTCCCGTTCCAGCGGCCAGCAGTCCCTGCGCTACGGCCGGATCGAGCAGATGTTTGCCGGTGGCCGTATCGAAACGCTCAAGGGCACCCTGGAAATACCCACAGTCCCGGCCTCCAGCGCCGGCCCGGACATCCGGGAAATGATCCTGGGCTCGGAAGGCCGCATGGGCATCATTACCGAGGTGAAAGTCCGGGTCAGCGAACTGGCGGAACATGAAAGCTTCCATGTAGCCTTCTTTCCCGACTGGGACAGTGCCCGCACCGCCTGCCGGAAGCTGGTCCAGCAACGAACGCAACTGTCCATGCTGCGCCTGAGTAACCCGGTGGAAACCGAAACCCAGCTGGCATTGGCCGGACACCCGGCCCTGATCGGTCTTCTTGAGCGTTTCCTGGCGTTCCGCGGAGCGGGCCAGGGCAAATGCATGATGACCTTCGGAGTTACCGGCACCCAGCGCCAGTGCAAGGCCGCACTGAGCCAGGTCAGGGCTGTCTGCAAGGAATATTCCGGCATCTACACCGGCACCCGGATGGGTGAAAAGTGGGCCGAAAAACGCTTCACCATGCCCTATCTGCGCGAGGCCCTCTGGCAAATCGGCTATGCGGTGGACACCCTGGAAACCGCCACTGACTGGTCGAACGTGGACAACCTGATGCACCTGATCGAATCCAATCTTCGTGAAGGCCTTTCAGACGAGCAGGAACGAACCCACGTGTTCACTCACCTCTCCCATTTCTACGGCCAGGGCTGCAGCATCTACACCACATACGTGTTCCGCGTCGGTGACAACTACGAGCAAACCCTGCAACGCTGGCAGAAATTGAAGCATTCAACCTCCGAACTGATCGTCAACAATGGCGGCACGATCAGTCATCAACATGGCGTCGGCAAGGATCATGCGCCCTACCTTCCGGTCGAAAAAGGCGAGCTGGGGATGGAGGCCATCCGGACCCTGTGTCACCAATTTGATCCCGACGCCTTGCTCAACCCCAAGACACTGGTGGAGTAAACCATGGCCAGAAAGGGAAGCCTTGCAGATCTGGCCACCGCCAATCCGGAATTCGATGTGGTTGTGGTCGGGGGCGGAATCACCGGTACCGGGGTTGCCCGGGAAGCTGCGGGCAGCGGGCTCCGGACCTTGCTGGTGGAACAGAAAGACTTCGCCTGGGGCACATCCAGCCGGTCTTCCAAGATGGTCCACGGAGGCCTCCGCTATCTGGGCAGCGGAAAAATCCGATTAACCCGGGAATCGGTAACCGAGCGACAGCGCCTGATGCAAGAGGCACCGGGGCTGGTGGACCCACTCCCGTTTGTTATGCCCCATTTCCGGAAAAACTTTCCCGGCCCGAAGCTATTTCAGCTGTTGCTTGGCATCTACGATCGCATTGCCGGCGTCAGAACCCGGCGCTACCTGAATCATCAGGAAGCCCTGCAATGGGTGCCCGGACTCACCCCAAAGTGCCTGAACGGTGCCAGCCTGTTCCTGGATGGCGTGACCGACGATGCCCGCCTGGTGCTTCGCATCCTGGACGAGGCCCGGCGGGACGGCGCAGTCTGCCTGAACTACACCGAGGCCAGAACCCTGCGCCGGCACGAAGGCCGGATCAGCGGTATTGAGCTGGTGGATACCGAAGACGGACATACAGTGACGGTCAAAACACCTCTGGTCATCAACGCCACGGGCGCCTGGGCCTCGGTGCTTCAAAAACAGGCAAACACCACAAAACCTCTGGAAATACGGCCACTACGGGGAAGCCACCTGGTGGTGCCCTGGCGCCGGTTGCCGGTGTCCTGTGCCGTCTCTCTGCTGCATCCGGAAGACCGGAGGCCGGTGTTTGCTTTTCCCTGGGCAGGAACCACGGTACTTGGCACCACCGATCTCGATCACAACGGAGATCTTAACCGTGAGCCCGGCATTACCCCGGAAGAAGTGGACTACCTGATGACTATTGCCGGGCGGCTTTTCCCTTCGGCTGGCCTGGACCGTAACGATATTTTGTCCACGTGGGCCGGCGTACGCCCCGTGGTGACCGATGGGTCCGGTAAGGCCGAGTCAAAGGAAAGCCGGGAGCATGTGTTGCGTGAGGATAACGGTCTGGTCAGCATTGCCGGCGGCAAGCTCACGACCTTCCGGCGCATTGCCCGGGAGGCACTTGAACTCGGCCTCGGCGAGAAGCGCCGGAACCTTCTACGCCCCGATTCCAGTCCGGTATTCACCCGGCCGGCGCCCACAAAGCGACCGGCCGGGATACCATTCCTGACCTGGCAGCGCCTGCAGGGCTGGTATGGCGCCAACGCCCAGGCCCTTGTTGCGGCTACCAATCTCGGGCCCATTGGCCATACCGGAGTGCTTTGGGCAGAGCTCGCCTGGGCCTGCGAACATGAGCAGGTTGTCCATCTCGACGACCTGCTGCTGCGCCGGACCCGCCTCGGCCTGGTGGTTCCCGGCGGCGCGGCGGAGCTGCTGCCAGAGATAACGCGCCATTGTCAGCCGCTGCTTGGCTGGTCCGACCAACAATGGGAGCAGGAAGAAAAACGCTACCTCAAGCTGTATGCGCAGGCCTACAGCCTGCCGGAGGGTGAGGCCTGACATGAGCGATACACCACTTATCCTGGCCATCGATAACGGCACCCAGAGTGTCCGGGCCCTGCTGTTCGACACCCAGGGCAACCTCGTTGGCAAGGGCAAGCAGGAAATCGAGCCCTATTTCTCGGAACAACCCGGCTGGGCCGAGCAGAATCCGGATTATTTCTGGGAGAGCCTCGGGGCAGCCTGCAACAGGCTCTGGCAAAGCACCGATGCCAGCCCGGAACAGGTGGCCGGCGTCACCGTCACCAGCCAGCGGGGCACAGTCATCAACGTGGATCGTGACTGCCGTCCCTTGCGCCCGGCCATCATCTGGCTCGATCAGCGTCACGCCCGGGTTGACGGGCCAATCAGAGGTCCCTGGGGCTGGCTGTTCAAACTGGCCCGTCTGGAAGACACCATTGCCCGCTTTCGCGAGAAAACCCAGGCCAACTGGATCGTCCAGAACCAGCCAGAAATCTGGGCGAAAACCCACAAATTCCTGCTGCTTTCTGGCTACCTCAACTTTCGCCTGACCGGCAGATACCGGGATTCAACCGGCAGCCAGGTCGGTTATCTGCCATTTGACTACAAAAAGCACCGCTGGGCGGGCAAACGTGATTTCAAATGGCAGACCATGCCGATCACTCCCGAGCAGCTACCGGAACTGGTGTCCCCCGGTGACACGCTCGGCGCCCTGCTCCCGGAGGCCGCCCGGCACCTCGGCGTGCCCGAGGGACTCCCCGTCATTGCAGCGGCATCGGACAAGGCCTGTGAGGTATTGGGGTCCGGCGGTCTGACCCCGGACATTGGCTGCATGAGCTACGGCACAACGGCAACCATCAATACCACGAGCCCGCGTTACGTGGAGCCTGTGCGCCTGATGCCGCCCTATCCGGCCGCCCTGCCCGGGCATTATTCCACGGAGGTGATGATCTATCGTGGATTCTGGATGGTCAGCTGGTTCAAGCGGGAGTTCGGTCTGAGGGAGCGGAAAATTGCCGAACAGCAAGGCATTGAACCGGAAATCCTCTTCGATGAGTTGGTGCGCGATGTGCCTCCCGGCTCCATGGGGCTCATGCTGCAACCCTACTGGTCGCCTGGTGTCCGCCAACCCGGGCCGGAAGCCAAGGGTGCCATCATCGGTTTCGGGGACGTGCATACCCGGGCACACATCTACCGGGCGATCCTGGAGGGCCTGGCCTACGCCCTGCGCGAGGGCAAGGAGCGGATTGAGAAGCGCAGTGGCGTACCCATCCGCCGGCTTCGCGTTGCCGGGGGCGGTTCCCAGAGCGATGCGGCCATGCAACTGACTGCGGATATTTTCGGCCTGCCCGCTGAGCGACCCCACACCTACGAAACGTCAGGCCTGGGCGCCGCCATCGACGCGGCCGTGGGGCTGGGCCTGCACCCGGACTTTGAAACCGCCGTCTCTGCCATGACCCGCGTTGGCGACAGCTTCCAGCCCGATCCGGAAACCCATGCGCTGTATAACCGGCTCTATTCCGAGGTGTACCTGGACATGTACCCGCGTTTGCAGCCCATCTACCGAAAAATTCGTGACATAACGGGCTATCCCCACTGATAATTCACAGCACTGGCCATGGTCTCCGGAGGTCAGTAATTTCCATCAGACCCGAGCCGAAAATGTCGCAGTGGTATAGACTTGAACCCTTGAAAGTCTGATTGCAGAAGGCCCATGTCACGGTACCAGAGCCAAGCCCCAAAAACCGACCTGCCGATTGCCCTGCCGCAAGTCGTCGGGCTTGTTGTTGTCCTGCTCTCCCTGCACCTGATTGCCCGTAACGATTTTCTGCTCTTCCATACCCTCGTAGAGATGCTCCGTATTGTCGTGCTGGCAGGGCTGTTCGCACTTGCCTGGCACACCCGGCACTGGGCCACCAACAGCTTTCTCGGAGTTATCGGCACAGCCGCTATTTTCATCGCATCCCTTGAGCTCCTTCATACCATCGGCTACAAGGGCATCGGCATATTCCCCGAGGATGACGGTAATCTGCCGACCCAGTTGTGGATTGCCTTCCGCTACCTCGAAGCAGTTGCTTTCCTGATCGGGGTGATGGCGGTGAGGTGGCGTATCAGCCTGATGTTACCGTTCGCGGTCTTTGGCGCGGCCGCCGTGATTCTGGGACTAGCCGTATTCTCCGGAATATTTCCGGACAGCTACCTGGAAGGCACCGGACTGACCCCCTTCAAGGTTACCTCCGAGTACATCATTGCCGGGATCTTCGCGGTCACCATGGCACTGCTATACCGCCAGAGACGTCGCTTCGCCACACCGGTCTTCTACCTGATCCAGACCTCCCTGATATTCAACATCCTGGCAACCCTGACACTTACCCGGTATGTCAGTGTCTATGGCTTTGCCAACGAACTGGGCCATTATTTACTCCTGGTGTCTGCCTACCTGATCTACCGGGGCGTGCTGGTGACCGGTCTGATCAGGCCCTACCAGTTTCTGTTCCGGGACCTGAAACGCCACGAAGAGCACCTCTCGGAACTGGTTGCCGAACGTACCGCACAGCTTGCCCGCAGCGAATCCCTGACCAGAACCTTCATTGAACATTCGCCGGCGCTCATCTATCTGATGGATGCAGAGGGCCGCGTGACGCTCACCAACCCTGCGTTCCGCAAGCTGCTCGGACTGGAAGATCAGCAGATTCTGGGCAAGAGCGTATATGATGTCTTTCCTCCCACTGCGGCCAAATCGATCAACCGCCAGGACCAGCGGGCACGGGAACTGGGCAAGCCGATCACGGTGACCGATATCGTGGAATTCGAGAATGAGCCGAGGATGTTCGAGGCCGTGCACTTCCCGATCCTCGATGAAAACGGCCAGCTATCCGGAAGCGGAGCCATCGCCACTGATGTTACCGACCATCGCAGGACCCAGGCCAACTACGAGCTGATGGTTCAGGCCGCCATGGATGGTCTGCTGGTAATGGACTACGAAGCAAACTTCATCCAGGTCAACCGTGCGACAGAGGAGATCACGGGATACAGCCAGACCGAGCTGCTGGGAATGAATATCCGTGACCTGGAAGCCGACCTGGACGCCGCAGCCATCGAGCGCTCGCTGGACCAGGTCATGGTTGAAGGCTCCGGGCGCCTGGAAAGCCGCTGGCGCCGGAAGGATGGCAGTATCCGGGATGTGGAAATCAGCGCCCACGTCTTTGACGGCACATTCACCTCGGGCTTTTTCTCCTTCGTGCGGGACATCACAAAACGCAAGTCCAACCTGGCCCGAATCGAGTTCCTCGCCCATTTCGATCCCTTGACCAGGCTTCCGAACCGGGCCCGATTCGAGGAACTGGTCAACGTCCGTCTCGCGCAAGCCAGACCCGGAGGCAGTCGCTACGCCCTGGTCTATCTGGACCTGGACAACTTCAAGGACATCAATGATTCGCTGGGCCATACCATAGGCGACAACCTGCTGAAGGAAGTCTCCCGCCGTCTGGGCTCTCTACCCCCGGAAACCCATGTTATTGCCCGTGCATCCGGGGATGAGTTCATGGTGTTGGCCAAGCTCGGGCCCGAAGAGAAGGCCTACGTGCATGAAATGGAGAGGCTTCATCAGTTATTCGCCAACAGTTTCAAAGTAGACGGGCACCACCTGGCGACCTCCGTCTCCATGGGCGTGGCCTTGTTCCCCGATGACGGCGATGACTTCACGGCGCTCTCCCGCAATGCGGACACCGCCATGTACGCTGCCAAGATGGAGGGAAGAAACACCTTCCGCCGGTTCGATCCCACCATGCAGGAGAAGGCATTCGAGCGGCAGAATCTGCTGGCGAAGCTGCGGGGGGCGCTGGAAAGAAAGGAAATGGAAGTCTTTTACCAACCCCAGATGGACCTTGCCACGCGCAAAATCATCGGCGCAGAGGCGATCTTGCGCTGGAACAACCCCGAGCTGCAATGGGTATCCCCGTCACGTTTTATCCCGATTGCCGAAGAAAGCGGCCTGATCGTGGAGATCGGCGAATGGGTACTGCGGGAAGCCTGCCGGCAGGGTAAGGCCTGGATGGATCAGGGTATGCCGCCGATCACCCTGGCGGTCAACCTTTCTGCGATCCAGTTCCAGCGGGGTGACCTGTGTGACACGGTTGGCGGGATACTGGACGAAACCGGCTTCGAGGGCCGTTACCTGGAGCTCGAACTGACGGAATCCATCCTGATTGGTGACCACAAGCGGGTGGTTGACACCATTAAGGGGTTGAAGCAGCGCGACATCCATCTCGCCATTGATGACTTTGGCACTGGCTATTCCAGCCTTGCATACCTCAACCGCTTCGCGGTGGATAAACTCAAGATCGATCGCTCCTTCATCCGTGACATGGGCTCGGATCCCAATAATTCGTCGGTCGTGCTTGCGATCATCCGCATGGCCCATAGTCTGGGCCTGAAAGTCATTGCCGAAGGCGTAGAGAATGCATCCCAGCTGGAGCAGCTCGACAGACTGGCCTGTGATGAAGTGCAGGGCTACCACCTCGGCAAGCCGATGCCTGCCGCCACGTTTCAGCGCCTGCTAAGCAATGGGGTCACAACGCTCCCCGATTGAGAGCCTCAAAGCTTGCCCGCAACAGCTCGCACACTTCCTCGTCGGTCACCGGGTCAAAATTCCGGTAGAACTGGCCGACATAGTTAAAGTCTGCCGGCTCCTGCAGGCAGATGCAGTGATCCACTATATCCCCGTATTTGTCGGTCGTGCCCTCCGGCGCGGCCGGAATGGCGACAATCAGTGATCTGGCTCCGGCGGTTCTGACCATTTCAATCGCCAGGTCCATGGTGGCACCGGTTGCGATGCCATCGTCGACCAGAATCACCTGCCGACCCTGAAGATCCGCCGTTGGCGCATAGCCCCGATAGGCCTTTTTCCGCTCTCGGATGACGCTCAGCTCCCGATCCCTTACCCGTTTTATCTGCTCCGAGGCGATCGCCAGCGAACGCACCAGATCCGAATTCAGGTGCGGTATACCGTCCTCTCCCACGGCACCCATGGCGACTTCCGGCTGCCAGGGCACCCCGAGCTTGCGAATGTTAAGGAAATCCAGTTGCAAGTTCAGCTGGCGGGCAATTTCATACCCGACGGGAACACCTCCCCTGGGGAGCCCCAGAACCACGGCGTTGGGCTCAATACCCATATCTGCCAGCACCTCCGCCAACCTGGCACCGGCGTCCTTCCTGTCCCTGAAGCGCATATCAGCCATCCCTGACACCTCATTGATGAACCATCACACGGTTGCGTCCCTGTCGCTTTGCCCGATAAAGGGATCGGTCGCAGATTGAAAGCAAATCACGAACCGTCACGACCTCGTCCCTGCAACTGACGACCCCGGCACTCAGGGTGACCCGGAAATCCCGGCTCTCGTCACTGACAAAGCTCTCGTTCTCAATGGCGTGCCGGAGGTCTTCGGCCACCTGTGCTGCGTTCTCCAGGGACGTTTGCGGCATCAGTATGAGAAATTCCTCACCACCGGTCCGGGCTACCACGTCGGATTTTCGCACCCGGCGCAGGATCAACTCACCAAAACGCTGCAGGACCGCGTCTCCGACTGGATGGCCGTAGGCGTCATTGATTGCCTTGAAGTGATCGAGATCCACTGCAACCAGGGAAAACTCGCCACCATAACGGTCCTGCTGGGCAGCGGTCTCTTCCAGTTTGCGTATGAAGTAGCGGCGGTTGAAAAGCCCGGTAAGCTCATCGGTAACGGAGAGTCGTTCGAGCTCCAGCTCCAGGCGTTTTTCATCGTCAATGTTTATCACCATACCCTGCCAGACCACCTTGCCGTCCGGCTCGCGCTCCGGCTTCGCCACGCCCCGAAGCCAACCTGTCATTCCGCTGTTGATGACCCGGTAATCGCATTCCCATTGTTCCAGACTGCTGAATGAATCAGCGATGGAGTCGTGAACTGCCTGAAGGTCCTCAGGGTGAATATGCTGGAAAATCAGTCCGGCGTCCGAACAGGCTTCCTCCGGGGTAATCCCAAAGAAATCCTCGACCTTTCTGCTCATGTAAGTGAAGTAGTAACGGCCGTCCGGTTCCATGACAAAAGTGTAGATAATGCCAGGAAGGGATTCCGCCAGTTGCGATAGCCGGTGCTCGGTGACCTTCTCTTCGGTCACATCGAGATGAGTCCCCATGAGCCATCGCGGATGTTCAGTGTGTGTGCCGTTGAGCAGCATCCCGCGGGTATGGATGTGACGCCATCGGCCGTCCTTGTGCCGCATCCGGATGACACACTCAAACTGCGGCCCCTTGCCATCCAGATACTTCTGTAAGGCTTTCCAGGCCAGGGCAAGGTCTGCCGGGTGACACAGACGCTCCCAGGTACCAAAGGTCACCGGAGCCAGCTCATCGAGCGTGTAGCCCAACATGCTCGCCCAACGCTCGTTGAAGATGACATCGTTGGTGTCAAGGTTCCATTCCCAGGTGCCTGCACCTGTGCCATCCAGAATGGCCTTGAGGCGGGTTTCCGGAGATAGCTGCATCCTTTCCCTCTGACTTGGTATTTCGGGCCAACCAGCGCTCCCCGACAGCTAACGGCGGACGCAATCCGGCGACCTGAAAATCCAACAAACATTCAGACTAATAAGTGTAGCTGAAAACGGGATGCACAGACGGGGACGAGAGTTACGCTGGCCTCAGTCGGCACGCTGCATACTTGAACTCCGGAATCTTCCCATCCGGGTCCAGCGCCGGGTTGGTGAGCAGGTTGGCTGCCGCCTCCACAAACGCGAAGGGTACGAACACCATGCCATCGGGCATGGTCTGATCGGCCCGTGCCATCAGGGTGATGCTGCCGCGCCGGGTGGCAATCTCAATTGCATCCCCCGACGCTACGCCCAGGCGACCCAACTCCGCAGGTGCCAGAAAAGCTGCAGCTTCAGGTTCTCGCTCGTCCAGTACCCGGCTGCGACGAGTCATGGCGCCGGTGTGCCAGTGTTCAAGCAATCGCCCGGTGGTTAACACAATCGGATAGGCCTCATCCACCGGCTCATCCGGTGGCAGCGGCCGAGTTGGCGAGAACCTGGCCCGGCCCCCGGCGCGTGGGAAGGCATCAGAGAAGACAACGTCCTGCCCTGGCGCGTCGTCGGCGGGGCATGGATAGGTGACGGAACCTTCGCGTTCCAGGCGAGCCCAGGAGATATGATCGAGTGAGTGCATGCCCTGTTTCATCTCGGCGAACACCTGCTCAGGGCCGGAGTAGTCCCAACCCAGCCCGAAACGCCGGGCCACCTCCTGGGTAATCCACCAGTCGGCCTTTGCCTCTCCCGGCGGCGCCAGCGCGGCACGGCCCATTTGCACCTGCCGGTTGGTGTTGGTGACGGTGCCTGATTTTTCCGACCAGGCGGCGGCCGGCAGGATAACGTCGGCAAACTGGGCAGTCTCCGTGACGAACAGATCCTGCACCACCAGGTGCTCAAGGGCGGCGAGCGCGGCCCGGGCGTGGGTCAGATCCGGATCGGACATCGCAGGGTTTTCGCCGAGGATGTACATGCCTTTTATTGTCCCCGCCAGAATGGCGTTCATAATCTCGACAACCGTGAGCCCCGGCTCGGGATCAAGTTCGGTGCCCCAGAGTTCCTCGAAGGCGGCGCGCAGCTGGGCGTCTCCCACTGGTTGGTAATCGGGCAGTACCATGGGGATCAGGCCGGCGTCCGAGGCGCCCTGAACGTTGTTCTGCCCACGCAACGGGTGAAGGCCAGTGCCGGGCCGGCCCGTGTGGCCGCATGTCAGGGCCAGTGAAATCAGGCAGCGGGCGTTGTCGGTGCCGTGCACATGCTGGGAAATGCCCATGCCCCAGAAGATCATCGCCCTTTCGGCGCCGGCGTAGGCGCGGGCCACTTCACGAATGGCCTGTGGTTCAACGCCGCAGAGCGGGCTCATCACCTCTGGCGACATATCCGCAACACTCGCTGCCAGTGCCTCGAAACCCTCGGTATGGGCATCAATGTAGGCCTGGTCAAAGAGTGCCTCATCGATAATCACATGGAGCATGGCGTTGAATAACGCCACGTCGCCTCCCGGCGAAAAACGAACGCTGCGCCAGGCATAGGCATCCAGGGCCTGGCCGCGGGGATCAATGATAATCAGTTTGGTGCCGTTTCTTGCCGCCTGCTTGAAATAGGTAGCGGCCACCGGGTGGTTCACCGCCGGGTTGCAGCCGGTCAGGATTACCACATCGGCCTCGAGCGCCTGCATGAAAGAAGCGGTGACTGCGCCAGATCCCAGACATTCCATCAACGCCGCCACAGAGCTGGCGTGGCAGAGTCGCGTACAATGATCAACGTGGTTGGAGCCGAAACCGGTACGAACCAGCTTCTGGAACAGCCAGGCCTCTTCGTTGGAGCACTTGGCGCTGCCGAAGCCGGCCAGCGCATCTGGTCCGTGCTGTGTTTTGAGCCGGGTTAATCCGCTTGCCGCGAGATCCAGTGCTTCTTCCCAACTTGCCTCGCGAAAGTGAGTTAACGGATTGGTGGGATCAAAGTCAGGGTCGAGCCCCTTGGGCACGCCCTCCCGGCGGATCAGAGGCCGGGTAAGCCGTGCCGGGTGCGCGGGGTAATCGAAGCCGAAGCGCCCCTTTACACAGAGCCGGCCCTGATTTGACGGCCCATTTCTGCCTTCGACAAAGAGAATGCGCTCCCCCTGCTCTGCTGCTTGAGAAGGCTCCTCTTTTACGTGATAGGTCAGCTGACAGCCCACCCCGCAATAAGGGCAGACGGAGTCAACGGTGCGATCAGCAACGCCGGAGTCTCCGCGGCCCTCGGCATCAATCAGGGTGGCGGGCATCAGCGCCCCGGTCGGGCAGGCCTGCACGCATTCGCCGCAGGCAACGCAGGTGCTGTCCCCCATGGGGTCATCGAAATCAAACACGACCTTGGACGCAGCGCCGCGGTGCGCCAGGCCGATAACATCGTTGCCCTGCACCTCGCGGCAGGCGCGCTCACACAAGCCGCAGGTGATGCAGGCGTCCAGGTTGACGCTCATGGCGGAATGGCTGGTGTCATGGCCCCGGGCGTGGGCCAGCGAATCTGACCGCGGCACAACATGGTGAACCGTGGGCTCGTCGCGTTCTGAACGGGCCGGGAGGCGCTGTCGCGCGGCGCTGGCATCGATGGCCAATTCATCCGCCAGATTCCACAGATGGCTCGATCGATCCGGGCTCTTTGCCCGTTCAGGCTGGTCAGCCAATAGCAGGTCCAGCACCGCCCTGCGGGCCTCCCGGGCACGGGCGGAGCCCGCACTGCGCACAACCATGCCGGGCGCTGCCTCGCGGATACAGCTTGCGGCGAGCACCCGCTCCCCTTCTATCTCCACCATGCAGGCGCGGCAATTGCCATCAGCCCGGTAACCTGGCGCGTCTTTGAAGCACAGGTGCGGAATGGTCTCGCCAGCGCGCTTGGCCACCTGCCACAGGGTTTCACCGGCGAAGGCCTGAACTTCAACGTCGTCGAGCGTCAGGGTAAAGCTTGCTGTCGCATCGCTCATGGCTGTTTTTCGATGGCTCATGGCTGCCTCCCCTAACCTTTCGCTATCAGATTGCTGCTGGCGAGTTCGCTGCGGAAATCTCGCAGCAGACTCAGCAGCGGATTGGGTGCGGCCTGGCCCAGACCGCAAATGGAGGCATCTGCCATCACCCTGGCCAGCTGCTGGAGCGTCTGCTCATCCCAGGTATCGCGTTCCAGCAACGTGAGCATTTTCTCGGTACCCACACGGCAGGGAGTGCACTGCCCGCAAGATTCATCCGCGAAAAAGCTCAGAAGGTTTCGGGCTACCGCGGCCAAATCGTCCTGATCAGACAAAACGATTACGGCAGCAGAGCCGATAAAGCAGCCGTGCTCCTGCAACGTATCGAAATCCAGGGGAATGTCTGCTTTGCTGGCGGGCAGTATGCCGCCGGAGGCCCCGCCGGGCAGATAGGCCAGCAGGCGATGCCCTTCCGCCATGCCGCCGCAGTATTCCTCTATCAATTCATTGAGGGCGATGCCCGCGGGGGCGAGGTGAACCCCGGGCCGGGCAACCCGACCGGAGACTGAAAAGCTGCGAAGACCGCGACGACCACGCCGCCCCTGACTGGCGAACCACTCGGCGCCCTTGGCGTGGATGAGCGGAATCCAGTAAACCGTCTCGACGTTATTGACCAGGGTGGGCTGACCAAACAGCCCTTTCTGGGCCACGAACGGCGGGCGATGTCGTGGCTTACCGGGCTTGCCCTCCAGGGATTCGATCAGGGCGGATTCCTCGCCGCAGATATAGGCTCCGGCGCCACGGCGCAAGATAACGAAGCCCGACTCGACAATGCCGGCCGACTCAAGCTCGACGATGGCATCGGTCAGCACCCTGTTCAGGCAGGGGTATTCGTCCCTAAGATAAATGTAGAGGGACTGCGCCTCAACCGCCCAGGCGCTGATCAGAGCGCCCTCCAGGAATACATGGGGTTCGCGTTCCAGGTAATAACGATCTTTGAACGTACCCGGCTCGCCTTCATCGGCGTTGATCACCGCGTAGCGCGGTCCCGGCTCAGCTCGAACGGCCTGCCATTTTCGGAACGTGGGGAATCCGGCACCGCCGAGGCCACGCAGGCCGGCATGCTCGAGTTCCTTAGCCAGCGATTCGATGCTCACCCGGCCTTCACGGCAATCTGTTAGCAGCTGATAACCACCGGCCGAACAATATTCTGACAAACGTTGCCAGGAGGCCTCCTCTGGCTGGACCTGTCCCTGCTCTACCGCGGCCTCAACATTCTCGGCGTTGGCATTCAGCACATGATGATGACCGACGGCCACCACGGGCGCAGTGTCGCAGCGCCCCATGCAGGGCGCGCGCAGTACCCTCACCGTTTCGGGATCAGCTCCATCAGACAGCGCTTGATGCAGCGCTTCCGCCCCGGCCAAACGACAGGGAAGCGAGTCACAAACCCGCAGAGTTATCTCGGGTGGTGGCGTTTGCTCGTCGTGAATTACGTCGAAATGGGCGTAGAAAGTGGCCGTTTCATAGATGTCGGCCATGGGCAGATTCATGAAAGCAGCGAGGGCCCGGAGTCGGGGCATGGAGAGGTAACGATAGGCGTCCTGCAGAGCATGCAGGTGCTCGATCAGCCGATCCCGGTTGCGCAACGTCGAATCGATACGTTCGTCACCGATCAGATCCCGCAGCTCCGCCAGTAAGACGGGTTCGAGTTGGCGACCGCGAGGTGAAACGCGCCGGGGTTTGACCTTCTTTTGCTCTGTTTTCATTGTTTTTGACCAGGCCCCGAGGTACAAAAAGACAGCCGTGTAGGCTGGCCTGACTATTTACGAATCATTGAAGCATATCAGCCTGTGCTGCCGCCAGATGATCGCAAATTGTTTGGATAGGGAGTCGACCCTGACCTGAAACTTTCAAGGTACGGGAAGTTGGGGGAAATAATGGAGGCGCGGGTCGGAATCGAACCGGCGTACACGGAGTTGCAGGACGAACCTCCTGAATATTTATTGTTCTTTAAATACAGCAACTTACTGATGTTTCTTTCAAGTGAAACTACGCCCGTTCAATTTTGATAAAAACGTTTCCGCTCAATAAGTTGCGTTTTCATTTTTTGGGTGGAGATTTGAACTTCCATAGCTGCAACTTAAGTTCGTAGTGCACCCACGTTTTGCCATTCTCAGCTTTTTGAATGGTAGTTAATCGCGACCATGGCGTACCCGCCGTAGTGATAATGCTTGAAACGGGGTAAGCTAACACCTCCCTTTCCGCTTGCCTGATGCTACCAAACCGAAGTGGAGATTTCGGATTTTCTACAGCGTCAATGCCAGAATAAGACGCCGTTTGGAGCGCCAGTGCATCACGGTCGGATTGATTCATTGATTAGAATTTATACTCTTGCATGCCATGACCTTAAACTCCCAATTCGCTTCCGTGTTATGCCCAGTTTGTAATTGAGCTAAAACGCTTCCATTTGGCATGAAAAGAACATTTTTCACCGGCGCACCATTAAAATCACCGCAGCGATGCTGGCTATTGAAGTCTGATTTTACAGCAATTCCCTTGGTGAGTGCTGGCAGATACTCTTCAAACATAGCTACACTTGTATTAGCTGAACTAACGAACACAACTATAACGCACAGCCGTAGCAGTCGAACTGCCACTCTTTTTATGCCGCCACCGCAGGCAACAATTAATATTACAAAAACCCCTCCAAAGAAAAATAGAAACATATATGGATAAAAAACTAGCCATTTTAGATAGTTAGTAACAAAGTATGCGAAAGTCAAAAAAAGCGTTGTAATTGGAAACAGACCAGGACTCACCTTGAACACTTCATTTATCATGTTAGCTGCGTATATGTTCGCGAGAGCTGTATAAAAAGCGATAGCGAGTGAAAAAAGCGCCAGCAACCACTTCTGTTCGGCTAGAAACTCATAAACCTTACTCCCCGTCATTGCAACCACCAGCATTAGGAACGGTATTATTAAAGTAGCCGCCGCTGCGCCAATAATGATTATTGGCGCTTCGAAAATAAAAGGAAAAGAGAAAGCTAAAAAGTATAATGAAAGCAGCACGTACAATGTTTTTCTTCGACTTTCTGCCCATGCATACAAAAACTTCAAAGATCTCTCCTTTTATCTAAAAAAATTGAATAATAAACTATATTTAACCAACAGCGGAAAGCTATTCTATTTGATACTCTGGTAGGAGTTTCATAGTCCTTTCCCAGCTCTATCTTCTCTATGCCAGTCATCGAAGTCCTTTACTGTGAATCCCTCACTCATTTTTCCCTTCTTTATATCTTCACTATTTATATTCATACTTCCGACAAGTTCTAGAAACCAGTTATCGACCTCAGTTCTATTTTTTTTCATCGCTAAATGTGTGCATCGATTTATGCAAAAAGCCAAAAAGTCAGCCAGCTGCAGCAAAGGCTCTTCCTTTGAAGAAGCGTAGACCCCGGACACTCTACTTTGCCAGTTTTGGAAAATTTTCGGACTTATAACTGACCCTGCCTTTTTCTTTCCTTCATCAACAATCAGGCTTATCTCTTCATTAGAGCTCTTTCTATTTCTTTTGATTTTAAAAAGCAGAAACAAAAGAGAAAGATCTTCAGGCTTTTCCAAGTGCAGACCATCCACTGACCCTCGAAGCTCTTGAATGCCGTGATCTTTCAAGGTTAGATCATCAATGGTTTGGATAATAACCGGCCAACGATACTGAGAATAAATATTGGCAAAGAACTCAAATAAACCGAGATTGGCTTGGCCTGGCAACTGATCCCAAGGCGAATTTCTATTGTAAACATCTACAAAATGAAATTCGTCTGCGGTGACTCCCATAGAGTGAACGATCTCATCTAGGCAGGCCCGTATCTGTTGACGTATATAGCCAACCTCATGATCATCAAATACTACTGCTACATGTGTCCTTCGCCTTCCAGAGACAAACTCAGACTCAGTTTCTACTTTAGGTCCGTACGTATCATCGATTGCTATGTGCATAAATTACTTTAACGCGATGGTTAGCGGCGCCCATGTAGTGCAGCGAAATGGGCGTCTGGTGTAGGGGCATCAGGCCCGGAACGCACTACAACTATCTTTAACCCTATGAAAAGCCATGCTCATGAGTATAAATAAATGATGCAGGAGACAGCTTTTTAATCGACCCTCTGTTTCCTGACGACACGCCCCATTCGTTGGAGAATAGATAGACATTTCCAGCGTTGGACAATTTGACCAACTCTCTAAACTCTGACACCGAATGGAGTGGTCGCCACACGCCTCGGTATCTGACATATAGCCCTTGTCTACCTTCCCTTTCATAGACAATTCGTTCAATACTATCGACGATTTCAACATGTGAAATTTTGCCAGATTCAGATCTCGATTCGAGAACCCACAGTAGCTCAGACTCATGAACCCTGTGGCGAAGATCACCCTCGGGCTTCAACATGCATCACCTTTAGGTTTAACGCCGGGCTCACGCGGCGGTTTGGACCCGAGAAGCGGCGGAAAACCGGTCGCTGTGCGCCGATTGTTAAGCATTTTGACGGCGGTACCAAGGATGCCAGCTCATATCGAGATTTAGCCTTTCGACTGCCCGTAGGGACTCATCCGACCATCCGCCTTGGTATTGCACATTCCCATCATCGAAAACTATTCTTTCAGAAAACAGTGGCTTCGACTCCGCGTGAGAGAGTTTTGCCAATGCTGAAAAATAGCAAAGAAACATGTTCAATTTTTTGGATACGGACTCAGCATCCGTTCGAATAAGGTCGTTTGTGCCTTTCCTGGACTCAAGGACGTCATCCATCTCGATAATCACTCCCACTCTCCCGGAAGCACTGTCGTGGAATCTACGCTTTTGGTGCCTAGGGTGAACAAAATCATTACGCTTTGAGATGAGTTTCTTGGCAATTTGGACCGGATATTCCCCGCGATCCAATGTGGCTCCATTTCGGGATAGTAAGTACAGGTCGATCTTTCCTAGGGGTGTAAGTTTGTCAAAATCATTACCGAGTGTTCCTGAGAGACCCATCGATTCGAGGCAGCAATTAGCCAGCGCCTCGATGGACAAGCATGAAGACAATACTGAAGATTTTGAGAACTCTTTTTGCCTTTCGGGAACCTCTCTAACCAAGCACGCGTAATGCAGAGAATCTACCAGACATGCTTGAAATGGATTCGTTTCTAGTCGTTCGGCCCCCATTCTGACTGATCCTCTTCACTGCTTAACAGCAATTGGACAGAGCGCTTTGCGATCGTAGAAATTTGACCTTTTCATAACTCCGGTCTCTGAATTCCCATGCGTTAGGTCTTAGATCTAGAAAACAACAGCTTAGCCCACTACGAGCAGCCTTACCATGGAATCATGTGACATCCATGAACTTCGCCACAAACAACCCTGTTTGCATACACAGTGATTGGCAAGCGGTCATTTCATGCAGGGGGCGCAGCCTCGCCTTCGCGATCAGGTTCGCTTGGTTACTCGCGGAAATCACTACAGCATCCGTACAGAGAAGACGTATTGGTATTGAGCTCGTAACTCATTCACGTTCATCAAATGAGACATCCTCGGGATTGGGGGTAGGTCATTACCGACAATAGCTCGTTGAACTACCTGCAGTATGGGCCAGACATTCCGTCTTGTTTTCCTATCCAGTAACCAGGATCAGCGTAGTTGGATAATGTGCACAACAGCGCAGCCTGGGGCTTGAATTGTTTTTAGGAGGCCCCCGGTGCTCAATCATCTAGTCCGCTTAAAATCTTGACCAGAACAGATTCCCGCCCCTCACAAGACCGGGCTTCCAATTTCTTCACCGCGGCAACATTTTTTTGGAGTGCAAGCCGAAAACCAATCTCACTCCGTGTCTCAACCACAACCGAGACAGGAGACGGGCGATTTGAGTAATTGCATCTTTGAGATCTTTGGCTTGAGCTGATTATCCGCTAATTGAAGCTCACAAAGCCCTCCAAGGCGGGGAGGGGCCATGACATCCACAGCTAGGTATGCACCCCCTGGGCGCAATTCGCTTCAGCCTTTGACGGTTTTTCTGACAATGAACAGCACAAAAAACGGCGTGAGGACCAGCGCTATCGCACTAACTATTTCAAGCGTTTGATTTGATTGTAGCCCAACCCTCCACTTTTCACTGTGGGGCGGAGATTGGCCCCCGATGTTGGGATTTTAGGGTCTAATTTTTGTTCATCCTGTGACCCGTCGGCTTTAGGGCGAACGCAATATCTGTCGATCGTGGCGGGATCGCTCGAAATTACCGCTCATTGGTTTTGTCAACGCAACACGCAGCCATTTTTACGCTTGCGTGTGTTCAGTCAGACGGCTTGCAACCAAGTAAATTAGTTTTCACGCATTAGGGAACGGAAGAGGCAGCAAGAGCTCGACGCGCTTCCCTTGTAAATGAATTCCAACTCCAGGAGAAAGCCGCAATGCCGATTAAAAAAGAACGATTAACCAAAAACTTCGCTTCGATTCCAAATGCCTTATTTGAGGAAAAGGGGCTTTCCCTGGACACTATCGGTGTATTGGTTTACCTCTTATCGCTCCCAAAAGACTGGGAGGTCCGTGCGGACCATATTCGGAAGAAATTTGGCATTGGGAAAGATAAACAACAGCGAATTTTCAAAGAACTTGAGGATGCTGGCTATTTGGTTCGGGAAAAAGTGCGTGGAGCGTATGGGCGCTGGATCACTGGCATCACGATTCACCAGCCCCCTCAGAAACCTGCCGGTACCATAGACGGGGATTCCGGTGCCGGCTTTTCGGGCCACGGTAAATCCGACACCGGTGAAAACGGCCCTTTATATAAGACAATTTCCAAAAAGAAATATTCAAAAAATAAAAGTATTACTAATGGGCAGTCAAAGCCCAGCACTAGGCGCAAGGACCCGACTCTGGATGAAGAAAAGAAGGCAACCAGGTCAGGTGGCAAAACAACGACCTTGGCGAACCGATCTACTCACGGAGACATTTCCTGGCTATGGGAGGGTTAACAATGCAGCCAAATGAAAAGCCGAGTGATGCTGAAATGAAAATGGCCGAAGCCGTGAACGTTATATTCGATCAGATTAAATTGATCTGTCCGGGCTGGAAGTATACTTGGACAAACGAATCGATTGAGAAAAAAGCAAAAAAATTCTGGGTGAAAGCACTTTTGGATGCGAATATTCGGAGCGACCTCGAAATCCAATGCGGACTCCATAAAACTCTGAAAAGCGGCTCCGCGCACTGCCCTCCGGTAGGAAAATTTATCAACTGGTGCAAGCCTGACGCTGAGTTTATGGGGTTACCATCAGTTTTGAGTGCCTATCAGGAGGCCTGTCGGAAAATACATCCGGTTGGACAGCAACGAATTTGGAGCCATCCAGCGGTGTTTGTCGCTGCTCAATCGGTTGGAGCACATGAACTACGAACAATGAGCCGGGATAAGAGTTGGCCGAGGTTTGAGCGCGCGTACGAGATTGCCTGCCACAGGGTATGCGCCGGAGAAGATCTCAACAAGGAAATTCCCAAGGCTCTTACAGAGCAGGTTCCGGGGCGCCCAGCACCAAAAAAAGTAGCAAGAGAATACATGCAAAAGCTTAAAAAGATGGTTCGGTAAGCTTTTCGGCTGATAAAGTGAGGTGTCGGCATTAAAAAACGTGAACTGATTCATACGAGGCGAGGTCTAGACCAAATGACTATCGAAGTCGGCGTTCTGACTGCCATGGCTATAGGCATCATTGGCGCAACGTTTCTCACCGGATGGTGTCTCTACTCTTGTAATCAGGAAAAGAAGAATGCCGAGTGACCCCGGCAAAAGAAACGCCGGTCAGTAATCTAGTCCGACATATTTAGACGTGTTCTCTTCATAATTGAACGGCGCCAGAGGATAAACCACGGCAGCGCCAGAGGCTGCCCCCGCCCAACATCCTGAGTCGTCCAATCCCAACGTATTTGGCTTTCCGACTGAGTGATACTGTATGTATGCGCGGTAGTCTTTCGCGACCTGAGAGGTTCGCTCCAGGCCAGCCAGCATTTTATCAATTTTGTATGTCGTATCCTGCGGTGGAATATTGCCACTGCAACGCATTGCGGCCACTTTCCCAGCTCGGGCATCATACGTGAGGACGGCCAGGTCTGGTCCAAACCCATTTTTTTGAATCAATTGCTCGCCGATTTGTTCCGCCGCTTGGTAGTAAAGCGCCGCCCTCCCGTACCTGCGATCCCATAGGGAGAACGTACCCTGTAGCGCATAAACCATCAGAGTGACCTTCGACGCGCGCTTTCTCGACACATACATTAAATTGGAGTAAATGTGATCATGGTCAAGCCACTGAATATACAGCTGCTTCGGATCTTTCGATTTTGGCAAGCGGAACTCATAATCATCGAAAATCGTATCAACCCGCTCATCCAGCGCCATTGCAACAAGCAGTCTGGCCGTCGCGTTTCCGTCATTTGCAGCTCGGTCCATAATGTCTCGTGCCCGAGTCTTGTCAAAGTCCCATCCCAACGCTGGGAAAGATATCGCCAGCAGCATTGCAGCCATGAAGCCCAAAACAAACTTCGTCATACCAATACCCTCTAATTACCGCTCTGAAAATCCAATTTCGCTATCTCGCCAGAGTCTATTTGAGGTACCTCGACAGGAACTGCTTTAACATCTCATTTGCATCCGAATCGTCTGCTGGGTCTTCGTCTAGCAAATGGCAGTCATATTCGCAGGCGTGGTTTCCATACAGGCTAAGCTCGGCTTTTACACCGCGCCGCATGATCTGTATCACCTCAGCTTCGTTGTCTGCCTCAAACGGGATTTTCACTGTGAAGCGGTGGCCACAGTAGACTGCAGACGCGCCTCGCTCGACGGAGCCGCATTGCAGGTCGGATTTTCGTTTATCAAGTTCGGCGTCACCGCCGACGACATTGCCCTTCGTCAGCGATATCTCCCCTCTGGTTGCCTGTGATTGCTGGTAGCCCGTCTGCGCGGAATCCTCGGTCATCGGTTGAGCGGATACCAACAGGGCGTTTTTATAGAGAATGAAGTTCGAGACGTTCCTGCCAACTGATAGGCGCACCGGCAGAGGGTGAGCGAGATCGTATAGAAGGCTCTTATCGACTCGGCGACTGGAAGCAAAATCAACGGCAGCAGTACCGTTGAAAACTTTCAGAGGTCCTTCCGGTATTACCTGGTTGCCCTGAGGAGCAAGCGTGTGGACCAGCCGATAATAGGTGTCCCACCAGGACTGATTCACGATGATATCTACATAGATATCGCCTTTGATCTGGTGCGTGTCGACAGCCGAAACATCATAGGACCGGAGAACGATGGCATATCCAGCGTTCAGTTGATGCCGCGGGCCAATCAGAAACTCGTCCAGGAGACGCCGATACTCGCCGACCAACTGCTGAGCCTGATCCCAACTCCGCACATCCTCAATTCGCTGATCCCACGTTTTTATCTCCTCCGGTACGATTCCGGCAATATCCTTTTCAGCCAGAGTCACCTGCAGACGCACATGCACCCCATCAAAGATTTCACGCTCTTCTAAAAGGTCGTAGCTGTGGACCCGGCCACTGGTAACAGCGGTGGCCATTGAATGAAACTGGTCGTCATTCATTGTTGTCACGGAAAAAACCTGACTACCTAACGTCTCGACCAAGGCCTTACCCAAGGCCGCATCAATAGCGGAGTCCCGATCCGACCCTGTAGCACCCACGGTGACAACGGTGTTCGCAACAGCGAAAACCGGCGGGATGAGAGCAGCTGCCACGCTGATCAGAAATCTCAACATCACATTCATGAATCAGCCCCCTTTTACCCAGCCGAGGAGGAAGCTCTCAGCAACTGCTTCCTCGCCTTCCCACCAAACTCGTTCAGCAACAACTTCCGACCGCACGAATCCTGTGACGCTGGAGTGACTCATGTTGACTTGTTGACCGGACTGCGCTGCAACGGCTCTTATGGACGCGCCTTTCAAACGATTGACGAGAGCAACTCTTCCAGCATGCCGAGCCTTGCGTCGCGCTTCGTATTCCACAGAAATTCGCAGTTCGTTTGATCCGCGCTGGGTGGACGCTTGCTCCTGAACAACTGCGTAACGGTAACCGTTGACTCCATTTCGTCTAGACAGCCCTGCCAACCGGTAAGCCTCAATCTTCCGAAGAACCTCTGCCCTGTGCGCGCGAGCCACTTCATCACGCGCAGCCTCAACAGACTCGATCGGAAGGCTCAAACGAAAATACCCGTTCACAGCATTGCCGGAGGAGTGAGCAACAAACTCTGAATCACCGCCCTGAAAGAAACCCTGCGAGGCACTGTCGGTATAGCGTTCCCCCGACACTGAATACTGAGCGATGCCGCCTTCACCTGTCTGGGAGGACTCCACGAGCTTCTGGCTAGTGATCACCACGCCGCCGACAGCCAATAGAAACTGTGCTTGGGCATCACTTCGTGCCCGGGTCTTTGCCTGCGCTACTGAGTCGCCCTGCCCGATTCCCACAAACACCATCCGCCTGCCGCCAGGCTCCCGAAATTGAGTTTTTGAGGTCCACGATGGAAGCTCAGCGGACTTCAGGACAGGTGTATCGTTTGCGCTGGCCATACCAGATGCCATAAAGAGAAGACTGATCGTGATGAGAAGAACACCTCTGTTCATCATTCGTCCTCCTCGAACCGACGCATATCTTCCAATTCACTGGACCTTCCAACATGAAGCGAATTCATGGGTATGGCGGCCTGGACGAATGCGTTGAAAAAGGTTTTGCCGGTTTGGCTATCCAACCATTGCTCAAATCGAGAACCCTCCACTGTCATTGAGTTCACGGCATGAACAGACAGCTGCTGCGTAATCCGGTTCAGCTCCTGAACTGGGTCTTGTACCCCACTCTGCGTATTAGCGCCGCGTTCAATTCGCTCGACCTTGTCCTCGACCTGGCTCGAAAAATAGTTAGCGATCTGGCGGCGTGCATCATCCACGGCAGCATCTCGCGCGCCCTTTTGCGTGCTGTGCCGGTTGCTCATCCCAACCACACGGACGGCCTGGTCTGCTGAATCCTGTCTTGCGGCCGGCATAAGTGTCCACGCTGGGCGAGCGCTCTCTCCGTCCGATGTCCAGATTAGCTTGTCGGCGACCACCGGAGGCTCGTAGGTAGTAGTGCAGGCGGTCATGAAAATGACCAGAGAGAGTGTCGCAGAGAGAGGAATAGTCAGTTTGAAATTTACCATTTTGCACCTGTGTCGCAATTGAGGGATCAGCTCCTATTTTCCTCATTAATCGCGATCTGCAACCCCAGGCACAGACGAAAAAACAGCCACTAAATTCCTTGAAAAAGCGGCTTCCGCATAGTCTACCGCATCGGAGATAGCAGTTTTATCGATGGGATACTTGCAAAACGCCGGGGTAAAAGCGGGTGCGTTACGTCAGTCGGAATAGATTTAAATCTTTAACCTGAAGTTAATCCAGGTATTAAAGCGCAGAAACCATACTTGGAGACGACGACATTTGATTAACGCAGGGAACCATATATATGTGGACAGCACGCGTAAAAACAGAGCTAACCCTTCGGATCGAAGAACTATACTACGAGGCAAAGGAAATAGTGGACGAGCATTGGCAGTTTCACTACCGAAACAACGCTTTATTGCCTCCAAAAAAGAAAGCGAGACTCAATGTCTGGGTTCGACTCCGCCCAAATCATCGCTTGGAAATTTACTGGACAGCTTTTAAGTTTTTCAAACATCCAATCAGCGGTAAACCCGGTGTCTATTCTAAATATATCCCGAAGGGCAACGGATTCCGGTACCGCAACAAGAGCCTGATGATCCGCGCAGAGTCGTGGGAAGTCGAGAAAGTTTTGGAAGTCGAAAATAAAATGGCAGAGATTCGAGCAGAGTACAACTGCCTTTCCCGGGCCTTAACAAGCCTTAAAAATGCAGAGAAAAAGGCTGCCGAACGGCAGGCTACGAATTTGACTTAATTAAGTTATTTGAACTTAATCAAGGAGTGTAGTGGTTCAATGATTCCGGACACCAACGTAGGTGGTAATATCACCACCATAAACGAGGTGTCTGATGACCAGAAAGCGACGTTCTTTTTCTCCTGA
>NZ_JAWLHI010000016.1:0-61358 GCF_041690455.1 Marinobacter sp.
GTTGCCGGGGGTGGGATTTCGGGGCTTTGGAGTGGGTATTTAAGTGATGATGGCGTGGCCGATTGGGAGGGTCTGTCCGGGAAACGCTCAAGCACGTCCATGTGACGCTTGAGCTCCGCCATCCTTGGCTCCGCACATTCCCGGACAGACCCTCCCAATCGGCCATTCCTGACTTCCTGCAGAGCGCCCCGATTCCCTGGGAAGAGCGGAGCGGACGTGCTGACTCGATCAGGCCTTGAGTCGGTTGGCCAGCCTTGTGCTGTTCCGCGCCGAAAGCGCATAGACCGACAACTGCGGATTCGCCCCGATGCTGGTCGGGAAGATCGAGGCGTCGTGGACGCTCAGGTTGCTGACATGGTGGTGTTCCCCGAAGCCGTTGACCACCGATTCCTCCGGATTGGCGCCCATGCCGCAGCCGCCCATCTGGTGGGCGGTGAACAGGCGGACGCGGTGCAGTTCCATGGGGAGCTGGTCGATGGCGGCTTTGGCGTCGGCCCAGCTACTGTACCAGTCGGAGTCCAGATGCATGAGGCGGACGCGTTTGGCGCCGGCGGCGAACTGGATTTCGGCCATGGTGTAGAAGGCCCGGCGCAGGCCGTCCCAGAGGTAGTCGGTGACCGGGTAGTCCAGGTACGGGCTGCCGTCGTCGCGCAGGCCGATGGTGCCGCCGGGGCTTTCGGGGTGGAAGCCGTCCCGGAGCAGGGCGATGACGGAGTTCATCCAGGGCAGGCGGGCCATGGTGTTGATCTGGGTGTCGCCGTGGCCGGGAATGACGCCGCTGGACATGGCCGGGTGCAGAGGGGGCACCTCGAGTTTGTAGCCTACCGGGCCGTCGACGCCGCCGCTGAAGTTGAAGTGGTCGGAGTAGATGGACTGGGGCGCGCCGTAGAAGGGGTCGACTTTTTCGGGCATTTCCGCGACGCAGGCGTTGACCGGGTGGATGAAGGACCGTTTGCCGATCCGGTTATGCGGGTCGGGGATGTCGGAGCGCAGCAGCAGGCCTGGGGTGCCGATGGCACTGGCGGCGGCGACGAAATGTCGGGCCTTCAGGGTGACGGTGATGCCGGAGGGCGTGATGCCGTCGGCGGCCATGGCACTGGCCTGGAGGTGGTCTATCCGGTTCTGGTTCATCACCAGTTTGTCCGCCCGCAGGCCATGGATCAGGTGGGCATCGTTGTCCAGAGCGCCCGGGACGGTGGTGAGCAGGGCGCCCTGTTTGGCGTTGGTGGGGCAGCCGACGCCGCAGTAGCCCAGGTTCCAGCAGCCCTTGACGTTGCGGGGAATGACCTGCCAGCTGTAACCGAGCTGATCGCAGCCCTGGCGCAGGATGTCGTTGTTGACGTTGGGCTCCACCGCCCAGGGTTCCATGTTGTGGCGTTGTTCCCGGCCATCGAACCAGGGAGCCATGGCATCCGGTGCCAGGGCGTCGAGTCCGAAACGTTCGGTCCAGTAGTTCAGGGTGGCGTCCGGGGTGCGGAAGCTGCTGGTCCAGTTAACGGTGGTGGAACCGCCAACGCAGCGGCCCTGGAGAATGGCGATGGCCCCGTCTTTGGTGACCCGGCTCATGCCTTCCTGGTACAGGCTGGCGTAGGCGCTGAGTTCGTCCATTTTGAAGTCTTTCTGGTAATACAGCCGGCCTTCTTCCACCAGGATGACGGACAGGCCGCTTTTGGCCAGGATCTCGGCGGTGGTGCCGCCACCGGCGCCGGTGCCGATCACCACGACATCGGCTTCAAGGGTGCGGTTTTCGGTCAGGGTGGCGCCATCGGTGACTTTCCAGCCGGATTCCAGGCCCTGGGCGATTCGATCTTTTAACTGCATGGTTGGCTCCGTCAATCAGCTGGGTGTCACACGTTCTGGAACTGGGGCAGGGCATCCACCGCCCATTGCGGCGGCCCCGGGTAACCGGAGAGGTGCCAGAAATCCTCGTAACCATAGAACGCCACGTTGCTGATCTTGGTCAGGGCAATATAACCGTTGTTGAACAGGCCGATACCGCTGGTACGCCAGCGTTCAAGGAAGGCATCGGCCTCCTCGGTAGTCACCTTGGGCCAGCTCGACCACACCCGGGCGATGGTGACGCGGGTCAGACCGAAGTTGAGCAGATCGAACAGGCGCCGGAGTTCCTTCTGGTTCGCAGGCCCGAAGTTGTGGATGCCGGCATCGATCCGCTCGATGGTGCCGGCGATCGCCATGCGCCGGGCCTGCGGCTGCTCCGGCAGCCCGGGGCCGATAATCGCGGGAAGGAGGGCCTCGAACAGCTGGATGTCGTCGGGGGTCAGGAAGCGGAACTCGTAGCTGGCATCCATGCGGGTGCCTACGGCGCTGACTCGACCGGCGGGCGCGGTGCTGCAGCCGCTGATGCCGGCGGTGACACTGACGGTGCCCAGGAATAACGCTCCGCCGAGTCCGGTTTTCAGGAAACTGCGGCGGTTCAGGTCAGTAAAATCGGAGGGAACTGAACGTACATCAGGATTATCGTTCATTGCTGCCTTCTCTTTTTGTTGTTTGACGGCGTGTGCCCGGAGTCTGATCGCCGAGGTCTGGAAGGGCTTTCCGAAACTGTGCAAAACAGGGATGTTTTGCTCAAGCCTACATGGACGTATTCACGGCGTGTTTCGGAAAGCCCTTCCAGAGCTCGGCAGCCCCCGGATCAATCAGCGAATAAAGAACCGGTAAACCAGCCTATGCATGGCGGTCCCGTGCGGAGCGTAGACAAATTTTCCGCTGTTGAATTTCTGTTTGGTGAAGATCGCCCGGTGATGGGAGAAGGTCAGGAAACCCTCGCGGCCGTGATAGTGGCCCATGCCGGAATCCCCGATACCCCCGAACGGCAAATCATCCTGGGCCACATGCATCAGCGCATCGTTGATGCACATGCCGCCGGAGTGGGTATTCTCCACCACGTGCTGCTGCTCATCCTTGTCGTAACCGAAGAAGTACAGCGCCAGCGGACGCGGACGGTCGTTGATGTAGTGGATGGCCTCGTCCAGGGTGCCGTAGGCCACCACCGGCAGGATCGGACCGAAAATCTCGTCCTGGATCACCTTCATGTCCGGGTTTGCCTTCAACACCAGGGTCAGCGGAATCTTCCGCGTGCCATCCTTCAGGTCCTCACGGGCCGGATTTATCTCGATCAGCTCTGCGCCTTTCTCCCTGGCATCTTCCAGGTACCCCTGCAGACGCTCATACTGGCGTTCGTTGATGATCGCGGTGTAATCATCATTATCCCGCAGGCTTGGGTACATTTCTGCGAATCGGGTACGGAATTCATCCACAAAAGTCTGCACCCGGTCTGCCGGGCACAGCACATAATCCGGCGCGACGCAGGTCTGCCCGGCGTTGAAGGCCTTGCCGAAGGCAATGCGCTGGGCCGCATCTTCCATGGGCACATCCGGGGAAACGATGGCCGGGGACTTGCCGCCCAGCTCCAGGGTCACCGGCGTCAGATTCTCCGCCGCCGCGCGCATCACCAGCTTGCCGACCGACGTGGAGCCGGTGAACAGCAGATGGTCAAAGGGGCGTGAGGAGAAGTCGGCGGCCACATCCGCCTCGCCATTGATTACTGCGACCAGGTCCTCGGCAAAGTTGTCCTCGATGATTTCCTTGAACAGCGCCGAGGTGTGCGGCGTGTACTCGGACATTTTGATCATGGTGCGGTTACCGGCGGCCAGGGACGCCACCAGTGGGCCAACCGCCAGGTACAGGGGGTAGTTCCAGGGCACGATCACACCCACCACACCCTTGGGCTGGTAGTGCACCTTGTTGCTGGCGGGCTGGAACAGCACCGAGACATGGCGTTTGGACGGTTTCATCCAGTCGCCGAGGTTCTTCAGGGTGTAGTTGATGCCCTGGATCGACGGCATCACCTCGGCAATCAGCGACTCGTCCCGGGAACGGCAGCTGAAATCCCGGTCAATGGCTTCCACCAGCCGGTCCTGGTTGCTGAGCAGGGCTCGTTTCAGGCGCTTCAGGTTGTCCTGCCGCTCGGTCAGCGACGGCGAGGGATTGCCCCGGAAGGCCTTTTTCTGCGCTGCGAAGACCCGGTGGGTATGCTGGATGTGTTTCTTGCTTTCCGTGAGCTGGACGACGGTAGCAGCCATGACATTCTCCCCTGGGCAGCCGGCATCGGGGCCGGCAACCTTTTTTTGTGGTGTGGCCAAAAAACAGCCAGTTTGCATCAGGGAGTATTATTAGAGTATATACTCTAGGCAGTCAAGCAAGCTCCGATGGCCGATCGGGCCAGTCGACCGAAAGACCACAACAAGTGCTCACAACCTTATGAAAACCAGAGACAAGATCATCCTTGCCAGTCTCGAGCTGTTCAATGAACGGGGCGAGCGCAATGTCACCACCAATCACATTGCCGCCCACCTCGCGATCTCCCCAGGCAACCTCTATTACCACTTCCGCAACAAGTCGGACATCATCTACGAGATCTTCCTGGAGTACGAAAAGCTGGTGGATTTCTACCTGGATATCCCCCGGGACCGGCCCCTGACCCTGGATGATCTGACCTTTTATCTTGAATCCGTCTTCGACGGGCTCTGGAGTTACCGCTTCTTCCACCGGGACCTGGAGTATCTGCTCGACAGTGATCCCCGCCTGCGTAAGGACTACCGGGAATTCACCAATCGTTGCCTGGCAGCCATCAGTCAGATTTTCGAGAAGATGTCGGAGGCCGGGATTATCGAGCCCCAGCCTGAAGACCTGCGCTCGGCCATGTCCCTCAATGTCTGGCTCGTGATCACCAACTGGATGGCGTTCCTGAAAACTGCCCACGCGGCGGACGAACCCGCCAGCCTCAGTCTGACGGAACTGAAGCAGGGCATCTACCAGGTGCTCACCCTGGAGATCCCCTATCTGACCGCGGGTTACCGGGAACAGGTGATGGCGCTGCGGGAAAAGTACCGGCCGTCGCTTCCGGAGCCGGCCGGGACCAGTGTCGGAACCAATCAGAGTAAGTGAAAGGCGAAATATTGGGCAAAAAATGAACGATTCGGGAACTTCCGGCGTGGACGCCGATCATAGTAGTGACGTTGGGAATTCGGACATTCCTTGCGTCTCCTGAGTGAGTTCTCAGGTTTTAGCACGTCGCAAACCCTGACGTTTCACCGGTCTGTCGCTTGGCAGACCGGTTTTTTTATGCCAGTTCCGGCGATTCCGCCTCCAGCCATTCCGTCAGTGCCTCCCGGCACTCCTCGACGCCCCGCTTGGAGGTGGCCGAGAACATGATCAGGTGCTCAACGCACTGGTAGTTCTTCAGCTGTTTGGCAATGCCCAGCATGGCGGTCTTGGCCTGGCCGAATTTCAGTTTGTCGGCCTTGGTGGCAAGAATCATCAGCGGAAGGTGGTTATGTTCGCACCATTCCACCATCATTTGGTCGAAGTCGGTCAACGGATGGCGGATATCCATGACCAGGACCAGGCCCCGCAGGCACCGGCGGTCGTTCAGGTAATGACCGAGGTGTTGCTGCCAGTCGTCCTTCATGTCCCGCGACACCTTGGCGTAGCCATAGCCCGGCAGGTCCACCAGCCGGCATCCTTCCCGGTTCAGGGAGAAGAAGTTGATCAGGCGGGTGCGCCCGGGAGTCTTGGAGGTACGGGCCAGCTTGCCGTTGGCGGTGATGGCGTTGAGCGCACTGGATTTGCCGGCGTTGGAGCGGCCGGCAAAGGCGACCTCGGCCCCGATATCGGGCGGACACTCTTCCAGCCGGGACGCGCTGATCAGGAATCGGGCGCTGTTAAAAGAGATGGATTTTTGAGTCAGATCAGGGTCCACAACAGTTGGCTTTCCTTTGGATTTCAGTTGTTGGCGATTAATGTATAATGCTACACCAATTCCGGGCGGCGCGCTGAGCGTGACCGCTGTCAGTCCCGGTTTTGAGCCTGCCTGGTCAGCGCCTGCCGGCTGCATGATGAAGAATACCTTTAAGATGAGAGAAGCGGAGCGAGCATGAAAAAACTGATCGCAGGAGTTGTTCTTGGTGTTAGCCTTACAACGCTGGCACACGGAGCAGGAGATCCCCAGGCAGGTGAACAGAACGCAGCGGTATGTGCCGGCTGCCACGGCCAGGGCGGCCAGAAGCCGGTGATGGGTGTGTACCCGAAGCTGTCCGGGCTGGGCGAGAAATACCTTTATGACCAGCTGGTGGCCATCAAGTCCGGTGACCGTGCCATCCCGGAAATGACGGGTCTGCTGGATAACATGTCCGAGCAGGATCTGCAGGACCTGGCGGCCTACTTCGACAGCCAGGAGATGATCGTGAGCCAGGCCAGCCCGGACACCATCGATCAGGGCGCAGCTCTGTACCGTGGCGGTAACCTGGCGACCGGTGTGCCGGCATGCGCGGGCTGCCACAACCCGCAGGGCAAGGGTAATGCGCCGGGTGGCTACCCCGCACTGGGTGGTCAGAGTGCGGAATATGTCATCAAGCAGCTGAACGCTTACCGTGACGGCTCCCGCGCCACAGGTGCCAACGCAGCCATCATGATGGACGTTGCCGCCAAGCTGACCGACGCCGAAATCGAGGCTGTCGCCAACTACGTTTCCGGACTCAACTGATATCGGGACGTGTTGCTGGAAAACCCCGCCCTGGCGGGGTTTTTTGTTGTTTGCTTACCATGCTGTATTGCGCCACGGTCGGCCCCCTTGTGGAACTTTTGCCGATTGCTGGGTCATAATCCCTCACAAAATGCATTCAGGAAATCGGAGACGTTGAATGATCAGATCACTTGGAGTGGCAGCTTTGCTGGCGATGGCCGTCGCCGTCACGGGAACCGCCAGTGCCCAGAGCTGGGAAGAGGGCGTTCATTACCGCAAGCTTGATACGCCGGTGCGCACCGCAAGCGAGAGCGGGGTCGAGGTGGCTGAGGTGTTCTGGTATGGCTGCCCCCACTGTTACAACTTCAAGCCGCTGGCCGAGGCCTGGGAGGCCGATGCACCGGATTACGTAAATTACGTTCGTATCCCGGCCGCACTGGGTCAGTCCTGGGAGCCCCATGCCAGGGCGTTTTACGCACTTGAGTCCATGGGTGAGCTGGAGAAGGTGCATGATGCCCTGTTCGACGCCCTGGCGGGTGAGCGCCGGCCTCTGAACGATGGTGAATCCCTGGCGGATTTCGTGGCCGGCCATGGCGTGGATCCGGAAGAGTTTCTCAAGAACTACAACAGCTTCGGTGTGAACGCGAAGATGCAGCAGGCCCAGGCCAAGATTCGCGGCGCGCGGGTTACCGGGACACCGACTATGCTGGTTGATGGGAAGTATACGGTGACGGCTTCCATGGCCGGTGGTCATGAAGCCGTACTGAAAGTTGTGGATTACCTGGTAGAGAAGGAAAACAACGCCGGGCAATGACAGATAGCCCGGTGGCGCGGCCTTGCCACCGGGCCTTACAGGCAGGAAGAGACTGCCGGCCTATGTACAAGCGTATTCGCAAACAGATCGATGGAATTCTGAAGTCGGAACAGGAGCCGAGGGGTCGCTGTTCCGGCTTCGAGCATGTTCCGGAATTTGAACCCCACCGCCATATCCGGCTGCTGACCTTCAATATCCAGGTGGGCATCAATACTACGTCCTACCGCCACTATGTGACCCGCAGCTGGCAGCATGTCCTGCCCCATCGCAACCGTATCGAGAACCTGGACCGGATTGCCCGGCTGGTCAGCAATTACGATGTGGTGGCGCTGCAGGAATGCGATGGCGGCAGCCTCCGCAGTGGCTTTATCAATCAGGTGCAATACCTGGCCGAGGCGGCGGGAATCCCCTACTGGTACCAGCAGCTGAACCGCAACATGGGCCAGATCGCCCAGCATTCCAACGGTCTCCTCAGCCGGTTCCGCCCGCTGGATGTCACCGAGCACCGGTTGCCGGGGCTGATTCCCGGACGGGGGGCGATCATCGCTCGCTATGGCGTGAAAGAGGATCCCCTGGTGCTGGTGCTGATGCACCTGTCCCTGAGCAAGGCCGCACAGCAGCGACAGCTGGGCTATATCCGGGAGCAGATTGCCGATTATCGGCATGTGGTGCTGATGGGCGATATGAACGCCCACGCAGAGCAGCTTTTGACTCAGACCCCCCTTAAGGAAACCGACCTGATTCCGCTGCCGGAGACCGCGCACAGTTTTCCGAGCTGGCGGCCGGAGAAGGCGCTGGATCACATCCTGGTCAGCCCGAGCCTGGAAATCCGGCGTTCGGAAGTGGTGAGCTATCCGGTTTCCGATCATCTGCCCATTGCCATGGATGTGGCGTTGCCGAAGGGCTACCTGGAAACCTTCTGATGTTTATCACGGACACAAAAAAACCCGGCAGCTGCCGGGTTTTTTTGTGAAGGCCGGATCAGGATTACTTGATCTTGGCTTCCTTGTACGCAACGTGCTTGCGGACAACCGGATCGTACTTTTTGATCTCGATCTTTTCCGGAGTGTTACGCTTGTTCTTTTTGGTCGTGTAGAAGTGACCAGTGCCTGCTGAAGATACCAGCTTGATTTTCTCGCGCATGATGCGGCTCCTTATACTTTCTCGCCGCGGGCACGAAGATCGGCCAGCACAGCGTCAATGCCTTTTTTGTCGATGATGCGCATGCCCTTGGTGGATACGCGCAGCTTCACGAAACGCTTCTCGGATTCAACCCAGAAACGGTGGTTCTGCAGATTCGGCAGAAAACGGCGACGAGTGTGGTTCATCGCGTGGGATACGTTGTTACCGGATACCGGACGCTTACCGGTAACCTGACAAACTCTGGACATACTTGCCTCCGACCTGAGCAGTGGTCTCTATCAATACGAATTCGTTTTTAATGCGTCTCTGGTTGCCGGGGAGCCTGCTTGCTCCCTGTTCGCGCCTTGTAACGGAACGCTGCCTGCCAGACGCCGCCAGAAAGGGACGCTTTTATACCAGAACTCGCCACCCAACGCAAAAAATTGTTGGGAATTTGGCCAGCCTGAGGGGCGTCATTTTGCTGACAGTCACATCAATCCTCTTTCGGCGAGAGATATTACCTCACCGTGGCCGACAACCATATGGTCAAGAACCCTGATATCCACCAGCCCAAGCGCTTCTTTCAGGCGGCGGGTCAGGGAAATGTCGGCCTGGCTGGGTTCGGCGACACCCGAAGGATGGTTGTGGGCAAAGATGACCGCAGCGGCATTGTCCTCCAGGGCCTGGCGCACCACCTCCCGGGGATAGACGGCGGCGCCGTCGATGGTGCCCCGGAACAGTTCCCGGTACTGGATGACCCGGTGACGGTTATCCAGGAACAGGCCGGCAAAGACTTCGTGGGGATAGGTCCCCAGACGGCTGGTGAGAAACCGGCGGGTGTCGGCCGGTGAGCGCAGCGGATCACCCTGGCGCAGCGGTTCGTCCATCACCCGCCGGGACATCTCCAGGGCCGCCTGGACCTGGGCATACTTGGCGGTGCCCAGGCCCTTGACCCGGCAGAATTGCCGACGGGAGGCGGTCAGCAGCCCCCGCAGCCCGCCGAACTCGTCAATCAGGTGCCTCGCCAGGGCCATGACCGGCATGCCGGTGGTGCCGGTGCGCAGAAAGATGGCGAGTAACTCGGCGTCGGACAGGGATTCGGGGCCGTGTGCCAGCAGGCGCTCACGGGGGCGCTCGTCGGCCGGCCAGAGAGAAGTGGGCATGCCTGGCTTCCTTGCATCTGGTGGTGGTCGTGCCGGTGCTTCCTGCACCGGGATTGGCTTCTCAGGGTTACAAAGGTTACTTGAAAAAGTAACATTCGGTAAATGTTAAGATTTCCACCCTGGCTGTCACTGATAACCGGGCGTGCTATCTTATAACCCTTTTCAATATAAGGAATTGTGGAGCCGGTATGGGCGCCAAGCGAATTCTGTTGGGAGTGACCGGTGGCATTGCCGCCTACAAGAGTGCCGAACTGGTGCGGCAGTTGAAGAAGGCCGGCTGTGAGGTTCGTGTGGTGATGACCTCCGGGGCCGAGGCGTTCGTGACCCCGCTGACCTTCCAGGCGCTCAGCGGTGAACCGGTCCGGACCTCGTTGCTGGACCCCGAGGCGGAAGCCGGTATGGGTCATATCGAACTGGCCAAGTGGGCCGAGCAGGTGGTGGTGGCACCGGCCTCGGCGGATTTCATGGCCCGGCTGGCCAACGGCCTGGCCAATGACCTGCTGACGACCGTCTGTTGTGCCACCGGTGCGCCCATTGCCCTGGCGCCGGCAATGAACCAGGCCATGTGGCGCAATTTCCGGACCCAGCGCAACCTGGCGATGCTGAACGAAGATCCCCAGGTTACGGTCTGGGGCCCCGATCAGGGTGATCAGGCCTGTGGCGATACCGGTCCCGGCCGGATGCTGGAGCCGGAAGCCCTGGCGTCCCTGGTTCTGGATGAGCACCAGGGACCGCTGAGCGGCAAGCGGGTGGTGATTACCGCGGGTCCGACCCGGGAACCGCTGGATCCGGTCCGGTACATCAGCAACCATAGCTCGGGCAAGATGGGCTATGCATTGGCCGGTGCCGCCCGGGCTGCCGGCGCGACGGTCATTCTGGTCAGTGGCCCGGTAACCATTGCGCCGCCGGCAGGCGTGGACGTCCGGCCGGTGATGACCGCCCAGGACATGCTCGAGGCGTCCATGGCCGCCGTGGATGAGGGCTGTGACGTTTTCATCGCGACCGCGGCGGTAGCCGACTATCGCCCGGAGACCTGTGCCGATGACAAGATCAAGAAATCCACTGAAGCCATGTCCCTGGCGCTGGTGCGTAACCCGGATACCCTGGCCACGGTGGCCAGGCGTGCCGACGCTCCGTTCGCCGTGGGTTTCGCGGCGGAAACCACCGATGTGGCGCGCTATGCCACCGACAAGATGGCTCGGAAGAAGCTTGACATGATCGTGGCCAACGACGTTTCGGCTCCGGGGCTGGGTTTCAACAGCGACAACAATGCGGTCACCGTGTTCTGGCCCGGCGGGCAGGAGCAGATCGGACCGGACAGCAAACAGACCATCGCCACCCGTCTGGTGGCCCTGATTGGCGAACACCTGGAAGCAACTTCATGACCCAAAAGACCCTGCAGGTCCGGATTCTTGATGACCGGATCGGTACCAGTATTCCGTTTCCCGAGTATGCCACCGAAGGTTCCGCCGGCCTGGACCTCAGAGCCTGCCTGAAAGAGCCGCTGGTGCTGGAGCCCGGCCAGACCCAGCTGATTCCCACCGGGTTGTCGATCCACATTGCCGATCCGTCCCTGGCAGCAATGATTCTTCCTCGCAGCGGACTGGGGCACAAGCACGGTATCGTGCTGGGCAACCTGGTCGGCCTGATCGACTCCGATTACCAGGGCGAGTTGATGGTGTCCTGCTGGAACCGGGGCCATACCACGTTCACAGTCAATATTGGCGAGCGGATCGCGCAGCTGGTCCTGGTGCCCGTGGTGCAGGCCGACTTTGAAGTGGTGGATGAATTTGATGCCAGCGCCCGGGGTGAGGGTGGCTTCGGCTCCACCGGGAGCCATTGATTCATCCGGGTTCATGCCGGCCCATTCCCGGCCGGCTATACTTGGCGGATAACTGCCTGTTCAGGACGAAAAATAACATCGCGGGATAGACTATGAAGTTCGGCTGGAAAAAGTCTTCAGAAGACAGGTCAGACGACAAACCGGCGAAAAGCGAGAAGGCGCGCAAGGGCAGGGACAAGGCGTCCGGCCCCCGCCTCAGGCGCCTCACCTCCATTGCTGCCAGTCAGGCGCTGATTGTCGTGCTGGCCGGCATTGCCTCTGTCGTTTTGCTGCACTTCATGGTGGTTCAGCCCTCGGGCAATGAACGTCTGTTGGTGCAGCAGGGTCACGAGGTGGAAGCGGCCGCCGAGCGACTGAACCGGTACCTCGAGCTTTTGCAGCAGAGTGTCGAGGGGCTGGCGACCCAGGCTTACGTCCGGCAGGCGGTCCAGGGCGGTGAATCCGTAACGGCGGCCGAAGATCAGCTCGCCGGAGCCCTTCCCGGTATCCAGGCAGTCTACCTTTTCCCTTCCGGAGCCATTCCCCGTTCGGCCGATGACGATGCCCTGCTGGGGTTTGCCGGTCTGGAACTGGCGCGCACGGCGGAAACCGGAGGCAAACTCTACCCGGATGCCTTCCCGCGGGAAAACCGCTGGTTCGTGCAGATCGCCACTCCGGTCCGCAACCCTGGCGCCGACACCATCGCCGGCAGTCTGCTGATGGTGTTCGAGGCCTCGCGTCTGCAGCCGCTGCTGTCCGTGGTCAATCCGCAGTTGGGCGGCCAGCTCGCGCTGGTGCAAACCGTGTCCGGGACCGCCCGGACTGTTGTCAGCCAGGGCTCCGGTGACGGCGAGGCGGTCAGTCGTCCGCTCGTCAATCCTGACTGGTCGGTGTCCTATCGGCCAGCACGGGTACCGGCGCCCCCGGTGGACATGGTGGTCATCGCCCTGATGGTGAGTGTGCCGGTACTGATTGCGGCCATTGCGGTGTGGCTCCTGCTCGGCAGCGCCCAACGCAGTCTGCGGCAGGATGTTGCGGCCCTGGTCCAGTGGGCACAAAAGGTGTTCGGGGGCGAACGCTCGAGGCCTCCCGGCTTCCGCTGGGACATGATCGCTTCCACCGGAGAGGTCCTTTACCGGCTGTCCCAGGCTGTCGACAAGCGTGTTGCCCGGACCTCGGCCCCGGTGCCCGCCGGGAAAGGGGGCGGGCAGGCCAAGGCCGGAACGGACGAGGAGCCGCTGTTCCAGGACAAGGATGTGCTCGACATCGACATGATGGACGGGGATGAGGACGTGCTGGGTTTCAGGGGGGACAGCAGTCCGTCGCATGATGAACCGGCTCCGGAAGTGCCGCAGGCTCCGGCCCCGCCCGTGCAGTTGTCTCCCGAGATTTTCCGGGCCTACGACATCCGGGGCATTGTCGGTGAGACCTTGTCCGAGGATGTGGTCCGGGTCATTGGCCAGGCCATCGGCTCCGAAGCCGTGGACAGGGGCATCGGCGCCTTGTGTGTCGGGTATGACGGCCGTCACTCCAGCCCGGCGCTGGCCGATGCCCTTGCCCAGGGGGTCATGGCGACAGGCTGCAACGTGATCCATATCGGCGCGGTACCCACGCCGGTACTCTATTTCGCCACTCACGAGCTGCAGACCGGGTCCGGGGTAATGGTAACCGGCAGCCATAATCCGGCCAATTACAACGGGCTGAAGATCATGCTCGGCGGCGAGACCCTTTCCGGTGAAGCCATTCAGCAGCTTTATCGGCGGGCCGAATCGGACGACCTGGTCAGCGGGCAGGGTGAGGAGACCAGCCAGGACGTGCGCCGGGCCTATCTGGATCGCATCGTCGGCGACATCGCGGTTGCCGCGCCGCTGAAGGTGGTGGTTGACGCCGGTAATGGCATCGCCGGTGAACTGGCGCCCCTGCTCATTGAAGAACTGGGTTGCGAGGTGGTTCCCCTTTACTGCGAAGTTGACGGGGACTTCCCCAACCACCACCCGGATCCCGGTAAGCCGGCGAATCTGGAAGACCTGATCGCCCGGGTCCGGGCCGAGGGTGCGGATCTCGGTGTTGCTTTCGACGGCGATGGGGACCGACTTGGCGTGGTAACCAACACCGGCAAGATTATCTGGCCCGATCGGTTGCTGATGCTGTTCGCCCGGGATGTGGTGTCCCGCAATCCCGGCGCCGACGTGCTCTACGACGTCAAGTGCAGCCGGCGTCTGGCCAATGTCATCTCCGAGGCCGGGGGCCGCCCGATCATGTGGAAAACCGGCCACTCCCTGATGAAGGCCAAGATGAAGGAAACGGGCGCCCTGTTGGCCGGCGAGATGAGCGGCCATATCTTCTTTGGCGAGCGCTGGTACGGCTTCGACGACGGCCTATACTCCGCCGCCCGGTTGCTGGAAATTCTCGGTATCGAGGATCGGCACTGTGACGAGGTGTTCGAGGACTTTCCGGAAGATGTCAGTACCCCCGAGCTCAATGTCGAAGTGACCGAGAGCAGCAAGTTCGCCATCATTGAGCGGCTCGCTGCCGAAGGGGATTTTGGTGACGGCAACATCAGTACCATTGACGGTATTCGCGTAGACTACGCCGATGGCTGGGGACTGTGCCGGGCCTCCAACACCACACCGGTGCTGGTGCTGCGGTTTGAGGGCGAAACCCAGGAAGCCCTGGACCGGATACGGAATGTGTTCCGGGAGCAGCTGCAGCGGGTGGCCCCTGATATTGTGACCGATTTCTGATGATGTCGGATGCCCGCAAACCCGGGCGGGTTAACAACGTTTTTTCAAAGGTAAGGAACAACATGGCGCTGGATCGTGAGACAGCAATGCAGGTGGCTTCAGTACTGAGCCGGGGCCTGCCCTATATCCAACGGTTCACCGGCAAGACGGTGGTGATCAAGTATGGCGGCAACGCCATGGAAAACGAGGAACTCAAGAGCAGCTTCGCCCGGGACGTGGTGCTGATGAAGCTGGTCGGCATCAACCCGATCGTGGTTCACGGTGGCGGCCCCCAGATCGGTGAGCTGCTGGAACGCCTGAATATCGAATCCCGGTTCGTCAACGGCATGCGGGTCACCGATTCCGAAACCATGGATGTGGTGGAGATGGTGCTCGGGGGCCAGGTGAACAAGGAAATCGTATCCCTGATCAATGCCCACGGCGGCACCGCAGTCGGCCTGACCGGCAAGGATGCCAACCTGATCCGGGCCCGCAAGCTCGAGGTGGTCAACCGATCTCCGGAGCTTGAGCGGCCAGAGATCATCGACATCGGTCACGTGGGTGAGGTCGCCAGTGTCAACGTGGATGTCATCGAGATGCTGACCCGCAGCAATGTCATCCCGGTGATTGCCCCGATCGGGGTAGGGCCGGATGGTACCTCCTACAACATCAATGCCGACCTGGTGGCGGGCAAGGTAGCCGAAGCCATGAAGGCCGAGAAGCTGATCTTGCTGACCAATGTTTCCGGTCTGAAGAGCAAGGACGGCAAGGTGCTGACCGGACTGACGGCCCAGCAGGTGAACGAACTGATCGAGGACGGCACCATCCATGGCGGCATGCTGCCCAAGATCCGTTGCGCCCTGAGTGCCGTGGAGAACGGTGTGCGCACTTCCCACATCATTGATGGACGGGTTGCCCACGCCTGCCTCCTGGAAATCTTTACCGATGAGGGTGTCGGTACCCTGATTTCCCGCAACTGATCCACCCGAGGAGTATCCGGATGAAGCGGCTGCTGACCCTGCTGATTGTGCTGGCCCTGTTGACCTTTGCGGCCTTCAAAGGCGCCGTCTGGTGGTTGACCGACCAGCGTATGGCGGAAGCACGTCTGGCCCTGGACGATTACGGGGTGCTCGAGCGGGGTACCGTGGGCTCCGGTATGGATGGGCGGCTGATACTGACCAATGCCCGGTGGCAGGATTTCCGCCTGACCCAGTCGCTGGAATCGGGCCGGCTCGAATTCGACGCCGGCTCACCGCTGGCCCTGCTCACTGCCCTGGCCGATCCGGACAACCTGCCTGGGCAATGGTCGCTCCGGGCCGAGGGCCTGGGCCTGGTGCTCGACGCCAATATGTTTCGGAACTGGGTGACTGCCGAAGGCACCAGTGTCGAGGGTGATCCGGCGCTACTGGTGCTGCCCTGTGCGCCGGATCCGAGGCAGCAACTGGGCAGTGGTGACCTGATGCGGATGGGCATTACCGGGCTGGCAGGCGAGCTCCTGGTGCAGCAGAGGACCACAGGGGTATCCGCCGAACTGAACACCGCCGGGACCGGCAGTGTGGAAGTGGACTGGCCCGGTGCCCGGATTGATCTGATCACACCGGCAGACACCCTGGCCAGTTCCGATGAGCCAATGGCCGTTATACTCAGGGATGGTGGCCTGATGCGCCGGATTGCAGCCTACTGTTCCCGGGAGGCGGGACTGGATACCATGGAATGGGCACGCCGTGCCACCGAAGCGTTGGAACAGGGGTTGAGCGCCCGGGGGCTGGCGGCCAGTGAACAGCTGCTTGCCCTGTACCGGCAGTGGCTGCTGGAAGGTGGCGAGCTGAGCCTTGCCATCGAGCCATCGGAGCCCTGGTTGGGGATCCCGGTCAGGGATCCGGATGCCGAAGGTCAGGAGGCTGGCTGGCAAGTGGCTTATAATGGGGCTGGGGTTCCGGATATATACCTGGAGGCTCTGCCGCCGGCGCCCGAGCCGGTTGATGAGGCCGCCGAGGCGTCTGCCGACACTCGCGAGAATCCGGCGGTGGCGGGGTGGTATGCCGAGCCGGTCGCAACGGCCAGCCGCTGGATCGGGCGTCCCGTCCGGGTGACCCTTTCGAATGACAATGTGGTGGAAGGACGCCTGGTCAGTGTCTCCGAGCGCGAGCTGGAAGTGGCCCGGGTGGTTGCCGGCGGCGAAGTGGCCTACCCGATGCTGTTGAGTGCGGTATCCGGCTTTGAGGTCTGGCGCCGTGGCCGCAGTGAATGACACCTGATCACTCTTGATCGCCCACGATCACCATGATCAACCCCGGACGGGGGCTGAGAGGATACTATGGCACAGTCCGCAGACACGAAGGCGGTGGTTCCGGAGCTCAGGGACATGCTGGCCCGGCTGATTTCCCTGCCTTCAATCAGCAGTGCTTCACCCGAGTGGGACCACAGTAATGAAGCGGTCGTTCGCACCCTCGCTGAATGGCTCGAACCCCTCGGTTTCGTGGTGGAGATCCTCGAAGTGCCCGGCATGCCCGGCAAGTTCAACCTCATTGCCACCCTCGGGCGGGGGTCAGGCGGGCTGGTGTTGTCCGGTCACACCGATACCGTTCCCTTCGATGACAAGCGCTGGCAGAGTGATCCGTTCACCCTGACCGAGCGGGATAATCGCTGGTATGGGCTGGGCACCTGCGACATGAAGGGCTTCTTTCCGTTGGCGATCGAGGCCGCCAAAGCCTACTCGGACACGCCACTCAGGCAGCCGCTGATCATTCTGGCGACGGCGGACGAAGAAAGCTCCATGAACGGCGCCCGGGCCCTGGCCGAGGCCGGGAAACCGAAGGCCCGTTATGCGGTCATCGGTGAACCCACCAGCCTCAGGCCGGTGCGGATGCATAAGGGCATCATGATGGAGCGGCTGAAGTTTGAGGGGCAGTCCGGCCATTCCTCCAATCCGGCCCTGGGGCGCAACGCCATGGAGGGCATGCATGAGGCCATGACCGAACTGCTGACGCTCCGGAGCCAGTGGCAGCAGAAGTACCTGAACCCCAACTTCGAAGTCCAGTTTCCCACCCTGAACCTGGGCTGCATCCACGGTGGTGACAATCCCAACCGGATCTGTGCCCAGTGCGAACTGCATTTTGACCTCCGGCCACTGCCGGGCATGTCCATGGAGGACCTGAGGCAGGCGATCCTGGCCAGGGTCCAGCCGGTTGCCGAGCGGCGGGAACTGGGACTGGTGTTCGAGCCCCTGTTTGACGGGGTGCCACCGTTCGAGACACCGGCTGATGCGGCGCTGGTCCGAACCTGTGAAAAACTGACCGGACACACCGCCCACGCGGTCGCCTTTGCCACGGAAGCACCGTGGCTCCAGAAGCTGGGCCTGGAGACCCTGGTGATGGGGCCCGGCTCCATTGACCAGGCGCACCAACCGGATGAATACCTGGAGCTGTCCCAGCTTGAGCCGACAGTGCGGATACTCCGGGGACTGATCGAGGAGTTTTGCCTGTGACGGAGAAGCGGAATTGAAATCGAACGAATGGTTGCACGGTTTCCGCCACTCATCGCCCTACATCAACGCCCATCGCGGCCGGACTGTGGTGCTGACCATTCCGGGCGATGCCATTGAGCACGGCAACTTTATCAATATCATCCACGATATTGCCCTGCTGAGCAGCCTGGGTGTGCGCCTGGTGGTTGCCTTTGGCGCCCGGCCGCAGATCCAGACCCGCCTGGACAGTGCCGGCGCCCAGTCCCGGTTTGACCGGGGCCTGCGGATTACCCCCGAACAGCATCTGCCGATGGTCATGGAAGCCATCGGTGGTCTTCGTGCCTATCTGGAGAGCCAGTTGTCCATGGGTCTGGTCAACTCACCCATGCACAATGCCCGGATCCGGGTCAGCAGCGGCAACTTCGTCACTGCCCGCCCGGTGGGGGTGCTCGACGGCATCGATTTCGGTTACACCGGCCGGGTCCGCCGGATCGATGCCAGCGGGATCGAGAAGCTGCTGGAACTGGGGCATATCGTGATCCTGCCGCCCATGGGCTATTCACCCACCGGTGATGCCTTCAACCTGTCCTATGAGGATGTCGGCAGTCAGGTAGCCGCCGCCGTGCAGGCCGAGAAACTGATCGTGTTCATCGATGATCAGGGGTTGCTCGAAGAGGATGGCACCCTGATCCGGGAATTGTCGGTCCGGCAGGCTTCGGAGCGCCTGGCCGCCGGGACCGTTACCGGGCACGATGCGGATCTCCTGCAGGCGGCCTGCGATGCCTGCGTCAAGGGTGTTCGTCGGGCGCATATCATCAGTTATGAGGAAGACGGGGCGCTGCTTGGCGAACTGTTCACCCTGGACGGTTCCGGCACCCTGGTCAGTGGTGACAATTACGAGAAGATCCGTCAGGCCAGGGTAGAAGACCTCGGTGGTATCCTGGAGCTGATCCAGCCCCTGGAAGAGCAGGGGATCCTGGTAAGGCGCTCCCGGGAAATGCTGGAAACCGAGATTGACCGCTTCGTGGTGGCGGAGCGGGACGGCACCATTGTCGGCTGCGCGGCCCTGTACCCTTATCCGGAGGAAAACGCAGGGGAGCTGTCCTGCTTTGCTGTCGACCCTTCCTATCGCCGGGCCGGCCGGGGGGATGAGCTCCTGGCCATGATCGAGAAACTCGCCCGCGGCCAGGGCATCCAGAATCTGTTTGTCCTTACCACCCAGACCGAACACTGGTTCCGGGAGCGAGGCTTCCTGCCGTCCAGTGTCCAGTCCCTGCCTGGCCCCAAGCTGGCGTCCTATAACAGTCAACGCAACTCAAAGGTTTTCTGCAAACCTCTGTGACAGCCGCTCCAGAGCGGCTGTCCGCTGATCCGGCGGCTGCTGGCCCAGCTCCTCCGCGGCCCGATAGAAGGCCGGGAAGTCATGGCCATGATCGGATAACAGCTGTCGGAAGCCGGGTACGAACTGGTTGTACTGCCGGAACAGGGCCAGATTGGCGTTGTTGAGCGTGACCGGGGCGGGTCCGAACGGGCCGGGCTCGGTCCAGGTCTCTGACAGCTTTCCGTAATCGTCAGCAAGCTGCGTGAGGATCGCCTGCTTTCGCGCCCGCAGAGTGTCGGCAGGCAGGGTATCGGCCTGTTTGTAGAGTCTCTCCAGACTGTCGGTGGCCTCATGGACCAGGTTCAGGGTCTGGTTCCGGCGTTGCAATCGGGCCAGGGCTACTTCGAACCGGTCACCCTCGCCCCGCTGGCTCAGCCACAGCCGGAGTCCTTCCAGTTCCACCGCGGTGGCAAAGCTTTCGTTGAAGGTGGTGTCCTCGGCAATGTAGACCACGCGGTGGGCCAGTTCGTGAAACATAAGGGCGACCATGCGGTCCTCGCTCAGGCCGGTAAACCCGCTGTGCAGGGGATCGTCAAACCAGCCCAGGGTGGAGTAGGCGGTGACGCCGCCGATGAAGGTGTCATAACCGTCGGCCCGGAACCTGGCCTGCTCCTTCCTGGCATCCTCCAGACTGAAGTAGCCCCGGTAGGCCTGGCACCCGACAAACGGGTAGCACCAGCGGTGTGGTTCCAGGGAGAATTCCGGTACCGCCACCAGGTTCACCACCACCCAGGGGCGTTCCAGCTGCACGTATTCCAGGAAGGCATCCCCCACCGGCAGCGCCAGTTGCTCGCGGGCAAACTGCCTCGCCTCCAGCGCCAGCTCCAGTTTGGCCCGGATGTCGGGGCGTGTGTCTGTGTTACCGATGACCTCGGGCACGGGTTCGGCACGGGTCATCAGGCCGAAGTGACCGGTAATTGCCTGGGTGTAGTAGCCAATGGTCGTACACCCGGTCAGGCCGGTTATCAGTAGCAAAAGAAGATAGATCTGACTAAGCTGTTTCATGGATCTGGGTGTTATACTTGTGCCGGCTTCCAGTCGGGATGCCTCCACTATATTACAGCCATAGTGCCCATAGTAGCCGGTGGTGTTAATCCACCGTGTCAGGGACCCAAACCGGACTCGGGGTGTTCCAGGGTCGGCTGGTGGTACGAAAAATCAGGTTGTTCATGGAATCAAGAGAACGTCGTAGAAGTCCCCGCCAACCCATCAAGCTGGCTGCCCAGATCGACCTGGGTGCCGGTGAATCCTGGCCCTGCCAGATCGCGGATTTTTGTGCCGAAGGTCTGTTTGTCCGTTATTCCGGCGATACCTCCCGAAAGCTGGATCAGGTCCTCGTCCGTGGCGCAAAACCGGAACTGATCGTGCGTTTCCGAAGTGCAGATGGCCTGCGTGCCCATGAACTGCACGTCAGTATCGTGCGCCGCATTGACGGAGCCATGGGGGTGAACTTCACGCGCTCCAACCCCGAGGCGCTCGACGCCATGATTGCCCAGTGCGGTGGCTCCCGGCATCAGGAACGCTCCTCTCTGCATGCGCCGAATGACCGTATCCAGTTTGTCCTGCACCAGTGTGCCAGGGCCGTCACCCATTTCATCGAACCGCTCATGGATGCCTGCTTCGTCCAGATGGTTGCAGGCCTGAAACAGGCCGCCCAGAAAGCAGCCAACGACCAGCTGGCCAACGAATTCATGGATGCTTCCGGCCAGATCCAGGCCCGGCAGCGGGTGATCTGGCACCACATGTCGAAAAGTCTGGAGTCGCCCCTGAAACCGGCCCCCAAGGGTTTTCCCGGATCGGAACTGTCAATCGTCGACAAGGGCGAATTCGAGGATTGGCTGACCATCCGGGTGATGGTGACCAAGGCCGATACCCAGTACCGCGGTGATCTGCTCCAGCTGAAGCTGCGCCTGGACAAGCTGGGCATCGCCAATGCCACCGGGCATCACAATCCATTGGGTCCGGCACTGGTGTGCGAGGCCTTCCATACCGGCCTCAGTCAGCTGAAGCTGTTTCGGGAGGTGGAGAAGGTGTGCCTGAAGGTGTTCGAACAGACGGTACTGCAACAGCTTGGTCCGTTGTATGAGGAGCTCAACAATATCCTTATCCGCCACGGCGTGTTGCCGGACCTGGACCTGAGCAAGTACCTCAGTGAGAAGACCGTCAAGAAAGCGGAGCCCAAGAAAGCGAAACCGCCGGAAGGACGCACCGAGGCGCCCAAACCGGACACCCCCCGGGTACAGCCGATCCGGGAAGCGGCGACCGTCCGGAGCGACGCCTCAACCGGGCGTGCCGGCCACGAGTTTCGTGGCTATTCCCAGGCGGCCCAGACCGCCTTCGCCACGGTTCGCAACCTGATTTCCACCCTGTCCGCGAGCCGGCTTGCGGGCGGTGACTCCGAACCCATGCCGTTTCCTCCCAACGCCCCGCCGTTGTCGGCGGGCGAATTCCAGCGCGAGCTGCAGCAGCTCCAGCTACAGGCCCGGGAGGTCGAGGCGGAAGACCTGCCCCTGAAGCAGCGGGTGGTTGAGCGGGTCCGGGAAAGCGGCGACCACCGGTTGAACGAGGAACAGCAGGAAACCCTGGATGTGGTGGACCGCTTCTTCCGTAGTGTTGTCGAGAGCCCCAAGCTCAGTGACTATGCCCAGAGCCGGCTGCGGCAGCTGGAGGTGCCGGTTCTCAAGGTGGTCATGCGTGATTCGGCCTTTTTCGATGATCAGGACAGCCCGGTGCGGGGTGTCATGAACCGCCTCGCCCAGCTCGGTGTGAAAGGTGGCCGGGTGAATCCGGTGGTGCAGCGCCGGGTAGATGAGCTGATCCGGAAGATCAACACCGACTTCGAGCAGGACACCGGGGTCTTCGAGCGAACGGTCCGGGAGCTCGATACCCTGATTGACCGTCAGAACCTGGTCTACCGCCGCAACGTCGAGCGGGTCACCGCCGCTGCCGAAGGGGCCCAGAAGGTGGCGGAATCCAAGAAGGCGGTGGCAGGGGTTCTCGACCAGCGGCTGGCGGGCCGAAAGGTACCTAAGGCGGTCCTGGGCCTCCTCGACGGCGGCTGGCGGGACCTGCTGTCTTTGACCTGGATCCGGCAGGGCCCGGACAGCCAGCTCTGGCAGGATTACCTGTCGGTGATTGATTCACTGTTGGCCTTTGCCGACGATCCGGGCAGCAGCATCAATCTGCCGGAGTTGCTCCGGGTGATCCAGGATGGCCTGGCGTCGATTTCCAGCAACCACATGCCCTCTTCCCAGATCCGTAACGAGCTCAAGCAATTCCTGGTCCGCCGTCCCGATCAGGAGCCGGAACTGGTGGAAGTGCCACCGGCCCGCACTGTCGAGGAGGAGCAGCGGGAGCTTTCAGAACGCGAGCAGCGCAGCCTCCAGCGCTGGATCAACCGTGCCCAGCAGCTGCGGACCGGAGACTGGTTGCGGGATCAGGAAAACCCCGACAAACCCCAGTACATTCGGCTGGTCTGGGTCGCCCGGGGCTTCAGCCGCTTCGTGTTTGTGAACCACCAGGGTATGCGGGTGGTGGAACTGGAGCTGGAAGCGCTGGCCCGGCAGATGCGCAAGGGCATCATCGTGCCGGATAACCAGTACGAGCGCCCGCTGGTGGATGAGAGTATCGATCGGATGGTGCGCAAGGTCTATGACCAGCTGTCCTGGGCGTCCACCCACGATGAGCTGACCGGGCTGCTGGGACGGCGGGAATTCGAGCGTATGCTGGATCAGCAACTGGCCCGGCGGGAAGACGAGCGGGCACTGGTGCGGCTGGACCTCCGGCGCTTCCGGATTCTCAATGATACCGCCGGCTACCAGGCCGGGGACGATGCCCTGAAGCAGGTGGCCGATCTCCTGTGCAGCCACGTGGGCGACGGCATGCCGGTGGCGCGCCTGGCCGGCACCGAATTTGCGATGCTGGTGCCCGGTGAGGATGCCCGGGAAACCGCCGGCAACCTGATCAAGGCGATCGAGGCCGCCGAGTTCAGTTTCAGTGGCCGCAGCTACCGGTTGTCCGCCAGTGCCGGTATCGTGCCGACACTGCCGGGTCTGGTGAACGCCGAGCGCTGGCTGCGGGCGTCGGAACAGGCACTGGCTGCGGCCAAACAGCAGGGCCATGGTCAGGCCGTGGAATACGTACCGGATGCGCATGACCAGTCCCGTCAGGAGCAGATTGCCGCCAAGGTCGCCAGCCTCGGCGACCTGAATGAGGAACGCATGCTGCTGCGGTGCCAGAAGATCATTCCTCTGCACGGCCGGACCTCCATGTCGCCCCAGTACGAGATCCTGATCAGCATGTATGACGACGCCGGCACCCTGATCACCGGCCGGGATTTTGTCCGCATGGCCGAGCGCTACGACCGCATGCAAGCGGTGGACCGCTGGGTGGTCGGGCAGATGCTCGACTGGTTGCGTGAGCGCCAGCCGGATCCCCGCCACCTCGGTGGTGTGTGCATCAATCTGTCCGGTTTCAGCCTTAATGACCAGTCCCTGCTGGAATTCATCTACGAGAAGCTGAGCGAGAAGGATGCGCCGATCGAACGCATCTGGTTTGAGCTTACCGAGGCGTCCGCCATCAACGATATCGAGGCGGTAGCAGAGTTCATCCGCGAGATGAAGGAACTGGGCTGCCGGTTCTGCCTGGGCAATTTTGGCAGTGGTCCCAGCTCATTCAATTTCATGCGCTCCCTGCCGGTGGATCTGATCAAGATCGACAGTGCCTTCACCAGCCAGCTCACCACCAGCGAGACCGACCGGGCCATGGTGAGGTCCATGGTGGAGATGGCGCACTACATGAAGCGGGAGGTGATCGCCTCCCGGGTTGAATCCCGCGAGGTTCTGGATATGCTGAGGCAATTGGGCGTGGATTACGCCCAGGGATTCGTGGTGGAAAAGCCCCGGTCCCTCGACAGCCTTCTGTGAACCGGGACAGGCCGAGCCCATGTCAAAGCGTCATCCGATCATTGCCGTGACCGGCTCCAGCGGTGCCGGCACCACCACCACCGGGCAGATCTTCAGCAGGATGTTTGCCAGCGAGGGGCTGCGCCCGGCGATGGTCAGTGGTGACAGCTTCCACCGCTACAACCGCGAACAGATGGCCCGGCTGGCTGCCAAGGGCCAGTTCGGTGAGCGCAACCACTTTGCCCTGGCCGCCAATCACATCGACAAGCTCGAGGCACTGTTCTACGACTACGGGCACACCGGTAATGGTCGTTACCGCCGGTATGTCCACGACGAGGATCACACCCTGATTGCCGCCGGCCACAAGGCCGGGACCTTTACGCCCTGGGGGCCGCTGCCGGCAGACACTGACCTGTTGTTCTACGAGGGGTTGCACGGCGGGGTGGTGAGTGACAACTACAACATCGCCCAGTACGTGGACCTGTTGATCGGGGTGGTTCCCATTGTGAATCTGGAGTGGATCCAGAAGATCCATCGGGATACCCACAAACGGGGCTATAGCCAGGAGGCGGTGGTCCAGACCATCATCAATCGTATGGATGACTACGTCCACGACATCGTGCCGCAATTCTCCCATACCCACATCAACTTTCAGCGGGTGCCATTGGTAGACACCTCCAATCCGTTCGTGGTACGGGATGTGCCCACCGAGGACGAGAGCATGGTGGTGATCCGGTTCCGGGATCCCTCGGAAGTGAAATTCACCCAGTTGCTGCAACTGATCGCCGGCAGTAGTGTGTCCCGCCACGATACCCTGGTGGTTCCGGGACCGAAGATGGCGCTGGCCATGGACCTGGTGCTTCGGCCCATGGTCCAGCGTCTGATGAGTCGGCGGACCTACGCCTGAACCCTCAGGCGGTGAGCCGGCCGTCCCGGTAGTCCCGCAGTGCCTGTTCGATTTCCTCGGGGGTGTTCATCACGAACGGGCCGTACTGCACCACCGGTTCACCGATGGGCTTGCCCGCGATCAGCAGCAGCCGCGCGCCGCCGTCCCCGGCAGTGACGGTAATCCGGTCCCCGTTATCGAGTACGTTGGCGGCACTGCGCCGCAGGGCCTGTTCGCCCAGGCTGGCTTCCCCTTCGTACAGGTACAGCATGGCATTATGGCCCGCCGGTACCGGCAGGCTCACCCGTCCGTCCGGGTTCAGCTGAAGGTCGGCATAGAGGGGCTCGGTGCTGCGGCCTGTCACTGCGCCCCGATGGCTGGTGCCGTCGAGGGTCAATGCCCCGGCAATCAGTCTGATGCGACCGCCAGTGAGGGCGATCTCCGGAATGTCCTCGGGCTGGATGTCGCGGTAACCGGCATCGGTCATCTTTTCCGCTGCCGGCAGGTTCAGCCAGAGCTGGAAACCACGCATCACGCCTTCTTCCTGCTGGGGCATTTCCGAATGGATGATGCCTTTGCCTGCGGTCATCCACTGGACACCTCCGTTGCGCAGATCCCCGCGGTTACCCAGGTGATCCTCATGGAGCATGTGCCCCTCGATCATGTAGGTGACCGTCTCGAAGCCACGGTGGGGGTGGGAAGGGAAGCCGGCAATATAGTCCGCCGCCTCGGCGGAGCCGAATTCATCCAGCATCAGGAACGGGTCGAGGCGCACCGAGGGGTGTTGCCCCAGTGAGCGCTTGATGCGGACTCCGGCGCCATCGGATGTCTCGGCGCCCGGGATAACCTGTTTCAGGGTACGTTCTGTCACGTTAGGCCTCCTCCATCGAGGGTCTGATGGTATGAGGCTATTGAACCGCGAGGCGGGGAAAGATGAAATCGGAGAATACTGGCGGGTTTGTTCAGAATATCTGATGAGCCGGCCAGGGCGTTTGAAAGTTACCCCGGCCGGCTCGTCAAAGCGGGTTATTCCACGTTTCGGGAATAGAAAATTTCCAGCATTTCCCGCCGCAGGCGATCCTCGATGGACTGGGCTTCGGCCGGATCCAGGTCGCTGGCATTGACGCCGAACACGTAGTTATCCAGGTTGAAGTTCTTCAGCATCATCTTGGTGTGGAAGAGGTTCTCCTGGTACACGTTGACGTCGATCATCTGATACGCGTTCTGGGTATCCTCGGTCAGGTAGTTCTGGATCGAGTTGATGTCGTGATCGATGTAGTGCTTGGTGCCATCCACGTCCCGGGTGAAGCCGCGCACGCGATAGTCCACGGTGACCACGTCGGAGTCGAAGCTGTGGATCAGGTAGTTCAGCACCTTCAGCGGCGAAATCAGGCCGCAGGTGGACACGTCGATGTCGGCCCGGAAGGTACTGACGCCATCATGGGGATGGCTCTCCGGGTAGGTGTGCACGGTAACGTGGCTCTTGTCCAGGTGCGCCACGATGGTGTCCGGCAGCGGACCCGGGGATTCCTCGTTATTGGCTTCGCCGTCGGTAATTTCATGCTCGGCAATGAGCATGGTGACGGACGCACCGTGGGGCTCGTAGTCCTGGCGGGCGATATTCAGGATGTTGGCGCCGATGATCTTGACTACATCGGTCAGGATCTGGGTCAGACGCTCGGCGTTGTACATCTCGTCGATGTAATCAATATAGGCTTCGCGTTGTTCTTCGGTCTGCGCGTAACAGATGTCGTAGATGTTGAAGCTCAGGGATTTGGTCAGGTTGTTGAAACCGTGCAGCTGGAGTTTGGTTTCCATGCTCAGCCCCTCCGGACATTGGAGATGAATGACTGCAGGGCACTTCCTTGAAGTGTCAGCCCTGCCGAGGCCGCCACCGACTACTGACCGGGTGACACATTGTTCACCTTTTGCGCAGACCGGCGGAGAAGGCGCGTATTATGCACACCGCAAGTGACGTTGAATAGTATCTGCAATGACATTTTAGCATCCGTAATTCCCGCCGGTTCCGGCTGGCTGGATACCGGATTACTCCGCTTCTCGGATTTCGTGGCTGTGAGTGATCTCCACGCCGGCCTTCTCCAGCATGATGGAAGCGGAACAGTATTTCTCCGCCGACAGGCTCACCGCCCGCTGGACCTGCTTTTCCTTGAGGTTGTGCCCGGTCACCACGAAATGCAGATGGATCCGGGTAAACACCGCCGGCACGGCGTCGGCACGGTCAGCCTCGAGTTCCGTATGGCAGGCAGTCACATCCTGGCGACTCTTCTTGAGGATGCTCATCACATCAAACGCGGAACACCCGCCCAGCCCCATCAGCAGCATTTCCATGGGGCGGGGACCCAGGTTCTCGCCGCCATGGTCGGGCGGACCATCAATCTGTACGCTGTGGCCGCTGCCACTGGTAGCCCTGAAGCTGGCATTGCCGGTCCAGTCGATGGTTGCTTTCATGTCGTGATGGTCTCCGTTGGTCAGAACAAGGTGTAATGAGGCCGGATGCTAGCACAGTCGGAATCCCCGGGCAGCCGCCGAAAACGGTATCGAGGTCAAGGAGTGCGCTCTTTCCGGTTGCCCGCCATTGGCCTTCTTGTTATAAGTTGGCGTGTTTTTGAAGAAAAATTAACGAACCCGCAGGGAAAGCCGGGTGAAGAATAACCATCGGGACCCGCCAGTATCTGAGGAGGCATGACTCGCACTATGGCTACTATCGTCAAGCCGGTTGAGCAGAAAACCAAGCACCTGGACTATTTCCTGTCCCAGTGCCACCGCCGTCGCTACCCCGCCAAGAGCACCATCATCTACGCCGGTGACAAGAGCGATTCCCTGTTCTACATCGTCAAGGGATCCGTCACCGTGATCATCGAGGATGACGACGGCCGTGAAATGATCATGGCGTACCTGAATGCCGGTGATTTCTTCGGTGAGATGGGCCTGTTCGACAACATGGATTCCCGCAGTGCCTGGGTGAAGGCCAAGACCGAGTGCGAAGTGGCCGAGATCAGCTACACCAAGTTCCGCGAGATCGCCCAGCAGGATCCCAGGGTGCTGTACTTCATCGGTGAACAGATGGCCTCCCGCCTGCGTCAGACCACCCGCAAGGTGGGCGACCTGGCATTCCTGGACGTCACCGGTCGGGTGGCCCGCACCCTGCTGGATCTGTGCAAGGAACCGGATGCCATGACTCATCCCGATGGTATGCAGATCAAGATCACCCGCCAGGAGATCGGGCGGATCGTCGGCTGCTCCCGGGAGATGGTGGGCCGGGTTCTCAAGACCCTGGAGGACCAGGGCCTGGTGCGGGTCAAGGGTAAGACCATGGTGGTGTACGGTACCCGTTAACCCGCCCGCCCTCCTGCGAATGCGAATTCCCTGATTGCGTCCGCCACCGGGCCGGGCGCAGTCAGCGGCGCCCAGTGCGGTGCGTCCACCTCCTTCCTTGTCAGCTTTCCCGTCCACCGGACCTGCCGGTCGAACAGTTGCTCACCCACGTAGTTGTCCCTTATGGGGATGATCAGTTGCACCGGGCACTGTGCGTGGCGGAGCGCCGGGCGCAATAGCCGGGGCAGGAAATTGGCCCGGTAGAGTTTGACACCGAACATGCCATCACCCTGCTGCAGTTCGCTGAAGCGGGCATCGGTGATGCCTTCGTATTTCCGCAGAATTCCGGGCCAGGCCCGATCCAGCCCCAGCCGCCAGAGGGTTTCGGGCACGACCGGTAGCTGGAACAGGAACACATACCAGGAACTTGCCAGCTGCCTGAGCACTCTGGCGGCGCCCCCGCCTCGCAGGTCCGTCGACTGTTCCCGCAGCCAGTAGCCGACATGATCCAGGCAGGGGCCGGAGATCGAGGAGTAGGAGCGAATCCGATTCATGAGCGGACCGGACGTCACCGATTCCCAACTCTGGATTGATCCCCAGTCGTGGGCCGCCAGGTGAAAGGTGCGGCCGGGCAGCAGCTGGTCGACAACGGCCTCAAGGTCGCCCGCCAGTTGCTGGAGCCGGTAGTCCCGTGTCTTTCCGGGTTTGTCGGAAAGCCCGGCGCCCCGGACGTCATAGCGCACCAGGTAAAAATCCGGAACCAGTTGCTCGACGACCCGGTCCCAGACATGGTGATTGTCCGGATAGCCATGAACCAGTACCAGGGCTTCGTTGCCGGGGTCGCCCTCGGTGACGGCATGGAGCGTGATATTGCCACTTCGCACGCGATGGTTGACCCGGTTCATTACGGCTCCTGTTGATGGGCATTGGATGTACTCATTGCCTACAGGTTAAACGCTGGGGCCGTCACCGGCTGCGGCCAAAGAGGCCATAGCTCATGCACGGGGTGTCAGTCGACAATGGCAACCGACTTCACCTGCATCCAGACCCGCTGGCCGGGTTGCAGTGACAGGGTGTGAACCGACCGGCTGGTGAGCCGGGCCAGGAAGGGGGTGTTCCCCGCCATGAGTCTGACCATTGACGTGCCGGGGCTGACGTCCGAGGCGATTTCATCAATGGTGGCAGGCACCAGGTTCTGGGTGCTCTGTTCAGTGAGCTGGCTGAGGGCAATGCTGATGTCCCTTGCCAATACCTGCAGACGGATCCGTTGGCCGGTGGTGAGTGCATCGTCGTCCCGCAACCACAGGTGGCCACCGTCGAAATCCGCCCGGCAAAGATGCCATTGCTCATCCCGCTGGCCGATGACCGCCTCCATGATCACACCGGCGTCCTCTTCGAGCCCGAACGGCTGGTCGGTACGGGCCAGGGTCTGCTGCAATGGACCTTCGGCAACCACTCGGCCGTTATCCATCATCACGATGTGGTCCGCGAGCCTTGCGACCTCCCCGGTGGAATGGGAAACATAGAGGATTGGAATGGCCAGGGAATCCCTGAGGGTTTCCAGATAGGGCATGATGTCCTGCTTGCTGCGCGCATCCAGGGCCGAGAGCGGCTCGTCCATCAGCAGCAAGTCGGGGCTGGTCAGCAGCGCCCGGGCAATGGCCACCCGTTGACGTTCGCCGCCGGACAAGCGCTCGGGCATACGTTCGAGCAGGTGGCCCAGGCCCAGCCAGCTCACCGCCTGGTCGAAGCCGACCTGGCGCCGGGCCTCCGGAATGCGACGGAAGCCGTAATTGAGATTCCGGCGAACGCTCAGATGTGGGAACAGACTGGTTTCCTGGAAGACATAGGCCAGTGAGCGCTGGTGCACGGGCAGGCTCCGGGAGCCGTCCTGCCAGGTTTCACCGTTGACGGTCAGGGCACCATCGGCGCACTGGAGGCCAGCGATGCATCGCAGCAGGGTGGTCTTGCCGCAGCCTGAGTGCCCGAACAGCGCGGTGACGCCACTGCCGGGCAGGTCGAGGTCGACGTCGAGGCGGAATGCCCCGAAGCTGCACCGGAAGCGTGCCTGGACTCCCCGGGAAATGGTCATTTCATCACCCCGGGCTGAAGGCGGCCGTTGAGACTATACAGGCTCAACAGAACGACAAAGGAAAATGCCAGCATGCCGGCGGCCAGCCAGTGTGCCGAACCATAATCCAGGGCTTCGACATGGTCATAGATGGCCACTGACAACACCTTGGTTTCACCCGGAATATTGCCCCCGATCATCAGTACCACGCCGAATTCACCCACGGTATGGGCAAAGGTCAGCACCGCAGCACTCAGGAAACCCGGGTGCGCCAGCGGCAGGACCACGGTGAAGAAGCGGTCCCTTGGCGACGCCCGGAGCGTGGCGGCCACTTCCAGCAGGCGCTGGTCAATGGTCATGAAGCTGTTCTGCAGCGGTTGCACGGTGAACGGCAGGGAGTAGATGATCGAGGCAACCACGAGTCCCTCGAAGGTAAACGGCAGCAGACCCAGGCCCAGCTGTTCGGTCAGTCTTCCCACCAGACCATCCGGACCCATCACGATGAGCAGGTAAAAGCCCAGAACGGTGGGTGGCAGCACCAGGGGCAGGGCAATGAGGGCGGATACCGGTTGCCGCGACCAGTGCTGGCTGCGGGCCAGCCACCAGGCCAGCGGGGTGCCGATGATCAGTAACAGCAGTGTGGTGATGCCTGCCAGTTTCAGTGTCAGCCAGACGGCCTGCCATTCCGGGCCCATGAAATCTCCGTCGCCTTTGTCAGCCGGGTTCAGGGCTCCGGCGTGTCACCGGTATCGTAGCCATCTTTTTCGATGATTGCCCGTGCTTCTTCGCTGGCCAGAAAGTCCAGCCAGGCCCTGGCGGCTTCCGGGAACTTGCTCCGGGCCAGCAGGATGGCCTGCTGGTCGATGGGCTGGTGCAGCGAGGCCGGGACGATCCAGTTGGCACCGCTCTCGCCGTCCCAGGCCCGAAGCTGGGCCAGGGCGACAAAGCCCGCCTCGGCATTGCCGGTGGCCACGAACTGGAAGGTCTGGGCGATGGAATCGCCACGGACCAGGCGCCGCTGGATCGTATCTGTCAGGCCCAGCGTGTTGAGCACTTCCATGGCGGCGACGCCATAGGGTGCCGTACGGGGGTTGCCAATGGCCAGGCGGGGGCCCGGGCTGGCTGACAGATAGGCCTCGGGGTCCTGGAAAGCGTCTCCGGACCGGCTCCAGAGTACCAGTCGACCGCTGGCATAGGTGAAGCGGGTGCCCGTGACCCCCAGCTCCTGCCGCTCCAGCAATTCCGGTCGTTCCCGATCCGCTGCCAGAAACACGTCGAAGGGGGCGCCCTGGCGAATCTGGGCATAGAGCTTGCCTGTTGAGCCATAGCTGGCCCGGATCTGGTGGCCGGTGTTCTGCTCGAACAGGGGGATCAGCTTTTCCATGGTGCCGGTAAAGTTCGCAGCGACCGCTGCGGTCAGCGTCTCGGCACTGGTGGATACTGCAACGGTTGCCAACAACAGGCCTGCCAGGCCGGTACGGAATCTCCGCCAGGTACGGTACCGGCGGGAATACACATCAAAAGCTGCAGCCATGGGTCCTCGGCATTCAGTTCATCGGGGCGTGCTGGAATAAGATCATGCCACAGGCCGGGGGTGTATTCGAACCCGGGTTGCTCAGTGGGCGACAGGCCAGGGCTTTCCGGGGTCAGTCCCGGGCCTGTCGGGCGTCCCTTGAGGGATCGGGCCGTTGCCATTCCGGGGCATGCCAAAGGTGACTCAGCCGTGACCAGACGTCTCCGGGGCGCACCATGTCCCGGAAAAGGTCCACGTACTCGTGGGTCCAGAGTACCAGCAGGTTGTTCGAGGGTACCGGGCGGGTAATGCCATAGTCGGGCGGGTCCTTGGCGTCTTCGTCGACGAAGGTTCCGAACAGCCGGTCCCAGACAATCAGGGTGCCGCCATAATTGCGGTCGATATAACCGGGATTACGGCCGTGGTGCACCCGGTGGTGGCTGGGAGTGTTGAATAGTAGTTCGACCCAGCCGGGCAGCCGGCCCACCAGCGTGGTATGGATGAAGAACTGGTACACCAGGGAAAAGGCATAGGCGATACCGATCCAGACCGGATTGAGGCCGATCAGGGCCAGGGGCAGGTAGAAGATCCACATGCCGTTGAAGATGTTGGTGGCATTCTGGCGCATGGCCGTGGAGAAGTTCATCCGCTCGGAGGAGTGATGCACCACATGGGCAGCCCAGAACCAGCGCATCCGGTGGCTGGCCCGGTGCATCCAGTAAAAGCAGAAATCCACGCCAAGGAAGGTCAGGAAACCGGTCAGCCAGGTGAGCTCGAGATCAATCAGCCGGTAGTGATAACACAGGGCGTAAACCGGGAAGGCGATAACGCCTGCAAACAGCAGCTCGGTGACCTGGTAACCGGCGCCGAGCGCAAAGTTCCGGACCGCTTCCCGGGCATCCATCAGCCGCGGATCGTGCCGGATCTTCAGGTACTCCCAGACCGTCACCGCTATGAAGACCGGCGTGGCAAACACGAAAATCAGCTGGCGCTCGTCCAGGGCCAGCCAGGGTGCCACCTGCTGCCAGAGTGAGAGCAAGCTGCTGTCCTCGAGCACCGCCTGCATCATGTCCATCAAAGCCATAACCTGTCCCGATCCGGTCATTACCTGGCATCTATATTGGCACAGGCGGGCAGGATTGCATTGTCGGTTTGCGTCAGGCCCATTGGCGTTTTACGCCAACTCCCGGATCAGCGCTCGCGGTGTTCCCGGTACAGGCGGGCCAGTGGCTCGATCTGTTCCTGCCACTGGTCGAGCCAGTTTCTCATATCCGGCAACAGCCGCTGCCGCTTTGGCCAGGGCACCGGGTATTGCGGCGGCTGGAACAGCGGCGCGAGCAGGGCACCGGCGGTGAGGTCGGCACGGGAGAAACGGTCGCCGGCCAGGTAGGGCTGCTGCTGGTAGATGTCCGCCAGTTCGGTAAGCAGGGTTTCCAGAACCTGCTGCGACGCATCCGCCGTTTTCTGGTTGATCTTCATCCAGTCGCGCATGATCTCGTCAACCCGGCTGAAGGCCAGGCTCAGCAGAATACGGTTATAGAAGGGCGTGCCGGAAGCCAGCATGGGAACCACCAGCCTGGGGCGCTGCAGCAGGTAATGGTAGGCCCAGCAACGTACCGCCGGGCCAGCCTCGTCATCCAGACGTTGTTCCCAGGCCAGTGCTTTGTCCCTGATTTCCGGATCGGACGGCGTCAGCGGGTGTTCCGGAAACGTCTCGTCCAGGTAGTCGATGATCGCAGAAGAGCCCTGGACGATCTCGCCATCGTGGTCCAGTACCGGGACCGAGGAGGCCTGGCCGGTGAGCGTACGGATGGTTTTGACGTGCTGGCCGGGCAGCAGGTTCACCGGCTGGTAGCGGATACCTTTGTAGTCCAGGGCCCAGCGGACTTTCTCGCTGTAATGGGAAATGGCGAATTGGTAGAGCCGGACGGACATGGCAGCAACCTCAGTGGCAGGAGTCAGGCCACCCTACCATACCGCCGAATCCGCAGCTCGGCCAGCGGACCTGTGCCATGGCGGTGCGGTTGCTGCCGGCTTACAATACCCGCCTTGTTATCGGGATCAACGGAGAGATCATGTTTCTACAATACCGCACAGGGACAGCCGTTCTGATTATCACCGGACTGCTGGGGGGCTGTGTCGCCACCGGGCAGTCCGGGGCCGGATCGGAGCCGCAATCGGTTTATCACTGTGGTCAGATGGAAATCCGGGTCACCCCCGGGGAAGACAAGGACCTGCTGGGAATCGATTACCTGGATCGTCGACTGCTGCTCAAGCCCGCCAGGAGCGCCTCCGGTGCCCTGTATGTGGCGCCGGGTGAGGATCAGACCCGGTTCTGGAGCAAGGGTGAGCAGGCAACGTTGACCATCCGGGGTGAGACCTATCCGGAATGCCTGGTGCCCGGGGCGGTAGAAATGCCGTTCGAGGCCAGGGGTAACGAACCGTTCTGGCGAGCGGTGGTCTCCGGTGGCGAGCTCCGGCTTGAGCGCCCCTTCGAAGAGGATGGCGTGAAGCGGCTTGAAGTGGAACAGGTAATGGCTGACCGCCATGGCCGGGAATTCCTGGCCAGAGGCGACGATCTCAATGTCAGGCTGACCGTGGCCCGCCAGCTATGCCAGGACAGCATGTCCGGCGCCCAGTATCCGGCCCAGACCCGATTGACGGTAAACGGGCAAACCTACAGCGGCTGCGGGGGCGATCCACAGCGGTTGCTCCGGGGTGCAGAGTGGGTGGTGGAAGACATTGCCGGTACCGGTATTATCGACAGTTCCCGGGTAAGCATCCGCTTCCTCTCGGACAACCGGGTAGCGGGGCGGGGGTCTTGCAATCGCTATACCGGCAGCTACCGGCTGACCGGCGAAGGCGTCGGATTCGGTGCCATTGCCTCCACCCGGATGGCCTGCGCACCGGCGCTGATGGATCAGGAAACCCGTTTCCTCGGCATACTCGGTGAGGTTTCCCGGATGCGGATCGGGCGCGAGGGGCAGCTGCAGCTGAGCACCCCGTCCGGGGAAACGATTACCGCGTTTCAGTCCACCGGGGACACGCCGTAACCTGCGAGGATCTCGGTCAGACGCCCGGATGCCCGTAGCTCCCGGATGCCACGGCTGAGGGCGTTGGCCAGCTCTGCCGAACGGGGACTGGCGGGCGAGAAGGCTATATAGACCGGCGTATCGTAGAGAGCGCCGGCGTTGCGGAGCTGAACGCCCGGCAGCTGGTGCCGGAGGGTCCAGGCCATGACATCCCGGTCCTCGGGCAGAACATCGGAACGGTCCTCAAGAATCAGTTTGATGGCACGCTCCAGGGGCGCCGGCCCCGAGAGAATCCACACCCGTTTCTGGTTGTCACGGTTACGCCGGATATAGTCGTCCAGTTCGGGCGAATAGGAATAGCCGTTCAGGGCAATCAGGGTCTGGTCCCGCAAGGAATCGACACCCTCGTAACGCCAGTCCTGCCCGGGCTGGGTGTACAGCTCGATGTGGGAGGTGCCCAGGGATTCTTCCGGGAAGATGAAATGGGGAGCGTCGGACGTGAACGCCCCGATGATGCCGTCGATGTAGCCTGCCTCGGCCTGCTCCAGTGCCCGCGCCCAACTCATATTCACGTACTGTAACTCGAGTCCGGCCAACTCCAGAGCCTCGCGGGCCAGATCCACCATGTAGCCCTCGGGCGCGGTTCCGGAGATGCAGTTATGGGGGCACCAGGGGTCGGCGGCCAGCACAACGATCGGGCTTGTCGGCTTCGGGGTGTCTGTGCCGGGTGCGGCTGCAGGCTGAATCTGTTCGGTCGGGGAACGGGGTGGCTCTTCGGGTGAGCAGGCCGAGAGAAACAACGTCAGTATGAGAAGGAAAACCTTGAGCATTGGTCGGGACCGGTTAACCGCAGGTGAGCGGCGACTGCATTCATCATAGCCCCTCGCCCGCGGTTTGTAACCTTCCCCTTTGCTAGGCCCGTTGGCGCGACTCCGAAGCTGCGACCGTTGGTACCAGGGCTTTGGTCAGATCCTTCATATGCAAAGAGCCGACCTGTTGGCCATCCCGGACCACGCGGAATGCCAGGTCGGTATCGCCACCGGAGCGTGCCAGCACGGTTTCGAGATTGTCCCGTTCGGAGATATCGCCCGCGTAGTCCTCCCCGGCTTCCGTGCCCGGCTTCATGACCGAGCGGACCCGCAGTACCCGGGCTCGGTTGATGTCGGAGATGAAGTCGACGATGTACGGATCACCCGGATTGAGGAGGATCTCCTGGGGGTCGCCCTGCTGCACCACTTCGCCATCCTTGAGGATGACCAGGTGGTCGGCGAGCTTGAGCGCCTCGTCCAGGTCGTGGGTGATGAACACGATGGTCTTGTGCAGTTCCTCCTGCAGCTCCAGCAGCAGGTCCTGCATGTCCGAGCGGATCAGCGGGTCGAGCGCTGAAAACGCCTCGTCCATCAGCATGATCGGGGCATCGGAAACCAGCGCCCGGGCAATCCCGACTCGCTGCTGCATGCCACCGGAGAGCTGGTGCGGGTACTGGTTCTCGTTGCCTTCCAGCCCCACCCGGGCCAGCCATTTGCGGGCATCGGCCTCGAAATCAGAAGTGGTGTAACCCCGGATGGCCTTGGCCATACCGGCATTTTCCAGCACCGTTTTGTGGGGGAGCAGGGCGAACTTCTGGAACACCATCGACATGCGCTCCCGCCTGAGCTTGCGCAACTGCTCCTCACTGTAGCTGAGCACGTCTTCGCCATCCATCCGGATCTCCCCGGCCGTCGGCTCGATCAGGCGGTTGAGGTGGCGGATCAGCGTCGATTTTCCGGAACCGGACAAGCCCATGATCACGGTGATTTCACCGTCCCGCATATCCACGTTGATGTCCCGCAGGCCCAGGACATGGTTCTGCTGTTCCAGCAGGTCGGCCTTGTTCATGCCCCGGCGCACATACTCCAGAGCCACGTCGGGATCCGGGCCGAAGATCTTGAACAGTTTTCTGATCGAAATCTTGATGTCGTTTGCCACGAGCGTGTCCTCACTGCTTCTGGGATGCGTTTATGCGTGCGAGCGATGCCTTGGTGACCCGGTCGAGGATCACCGCCAGGATGACGATGCCCAGGCCGGATACCAGGCCAACACCCAGTTCCAGGTTCCGGATACCCCTCAAGACCAGCACACCCAGCCCGGGCGCGGATACCAGGGAGGCAATCACGACCATGGCAAGGCTCATCATGATGGTCTGGTTCACCCCGGCCATAATGTTCGGCAGTGCCAGCGGGATCTGGACCTTGTAGAGCTTTTGCCGGGGGGTCATGCCGAAGGCATCGGCCGCCTCGATCACATCCTTGTCCACCAGCCGGATCCCCAGGTTGGTCAGGCGGATTACGGGAACAATGGCGTAGAGGATGATGGCAATGCCATACAGCTTGGACTCGGTCACGCTGAACAGGAAGATCAGCGGAATCAGGTACACGAACGGCGGCAGGGTCTGCAGCATGTCCAGCACCGGTATGATCAGCCGCTGCAAGGTGTTGCTCCGGGCCATGGCAATCCCGATAGGTACGCCGAGCAAGACGCACAAGAAGGCGCAGACAAAGATAATGGCCAGGGTCTGCATGGCGTAGTCATAGTGATCGATGAACGCCAGCAGTACGATGCTGCCGCCAACGAACGCCATCAGTTTCCAGGATTTGGTGACCAGGTAAACCACCGCGAGCAACAGCGGAATGACAATCCACCACGGCGTGTTGAGCATGGCGTACAAGGCGCCATCCAGAAACCAGCTCAGTGGCTGGGTCAACGGATCGAGCACCAGGCTGAGGCTGTCCTTGATAGCGAGAAACCCCTGCTCGAGCCCTTTGGTCAGCTCCCGCGACTGCGGAAAGGCCGCACAGGACTCGTTGAGCGCATCCATCGAGGGGAACGGTGCGTCCCAGATCGATTCCGGTTCGGTGTTTTCGCCCTTGGTTTTGGCCAACAGGGCAGCCATGGACATGGGGGCATCGCTCTGGCCTTGCGAACACCACTCTTCAAGGCCCAGTGATGAAAATAACGGATCGTAGGTTGCCATCAGGGGTCAGCCTCTCCTGCGCGTCTGGCTTCAGATCGGTTCGGGAAAGAAACGGCCCGGGACGGACCGAAAGCGGGTGTCCCGGGCGGGGTGGGGCTATCAGTTATTGAGAATGGCTGCGAGGTTTTTCCGGGCTGAGTCGTTCAGCCAGGTGGACCACTCGTCGCTGTTATTGCTGAGATAGTACACAGCCGCTTCTTCGCCGGAGGCGTTGTTGGCGTCCATCCAGGCCAGAATCGAGCTCATGGTCGCGGTCTTGAAGGTCAGCTCGCTGAGCATCTCGGCCACTTCCGGTTCACGCTCTTTGAAGTCCGTGGTCACCGAGGTCAGGATGGTGGCCGCCGGGAACTCGGAAACGCCCGGGTTCTCGGCATCCGGGGTCTGGTTCCGTTTGTGAACCTCGGGCTTGTATTCGCCGAGTTCAACCCGTGTCATGTCGTACTTGCCCAGCGGTACGGTCGGGCCCCAGTAGTAGCCGAACCAGGGTTCCTCGTTCTGGACCGCGGAAGCCATGGAAGACGCCAGCGTCTCACCGGAACCGTGGTTGAAGACTTCGATGCCGGAGTCCTCAAGGTCCAGGGCGCGAATCAGGTTGTCACTGACCACTCGGCAGCCCCAGCCATCCGGGCAGTTATTGAATCGACCACCGACCAGTTCCGGATTTTCCATCACGCCTTCGATGGTGGTGAGCTCCGGATGTTTCTCCGCCAGGTAGGTGGGTATCCACCAGCCTTCAACACCACCCGGCTCCAGCACCTTGCTCAGGCGCTCAACCTTGCCCTGTTCTTCCAGACGGAGGTACGCCTCGCCGGCAGAGTTCAGCCACAACTCGGTGACAATGTCCGGCTCACCGTTCTCGGCCACCGAGGTGACAGCCGGCACGGTATCGGAGGGAACAATGGTGACATCGCAGCCATAGCCCTGCTCCATGATGAATTTGGCGACATTGGTAACCACCGTATTGGAGGCCCAGTTCATCTCGGTGATGGATACTTCACCACACTCGTTGGCCTGGGCCATGCCGGGGATTGCCGCCGCACACAGGAGCGCGACAGAAGTAATCTTCCTCATGGTTACTTCTCCTTTGGGGTTGGTAACGCAGTAGAGCGCTTACAGGAATGACCAAACTGCGATCGCACAGGATCGGAGGGAGGGGTTGTTTTTGGAACCGCTACTGCGTTCTTCAAAACAAGATTTCTCGAAAGAATTCCCTTTCTAGCATAAGGAAATTGAATCGAGATTCAAGGAAATGGCCGAAAAGCGTCGTGTTTCGCGTCATATTGTCGGCGCCACTGTCAACAATCTGTAGCTTCAGGCGGTTATCTTGAAAGGTTGTTGGCTGGAGGTGTGCGCATGACCGAATTACGTGATCTGACTCCCCACACGGCGATTGCCGGTGAGCAAGCGCAACGGGGACAGCGGCAGCGGAAGCAGCTGAGAACCTTCCTGCCGGAGATGACGGCCCTGGAACGGATGCTGGCGGAGGCACCGATGCAGGTCGAAAGTCGTGTGGTTGATCATGTCGCCATGGATGATCTGCAATTGCCCATCTACCGGGTCGATATCGGTTCGGCCAGGCCGGAAGCCCCCGCGGTGCTGCTCGTTGGCGGCGTACACGGGCTGGAGCGGATCGGTTCCCAGGTGGTCATGGCCTGGCTCGATGGGCTGCTGAAAAGGCTGGCCTGGGATGAACAGCTGGCGGCACTGCTGGAGCGGGTTCACGTGACGGTCCTGCCCATCCTCAACCCGGGCGGGATGTACCTGAATCAGCGCAGTAACCCCAGCGGCGTGGATCTGATGCGGAATGCTCCGATCACCGCCCAGGATCGCAGCGCCTTCCTGCTGGGTGGTCAGCGACTGTCCCGGAGATTGCCCTGGTACATCGGCGATCCCGAGCAGGGTATGGAGGTGGAGAATCAGGCCCTGGAAACCGTCATCCGGGAACTGTTGCCGGGACGGTCCTTCAGCGTTGCCCTGGATTGCCACAGCGGCTTTGGCTGGCAGGACCAGATCTGGTTTCCCTACGCCTATCGCCGTCGGCCCATGCGGCGGATAGCGGCGGTGATGGCCCTCAAGCTGATCTGGGAGCAGGCCTACCCGAATCACGACTACAAGTTCGAGCCCCAGTCACGCCATTACCTGACCCATGGTGATCTCTGGGACTACTTCTACAAGCAGATCAACCGGGATAATCCCGGAGTCTTCCTGCCCCTGACTCTGGAGATGGGGTCCTGGCGCTGGATTCGAAAGCGCCCGCGGCAATTGTTCCGGCTCGATGGCCTGTTCAATCCACTGGTGCCCCATCGTCACAAGCGCGTGCTACGGACACACCTCACCTGGATCGACTTTCTGCTCAATGCCGCCGCCAGCCACCGGAACTGGTTGCCGGAGAGGGAACAGGAGGCCATGCTGAGGGAAGCGGCGATCATGCACTGGTACCGGGATTCGATCTGACATGCACTGGATACTGTTGCGGGGACTGACACGGGAGCAGGCGCACTGGGGGGGGTTCCCGGTGGCGTTGCAGTCCGCGTTTCCCGGGCACCGTTTCCACGCCGTAGATCTTCCCGGGACCGGTGTCCATTACCGGCAGGACAGCCCCGATACCATTGAAGGTATCCGCCGGCAGGTCTGCCAGCAGGTTAGTCACATCCCGCGGCCTTTCGGCATCATTGCCCTTTCCATGGGCGGCATGGTGGCACTCGACTGGGCCCAGAGCGCGGAACTCGGGGAAATCCAGCAGCTGGTGATGATCAATACCAGTTCCGGGTTCAGCCCGCCCTGGCAACGGATGCGGCCTGTGGCCTGGCCCCGGGTGCTTCGGTTGCTCTCGCGTCGGGAGCTGTTTGACCGGGAGCGTGATCTGCTGCACCTGACCTCCAACCGGCCGGTGCCCCTGGCCCTGGCCAAACGCTGGTACAGTATCCAGCGCCAGCGCCCGGTCAGCCTGGCCACTGCGTTCAATCAGTTGCGGGCCGCGGCCCGCTTTACCCCGGCATCCCGCCGACCGTTACCGGATGCCTTGCTGCTGGCCAGCCGTGGGGATCGTATCGTGCACTTCAAATGCAGCGAAGCCCTGGAGTCCCGCTGGCAATGGACTCTCAGGCTGCATCCCGACGCCGGTCACGACCTTCCATTGGACGAACCCCAGTGGATACTGGAGCAGATCCGGAGCTGGCTGCCACGGAGTTGATCGGAGGCCGCTTAACAGTTGCTTGACGCAACTGTTTTTTGCGGTCAGTCTCTGTGCTGTTCTCAGCAATCACGTTCATTCATCCAACACCCGGAACGGAGCCGATCCTGATGAAGATCTTTGAAACAAAAACTGCCCCGAATCCCCGCCGCGTGCGCATGTTCATGGCCGAGAAGGGCCTGCTGGACGAGGCCGAATTCGTCGAGATCGACCTGCAGAAAGGCGAGAACCTGACGCCGGAATTCGTTGCCCGCAATCCGATGAAGAAAGTGCCGGTGATGGAACTGGATGACGGAACCTGTATTGCCGAGACCATGGCCATTTGCCGTTATTTCGAAGAGGCTTACCCCGGTGCGCCCAAGCTGCTGGGTGAAACGCCTCTGGAAAAGGCTCACCTCGAACAATGGCTGCGCTGGATCGACTTCTACTTCTTCATGCCCACCGGCATGTGCTTCCAGCACACCACCGGCTACTTCAAGGACCGGATGAACCCCATCAAGGAGTGGGGTGAGGAGTGTGGTCAGGGCGTCGAGAAGTTCATGCACTTCCTGGACAAGCACCTGGAAGGCAAGGAATACATCTGCTGCGACCGGTTCACCGCCGCCGACATCAATGCTTTTACGACCGTGGCTTTTGCCCGGGTGGTGAACATCCGGATCAAGCCGGAGCAGACCCATCTCCAGGCTTGGTATGACCGGATCAAGGCGCGGCCGTCAGCTCAGGCTTGAGCCAACGTAACCGTTTCCCTGGCCGGATCCATCCTCACTCGGTTCCGGCCTTCTGATTTCGCTCGGTAAAGCCCAAGATCTGCGCTTGCAATCAGGCTTTCCGGTGAGTCCTCTTCGTTGAAGCAGGCCAACCCAAGGCTGATGGTTTGCCGCACAGAAACTTCCCGGCAACGATCCGGATCCGGGCAGCGGAAAGGTGTGTTTGCCATCGCGGCAAGGATTTTACGAGCGACCTCCATGGCCCCTTCAGAGTCAGTGGCAGGTAAGAGTACCAGAAACTCCTCACCTCCCCACCGGCAGACGGCATCCTGCTGGCGTAAGCTGGCGCCTAGACGGATGGCTGTCTCCCGGAGGACGAGATCGCCGAAGTCGTGTCCATAGGTGTCGTTGACCGCCTTGAAGTAATCCAGATCTCCGATAATCAGGCAAAACCGTTCCTGTTTTTCACGACGGGCGCGGCTTATGGCGTGCCTGACCAGAGGCAGGAAAGCGCGTCGATTAAGTAAGCCGGTCAGTTGATCGGTAGTCGCCAGCTCTTTCATTTCCTCCTCACTCAGGAACTGATACTTACCCAAGCGGCGCAAGATTTCCGAGACTGCGCAGCCAATTATCAGCATGAGCAAAGGGCTAAAAAGCAAGGGGGCCAAACTGGTTAACGGAACCTGAACCAGTTTGGCCGTAACGACGAAAAGCATTAGTGGAGTGATGATCTGGATTAACCAATCCCTCATTCCCACAGTGGCGAGAACAGCCATAGCGAAAAAGCTGATAGTAAGCCTTCCACTGAACTCAGTGAGTGATTCGGGCCAAAGCTTGGCGTAGACCAGGAACAATCCCAACATCATCAGGGACAGAGACAGGGACATCATCCTGACTAACACTTTCGGATGCCAATTGGCTGCGTCCGTAAAATGTAACAGCAATGTGATTGTGGCGCTGACGTAAACAGGTGCCCGCGCAAGCGACTCTATCGACAAAAGTTCAGGATTCTGGGTGCCCCGTAAGCCATAGCTGAATTGATACGCGAGAAGAGCGGCTATCAGAAGCCAGGCACTATGGATCGCAAAAACCCACTCCGTGCGCTTTTGGTAAGCCAGATAGGCTTGGTGCCACTTCGGGGGGATCGGTGGGTCAGTCAGGCGCACGGTTTGAAGTTACTCCCCGAAAGTTTCAAAATGCACATTAAATACTGCTCACTTTCCATGGCAAAATCAAGTTCTGAGAACTAGTTCACATCTTGGTGGATCTACCTACTCAGGAACTTGTTTTACCTATTCCGGAGTTCCAGATGTCTGTGTCCGAGAGACTCGCTTGTACCCTGAGCAAAATTGATAAAGCCAACCAGGCCGACCCGAACCGGGAGGAGCTGGGTGGCGAGACCCTGCCTCGGGAGTATGTCTACAGTCTGCATATGACCCGCTGGTTGTTTGAACTGGAACCTGAGCCTGGTGAGCGCATGCAGATCGCCTGCCGGGCCCAGCACATCGAGCGCTGGACCATGCCCCGGAGCGAGTTCGGAGAGGGCCGGAAGAATTACTACCAGTGGCGGCAGGCCTGTGGCCGTATGCACGGCCGCCGGGCGGCGGAGATCATGGCCGAATGCGGTTATCCCGAGGAGGAGTGCCAGCGGGTGGAAACCATCCTGACCAAGCGGGAACTGCACCAGGATCCGGACACCCAGTTGCTGGAGGACGTGGCCTGCATGGTGTTCCTGGAGCGCTATTTTGCCCCGTTCTACGAGGAAAAGCCGGAGTATGACCGGGAAAAGTGGCTCCGCATTGTGCGCCGGACCTGGGGCAAGATGTCGCCCCGGGGGCATGAGGCGGCTCTGAAGCTTGCCAGCGGGATGCCGGCTCATTTATTGGAGTTATTGCAGGAAGCTTTGGCTGGTAATCGGGAGTAATACCTGGTGCACAGCCCGGCGGGTGAGTCGGGCCAAAATACGCTGTGAATACATCCCTGTACGCTCGGCTCCGCCATCCCTGGCTCCGCACGATTTTGCCCCGACCCACCCGCCGGACTGTATCTGACTTCTCAGTTAGCCTTCTGGGAAAAACAGTTCTTTGAGTTTTTGACCGGGTTCTTCCGCCCGCATAAACGATTCCCCTACCAGGAAGCCGTAAATACCACGGCTGGTCATGGCTTCCACATCGTCCCGGGTCATGATCCCGCTCTCGGTGACTGTCAGCCGGTCCTGGCTGATCCGCTCGTGCAGCTCGAACGTGGTATCCAGGGAAACATCGAAGGTGTGCAGATTACGGTTATTGATGCCGACCAGGGGCGTTTCCAGGGTCAGGGCGTCGTCCATCTCCTCAGGATCGTGCACCTCCACCAGCACATCCAGCCCGATCTCCCGGGCGATGCTTTCCAGTTCCTGCATCTGGTAACGGGTCAGGCAGGCGGCAATCAGCAGGATGCAGTCGGCGCCGATGGCGCGGCTTTCGTAGACCTGGTAGGGCGCCACCATGAAATCCTTGCGGATGACCGGCAGGCTGCAGGCAGCCCGGGCGGCTTTCAGGTAGTCCTCATGGCCCTGGAAAAAGTCACGGTCGGTCAGCACAGACAGGCAGGCCGCGCCGCCTTTCTCATAACTTTCGGCGATCTCGGCCGGCACGAATGGATCCCGCAGGATGCCCTTGCTGGGAGAAGCCTTCTTGATCTCGGCAATCACGGCAGGGGTCTGTTGTTCGATACGTGTTCGCATGGCGTCAGCAAAACCCCGGGCGGGTGCCTGGTCTCCCGCCATGGCTTTGAGATCGTCAACGGTGACGCGGTGTTTGCGCTCGTCGATTTCCTGCCATTTCCGGTCAACGATCTTGCGAAGAATGGTGGGAGTCTTATCCAGATGTCTGTCTGTCATATCAGGCCCGTAAATAGTCTGCGAGAGCGGAAGGGGAGGAGCTTTCCAAAACTGTCTGCAGCCAGGGAAGGCTGCAGTCAAGCCCTACAGGGACGTACTTGCGGGCGTGTTTTGGAAAGCTCCTCCCCTTCCGATCGTCCGGCTGCGAAGTTATCAGGCCGGTATTAAAAACACTGGGAAAAATCAGCCAGCTCGGACATCTTGCCCGCAGCCAGCCCCGATCCCATGGCATCCAGCGCCATCTCAACGCCGGCTTTCGGGGTATCCGCAAGGCCGGCAATGTAGATGGCCGCGCCGGCGTTCAGGGCAATCAGATCCCGGGCTTTCTCGGTGATCTCATCGTGATCCCGGCCGAACGCCGCCTTGATCAGTTCCAGAGACTCCTCGGAAGAACCCACATCCAGACCCACCAGGGACTGACTCTTGATACCGAGGTCTTCCGGGGTGATGTCGTACTCGTTGATCTCCCCGTCCTTCAGTTCCGCCACATGGGTGACGGTGGCCAGACTGATCTCGTCCAGACCATCCTTCGAGTGCACCACCATGATGTGCTCCGCGCCCAGGCGCTTCATCACTTCGGCCATCGGTCGACACAGTTCCTTGGTGAACACACCCAGCAGCTGGCGCTTGACCCCGGCCGGGTTGGTCATCGGGCCGAGGATGTTGAAGATGGTCCGGCAGCCCAGCTCCTTGCGAGGTCCGATGGCGTGTTTCATGGCGCCATGGTGGGCCGGGGCGAACATGAAGCCGACGCCGATCTGTTCAACACATCGGGCCACCTGCTCCGGAGTCATGTCCAGGTTGATGCCCGCCTTCTCGATGAGATCCGCGCTGCCGCTCTTGGACGATACGCCCCGGTTGCCGTGCTTGGCGACATAACCTCCGGCCGCCGCCACCACGAAAGACGCAGCGGAGGAGACATTGAACAGGTTGGCGCCATCGCCGCCGGTACCGACGATGTCCACCAGCGGCTCCGCCTTGACCGTCACCCCGGTGGCCAGCTCGCGCATGACCTCGGTGGCGCCGGTAATCTCGTCGATGGTCTCACTCTTGAGGCGCAACCCCATCAGGAAAGCCCCGATCTGCGCATCGGTGGCCTCGCCGTTCATGACGATGCGCATGACCTCTTTCATTTCCTCCCGGGAAAGATCCAGGTTGGAGGCGATCCGGTTCAGAGCTTCTTTCATGTCCATGGAGAGTTGGCCTCTTATTTGTTTGTTCTCAGGAAGTTGCGCAGCAGTTCATGGCCCTGTTCGGTCATGATCGACTCGGGGTGGAACTGCACGCCTTCGATGGGCAGGGTTTTGTGGCGCACGCCCATGATTTCCTCGATGGAGCCGTCCTCATTGCGGGTCCAGGCGGTGACTTCCAGGCAGTCCGGCAGGGTGTTCTGGTCAATGACCAGACTGTGGTAACGGGTGGCCTGCAACGGATTGCTCAGCCCCCGGAACACGCCGATGTCCTTGTGATAGACCGGCGAGACCTTGCCATGCATGACCCGGCCGGCCCGGACGATATCGGCACCGTACACCTGGCCGATGGCTTGATGGCCCAGGCAGATGCCGAGGATGGGCAGCTTGCCGGCAAAGTGGCGGATGGCCGCCATGGAGATGCCGGCTTCGTTCGGTGTGCACGGGCCCGGAGAGATCACCAGTCGTTCCGGTTGCAGGGCCTCGATCTGCTCGATGGTGATTTCATCGTTGCGGTACACCCGCACATCGGCACCGAGCTCCGCCAGGTACTGCACCACGTTGTAGGTGAAGGAGTCGTAGTTATCGATCATCAGCAACATAATCCGTTCCTCCGCCTCAGTGGTCGAAATCGTTGTAGGTCATGGCCACGGCACGGAAAATCGCGCGGCCCTTGTTCATGGTTTCTTTCCACTCGAGGCGGGGGACAGAGTCCGCCACCACCCCGGCACCGGCCTGGATGTGCAGGGTGTTGTCCTTGATCACCGCGGTGCGGATGGCAATGGCGGTATCCATGTTGCCGTTGAACGAGAGGTAGCCCACCGCGCCGCCGTAGACGCCGCGCTTGACCGGCTCCAGTTCGTCGATGATTTCCATGGCGCGAATCTTGGGGGCGCCACTGAGGGTGCCGGCGGGCAGGGTGGCCCGCAAGACGTCCAGGCAGCTGGTACCTTCTTTCAGTCGGCCGGTCACGTTGGAGACGATGTGCATGACGTGGGAGTAACGCTCCACGATCATCTTGTCGGTCAGCTTGACGGTGCCGGTTTCCGAGACCCGGCCGGCGTCGTTGCGGCCCAGGTCGATCAGCATCAGGTGTTCGGCAATTTCCTTTGGATCGGCCAGCAGTTCGTTTTCCAGGGCCTTGTCCTCGGCATCGGTGGCGCCGCGCTTGCGGGTGCCGGCGATGGGCCGAACGGTCACCTCTTCATCCTCCACCCGTGCCAGGATTTCCGGCGACGAACCAACGATGTGGAAGTCGTCCAGGTCCAGGAAGTACATGTATGGGGACGGATTGAGTACCCGCAGGGACCGGTACAGGTTCAGGGGCGGCGCCTCGAACGGAATGGACATGCGCTGGGAGATGACCGTCTGCATCACGTCGCCGTCCAGCACGTATTCCTTGATCCGGTCGACGGCGGCCTCGAAACGGTCCTGGGTGAAGCCGGAGATGAAATCCCCCTCGTCCACGGCCTTGCCACGCAGGTGTTCCGGAGTGCGGGGGGCATTGGCGGTCTGCCGGTGCAGCCGTGCCTCCAGTTCGTCGATGCGGGCCTGGGCCTGATCGTAGGCGCCTTCAACGGCCGGATCGACGTGGACAATCAGGTGCAGCTTGCCCCGCAGGTTGTCGAACACCACGATCTCGTCGGAGACCATCAGCAGGATATCCGGGGTGCCGATCCTGTCCGGTGGGCAGGAATGGCGCAGGCGCTTCTCGATGTAGCGCACGGTGTCGTAGCCGAAGTAGCCCACCAGGCCGCCATTGAATCGCGGCAGTTCCGGCAGGTCCGGGGCGTTGAAGCGCTGTTGGTACTCGTCGACGAACGCCAGCGGGTCCTCTACCTCGGCCTGCTCGACCACCTTGCCGTCCCGGCTGACTTCAATGCGGTGGTCATAGACCTTGAGAATTTCCCGGCTGGGCAGGCCGATGATGGAATAGCGGCCCCATTTCTCGCCGCCCTGGACGGATTCGAACAGATAGGAATAGGGGCCACTGGCGAGCTGCAGATAGGTGCTCAGTGGCGTATCCAGGTCCGCCAGGACCTCGCGATATACGGGGATACGGTTAAAGCCGGCGTGGGCGAGCTCGGAGAACTGCTCGGGTGTCATGTGTCGGTTTCCTGAATTCTGATCTGCATTTGCACGGAAAAGCCGGATGCCATTCCGTGGGGTGGTACGGTCTCGACAGGCGTGCGCCCGTCAGCCGCCAGGCCTGTTCAGCCGGTGCGCCATCGCCACCATCGTGTCGCGCGGGTTGTGAGGATGCCTCGCGCTGCAGTCAGATTCAGTCCCTGCACGGCAGGAATCTCCCGATAACAAGTGTTCAATGAAACGTCCTTGTGAGATTACAAAAGCTCAGCCAGTGAATCAACAATCGCGTCGGCCCCCAGGGTTTCCACCGATCCCCCGAAATTGTAACCGTAGCGGACCGCCACACAGGGAATGCCGGCGGCAATGGCGGCGTTCACATCGGCCGCGGAGTCACCGACCATGACGGTTGTACCGCGGGTACCGCCGAGCTGCTCCATGGCATGCAGCAGTGGGCCGGGGTCCGGCTTTTTGACCGGCAGCGTGTCACCACCGATGCTCAGGTCAAACCAGTGGTCCAGGTCCAGCTGTTTGAGTAATGGCGCCACGAACTGTTCCGGTTTGTTGGTCACCACCGCCAGTCGGCAGCCACTGTTCTTCAGGTGTGCCAGGCAGGCTTCCACCCCCGGGTAGACACGGGAGTGCTGGCCGTTGATTCGACCGTAATGATGGAAAAAGATCGCCAGGGCGTCCTTGAACAGGGCGTCGTCCTTCGGCTGCGCCGGTTCCCAGTCGGTCTTGCCGGCCAGGGCGCGGCGTACCAGCACCGCGGCGCCGTTACCCACCCAGTCCCGGACCTTGTCGATACCCGCCGGTGTCCTGCCCAGATGCTCAAGCATCTGGTCCACCGCGGCTGCGAGGTCCGGTGCGCTGTCTACGAGAGTGCCGTCCAGGTCGAACAGGGCAACGCCCGGCCAGCGGGCGTTGAACAGGCCTTTGAGACTCATCCGCCAATTACCTTCCGGGCCTGCTCCAGTTCCGCCCGCATGGCGTCGATGGTGGCCTTGTAATCCGGGGTATTGAAGATGGCAGAACCGGCGACAAAGGTGTCGGCACCGGCTTCGGCAATCTCGCGGATGTTATCGGTTTTCACACCGCCGTCAATTTCCAGCCGGATGTTGTAATTGCTGGCGTCGATTTTCTTGCGGGCTTCGCGCAGCTTGTCCAGGGTGCCGGGGATGAACTTCTGGCCGCCAAAGCCCGGGTTGACCGACATCAGCAGCACCATGTCCAGCTTGTCCATCACGTAATCCATATAGCTCAGCGGCGTGGCCGGGTTGAACACCAGGCCGGCCTTGCAACCGCCGTCCCGGATCAGTTGCAGGGAACGGTCGATGTGGTTGGACGCCTCCGGGTGGAAGGTGATGTAGCTGGCCCCGGCATCAATGAACATGCGGATCAGGTCGTCCACCGGGGACACCATCAGGTGAACATCAATGGGAGCGGTGACGCCATGCCTGCGCAGGGCTTGGCAGACCATGGGGCCGATGGTCAGGTTCGGCACGTAGTGATTGTCCATCACGTCGAAGTGCACCACATCGGCACCGGCGGCCAACACATTGTCGACTTCCTCACCCAGACGGGCAAAATCGGCGGAGAGGATGGATGGGGCAATCAGGTACGGATTCATGATGTCTCTCTCAGTGGTGTTCGATAGCAGTTCAGGATGGTACGGAATACGAAAGGTCCGGTTCCGGCCCCGTCGTTCAATCGCTGGCCAGTTTACCAGTTTGGGCCGGTGTTTTCGCCGCCAAAAGATCCGCACCTGTGCGTAGTCGGGCCGGCCACCGATGCCCTGGCGGCCGGGTATGGTTCACACCGAGTGGTTCCGTTGCTTGATCAGCTCCCAGGCTTGCTGGTAACGCAACAGCTGCTCCTTGGCGATGGCCAGTTCCCGGGGTGACAGCCCCTTCTGGGACAGTTTGTCCGGGTGGCATTCCGAGACCTTGCGGCGATACGCCCGCTTGATCAGGGCCGGGGAGTCCCGGCGGTTCACACCCAGCAACTGGCAGGCCTGGTCGTAGGTTTCCGGGCGGGACGGCATGTCTGCCGCGCGCACCCAGACCTTGCGGGCGTAACTTTCGAGAATGTGATCGCCGACTCCCACCGGCAAGCCCATCTGGTCGATGGCGTCTTCACAGCGGTAACGGCGAGGATTGCCGGGCGGTCCCTGGATCTGCGCCGCGTGGCACAGGCAGATGGCCACGGTCAGCGCCGGGGCGGGCCACAGCCGGCGGGTAAGACGCAGGGACAGTCCTCGCAACGGAGGCAGGTCCTCCGCTTTCTTGCCATGCTGGAACCACTCGATCGCCCGCTGGCGCTGGCGCCCGGACAGATTCAGGGCCCGGATCAGTCCCTCGGCATAGTTGATGTCGGCTTCGGTGACCCGGCCGTCGGACCGGGCAATGTAGCCGAGAAAATAGAACAGCGGTCGGCGGCACCACCCAGGGAGCCGGACCCGTTCAATAAAGGTGGCTGCCTGGTGACCGCAGGCGGACAGTTCCCGGAGCAGGCTGCTGAATTCGGCCTGGAGGTGGGACGGGAGTGTCGGGTTGCCGGTGCTCTTTGGCATGGTGCGTCAGGCCTCTTGTGCGGCCAGCCGGCGATCCAGCTCCCGAAGGCGCTCCGGCGTTCCCACATCGACCCAGCCGCCACCGTGGTAACGTCCGGCAACCCGGCCCCGGGCCATGGCGCGGCGCAGAATGGGCCCCAGCTTGCCGGCGCTGTCATCGAGGTCGGCAAACAGGCGGCGATGCAGCAGGCTGATGCCGGTGAAGGTCAGTTTGCGGGGGCCGTCACTGGTCAGTTCGCCGGATTCCAGCAAATGAAAATCACCCTCGGGATGATGAGGACGGTTGTTGGTGACGACCAGTACCGCATCCCGGTCCGGGTCCGGCTCCAGCTGGGCGAGGGGGAAATCGGTCCAGATATCGCCATTGATGACCAGGAACCAGTCCGAACCGGAGGCTGTGAGCAAGGGCAGGGCCCGGATAATGCCGCCGGCGGTTTCCAATGGTTCGCCCTCGCGGGAGTATTCCAGGGACAGCCCGAAGCGTTCACCCGTGCCCAGGGTGTATTCGATCTGGTCGCCCAGCCAGGCATGGTTGATCACCACTTCCCGAAAACCGGCGCGCTGCAGGTGCTCCAGGTGATGCACGATCAGCGGCTTGCCACCGGCACTGAGCAGGGGTTTGGGCGTGGTCAGGGTCAGCGGGCGCATACGTTCACCCTTGCCGGCGGCCAGGATCATCGCTTTCACAGCGGGGTATCCTCCAGTGCCGGGGCCGGGCCGATCTTCTCCTCGATCAGCGGCATGACCGTATCCGCCAGCCAGTCATGGAAATGGCGCAGGGCCGGCTGTCGGGCGCTGGCGCGGATCAGGTAATTGACGGTGCGGGGGATGTCGCCCAGGTAGCCCTGTTTGCCGTCACGGATGGCCAGACGGGCAAAGATGCCGGCCGCCTTCAGGTGCCGCTGCATGCCCATGAGCTCGAACCATTGCCGGAAGGTGTCCGGATCGGCGTGGTGGAGTCCCTTCTCCAGGGTGGCCTGGCGGAAGATCTCCAGCCACGGGCTCAGGCGTTCTTCCGGCCAGGACACGTAACAGTCCTTGAGCAGGGAAACCGCATCGTAGGTGACCGGGCCACGGACGGCGTCCTGGAAATCAATCACACCTGGCTGGCCGGTTCCCGGCCGGATCAGCAGGTTCCGGGAGTGGTAGTCCCGGTGGACCGTCACTTCCGGTTGCGCCAGGGCGCTTTCCCGGAGGAAGGCAAAGGTGGTATCCAGCAGGCACCGGGCCCCATTGTCCAGCGCCATGCCCAGGTGGCGCTCCAGCAGCCAGTCCGGGAACAGGGCCATCTCCCGGTCCAGGAGCGCGGCATCGTAGGGCGGCAACGGGTAGTCCGGAGGGGAGGGCAGCTGCTGGATCGCAACCAGTTCTTCCAGGGCTTCCCGATAGAGCACATCGGCGTTGTCTTGGGTCAGTCCGGCCAGCATCAGCTGGTCGCCAAAATCCTCCAGAAGCAGGAAGCCCTGATCGAGCTCCTCCGCTTCGATGGCCGGCACTGCCACGCCGTGACCGTGCCAGTGCCGGGCAATGGCCAGGAACGGGGTGCAATCTTCGTGCTCGGGGGGCGCATCCATGACGATGAACGGAGTCTGCTCGCCGTCCTGCTGCCGGCGCCATACCCGGAAATAACGGCGGAAGCTGGCATCTCCGGAGACGGGTTCCGCCTCGGCATGCTCGAAACCGGAAAACTGCCTGACCCAGCGGGTCAGTGACTGCTGGCGCGTGTCCATAGGGTTGGTTGCTTGTCCCGACATATTTGTTGGCATTGAATTCGAAAGTTAGCAGAGGAGTATAAAGGGGGTAAAACGGTTTTACAGCGGAGTTTCCGTTAACAAGCTGCAAGGGCCCGTGTAAACTAGGCGGCTCGAATTCAGGCCCCGAAATCCACTTTCCGGAACAGGAATCCTGCCACCGTGCAATCCGCCATCTGCTGTCCGAAGCGACCGGCCCGCCGGTTGTCTGGCCGGATCCGTCGGATTTCCGGCGCGGCCCTGGTCACCCTGTCAGGACTGGTTCTGGCGGCACCGGCTGTGTCTGACGACAGCACCACACCTTCGGCAGCGGAGATTGATTGGCGTCCCCGGTCAGAACTGCCCGTGGAAGTCCGGGACCGGTTGCCGGTGTTCTGTGACGGAGGCTACCTTCCTTCCGGCCTGGAAGCTGGGGGTTCTGCCTTCACCGGTCCGGGCGCGGACGCCGGAGAGCCGCTGGAAGCCAGTGGCCTGAGCGCTCGCTACGAGATTGACCGGGAGCTCTACCTGCGCGGTGATGTCCGCATTCGCCAGGGGGCGTTTGAAGTCACCGGTTCGGAGGCCCGCTACGATCAACAGGCGGGATCGGTTTCGGTCAGCGGCCCATTGGTGAGCCGTGGCAACGGTTTTCTGTTGACGGGCGAATCCGCCGATTACAGCCTGGAGAGCGGGCGCTTCGACATCAACACCGCGACCTTCCTGCTGCACGGCCCGGAAATGCGGGGCAGCGCCGGCAGTCTGGCGCGAATCTCCGAAAATCAGGTGCAGATCAGCGATGGCCTGCTGACCACCTGTGGTCCCCAGCAGAATGACTGGGCGATCGTGGCTTCGGACATCAAACTGGACCGGGCCGAGGGCTTCGGTACCGCCAGGCATGTTCGCCTGGAAGTGCTGGATGTTCCGGTGTTCTACTGGCCCTGGGCCAGCTTCCCCATCGATGACCGCCGCAAGACCGGTTTTCTCTATCCCCAGTTTGGATCCTCCAGTGCCGGCAGCGGCGCCTTTCTGGCGGTGCCCTACTACCTGAACCTGGCGCCCCACTATGATGCCACACTGACTCCCCAGTACATCCATGGCCGGGGTCTGTTCAACGAAGCGGAAGGCCGCTACCTGAGCCGGTTTGGCGAGAGCGTGCTCCAGGTGGGTTACATCAATAAGGACTCCGACTTCCGGGATGAGAATCCCGGCGAGAGCGGTGAGCGCTGGGCGCTGGATGCCAGCACCCGGGCCAGGTTTGGAGAGGGCTGGACCGGCTACGGGGATTATTCGGTGGTCAGCGACAATGACTACCTCACTGACCTCAACCGCAGTCTGGAAATCAACCAGGCGACCCACCTCCGGCGCCGGGGTGGCGTGCGTTATCGCAGTGCCAGCCAGTACTTCGAGACCTACCTGAACGATTACCAGACCATCAGTGATTTTATCGCGGATGCGGACAAACCCTACGCCCAACTGCCGGAAGTGCTGTATGGCGGAACGGCCGAGGCCGGCTGGCTGGAGGCCGGGCTGGAGAGTCAGTACACATGGTTCTACCGGGACAACGACAACCTGACCGGCCTTGATCGGGCCAACGGACAGCGTTTCCGAGCCGTGCCGGAGCTGGCGGTGCCGTTGCGCTCCCTTTGGGGCTTCAGCCGCCCTTCCGTGAGCGTTGATTACACCCGGTACGACCTCGAGGATTACAGTCTCGGTGATGGCAGTTTTGATCGCACCGTTCCGGTGGCAGAGTGGGATAACGGCCTGTATTTTGACCGCCGCTCGGAACTGTTCGGCCTGCCGTATAACCAGAGCCTCGAACCACGACTGTATTACGCCTGGGCAGATGCCGACGCTGACCAGAACGACATTCCGGACTTCGACACATCGATCAAGAGTTTCCGCTTTGACCAGCTGTTCGAACCGGACCGTTTCAGCGGCGGCGATCGGGTGGGCGATACCAACCAGTTGACCGTGGCGTTGACCAGCCGCTTCAATGACCTGGTGACCGGGGCGGAAAGGGCGAGGGTCAGCATTGGCCAGGTGCAATATTTCCAGGACCGGGAAGTGACCCTGTTTGGCGCCGGCGGCAGCACCCGGAGCCGTTCGCCACTGGCCGGGGAGCTGGTGCTCAGCCCACTGGATACCCTGGAAATCCGCTCCGCCGGCCTTTGGGATCCGGACACCGGCGAGACCGAAGAGGGTCGCAGCCAGCTGACCTTCCACTCGGAAGATTACCGATACCTGGCCAGCCTGGGGCATACCTACAGCAAGGATGAACTGGAACAGTCGGATATTGCGGCGGTTGTTCCGGTCTCAGACCGTGTTAGCCTGATCGGCCGGTGGGTTTACGATTCCGACCTTGACCGGACAGTGGGATCACTTGCCGGGCTTGAATACAACAACTGCTGCTGGAGCGTCCAGGTGGTGCATCAGAACTATCTGACCGATGACCAGCAACTGGATACCCGCCTCCTGTTCCAGATCCAGCTCAAGGGGTTGGGTGGCAGTGGCGGTGCCTCGGCCCGGATCTCCGAGGCGATATACGGGTTTGATGAAAGGGAGCGCCGGCGTTTCGGAACTCCCTGAGCCTTGGCCGGACCAAGACCGCAGGCCAACGGTGTACACCATTTTTGATACGAGGTGATTATGAAGGCGACCTTTCGCCAGGGTGTGACAACCTTTCTGATGTTCCTGATGCTGGCACTCTCCGTGTCGGCCCAGGCCGAGCGCAAACTGCTGGACCAGGTTGTTGCTATTGTCGACGATGACGTGATCCTGCAGACCGAGCTGGAAGCCCGGATCAATACCATCATCGGCCGCCTGCAGGCGCAGGGCACCGGCCTGCCGCCCCGGGATGTGCTGGAACAAAGGGTGCTTGATCAGCTGATCACCGAGTCCATCCAGTTGCAGATGGCGGACAAGATGGGCATGCGCATCAGCGACAACGAGCTGAACGAAACCATGGACAACATCGCCAGGCAGAACAACATGAGCCGGGCCGAGTTCGAACAGCAGCTGGCCGCGGAGGGGGTGAGTTACCGCCAGGCCCGGGAGCAGATCCGCAACGAGATGCTCACCAGCCGCGTCCAGCAGCGACAGGTGGGTAACCGGGTACGGGTAACCGACCGGGAGGTGGAGAACTACCTGCAGGCCCTGGAATCCCGGGGCGGCAACACCGCCGAGTACCGGCTCGCCTATATTTTCCTCCAGGTGGATGACCCGGCCAGTGAGGCTTCGGTCGAGGCGGCTCGCGCCAAGGCGCAGCAGCTGCGCCAGCAGATCCTCGATGGCCGGGACTTCCGGGAAGTGGCGGTCGCCGAGTCGGACGCCAGTAACGCCCTGGAGGGCGGTGACATGGGTTGGCGTACCGAGAATCAGCTGCCGTCGCTGGTCGCGCCGGTGGTGCCTGGCCTCGACACCGGCGAACCCTCGCCGGTGCTGGAAAACAACAGCGGTTTCCACATGGTCATGGTCATGGACAAGCGCGGTGGTGAGCAGCAACAGCTGGTTCGCCAGCACCGGGTCCGCCATATCCTGGTCCGGCCCTCCGAGGCCCGCACCGACGCTGAAGCAGAAGCCAGGATCCGTGACCTTTACCAACAGCTTCAGGATGGCGCGGATTTCGCCGATCTGGCCAGAGAATACTCCGATGATCCGGTATCCGGCTCCGACGGTGGTAACCTGGGCTGGGTGAGCCGGGGCCAGATGGTGCCGGCCTTCGAGCAGGCCATGATCGAGGCCGATATCGGTGACCTCAAGGGCCCGTTCCGTTCCCGGTTTGGCTGGCACATCTTGCAGGTGCAGGAGCGCCGGGAGAAGGACGTGACCGGTGAGGCCCGGGAATCCGATGCCCGCCAGGCAATCTATCGCCGCAAGTTCGAGACCGAATTGCAGAACTGGCTCCGGGAAATCCGGGACGAGGCCTTTATCGAGTTCAAGGGTGAGTATGCGGATGAAAGCCCCGCCAACGTCGAGGCAGGCGGTTCATCATGAACGAACCGGTAATCCTGGCACTGACCGCCGGCGAACCCGCCGGTATCGGCCCCGAGCTGTGCCTTCAGCTGGCACTGGAGCCACGCCAGGCCGGTATCGTGGTGGTTGCCAGCGAGGCGCTGCTGACCGAGCGCGCCCGGATGCTGGGGCTTGAGATCGAGCTTCACCCCTGGCAGCCGGGAACACCGCCGCAGATGGAACCGGGTCATCTGTCGGTGTGGCCGGTAGAAGGCTGCGAGAACCTGGCCGCCGGCAAGACCGACCCCGTCAACAGCCGCTATGTGCTGAAGACCCTGGAAATTGCGGCCCGCGCCTGCCTGAACGGTGACGTGGATGGCATGGTCACCGCCCCGGTCCACAAGGGGGTGATCAACGAAGCCGGTATCCCGTTTAGCGGTCATACCGAATTCCTGCAGGAGCTGTGCGGGGTAGAGCGGGTGGTCATGATGCTGGCCACCGACGAGTTGCGGGTAGCCCTGGTGACCACCCACCTGCCGCTCCGGGACGTGGCCGACGCCATCACCCCCGAACGGCTGACCCAGGTGACCCGTATCCTGGATGCGGACCTCAGGACCTTCTTCGGCATTGCCGAACCGCGGATCCTGGTGGCCGGACTCAATCCCCACGCCGGCGAAGGCGGGCATCTGGGCCGGGAAGAAATCGAGGTAATTGAACCCACCCTCGAGCAATTGCGGAATGAAGGCATCAATCTGACCGGGCCGCTGCCGGCGGACACCCTGTTTACACCGCACTGGCTGGACAACGCCGATGCGGTGCTGGCCATGTACCATGACCAGGGCTTGCCGGTGCTCAAGTTCCAGGGCTTCGGCCGGGCGGTGAATATTACCCTGGGCCTGCCCATTGTCCGCACCTCGGTCGATCATGGCACGGCGCTGGATCTGGCGGGAACCGGCAAGGCCGATGCCGGTAGCCTGCATACTGCGATTCGCGTGGGTGAACACATGGCACGGTGCCGGAAGGCGGCCAAACAAGAGAGCAAGTTGTGAGTCAGAAAGGCGGCCATCAGGCCAGAAAACGTTTTGGGCAGAACTTCCTGCACGATCCGGGGGTGATCGAGCGCATTGTGCGCGCCATCAACCCCAAGCCGGAAGATGCCATTGTCGAGATCGGCCCCGGTCTGGGGGCCCTGACCGAGGAAATCCTGGCGATCAATCCGCGCCTGCAGGTGGTGGAGCTGGACCGGGACCTGATCCCGGTGTTGCGCACCAAGTTTTTCAATTATCCGGAATTCCGTATCCATGAGGCGGACGCGCTGAAATTCGATTTCAGCCAGCTGGTGGAGGACCGGCCTCTGCGGATCATCGGCAACCTGCCGTACAACATCTCCACTCCGCTGATCTTCCATCTGCTCGGCCAGGCCGGCGTGGTGCAGGACATGCATTTCATGCTGCAGAAGGAAGTGGTGCAGCGGCTGGCAGCGGTGCCCGGCGACAACAACTATGGCCGGCTGGGTATCATGGCCCAGTACTTCTGCAAGGTGCAGCCGCTGTTCGAGGTGGGCCCGGGCGCATTCAAGCCGGCGCCGAAAGTCGATTCCGCCATTGTCCGGCTGGTGCCCCACGAAACGCTGCCGCATCCGGCCAAAGACCTGGCGACCCTGCAGGCGGTGGTGCGCTCTGCCTTCAATGCCCGGCGCAAGACCCTGCGCAAGGCCCTCGGTGGCATGATCAGCGTCGGGCAACTGCAGAGCCTGGGTATCGATGACGGTCTGCGCCCTGAAAACCTCAGCCTGGCGGACTACGTACACATTGCCGACTTTCTTTTCGACCAGAAATCCGGAACCGGCGATGAGGTAAGTAATGACTGACTATGCCATCGGCGACATCCAGGGTTGCTACGAGCGTTTGCGGGATGTCCTGGACAAGGTGGATTTTTCGCCCTCCCGCGACCGTCTGTGGGTGGCCGGCGATCTGATCAATCGTGGGCCGTCCTCCCTCGAGACCCTGAGGTACATCGAGAGCCTGGGTGACAGTGCAGTCGTGGTCCTGGGCAACCACGACCTGCATCTGCTGGCGGTTGCCCTCGGCGGCCATGCGCCGAAACGAAAGGACACCCTGCACGATATCCTGGACGCCCCGGACTGTGACCGGTTGCTGCAGTGGCTGCGCCGCCAGAATTTCTGCGTTCACGACCCGGCGCGCAATTTTGTCATGGCGCACGCCGGGATCCCCCACATCTGGGGAGTGGAGGACGCAGTCAGCCATGCCCGGGAAGTCGAGGCAGTGATCCGCAGCGACCAGGCGGAGTATTACTTTACCCACATGTACGGCAATGAACCGGAATGCTGGGATCCGGGGCTGACTGGTATGGACCGCTGGCGGATGATCACCAACTATTTTACCCGGATGCGTTTCATTGCCGGGGACGGCACCCTGGAACTGGCGACCAAGGAGTCCGCAGGCAATGCCCCCGAAGGTTTTGAGCCCTGGTTCCGGTTCCCAAGGCAGGACGATGTCCGGGTTATTTTCGGCCACTGGGCCGCGCTGGAGGGCAATACCGGCAGTGACCGGTTTATCGGCCTGGACACCGGCTGTGTCTGGGGTGGTGTGCTGACGGTGATGAACCTGGATAGCGGAGAAAAGATCCACTGTGACTGTTGAAGCATCCCGAACGACGGGTCCGTTGTTGCGCTGGCCGATGGTTGCCGGTGCGCTGTTCGGCCTGCTGGCGGTCATGGCCGGCGCCTTTGGCGCCCATGGCCTGCGCAAGATGGTGAGCGAGCGGGTCCTGGAGGTGTTCCAGACTGCCGTCACCTACCAGATGTACCATGCCCTGGCGCTGGTGCTGGTTGCCGTGCTGGCGGGCCTCGGCCTGTCTCGGCGATTGCTGGGAATCGCAGCTGGGTTTTACCTGGCAGGCATCCTGCTGTTCAGTGGCAGCCTTTACCTGCTGGTGTTCACCGGTTATCACTGGCTGGGCCCGGTGACCCCGTTGGGTGGTGTATGCTTCATGATTGGCTGGGGGCTGCTGATTACCGCAGGCCTCCGGCGCCAAGGCTGAATCAATGCGAGGTTTGACAGCGACATGCAGGTAGAAGTAAACGGCGATGCAATGGAGCTCCCGGACGGTGCCACCGTCTCGCTCCTGATTGAATCCCTGGCCCTGACCGGCAAGCGACTGGCGGTGGAAGTCAACGAGGATATCGTGCCCCGCAGCCAGCACCCCGAATTCACCCTGAACCCTGGCGACCGCGTCGAAGTGGTCCATGCCATCGGCGGCGGCTGACACGGTTCCCTGCAAGTGTTACAGGCGGCCTCTGCCGCATCCTGATTGTAAATCCAGACTACCCGGAAAGGTTATGACCGATATTCCCGAAGTTCAGCTTCCCGAAGACAAGCCCCTGGAAATTGCCGGCCGTGTCTACCAGTCCCGACTGCTGGTGGGTACCGGCAAGTACCGGGACATGATGGAAACCGGCCACGCCATAGAGGCCAGTGGTGCCGAGATCGTCACCGTCGCCGTGCGCCGCACCAACCTGGGCCAGAACCCGGACGAGCCCAACCTGCTGGATGTGATCTCCCCGGAGAGCTACACCATCCTGCCCAACACTGCCGGTTGCTTCACCGCGAAAGACGCAGTGCGCACCTGCAAGCTGGCCCGCGAGCTGCTGGACGGCCACGACCTGGTCAAGCTGGAAGTGCTCGGCGAGGAGAAAACCCTCTACCCGAACATGACCGAAACCCTGGTGGCGGCAGAAGAGCTGATCAAGGACGGCTTCAAGGTCATGGTCTACTGCTCCGACGACCCGCTGCTGGCCAAGCGCCTGGAAGAGATGGGCTGCGTGGCCATCATGCCCCTGGGAGCGCCTATCGGCTCCGGCCTGGGTATCCAGAACCGTTACAACATCAAGCTGATCGTCGAGAACGCCAGCGTACCGGTGCTGGTGGATGCCGGCGTCGGCACCGCCTCCGACGCCACCATCGCCATGGAACTGGGCTGCGACGGCGTATTGATGAACACCGCCATCGCCCAGGCCAAAGACCCGATCAAGATGGCCCACGCCATGCGCCTGGCCATCGAAGCTGGTCGCGAAGCTTACCTGGCGGGGCGCATGCCGAAGAAGATGTATGCCAGCGCGTCCTCGCCGATTGATGGCACCTTCTTCTGAGGATGAAGGTGGGGTCAGATGAAGGCTTTCATCTGACCCCGGGGTACGACGTTAACCCCGAGCCCGGGATGTGAAAAAGGGGGTCAGAAGAAAGCGTTCTTCTGACCCCGACTTCAAAGTCAGATAACTAAAAACGGGGTCTGATGAAATCTTTCATCTGACCCCATGTTCAACCAAGACGTCGATCATAAAAACCAAAACTCAGAGCGCTGTAGTCCTGTCATGACCGATCAGAAACCCAGTCGCCGCGAGGCGATCCTTCACGCCCTGGTGGAACTGCTGGAAACCGACCCGGGTGCCCGCATCACCACCGCCGGCCTTGCCCGTAGTGTAGGGGTGACCGAAGCGGCCCTTTACCGCCATTTCCCCAGCAAGCGGAAAATGTTCGAGGCCCTCATCGAATTTGCCGAGGAAGCGGTGTTCTCCCGTTGCCAGGTAATCCTGCAGGAGCAGGAGGATGTGCGTACTCGTTTGCAGCAGCTGGTACACCTGGTGCTGGTGTTCGCCGAGCGCAATCCGGGCCTGTGCTGTGTGCTTACGGGGGACGCCCTGATGGGGGAGAACGAGTCCCTGCGCAAGCGCGCCTCTCAGTTCTTCGAACGCCTGGAGACCCAGATCCGGCAGGCCCTCAAGGAGGGCGAAATCCGCCAGGGGCTTCGGCCACGGACCAGTGCTGCCAGGGGTGCCGACTTTGTCATGGTGTTTGTGGAAGGCCGCATTCAGCGGTTTGTCCGGTCTTCGTTTTCCCGGTTACCATCGACTGACTTCGAGGAGAGCTGGGGGCTGGTTTCTCAAGGTGTTTGGGGCTGAGCTCGGGGGTATCCGTGACCCCCTAGCCTGATAGTTTCGGTGGTTGGGTGAAGGCGGGAAGGGCTTTCCCGGAACCGCTACAAGCACATCCATGTGCGCTTGACTCCGGCCATCCATGGCCTCCGACATTCCGGGAACGCCCTTCCCGCCTTCACCTTCAGAGCTTCCGAGATATCGATACTCAGTCAACTGACTGCAGCGAGTCGTTCATCTATTCTTGCGATAACTCCTGTTGCATGGCCGGCCCGGGTGGGTCTTCCCTTCACAGAATGTTGAAG
>NZ_JAWLHI010000017.1:0-60266 GCF_041690455.1 Marinobacter sp.
GGCCAGATTTCGTGGGGTTCGGTCTTGTCGGTGGTAGTGGCGTCCACCATCAGCAGGATCCGGTCGGCCTGGCGAATTTCATCCCAGGCCCGGGCAATGCCGATCTGTTCCACCTCGTCGGGACTGTCCCGAAGGCCGGCGGTATCGATGATATGCAGGGGCATGCCGTCGATGTGGATATGTTCCCGGAGCACGTCGCGGGTGGTGCCCTCGATGGCGGTTACAATGGCAGCTTCCCGGCCGGCCAGCGCGTTGAGCAGGCTGGACTTGCCGGCATTGGGGCGGCCGGCGATGACCACTTTCATGCCGTCACGCAGAATGGTGCCCTGCTGGGCCTCGGCCAGGATAGTATGGACCCTCTCGATCAGTGCCTTCAGATCGGTGGCCACCTTGCCGTCGGCCAGGAAGTCGATTTCCTCCTCGGGAAAGTCGATGGCGGCCTCGACATAGATCCGTAAGTGAGTAACCGCTTCCACCAGATCGTCGATCCGACGGGAGAATACGCCCTGCATGGAACGCACGGCACAGCGAGCCGCCTGCTCCGAGCTACTCTCGATCAGGTCGGCAATGGCCTCGGCCTGGGCCAGGTCGAGCTTGTCGTTCAGGAATGCCCGTTCAGAGAATTCACCGGGTCGGGCCAGACGGGCACCGAGGCTGCAGACTTCCCGGAGCAGCAGATCCAGGATGACGGTACCACCATGGCCCTGGAGCTCGAATACGTCCTCGCCGGTGAAGGAGTGGGGGTTGGGGAAAAACAACCCGATGCCCTCGTCGATGAGCTGGCCGGAGTTATCCACAAAGGGACCGTAATGGGCATACCGGGGTCTGGGTTCGAATCCCAGCATGCGCCGGGCGATGTCCCGGGCTTTCGGACCGGAGACCCGGACGATGCCGACGCCGGCCTGGCCCGGCGCAGTGGCAATCGCGGCGATGGTATCTGTGCTCTGCTGCATGAAAATTCCCCGGCTGAAATAACAGAGGCTCCGTGAAGGAGCCTCTGTCGGGTCAGGTCAGCACTCTGGTCAGTGCTTCCTGCCTGCCACTTCCGCTTCAATCTTGCGGGTAATGTACCACTGCTGGGCAATGGACAGAATGTTGTTCACCAGCCAGTACAGAACCAGGCCCGCCGGGAACCAGAGGAAGAACACGGTGAAGATCAGCGGCATCATCTTCATAATCTTCGCCTGCATGGGATCTGGTGGCGTCGGGTTCAGGTGCATCTGCAGGAACATGCTGGCGCCCATCAGGATCGGCAGGATGAAGTAGGGATCCATCTGGGACAGATCCTGGATCCACAGCATGAACGGCGCGTGACGCAGCTGGACACTCTCGAACAGAACCCAGTACAGGGAAATGAATACCGGCATCTGCACCAGGATCGGCAGGCAGCCGCCCAACGGATTGATCTTCTCCCGCTTGTACAGGGCCATCATTTCCTGGGACATACGCTGGCGGTCATCGCCATAGAGTTCCTTGAGCCGGGTCAGCTGCGGAGCGACCGCGCGCATTTTGGCCATGGACTTGTAACTGGTGGCGGACAGGTGGAAGAACACCGCCTTCACCAGCACAGTCAGCAGGATGATGGACACGCCCCAGTTACCCACAAGGCTATGGAACCACTGCAGGATATAGAACAGCGGCAGGGAGATGAAAAACAGCCAGCCGAAGTCCACGGTGCGGTCGATATTCGGGGCAATGGCCTCAAGCCGGTCGATGATCTTCGGACCGACGTAGGCCTTGGCGCCCACTTCGGCCGTCTCGCCCGGCGCCACGGTGGTGGCCGGATAGACAAAGCCCATCACATGCAGCGGACCACGCTGGGTGGTCTGGAACTGGGCCGGCATATCCCGCTCGGGAATCCAGGCGCTCAGGAAGTAATGCTGCAGGAAGGCCAGCCAACCATTGGTGACCTGCTGGTTGACGCGATTTTCCTTGAGGTCATCAAAATCGAACTTTTCATAGGGATCTTCCGGCGAGCTCATCACCATGCCCAGGTAGGCACGGATGCCCATACTGGCCTGGCTGGTGGGGTCGGGAGCTTCGTCACGGACGATCTTGCCGGTGAAGTTGGCCTGCCATGGCTGTCCGGAATTGTTCTCCACCAGGTAACGAACACCGATTTCATAGCTGTCGCGCTCGAACTGGTAGCGTTTGGTGATTTTGACGCCGGTATCAGTGGTGTAGGTGAGATCAACGGTCAACTGGTCCTGACCTTCGTCGAGCTGATAATGGTCAGCCGCGGCCTGGTACACGGGACCGGTGCCATTCTTCTGGCTGTCCGGGCCGTCACGACCAATCAGACCGCTTTCCATAAGGTAGGTGCGGGTGTCCGTACTGGTCAGAAGCTGGAGTGGTTCTTCACTGTTCAGCGATTTGTCGAAGTTGAGAAGCGAGCTGCGGACAAGGTTGCCGCTGACCCGATCGATGGTCAGGTCGTAGACGTCCGTGCGGATGGTGACGAACTGGTTTTCAACGCTGGTGCCTTCTGCGCTTGCCGGGATTGCCGACTGCCCGGTTTCGGGTGTGGAAAACTCTTCGCTTCCGGCCGAGGAAGTGGTGCCCTGTTCGGGAAGCACCATGCCATCGTCACCATTGGCACCGTTGCCATTTGAGGCACTGGCAACCTGAGCAGTTTCAGTAGGTTGCGGCTGCTGATGATAATCCTCGTTCCAGGCCAGAACCATCAGATAACTGACAATCGCCAGGCCGGCAAACAAAACAATGCGTTGAATATCCATAGGATTACTGTCTGGTCTGGGTGGTTTGAGGGGAATGCTCAGTACCTGGAACAGGATCGTAGCCGCCTTCACTCCAGGGGTGACACCTGCCTAAACGCCGGATCGCCAGCACCGAGCCTTTAGCGGCACCGTGCAGGGTAATGGCTTCAACCGCGTATTGCGAGCACGTGGGATAGTGGCGGCAGTGACTCGCCATCAGAGGACTGATTGCATATTGATAGAAGCGAATGGGTACAAGCAAGAGTTTGCGCATTACCCCGTTCCTCTACCGGCAGGCGTGGATTCAGCTGCACGGGACGGCGATGACTGGTGGTATTTTTTCTTGAGCCGGCGCCAGAGGTCATTCAGGGAATCCCGGATGGCCTGATTATCCAGGTTGGTCAGGCCTTGACGCCCAAGGATCACGATGTCTACGCCGGGCAGGCCACTCTGGAGCCTGAAAGTCTCTCTGACCTGGCGTTTTACCCGGTTTCTCTGGACGGCCAGCTTGAGGTTCTTCTTGGAAAAAACCAGACCGATCCTGGCATGACCGAGATCGTTCGGTGTAGCCAGGATCAGGAAATTCCGGTGCGGAACCTTCAGCTGCACGTCGTCGAAGACTTTGCTGTAATCCGCTGGCCGCAGTAAACGGGCGGATTTCGGGAAGCCCAAAGCCTTCATCAGGCGAACAGGTCTTACGCTGACAGGCGCGCGCGACCTTTGGCACGGCGACGGGACAGAACCTTGCGGCCGTTGGCAGTAGCCATACGGGCACGGAAACCGTGGACGCGCTTACGCTTCAGGACGCTTGGTTGAAACGTTCTTTTCATGGTGACGATCTCACATTTCGTAAGTTTGAAATTCAGTAACTGGCTGGAAAATGTACAGCCAAAACAGGAGCGGCATTCTATGCAAATACCGGTGAGAATTCAATGGTTATTGTGTGAGGGACAATACGGGGTCGGTGGACTGGTCTCGGGAGCAACCAGATAACAGATTTAGTAAGTCTTTTATGAATTCTTTTAAGGATTAATTATTACTGTTATTAGGGTCCCTGATTTCTGTGGAAAAGCCAAATTTTCGTTTTTAATTCAGTTTCTTCTGGCGTTGACAAGGTTATTGACAAGGCGGGGTGAGGTCTGTGGAGAACGCAATGACGGAATGTGGGAAAGTCGAGGTTGACCCAAAAGTGCAGGTTATCCCCTGATCGGTCCCGGGCTTTCGCACAGGGTTGCACGCAGGGTGTGCACACAGGGCTGTGGGTAACTTTTTTGCAGGAGGTTTTCTGTACACAAGGCTGTAGGTAAGTTTCTAAGATTTTGTTTTTGAATATTTAAAATTTCCACAGGCTGTTTATGAGTTCAGTTTTGCACTTTTACTGCCAGGTCGCTCGGGTTAGAATCCGTGATCACCTCTTTACTACCGGAAGCTGTCATTCCGGAGAGAAGAATTTCTGGGTTATCGGGAGCAGACGGTCGTGCCGAACAGTATCTGGCATCAATGTCTTGAAGTACTCCGGGACGAGTTTCCCGCACAACAGTTCAATACCTGGTTGAGACCGCTACAGTCTGATCACAGGGAAGGTCAGCTGGTGCTGTTTGCTCCCAACCGGTTTGTCATGGACTGGGTCAACGAAAAATATCTTCGTCGTATAGAGGAAGTCCTCAAGGATCTGAACGGAGGTCAGGCGCCCCGGGTCAATATGAAGGTGGGGTCGGCGCCCCGGGAACAGGCTCCGGTAAACCGCGCCGCCGACAAACCGGCGGTCAATGGCAGGCTGCAGGAAGAAACCGGCAACCAGGTCACCGAAGAGGAAAAGGGTGTCGCTGCCACGGTGGCGGGACCGGTGAGCGTAAAGCCCAAAACCGACCATGATCGCCGGGAAGTGCAGGTGGAAGGTGACATCAAGCACCAGAGCTTCCTCAACGAGGGCTTCACGTTCGAGACTTTCGTGGAAGGTAAGTCGAACCAGCTGGCCCGGGCTGCGTCCATGCAGGTCGCCGAAAATCCCGGTGGCGCCTATAACCCGCTCTTTCTGTATGGCGGCGTGGGCCTGGGTAAGACCCACCTGATGCACGCAATCGGTAATGAGATCGTTCGGCGTAATCCGCGGGCCAAGGTGGCCTATCTGCGGTCCGAGCGCTTTGTCGCGGATATGGTCAAGGCGCTGCAGCTCAATGCCATCAACGAGTTCAAGCGTTATTACCGGTCGGTGGATGCCTTGCTGATCGACGATATCCAGTTCTTCGCCCGCAAGGAGCGTTCCCAGGAAGAATTTTTCCACACCTTTAACGCCCTGCTTGAGGGTGGGCAACAGGTGATCGTGACCTGTGATCGCTTCCCGAAAGAAATCTCCGATATGGAGGAGCGGTTGAAATCCCGGTTCGGCTGGGGTCTGACCGTGATGGTGGAGCCGCCGGAGCTGGAGACCCGGGTCGCGATCCTGATGAAGAAGGCGGAACAGGCCAACGTCAAGCTCAGTAGCGAAGCGGCCTTTTTTATTGCCCAGAAGATCCGGTCCAATGTGCGAGAGCTGGAAGGGGCGCTTCGTCTGGTGATAGCGAATGCTCACTTCACAGGCTCCGAAATTACTCCGCCGTTTATCCGTGAGAGCCTGAAAGACCTGCTGGCCCTGCATGAAAAGCAGGTCAGCATCGACAATATCCAGCGCACGGTGGCGGAGTACTACAAGATCAAGGTGGCGGACCTGTTGTCCAAGCGGCGGACCCGGACGGTTACCCGGCCCCGGCAGGTTGCCATGTCGCTGGCGAAGGAACTGACCAACCACAGTCTGCCGGAAATCGGCGACGCTTTTGGCGGGCGGGACCACACGACGGTGCTGCACGCGTGCAAGAAGATCCTGGAACTGCAGGATACGGATCCGGGTATCCGTGAGGATTATCAGAACTTTATGAGATTGCTGACCACCTGATGCCGGGCGTTAGCGACAACATTCACCCTTCCAACACCAAAGAAAGCTGAGTGCCATGAAACTGACGATCAGCCGTGAATCCCTGCTCACCCCGCTGCAAAGCATTGCCGGCGTGGTGGAAAAGAAACAGACAATGCCCGTGCTTTCCAACGTACTGCTGGTGGCCGAGGACAATACGCTGACCCTGACCGGGACCAATATGGAGGTTGAACTGGTGGGCCGGGTGACTCCGGTGCATGTGGACCAGTCTGGCCGGATCACGGTGCCCGCCCGGAAGCTGGCCGACATCTGTCGCGCCCTGGGCGATGAATCGCCGATTGAGTTGTCCCTGGAGGGCGATCGCCTGCACCTTCGCTCCGGCAACAGCCATTTCACCCTGTCCACGTTGCCAGCAGAGCATTTCCCCAACGTAGAGGATGAAGACGAGAGCTTCCGGCTGGAACTTCCCCAGAAGGAACTCGGGCGGATGCTGGATGCCACCGCCTTCGCTATGGCGCAGCAGGATGTCCGGTATTACCTGAACGGCCTGTTGCTGGAAGTGTCCTCGGATCACGTGCGCACTGTGGCCACCGACGGCCACCGGCTGGCGATGGCCCATGTGGATATGCAGACCGGCTGCCCGGAGCTGCGGCAGGTTATCGTGCCGAGAAAGGGCGTGCTGGAACTGGCCCGTCTGCTGGATGACGTGGAAACGCCGGTGACACTGGTGATCGGCGATAACCATCTGCGCGCCACCGTCGGTGCCTATACCTTCACCTCCAAGCTGATCGAAGGCAAATTCCCGGATTACAACCGGGTGATCCCCAGGGGCGGTGACAAGGTGGTGCTGGCTGACCGGTCCACCCTGAAAAACACGCTTCAGCGCGCGGGTATTCTTTCCCACGAAAATATCCGGGGTGTCCGGCTGAACCTGGGACCGAACCAGCTGCAGGTGTTTGCCAACAACCCGGATCAGGAACAGGCCGAAGACGCGCTGCCGGTGGAGTATCAGGGCGAATCACTCCAGATCGGCTTTAATGTAGGCTACCTGGTGGATGTGATGAATGCGCTGGATGATGATCAGGTGAAGATTACCCTGTCCAATCCGAACAGCAGTGCATTGATCGAATCGGAAAGCGACAACCGGTGCCTGTACGTGGTCATGCCGATGCGGCTGTAACCGGGGTGCCGGGTAAGGGAGGACACACCATGGGTACCGTGACGAACGGAATCAAAGGCGCATTCAGGATTGGCCAGACACTGTCGGTGCTTGGCCGCACCGGTGTCAACTGGGTTCGGGGCGAACGGCCCGCTACCCCGCGGCTGCTGCGGCAGACGTTTGAATCCCTGGGTGCCACCTACATCAAGCTCGGCCAGTTCATCGCCAGTTCGCCGACATTCTTCCCCAAGGAATACGTGGAGGAGTTCCAGTACTGCCTGGACAAGACGCCGAGTCTTCCGTTCGGGGTGATCAAGAAAATTATCCGGGAAGAACTGGGGCGTCCGATCGAAGAGGTCTACTCCGAGATAGATCCGGTGGCGCTGGCGTCCGCGTCCATCGCCCAGGTCCATGCGGCCCGTCTGGTGACCGGCGAAGACGTGGTGATCAAGGTCCAGAAGCCGGGTGTGGAAAACATCCTGCTCACCGACCTCAACTTCCTGTACCTGTCGGCGCGTATCGTCGAGACCCTGGCACCGAAACTGTCCTGGACCTCCATGTCCGGCATTGTGGAAGAAATCCAGCGCACGATGATGGAGGAATGTGACTTCATCAAGGAAGCGAACAACCTGAAGGTGTTCCGCAACTTCCTGCACGATACCCATAATGAAGAAGCAACCTGCCCCTTGGTTTATGAACATTGCAGTACCCGCCGCATCTTGACGATGGAACGCTTCTACGGTGTGCCACTGACCGATCTGGAAAGCATTCGCGGTTATGCGCGGGATCCGGAGCACACGCTGATTACCGCGATGAACACCTGGTTTGCCAGCCTGACCCAGTGCGAGTTTTTCCACGCGGACGTACACGCCGGCAATCTCATGGTCTTGCGGGATGGCCGGGTCGGTTTCATTGATTTCGGGATCGTGGGACGGATCAAACCGGATACCTGGCAGGCGGTGAGCGATTTCATCTCGGCGATCATGGTTGGCAACTTTGACGGTATGGCGTCGGCCATGATTCGTATCGGTGTCACCCATCAGACGGTGAAGGTCTCGGACCTAGCGGCAGATCTCCGCCGGCTGTATCAGCAGATGGACAAGATGGTGCCCGATCATGTGCCTTACGAGGTGGACCAGGCCGAGGACGATGTGAACAACATCCTGATGGATATGGTGAAGATCGGTGAGAGCCACGGCCTGCATTTCCCGCGGGAATTCGCGCTGTTGCTGAAACAGTTCCTGTACTTCGACCGGTATGTTCACATCCTGGCACCGGAAATGGATGTCTTCATGGATGAACGATTGAACATGTTGCACTGAGCCTGTCGCCATCACCGGACAGCTTTTGTACACTAAGGCAGCGCACGGATAATCCGGCGCTGCCTTTTTTAATGGCCCAGTTTCGTCCCCCCGGAAAGCCAACCTTTCTATGGCCCTTGTCAGACTCCAGACCGAGCATTTCCGCAATCTGGCGCCGGATCCGGTGTCTTTCTCGCCGTCGTTCAATCTTCTCTACGGTGCCAACGGCAGTGGAAAAACCAGCGTACTCGAGGCGATCGGCTATCTGGGACTTGGCCGCTCGTTCCGGGTCAGTCGTCATCAGGCGGTGGTTTCCCATGGGCAGAACCGTTTGACCGTGTTCGGCGGTCTGGACCGGGGCGCGGAACAATCGGTTTCCGGGGTTGAAGGCACTCTTGCGCACCGGCTCGGGATCTCCCGGGATGTGAGCGCGAAAGAGACGTCGCTGCGAGTCGATGGTGAAAGCGTGCGGAGTCTTTCCTCTATGGCGAAGCATCTCCCGGTGTCGGTTATCGATCCTGGGGTTTTTGACATTGTGGCGGGCGGTCCCGGAAAGCGGCGACAGTTCCTGGACTGGTTAGTGTTCCACGTGGAACCTTCCTTTGCGTCGGTGTGGCAACAATGCCAGAGAGTCACATCACAGCGGAATCAGACGCTCAGAAATGGTAGAATAGACGAATCCCTGCTTCGGGTCTGGGATAGTCAGTACGCAGGCCTCAGCGAGCGCCTGAGCGACTCGAGGCAGGCCACCTTCGACCGGTTCAAGGAAGCCTTCGAGCTGCTGGTTGATCAGGTGGACGTACCCTGGACGCAGGGCTTGAAGATGGAGTTTTTCCCGGGTTGGGACCGGGCGCACGCGCTCACCGAGATCCTCAGGAATCACCGGGAACAGGAACTGAAGATGGGCCATACATTGTATGGCCCCAATCGGGCAGACATCCGCCTCAAGTTTCAGGGGCGGCCGGTTGCCGAAACCTTTTCCCGGGGTCAGCAGAAAACCCTGGTTATATTAATGAAGATTGCCCAGGGGATGGTGTTGAGCGATATGGGCCGGCAGGTCACGTTTTTGCTCGACGACATCAACGCAGAACTGGATGTTGGTCATCGGGCCATGTTGGCCCGGAAACTCCGGGCCCTGGGCAGCCAGGTATTTATTACATCGATTGAGCATCCGGATCCCGAGTCCCTCTGGGGCGCTGACGAAACCCCGGATTACAGAATGTTCCACGTGGAACATGGCAAATTGACGGAAGAATAAACCGGCGATGCCAACCCTGATGATGAAGCCCACGAGGCCGTCAGGCTAGCACCGGTCATCACCCTTCAGGAGTCACCTAATGAGTGAATCGAACTACAATTCCTCCAGTATCAAAGTCTTGAAAGGACTGGATGCGGTGCGAAAGCGGCCCGGCATGTACATCGGCGACACCGATGACGGTACCGGCCTGCACCACATGGTCTTTGAGTTGGTGGACAACTCCATCGATGAGGCTCTGGCGGGCTACTGCTCCGAAATCGGGGTGATTATCCACCCGGACGAGTCGGTAACCGTCAAGGATAACGGTCGTGGTATCCCGACCGACCTCCATGAAGAGGAAGGAGTGTCCGCCGCCGAGGTGATCATGACCGTCCTGCACGCTGGTGGTAAGTTCGATGACAACAGCTACAAGGTCTCCGGTGGCCTGCATGGTGTGGGCGTATCCGTGGTTAACGCCCTGTCCTCTAACCTGACTCTGACCATCCGCCGGGACGGCAAGGTCTATGAGCAGACCTACATCCACGGTGTGCCGAAAGCCCCACTGTCGGTGGTCGGTGATACCGATGCCTCCGGTACCAAGGTTCATTTCATTCCGTCTCCGGAAACCTTTTCGAGCATCCAGTTCCACTACGACATCCTGGCCAAGCGTCTGCGGGAGCTGGCCTTCCTGAACAGCGGGGTGCGGATTCGACTGACCGACGAGCGCTCGGGCAAGGAAGAAGTCTTTGAATATGAAGGCGGTCTGCGTGCTTTCGTGGAGCACCTGAACTCCACCAAGACCCCCATCAACCGCGTGTTCCATTTCAATCGTGAGCGTGAGGACGGTATCGCCGTCGAGGTGGCCATGCAGTGGAACGACGCCTTCCAGGAAAACATCTACTGCTTCACCAACAACATCCCCCAGCGGGATGGCGGTACCCACCTGGCAGGCTTCCGGGCCGCCCTGACCCGCTCACTGAACAACTACATCGAGCATGAAGGTCTGGGCAAGAAGGCCAAGGTGGCGACCTCCGGTGACGATGCCCGGGAAGGCCTGACCGCGATTATTTCGGTGAAGGTTCCGGACCCGAAATTCTCCTCCCAGACCAAGGACAAGCTGGTGTCCTCGGAAGTGAAGACCGCGGTGGAGCAGGAACTGTACCAGAGTTTCAGTGACTTCCTGCAGGAGCAGCCGAACGAAGCCAAGCTGATCGTCAACAAGATGCTTGAGGCGGCCCGGGCCCGGGAAGCGGCCCGCAAGGCCAGGGACATGACCCGCCGCAAGGGCGCGCTGGATATTGCCGGCCTGCCCGGCAAACTGGCCGACTGCCAGGAAAAGGACCCCGCCCTTTCCGAACTGTTTATTGTGGAGGGTGACTCCGCGGGCGGCAGCGCCAAGCAGGGTCGTGACCGCAAGACCCAGGCTATCCTGCCCCTCAAGGGCAAGATCCTGAACGTGGAGAAAGCCCGGTTCGACAAGATGCTGTCCTCCGCGGAAGTGGGCACCCTGATCACTGCCCTCGGCTGTGGTATCGGCCGTGAGGAATTCAATCCGGACAAGCTCCGTTACCACTCCATCATCATCATGACCGATGCCGACGTGGACGGTTCCCACATCCGGACCCTGCTGCTGACCTTCCTGTTCCGGCAGATGCGGGAAATCATCGAGCGTGGTCATGTCTTCATTGCCATGCCGCCCCTGTATAAGGTCAAGCGCGGCAAGCAGGAGCAGTACCTGAAGGATGAGAAGGCCAAGGAAGCCTACCTGACCCAGACAGCCCTCGAGGGTGCCCAGCTGTTCGTGAACGCCGATGCGCCGGCCATCAAGGATTCGGCCCTGGAGACCATGGTCAAGGATTACCAGGCGGTGATGGCGATGATTGATCGTCTGTCCCGCGCCTATCCCGCCAAGGTCCTGGAGCAGATGCTGCATAACGTCACTCTCAAGATGGACGACCTGAAGGACGAAGAGAGCGTGGCACGGTGGGTAGGTCGCCTGGGCGAGGGGCTGAACCTGGATACCCGTACTGGTACCAAGTACACCTTCTCGGTCACCCGGGACGAAGAGCGCGGCCTGTTCCTGCCCAAGGTCACCATCTACGTGCACGGTATCCCCCATGAGCACGTGTTCAGTCACGATTTCTTCGAGTCCTCGTCCTATGCCGCCATTGCCCGTATGGGCGAGACCCTGGAGGGGCTGATCGAGGAAGGTGCCTATATCCAGCGTGGCGAGCGCAAGCAGACGGTGTTGTCGTTCGAAGGTGCCCTGGCCTGGCTGATGAAGGAGGCCCAGCGGGGTCTCAACATCCAGCGCTACAAGGGGCTGGGTGAGATGAACCCGGAGCAGCTGTGGGAAACCACCATGGATCCGGAAACCCGCCGGATGATGAAAGTCACCATCGAGGATGCCATCGCCGCAGACCAGATCTTCACCACGCTGATGGGTGATGACGTCGAGCCGCGCCGCAACTTCATCCAGACCAACGCCCTGGAAGTCACCAACCTGGACGTGTAGGTGGCCTGAGAAAGGCACAAAAAAAGGGGGGAAGTGAGAGCTTCCCGCCTTTTTTGTTTTAAACAGTTCTTCTTTATTTCCGGAAGATTTAAGACCTATTTGCCGGAGGTCTGTTCCCGGGACCGGGCCTTCTCTTTCTCCCGTTCCTTTTCCACCAGGTGCGGTGCCATGACCTCTTCCAGGGTGTAGCCGGTAAGGCGGCGGATGGTGCGCCACAGGTACCAGAAAATCAGCATCATCATGACCATGGAGGGAATCGCGATCATCGGATAGCTCACCAGGGTCATGCGCCCAAGCTCTTCGTTGAAGGCCTGGGTGCCGGAGGGGCTGGTGACAATCCATTTTGCCAATACATAGTTCATGATCGAGGAAAACAGGAAGGTGCCGGCGAAGAAGTAACTGGCTTTCAGCAGACGGCCTTCGAACTCACCTTCCCTGCCTTCGTGTACCAGCCGTTCCTGGATCTTGTCCACGTCCAGTACGGTCGGGTTGTACAGCAGGGTTCGGACCAGTGGATACCGGGTACGGGTAGACACCAGCACGGCCAGCCCGATGATCGCCGGTACCGCCGCTTCCTTGATGGCCAGCCACTGGGAATTGAGCTCGAGCAGACCGATGCCACCGGTAAGGCCGACACTGATCAGGCCAAGCAGGGCAATAAAGTTCTTCTTGTGGTAACGCACCAGTTCGAACAGGCCCCAGCCCAGAGGAAATGCCAGGCCGATGATCAGGGCGTTCACGCTGCCCAGGTGTTCATCTCCGCTGAACTTCATCAGGATGACCGACGGGATGATGATGCTGACGAGCAGATCCACCCAGGGGCGGGGCTTGTGATCGGGAACCGATCGGGGAGTGTCCGGAGTCATTGAATTACCTGGTTGGACAGCCTGTGTACGCAGGCCCGGTGAATAAACGTGTTCAGGCAGTATACGATGAATCCGGGGGTATTCGAAGGGAGTTGGCCGGGTCGCGGGGACCCGGCCGGCAAATGCCTTTGACGATCAGGCACCTGCCTCTTTCAGACTTTCCTCGACAATGGCCAGGCCTTCCTCAAGGATGTCATCCTCGATGGTGACCGGCATGAGGAAACGCAGGGTATTGCCATACATGCCGCAGCTCAGCAGGATCAGGCCTTTCTCCTTGGCCTTCTTGGTGACCGCCGCCGCCAGTTCCGGCATGGGTTTGTGGGAATCCTTGCTTTCCACCAGCTCGATCGCCGCCATGGGGCCGAGGTTGCGCACGTTATCCACATGCTCGAACTGCTCCTGCCACTGGGCAAAACGGGCGTTGAGCTTCTCGCCCAGACGCTGGCTCTTGCCCAGGATGTCCTCTTCCTTGAACACGTCGAAGACGGCCAGGGCCGCCGCACAGGCCGTGGGGCTGCCGGTGTAGGTGCCGCCCAGGGAGTTCGGGCCGGAGGAATCCATGACCTTGTCGGTACCGACAATCGCGGAGATCGGCATACCGTCCGCCATGGATTTGGCCATGGTCATGATGTCCGGCTCGACACCGCTGTGTTCGATGGCAAACATCTTGCCGGTACGGCCGAAGCCACTCTGGACCTCGTCGACGATCATCAGAATGCCGTTGTCGTCGCAGATCTTGCGGACCTTTTCCAGGAAGCTCTTGGGGGCCGGATAGAAACCGCCCTCACCCAGTACCGGCTCCAGCACAATCGCTGCGGTATTGCGGGCCGGGGAATCGGCCTTCATGGTCATGGCCAGTCCACGCAGGGCCTCGTCCTCGGAAACACCGTGGTACGGCACCGGGAAGGGCGCCCGGTACACCATGCCCGGCATGGGGCCGAAGTCGGTCTGGTAAGGCGCGGCCTTGCCGTTCATGGCCATGGTCATGAAGGTGCGGCCATGGTAGCCGCCGTCGAAACAGATGACGTTGGTCTTGCCGGTGGCTGCCCGGGCGATCTTCACCGCGTTCTCCAGGGCTTCGGCACCGGAGTTGGCGAGCATGACCTTGCCGTGTCCGCGTACCGGCACCACTTCGCTCAGCTTCTGGGCCAGCTTCACATAGCCCTCGTAGGGCATCACCGTCTGACAAGTGTGCATCAGCTTGTCCAGCTGCGCCTTGACGGCTTCCACTACCTTGGGATGACGGTGGCCGATGTTCAGCACACCGATGCCGCCGGCGAAATCGATCATGCGCTTGCCGTCGGCATCCCAGAGTTCGGCGTTCAGAGCGTGATCGGCAAACTGTTCATTGGGACTTGCCGCGCCTGCTGCCACGTAACGTTCTTTGAGAGCCTGCAATTCTTGATTGCTCACTTTGCGATCCTCCTGTTCGGGAGTCAGTAGGTTTAACTACCAGTGTAAGGAGTACGGGCGCCGGCCACAAACCGACCACTGTCTCACTCCCCTTGGTCCCGGAACTGCAGTCGGGCAAGACGCTGGTACAAGGGGTTGGTTTCCATGAGTTTCTGGTGGTTGCCGATAGCCAGTAACCGGCCGTTCTCCAGTACCGCAATCCGGTCGGCATCGCGCACCGTAGCCAGCCGGTGCGCGATCACCAGGGTGGTCCGGCCACGGGTCAGTGCCGGCATCGCCTGCTGGATCAGGTGCTCACTCTCTGCATCCAGGGCGCTGGTGGCCTCGTCCAGCAACAGTATCGGGGCATCGGCAAGAAGCGCCCGTGCCAGGGCCAGACGCTGTTTCTGGCCGCCGGACAGGCCCAGGCCATTGTCACCGAGCCGGGTGTCATAGCCTTGCGGCAGCCTGTGGATAAATTCGTGGGCATGGGCCACGCGGGCCACCTGCTCCACGTCCGCCTGGCTGGCGTCCGGCCGGGCATAGCGGATATTGTCGGCGACCGAACCATTGAACAGCGCCGGGTTCTGCGGCACCAGCGCAAAGCAGCGGCGAAGATCGGTCAGCTCAACAGCGGAGGTATCGATACCATCGATCCGGATGCGGCCTGCCTGTGGACCATAGAAGTGCAGCAGCAGGTCGAACAGGGTGGATTTTCCGGCGCCGGAAGGCCCCACCAGCGCGAGGGTCTCGCCGGGCTCGATGGTCAGGCACAGGTCATCCAGCGCGGGCGTTTCAGGCCGGCTCGGGTAACAGAACCGCAGATGGTCGATCTCGATCCGGCCGGCCACCCACTCCGGCAGTCTGGCCGTTGACTTGCCCCGCTCACCGAATTCCGGGCGGGTTTGCAGCAGTTCGAACAGCCGGGCCGCGGACCCGGCAGCCCGTTGCAGCTCGCCAATCACCTCGCTGATGGCACCGGCAGCCACGCCCACCAACAGGCTGTAGAATACGAAGGCGGCCAGTTCCCCGGGGCTGATGCGGCCCTCGATGACATCGAGCCCGCCAATCCAGATCACGATGCCGACGGCGCCCATCACCAGGGAAATCGCCAGGGTGGTCAGCCAGGCCCGCTGCCGGATCCGGGCCCGGGCGATGTCGAATGCCCGTTCCGACACCTCCCCGAAGAAGCGCCGGTCCTGGGGCTGGTGATTGAACGCCTGTAGCGTCTTGATCTGGGTGAGGCTCTCGCCCACGTAACTGCCCACATCGGCCACCCGGTCCTGGCTCAGCCGGGACAGCTGCCGGACCCGGCGGCCAAAGAACAGGATCGGCGCAATCACCAGCGGGAAGCCGAGCAGGATGATGCTGGCCAGTTTCGGGTTGGTCACGAACAGGAGTACCAGACCGCCCACCAGCATCAGCGCGTTGCGCAGGGCAATGGATACCGTTGAGCCGATCACCGATTGCAGCACGGTGGTGTCGGCGGTGAACCGGGACTGGATTTCCAGCGCCCGGTTCTGTTCGAAGAAGCCCGGGTGCAGGTCAATCAGGTGGTTGAATACCCTTTTTCGGATATCCGCCACCACCCGTTCGCCGATCCAGGACACCAGGTAGAACCGGGCAAAGGAACCGAACGCCAGGCCCAGCACCAGCACAAAGAACAGGCCAATGGCCCTGGCCAGGTTGGCCGGTGATTCGGTGGCCAGGCCCTGATCCACCAGGATCCGCAGCCCCTGCCCCAGGCTCAGGGTGATGCCGGCGGTAATGACCAGGGCCACCAGGGCGCCGGCAACGGCACGCCGATAGGGACTGATGAACTCACAGACCAGTTTCAGGGCTTTGCGGTGACGGGTGTTGATAGTCTGCCTCCGGATATCCACAGGAAGTGCTGTACACTTTGATCGCTGTCCATCATACGGCTGAATCGATCATTTTGCCCTGACCGAAAAGGAAAACCCGTGCGCGCGTACGCTGACAACGATTACCCCGCCGACCACAAGCCTGACTGGAAAGTGATTGCCGGCCTCTGGCCCTACCTGCGGGAGTTCCGTGGTCGGGTGATCCTGGCGTTGTCGTTGTTGGTGCTGGCGAAGCTGGCCACGGTGGCCACACCGGTTGCCCTCAAGTACATCGTCGATTACCTGGACCAGAACCGGGGAGCGGAGATGGTGCTGTGGATACCCGTTGTGCTGGTCATCGCCTACGGAAGCCTCCGGTTTGCCGGTACCCTGTTCAGCGAACTGCGCGATGCGGTCTTTGCCCGGGTGGCGGAGCGGGCCATGCGCCGGGTGTCCCTGCGGGTGTTCCGGCACCTGCACCAGCGGGAACTGGCCTTTCACCTGGACCGGAAGACCGGGGGCCTGGCCCGGGATATCGAGCGGGGTACCAACGGCATCAGTTTCCTGCTGCGCTTCACCCTGTTCAACATCGTCCCCACCCTGCTCGAGATCCTGTTGGTCGCGGGCATCCTGCTGGTGGTGTTCAACGTTAGTTACGTGCTGGCGATTCTGGTGGCGGTGGTGGTCTACGTGGTGTTCTCCATCAAGGTCACCGAATGGCGCACGAAGTTCGTACGGGAGGCCAATGCCCGGGACAACCAGTCCAACTCAAGGGCGGTGGACAGCCTGCTCAACTACGAGACGGTCAAGTACTTCAACAATGAGCACTATGAGGCGGAGCTGTATGACCGGGACCTGGAGGACTGGGAAACGGCCCGGCTGAAAAACCGGCTGTCACTGGCCACCCTGAACGGCGGCCAGGCCTTGATCATTGGGGCGGCCCTGATCGTGATCATGGCCATGGCGGTGCGTGAGGTAGCGTCCGGGGAGATTACCCTGGGGGATTTCACCATGATCAATGCCTACCTGATCCAGCTGTTCATCCCCCTAAATGCCCTGGGATTTGTTTACCGGGAAATCCGCCAGGCCCTGGTGAACGTCGAGCGCCTGTTCAAGCTGCTCGACGACCGGCCGGTGATTGTGGATAAACCGGATGCCCCGGCCCTGGCTGTGGATAACGGCGAGGTCCGGTTCGACCACGTTCACTTTGGCTACCGGGCTGACCGACCGATCTTGAGGGATGTGGATTTTTCCATTCCCGCCGGGCATACGGTGGCAGTAGTCGGTGCCAGTGGTGCCGGCAAGTCCACCCTGGCGAGGTTATTGTTCCGGTTCTTCGATGTGGACAGCGGCAGTATCCGGATCGATGGCCAGGATATCCGGGACGTGACCCAGGACAGCCTGCGGGCTGCCATCGGTGTGGTGCCCCAGGACACCGTCCTGTTCAATGACACTCTATACCGGAACCTGGCCTATGGCCGGCCGGAAGCCACCGAAGAGGAAGTGCACCGGGCCGCCCGCATGGCCCACCTGGAGGGGTTTATCCACAGCCTGCCCGAGGGCTATGACACCAAGGTAGGTGAGCGTGGTCTGAAACTGTCGGGGGGCGAGAAGCAGCGCGTGGCCATCGCCCGGGTGATCCTCAAGAACCCGCCCCTGCTGATCCTGGATGAAGCCACGTCGTCACTGGATTCCCTGTCGGAGCAGGCGATCCTCGGAGCCCTGCGGGAGGTCAGCCGGCAGCGGACCACCCTGGTCATCGCCCATCGGCTGTCGACCATCCGGGATGCCGATACCATTCTGGTGATGGATGCCGGCCGGATCGTGGAGAGCGGCCATCATAACGAATTGCTGGCCCTGGACCGCCATTACGCCCGCCTCTGGCGCCAGCAGCACCAGGATCAGTCGCCGGCGTGACGGCTTGCCGGGGCCAGGCTCCGGTCATACACCACGACCTGGTTCCGTCCCGCGGCCTTGCCGGCATAGAGCGCGGTATCCGCCCGGAGCATGATCTCCTTGGCGTCGCCGTCCTGCTGGCAGGAGACCGCAATACCGCAGGTAATGGAGCCCCGGATACCCTGTTCGGGGCCGTTGAACGAATGCTCGGAAAGGGTCTGGCGAAGGCGCTCGGCAAGATGGCGGGCGCTGTCCTGGTCGCTGTCGGGTAGCAGGATGGCAAACTCTTCGCCACCTATGCGGGCGAAAGTATCACTGGCGCGCAGGCTGTCCTGGACCAGACGAGTGGTCTCCCGTAACACCATGTCCCCTGCATTATGGCCGAACCGGTCGTTGACCTGCTTGAACCAGTCGAAATCAAACAGGATGACTGCATAAGCCGGTCCGTTCCGGCGGTAGCGCTGGTATTCCCTGGACAGCAGCTCCATGAACTGGCGACGGTTGGCGGCCCCGGTCAGCTCGTCGGTGATGGCAATCTGCCGCAACTTTTCCTCCAGCTCTTTCTGAGCGCTGATGTCGAGAATCGCGCCATGCCAGAGGATACTGCCGCTGTCCCGGAATTCCGGTCGGGCCTGGCCGTAAACCCAGCGGACATGGCCGTCCACCACGACCCGGTATTCACAATTCCAGTCCCCACCACTGGCCCGTGAGGCCTCAATTGTGTCGCGCACATGCTGGAGATCGTCGGGATGAATCTTGTCAAAGATCAGGGAGGCATCCTTGCGTACCTGTTCCGGGCTGACCCCATAGATCCGCTCGATCCCGGCGCTGGCATAGGGAAAACTCATGAAGCCGTCCGGTTGCATCTCGAACTGGTAAATCACACCCGGAATCGTCGCCGCCATCTTTTCCAGTCGCTCGATGGTCTCGAGCTGCTCCGCCTGGACCGTCTCGAGCTGTTGCTGGTATTCCCTGGCGGCGCTGATGTCGATGTGGGTGCCACTGACCCATTCCGGATCGCCCTCGGGGGTCCGGCTCACCAGGCGACCATAATCCCGCACCCAGACCCAGTGGCCATCCCGGTGACGCATGCGGGCTTCGCATTCGTAGTAGTCCGTCTCACCCGGAAGTGGGCCTGCAGGCGCTTCTCGGACTCTGCCAGATCATCCGGATGGGCAAATTTCAGCCAGGTCTCGATGGAGACCGGCTGCAGTTCTTCCAGCGTGTAGCCAATGATCCGGGCCCAGCGTTCGTTGAACACCGTCTCACCGGTCTGGACGTTCCATTCCCAGGTGCCGGCCCTGGTGCCTTCGAGAATGGTCTTGAGCCGGGCGGCCTCATCCTGGCCAAGGTAGGCGCTGTGCTCCGTTGTGGATCTGTCGGACATTGAATTGATTGCCTGGAACTTTCGGGGTCTTGTCAGACTATAGTTGAGGAATCGTTCATATACGACCCAACCGGCCCGGCAGATGCCGCAAGCGCCCGGGCCAGCCCGGAGGCCCGTACCACCTGTTGGCTGGCACTGGCTTTGAACACATTGGCATCACCGGTGATCAGGCTGAACCAGTTCCGAGCCCGGGTGATGCCGGTATACACCAGCTCCCGGGTCAGCACCGGGCTCATCCGATCCGGCAACACCAGGCAGGTGTGATTGAACTCCGAGCCCTGGGATTTGTGGACCGTCATGGCGTAGACCGTCTCCAGCTGCTGCAGGCGGCTCGGGGAGATCCAGCGGATGCCGTCGGACCCATCGCTGCTGGGGAAGGCCACCCGCAACGCGGGCCGGGGTTCGCCGTTCTCGGCCCGGTCCCAGGGCACACTGAAGGTGATGCCGATATCGCCGTTCATGAGGCCGAGATTGTAGTCATTGCCGGTGACCAGTACCGGCCGCCCGGCGTACCAGCCTTCCGCCCGGGGGATCAGTTTTTCCGCCAGCAGGTGACGGGCAATGCGTTCGTTCAGGCCTTCCACGCCCCACGGACCCTGACGCAGCGCACACAGCAGCTGGAAGTCACCGAAGGCAGCCAGCACGCGGCGGGCCAGCTCGTCCCAGTCCGCCAACGGCCTGTCCATCCCCAGATTGTGGTTGGCCATCAGTTCAAGGTAATGGCGATAGCCCACGGGGGCTGGTAGTTCCTTACCGTGCAGTACCCTGCCCTGGCCCTCATTGCGGAATGCCCCGGGACTGCCGGAGATGGCGTGATGACAGATGCGCTCCAGCGTCGCTTCCGGATCAGGATTGGCATCGTCGCCGTTGAGCCAGACCACATCATCGAAGTGCGCCCGGCGACAATGTTCGAGCATCGTGGCATCCAGGGAGTCGGTATTGACCGCTTCCGCCAGCTCACGAATACCGCTGCCCTCGGTGAAGCGGTAGCTCTTGCGAAGCATGGCTACTGCCTGGTCGAGCGCCTGCCCCTGTGGATCCAGCAAATCCTCCGGCAGTGGTTGCCCGGTCGCCGATTCCAGCCACTGTGCCGTGTCAGGCCGGTAGTGGGCCTGCCGGGCCCGTTGGCACAGTTCGCCAAGAACCGCGCCGGCATCCACCGACGCGAGCTGGTCCTTGTCGCCGAGCAGAATCAGCTGGGCATGGACCGGCAGGGCCTCGAACACCGAGGCCATCAGGTCGACATCCACCATGGAGGCTTCGTCGATCACCAGGATATCCACCAGCAGGGGATTGTCCCGGTTATGGCGGAACTTCCGGGTATCCGGACGACTGCCCAGCAACCGGTGCAGGGTGGTGACGCGAGTTGGGATATCCTCCAGCCTGACCCGGCCGGGGAGCTGATCCAGCGGCAGGCGGCTCACCGCCCCGCCAATGGATTCGTTCAGCCGTGCCGCCGCCTTGCCGGTGGGCGCGGCCAGCCGAATGCGGAACTTCCGGCCGGCGCGGCCGGGATCCTCACCCGCCACTGCCTGCAAGGCCGCCAGCAGGTTCACCACTGTGGTGGTCTTGCCGGTACCCGGCCCGCCGGTAATTACGGCGAAACGTTTGTGCGCTGCCAGCGCACAGGCCAGTTTCTGGTAGTCCACGTCATCCCCGGGCTGGAACAGGATGTTCAGTGTTTCAGTCAGGGTCCGGGTGGCACCTGAGCCAGGATCATCGAGCGGGGAGTTCAGGGCCAGGCGGTCACTGATACCCCGGGCAATCCGTTGTTCGTAACGCCAGAAACGCCGCAGGTAAAGGCGGGTATCGTTCACAACCAGTGGTGTGGTCAGTAAGCCATCACTTACCGCCCGAGTATTGGCCAGCGCAGTCAGGCAGTCTTCAAGCGAGGCCTTTACCAGGACCTCGGATGGCGAAGGGCATGCCTCCTGGTCCCCGACCGGGAGTGCGGCTATGGTCTCTTCCGGTGGCAAGGCCAGGGTGTTGCCGGCGTCCTCCAGCAAGCTCACCAGGTCGATGCAGACATGCCCACGCCCGACCTGGTGCGAGGCCAGCGCCGCCAGCAACAACAGAAGCGGGTCCGGGTTCTCGCCCTGCTCTTCACACAGTTGCCGGATCAGGCGCGCAAAGGCCACATCCAGCGGGCGGATCCATTCGGCCTGGCGCCATTGCTCCAGCAGTGTTTCCAGTTGCTCGAGATTCATGCGGCGTCCTCCCCATGCAAGGTGTCACCATCGAACAGGGCGTCGAGCTGTTCGATCAGTGCCCGTGGCGGTTTGTCGGTGAAAGCACCGGCACCGGGGGCATGGATACCCCGCAGGAACAGATAGACGGCACCGCCGATGTGCTGGTCATAGTCGTAACCGGGCAACCGGGCCTTGAGCAGGCGATGCAGGGCCAGCAGGTAGAGTACGTATTGCAGGTCGTAGCGCTTGTCGAGGATAGCCTGGCCCATGGCCTGGTCGGTGTAGGCGCTGTCGTCTTCCCCGAGGGTATTGGATTTGTAGTCGAGCACGTAGTAGCGGCCCCCGTGTTCAAATACCAGGTCAATGAAGCCCTTGAGCATGCCGTTGAACCGGCGGTTATCCACCTGGGCCCGGTCCGCGCCCTCGAGGGTGTGCCGGCGCACCAGGCTGTCCAGGGCACCGGTGGCGACGTTGCAGCTCTCGAACCAGAATTCCAGTTCCGGTCGCACGGTGCCGAATTCCTCAAGGGCGGCGCAAGTGCCCCCGTCGCGGTCCAGGCGCAGGGGGGTCCGGATCAGGCTCAGCAGCCAGTGCTCCAGGGTGTCGGTCCAGTCGGCCCAGCCGCGAATGGTGCAGCGCCGCGCCAGGTATTCCCGCAGCATCGCCGGGTTATCCACAACCTGGCCAAAGCCCTGCTGGCAGCACCACTCCAGCAGTTCGTGGAGGAAGGTGCCCGGCCCCGCGCCTTTCGGAAACTGGTGGAGCGAGTGATTGGCGGGAGCGGTCGGCCCCTCATCGCCGGTGCCCTGGGCGGATTCTTCCAGCAGGTTCTGGGTTTCGGCGTCCTCCACCTCACCGCTGAACACGATGCCGGTGCCGGCCAGGCCGGTGTATTCGATCGAGGAATAACTGGCAATCCACCAGTCTTCCCGGGCCTCCCGGGTCGCTTCCAGTGCCGGCCCCAGGGCTTCCGCTGCCTCTTCGATATAGCAGGCCGTATCGGCTTCGGGCAGTGTCATGGCCGTGATCGTGTCCGCATCCCCGGCCAGGGGAGTCAGGCTGTCGGCCAGGGGGTACTGCTCGCGGCCTTCGCCACCGAGCAGGTAGCCCAGGCCGCTCTGGGCCCAGTTGTCGATGGTGGCGACACCCACCCAGGTGGCATACCGGGCCCGGGTCAGGGCCACGTAGAGTTTGCGGATATCCTCGCCGAGCCGTTCCCGGTCCGCCCGGGCGACCGCCTCGGGTTCCGGATCGAACACGGTAACCAGCCGGCCCTGGTCATCGTGGTAGCGGACATAGGCCTGTTTGTCGTTCTGGGCCCGGAACGCGGTCCCGAACGGCAGGAATACCAGTGGGTATTCCAGACCCTTGGATTTGTGCACGGTAATGACCTTGACCAGACCGGCGTCGCTTTCCAGTCGCAGGGTGCGGTATTCGTCTTCCTCGTCCGCCGCCCTCAGGATCTGGGCGTAGTGATGCACCAGCGCGTGCTCGCCATCCAGCTGCAGGCTGTCCTGCTGCAGCAGTTCGGCGATGTGCAGGATATCGGTCAGCCGCCGTTCGCCATCGGGCCGTTGTAGCAGCCGTGCCGGTACTTCGAAGTCCATCAGGAAGCTGCGCAGCATCGGTAGCACGCCCTGGGTCCGCCACTGGTCGTGATAGCCCATGAACCGTTCGATTTCCCGCTCCAGGGCGATTTCGTCGGTAAGCAGCCTATCCAGGCTCTGCCAGGACTGGCCCAGGGTGGGCGTGGCCAGTGCCGCCCGGGTCAGGGCCAGTTGCCGGGGTTCGGCAAAGGCGCGCAGCCAGGTCAGCACCTCGCTGGCCTCGGTGGAGGTCAGTACCGAATCCCGGTCAGACAGGTACACGCTCTTGATCCGGCGCTGGCCCAGGGCTTCACGCACTGCCGCCGCCTCGTTGCGATTGTTGACCAGGATGGCAATGTCAGCGGGGCAGACCGGCTGAAGGTCCGCCGGGTCATCCGGCAGCGCAAAGCCGGCCCTGCCCTGCTGCCCCAGGGTCAGCAGACGGGCGACTTCGCTGGCACAGGTTTCGGCCACCTCGGCAGTGGCCGTGCCCTTGGCCATGGGCTTGCGGTTGCCGTTTCGGTCCTCGTCCTCACTGTCCAGGGTCCAGAAGCTGAGGCTGGGTTGATCCTCGCCGTCAATCCGCCATTGCCGTTTGGTGCCGTTGGCATCGACGCCCTGGAACGGCAGTGGTGTGCGGTCGCCCTTGCCGAACAGGAAGGCGCCGTCCCGGCTGTTCCGGTCGGCGTGCTCGAACACCCGGTTCACCGCCGCCACCATGCTGGCGGAGGAGCGGAAATTGCGGCCCAGGGTCCAGGTGCGGTCCCGGGCACCCTGGCGGGCTTCCAGGTAGGTATAGATGTCCGCGCCGCGGAAGCCATAGATGGCCTGCTTGGGATCCCCGATCATCAGCAGGCAAGTGTCCGGATTGTTGTCCGCCACCCGGTAGATCCGGTTGAAGATCCGGTACTGCACCGGGTCCGTGTCCTGGAACTCATCGATCAACGCCACCGGGAACTGGCGGCGGATGGTGGCGGCGAGCTGATCGCCCCGGGGGCCATGCAGGGCATCGTCCAGGCGGGTGAGGAGGTCGTCGAAACCCATCTCCGAGCGTTGCTGTTTCTCCGATTCCAGCCGTTGCGCGACCCAGACGCTGGCGTGTCTGAGAATATCCGCCCGGGCGCTGGGCTGGTTCTGGCTAAACTCCATCAGTTCAACGATGGCGTCAAAGGCCGGATGATACGGGGCCGGATCCTCGCCCTTGAGGATCTGTTCCAGGCCTTCCGGGGTCTGGTTACGGAACCCGGCCTTGTCCAGGCCATCCGGGACCGGCTCGTCTGATTCTGCCCAGGCCAGGAGGGTATCCCAGATCTTGACCATGGCGTTCTTGCTGACACCGTGCAGACGCTTGCTCTTGTTCAGTTCGTTGAGCAGGGCAACCACCTCGCCCTGCCACTCGGCCCAGGGATACGCTTTCAGTTCCCGGGCTCGGCCCAGGCGCTGGCTGACCACCGAATCAATGACCTCCTGCACATCGCCGGCCGGAGAGCCCAGCTGGCTTGCCTCGGGAATCAGGTTGCGGATGGCCCCACGCAGGGCCTCCGGGGTTTTCCAGTGACCCAGGGCCTCGTCCATCAGCACCGGGGGCAAGGGGTAGATGAAGGTGCGCCAGTAGTCCCGGACCACGTCGTCGAGCAGTTCACTCTGGTCGGTTTCCAAAGTCAGCCGGAACAGGCTGCCGCTGTCGAAGGCGTGTTCGCTGAGCATCCGGTTGCACCAGCCGTGGATGGTGGAAACCGCCGCCTCGTCCATCCATTCCGCCGCCAGCAGCAGTTTTTTCCGGCACTCCGGCCAGGTCGCCGGATCGGGGTAGCTGGCCTCTCTCAACTCATACAGGAGTCTGGTTTCAGCCGGAGGCTCGCTGGCGTCGGCACTGTCGGAAAACACCTCGGCCGCCTGGGTCAGGCGGGTGCGGATGCGGTCCCGCAGCTCCTTGGTGGCGGCGTCGGTAAAGGTCACCACCAGCAGGTTGGGCGGCAGCATGCCCCGGGCCAGCGGACTGTCCTCGCTCTGGCCATGGCCCAGTACCAGCCGCACGTACAGGATGGCGATGGTGAAGGTCTTGCCGGTACCGGCACTGGCCTCGATCAGGGTGCTGCCGTTCAGGGGCAGGGTCAAAGGGTCGAGGTTCGGATTGCGATTGGTCATCTCGGTACTCATGCCTCTCCCTCGATCTGTTCGGCGGCGGACTTGCCCTGCTCTGCCTCCCAGAGCGGTACATACAGCTGGTGCAGCAAGGCCTCGAATTCACCGCTGGCGAACAACGCCTCCGGGCTGTCGAAGGCACCGCGCAGGTAACCGGTGTCCCGTGCCAGGGCGGTGCTGTAGGCCTGCTCGGCATCGTTCCGGGCCCGCTCATCATCGCCGCGGTATTTCTTGCTCTGGTAATAGCTGGTAATCCAGGCGAATCCCGCCTCACAGTGGATGGGCAGGGTGCGGGTGGTGGCCTCCATCCACCGGCTAAGGATGGCCTCCAGGTGCTGTCTGGCCTGTTCCGGAGCCATGAGTGCGAAATTGAAAGTGCGTTTCTCCTCCCTGGCCAGAATCAGGGTCTCGAAAGGCTGATCGGTGAGCTGGCCGGCCAGGTGAATCACCCAGTCCCGCATCAGGTTGGCGTAGCGCACTTTCCTGCTGCCACCGGAGCCGGACAACAGGCTGGAGCCGGCCACCACCAGCCGGCACAATCGGCCGTCGGGGCTGGTGCGCAGGTTGTCGATCAGGTCGACCACTTCCACCGAGCCGGTGTCGTTCCGGTACGGGTACTCGAAGTTCAATGGTTCGGAGATGGCCTCCGGCCAGTCGGACAGCGCGTCCCGGTAGCGTTGATGCAGGTCCGGTAACCGACCGGCCAGTTCCGTGCGCAACCGGTGTTCGGTGACCCCCATGCCCAGGTCGCCGCGGCGGGCCATGCGATCGAGGGTCGCTTCCAGGCGTTCATGCAGGTCTTCCTCGCTGACGGCCTTGATCACGCCTTCGCGGATCAGTTCGCTGTCCAGCCGCCACCGATCCAGGCCGTTGAGGTCAAAGTTCTCGTTATCGGTGTCATCGTCCTCCAGCTCCTCGAAATGCACCTGCAGGCGTCGCTGATAGAAGGTGTCGATGGGCTTTTTCAGGAAGTTCGACAGGTCGCTAAGCCGGATCGGCTCCTCCGGTTGCTGGTACGGCAGCGGTGCCTGGTCCGGTTCCGTCGCCCCGGCTCCGTGGGCATTGCGCCATTCCCGCTCGAAGGTGAACAGGCTGCGGGCCTGCAGCACCTCGGCCAGAGGTCGGGGTGGGTTCGCGGGACCGGCCTCCAGGCCGTTGCCGCGGGGAAAATAATCCCGGCTGAAGGGCTGCAGCGGATGCCGGGTGGTCAGGGCTTCGGTGACCGATCCGTCCGGCTCGCCCGGCAGTGCCCACAGGCTGTCCAGATGGTCCTGCAACTGGCCCACCAGAACGGAGGGAGGACGCTCCGAATCGTCCCTGATACTGCGGCCCACCCAGCTGATATAGAGCTGTTCCCGGGCTGACAGCAGGGCCTCCAGGAACAGATAGCGATCATCCTCACGCCGGGACCGGTCGCCGGGTCGGTAGTCGTTGGCCATCAGGTCGAAATCCACCGGGGGCCGGGAGCGCGGGTAGTCACCATCGTTCATGCCCAGCAGGCAGACCTTGCGGAACGGGATCGCCCGCATCGGCATCAGGGTGGCGAAGTTGACCTTGCCGGCGAGGAAGCGCTGGTTCAGTCCGCCTTCGTCCAGACCGGCCAGCAATACATCCTTGACGATGTTCAGTGGCAGGGGTTGGGTGTCCAGCCCTGCGGCCAGGGCGTCCTCGAGCCATTGTTCCAGCTGGCGGCGGAAGCGGTTGAGCAATAACAGGTCGTTGCCCTCGACCCTGAGGAAAAAGCGCTCGAGCATCTGCGAGAACAGGGTTTCCCAGTCCGCCGGGGTGCGCGGCGCCTGCAGGGCCTGCCAGAGATCTTCGAGTTGCTCCACAAATTCCGCCAGTCGCCCGGCCAGACTCGCCTGCAACCCGCCGATCTCACCATAGGGTTCGATGCCGGCCCAGGGCTTATCCTCGCCCATGCCGTAACCGAGCAACATGGCCCGCAGGCCGGATTGCCAGGTATTGCGTTCCAGCTCCGCCGGCAGCTCCAGGCTTTGCCGGTGTCGCCCGTGCAGGCCCCAGCGGATATTGGCGCCTTCCACCCAGCGCCGGGCCAGGGGAATCTCGCCCTCGTCGATGCCGAAGCGGTCCCGGATGCCGGGCACCTCCAGCAGGCTCAGGATTTCACTCACCCCGAAACGGCTGCGCGGCAGGGACATCAGGGTTTCCAGGGCAATCAGCACCGGCTCGTGGTGGCGCTGCCCCTGGTCGGAGATGGTGAACGGGATGTGGCGTTTCTGCCCCGCCTGGTAACGGCCGAACACGGCCTGGATATGGGGTGCGTAGACATTGATGTCCGGCACCATGACCATCACGTCCCGGGGGCGCAGGCCGGGATCGGCATTGAAGGCGGCCAGCAGCTGGTCATGGAGGATTTCCACTTCCCGCTGGGGGCTGTGGGCATCGTGGAAGACCAGCGAGTGATCCCGGGCCAGGTCCAGCCGGCGGCTTTCCGCGCGGATGTCCTGCAGGGGCGTCAGGTTATAGATATCGTTCTGAAGCTGGTGCAGCAGGGTCGGTTCGCCCGGTTCGCCGTGGGCGGAGAAAATGTCGATCTTCTGGTCCGGGGTCTCGAACCGGTCACGGTATTCCTCGGGATTGTCGAACTCGTCCAGCAGACGGATGTAGTCCCGCCCCTGTTTGCCCCAGGCCGCCAGCAACGGATTGGCATGCTGGTGCAGCTGGTCCGGATCGGCAATCTTCGACAGTTCCGGATGGGCAATGCCCCGTTTGCGTTCGGCCTTCAGCAGTTCCCGGTCACTGACGATATCGGCCCAGTAATACTGGCAGGGGTTGTGGACGCACAGTACCACCTGGCTGAACCGGCTGAGTACGTATAGCGCTTCCAGAGCCTGGCGTGGTAGCGAGGAGACGCCGAACACTACGATCCGCGCTGGCAGTCGGGAGCGGTTCGCCGGCGCTGACCGGCGCTGGCCTTCCGCCATGAACCGGGTGTGAATCCGGGACCGGCTGGTGTGGGCGTCCGGTCCCACATCCTCCACCAGTTTGCGCCAGAGCAGAGGCTGCCACAGCGTCTCCGGGTCCAGGGGCTTTTCCTCGTTGCGGGCGGTGATCACCACATCCCGGCCCTGCTCCCAGGCACTGAGCCAGTCGGCCCGGAATACCTGGTACTGGTCAAACAGGTCCGCCACCTTCTCTGCCAGCTGGAAGTTGCGCAGGTCGGTGTCGCTGCCATCCAGGAACCGCGCCAGCGGCGTGAAGGCCTCGTCCTGGTCCACCAGATCCGGCAGCAGCCGGTACAACCGCCACACCAGCCGGCGTTTGTCGAAGGGCGACTGTTCCGGCACTTCGCCGTCCGGCAGCACCGCCCGGTACGCCTGCCAGATAAACCGCGCCGGAAACAGGAAGTCCATGCCGGCGGCGATACCCAGGCCGCCCCTGGCACCATCATCCGAGCGCTTTTCCGCCAGGGCCAGCTTCAGCCACTGGGCAATACCGTTACTCTGGACCAGGAAGGTCTCGCTCTGCAGTGGCGGCAGCGGGTTTTCCCGGCACAGGAAAATCACCGCGCGGCGCAGGTCTTCCAGGTGGTTGGCATGGATGGCGTGAAAGCCGGGCTGGATGGCGGAGTGGTCGGCCATGGGGCTCCTTGTTGGCGATCGGTTCAATCCTGATGCCACAGGTTACCGTATGTGGCTGGAAAATCAGACGGTCATTATGCCTGATCAGTCTGAGCAATGGCTGCGACAGTTACCGTCGCGGGAGCTTTACTGGTCGATCATTTTTTAATCATCTGTTCGTGACCCGCAGCGTATGATTCAGGGAGGGCGTGGCGCAAAAGCGGAGGTGAGAAAGATGGCCTGGAATCCTCTCCGGACAAGAGTCCGATTACCGTTTTTCCTTCTGATCGTCTTGTTGGTAGTCGCGCTGCCGGGCGTGCCCAGTGCCGAGGAACAGGACGAGGCCATTGAGCAGACCATCCTGCGGCAGATCGAGGCCTTTGCCAACGACGACCAGGAGGCCGCCTGGTCGTTTGCATCCGAGGGTATCAAGCGAAGGTTTGGTGATGCCGGTGTGTTCTTCAGCATGGTTCGGGAGGCCTACCCTGCGGTGCACCGGGCCTCGACCATCGAATTTGTCGAGCTGGTCCCCCACGGTACGTTCGATATCCAGGTGGTACGACTGACCGGCCCGGACGGACAACGCTGGGATGCCTACTACCGGATGGTGCGCAGTGATGGCGACTGGCGGGTTGCCGGCGTGCAGTTGCAGCCGGCGGACATGGGAATCTAAAGGGCATTTGAGGTCACGGACGAGCGGGCGTACAGTTGCATGACCCGACTGCTTTCCGTGAAGTACCTGCTCGCCCTATGACCACGTTTGATCCTGCCTCTGTGCCGCGTACCGCGGACCTGGATAATCCTCTGTATTACCTGGAAAACATGGAAACCGTGGTGCGCTGGGTGCTGGATCACCATGGAGACCTGCTGACCGGGTCCGAATTCCGTTTGTTGGAAACCTTCCTCGGTCTTGAGACAGAGGAAAAAGCGCTATTGACCCGTCTGGTGATGCGCACGGGCGAACTGTTCCGGGCGGACAAACTGGTGTATCCGGAGCTGGATTCACCGGTTTCTGAAATCCTGTCCCGTTTGGTGTCGGGTGAGTGGCTCGAACCGGAGCCTTTGCTCGACCTCGATCAGCTGTTCCGCCTGTTCACCCTGGCCGAACTGCGACCGGCCTTCGCCGATACCCTGCAAGAGCTTGGCCACAGCCGCACACTGTCCAAAGCGGCCATGAAAACCGCGTTGTCCGACCACTTTTCAGACGCCCGGACCCTCGACCAATGGTTCGATACCGGTGAGGCCCGGGTGGTTTGTCTGCGACACATGGCGCTGTTCGACCGGATCCGATTGATGTTCTTCGGCAACCTGCGCCAGACCTGGTCCGACTTTGTGCTGGTGGAGTTGGGGTACCAGAGCTACGAGCAGGTGCCATTCACGGCCGAGTCCCGGGCCTTTTCGCACCGGGAGGAGGTGGATTGCTACCTGGCGATGCAGGCCTGTCGGGACCAGCTTGACGAGGGGGTTCCGGTATCTGAAGTGTGGCCTCAGGTGCCCGCACCGGTGACCAACGCCTGGCTGGCCAGCCGTCGGGACCGGCTGCTGTTGGAACTGGGTCGGCAGGCCGAGCGCCAGGGCGACCGGGAGCTGGCGTTGACGGCTTGGGCCCAGAGCCAGCATCGGGAAGCCCGGTTGAAGCAGTTGCGGCTGCTGGAGCGGATGAAACGGCACCAGGAGGCCTGGGACATCGCCAGCCTTTGGCAATCCGAAGAATTGAGTGATGCCGAACGCCAGGGCCTGGACCGGATCCTGAAACGGCTGGCCCCGAAAGTCGGCGAGCCCAGGCCGGCTCCGGCGGCGACACTGCCGATCAATGAGTGGCAGGTTTCGTTACCCCGGCCGGCGGCCGGTTCGGTGGAATGGGCCGCGGCGGAACACCTGAACCGACCCGAGGCACCGGTGGCCTATGTGGAAAACACCCTGATCAACGGCCTGTTCGGCCTGTTGTGCTGGCCGGTGATCTTCAAACCGGTGCCCGGCGCCTTTTTCCACCCCTTCCATACCGGCCCTGCCGACCTGACCCGGGAGGATTTCGTGGAGCGCCGCCGGTCCGGTTTCGAGGCCTGCTTCGCCACCCTCGACGATGGCGGATACCGACAGCTCATCCTGGACACCTGGCATGACAAACAGGGGCTCGCCAATCCCTTTGTCATCTGGCCGGCGTTGTCCGAAGCCCTGATTGAGCTTGCGCTGGCGTGCATCCCGGCGGAGCACCTGGAGGCCATGTTCCGTCGCCTGCTGTTGAACGTGAAGGAGCATCGCAGTGGCTTCCCGGATCTGATCCAGTTCCACCCGCAGCGTTCTGATGATGAACCGCGATATGAAATGGTGGAGGTGAAAGGCCCTGGTGACCGATTGCAGGATCACCAGCGCCGATGGCTGGATTTCTTTGCCTGGGAGGGCATTCCCGCCAGTGTCTGTTACGTTCGTTGGGACGAGGATTCCGGCGTCGGGAGCGGTGAATGAAAGCGGCGGTGCGCACCCTGTGCGAGTTTGCCGCCCGGGCCGGGGACCTGGACTTCCGCTACACCCCCGCTCCCTCCTCCGAGGAGGGCATCGCCGGCCACCAGGCTATCCAGTCCCGTCGGGGCTACGGCTATAAAAGCGAGTATTTACTGACCGGTGAATGCCTGGGAATAAAACTTTCCGGAAGGGCAGATGGTTATGATCCCCACCGCGGCCGGCTGGAGGAAATCAAGACCCACCGGGGCGACCTTGCCCGGGTGCGGGAACACCAGCGGGCCCTGCACCGGGCTCAGTTGCGGGCTTACGGTGCCCTGCTGTGCCAACAGGAAAAGCTGAAAAAGATCGAGCTGGTGCTGGTGTATTACGACACCGGTCGGGACAAGGAAAGTCAGCTTGCTGAAACCGCTGATGCCGATGAACTCTGGCAGGAACTCGAGGGGCTGTGCCAACGGTTCCGGGCCTGGGCCGAGCAGGAAGAACACCACCGGGAACAGCGTAATGTGGCCCTTGCCCGCCTGAATTTTCCCTTTGCCGACTTCCGGCCGCGCCAGCGGCAACTGGCCGAAACCGTCTACAAGAATGCCATGACCGGCGGCACCCTGTTGCTGGAAGCACCCACCGGCCTGGGTAAAACCCTGGGAACGCTGTTCCCGGGGCTGATGGCGATGGCCCGGGCCGACCAGGACCGGTTGTTCTATCTGACCTGCCGCAATACTGCCCGGCAGCTGGCCCTGGATGCTGTGGATAAACTCAGGGCCGCCCGGGAAGAGTCCGGGGACTGGTCGCTCAGGGTGCTGGAGCTGGTGGCGAAGGACGACGCCTGCGAACACCCGGACAAAGCCTGCCACGGCGAATCCTGTCCGCTGGCCAAAGGGTTCTTCGATCGACTGCCGGACGCCCGTGCCGAGGCCGCCCAATCCGCGACACTCACCCGGGCCGAACTGGCGCGTATTGCCGCGGGCCACGATATCTGTCCCTATTTCCTGGCCCAGGAGATGGCCCGGTGGAGTGACGTGGTCATCGGCGACGTCAACCGGATGTTTGACCAGTCCGCCTTGCTCCACGGCCTGGTTCGCCAGAACCAGTGGCAGGCGTCAATCCTGGTGGATGAGGCCCACAACCTGGTGGACCGGGCCCGGGGCATGTATTCGGTAGCGCTTGAACAGCAGCGACTGTTGCGGGTAAAGAAAACCGCCCCGAAGGTGCTGAAGAAGGCCCTGGACCGCACCGCGCGCGCCTGGCAAACCCTGATCCGGGATCAGGACGTGGATCCGGCTGTGCCGGTGTTTCTCGAGGCCTTGCCGCCGAGTCTGATCGGCAGCCTGCAAGGGCTGGTTTCGAATCTGACCGATTACCTGGCGGACAACCCGCCGGATCTGGCATTGCAGGAACTGCTGTTTGAGAGTGTCGCGTTCATGAAGCTGGCGGACAGCTTCGGTGACCACTCCCTGTGTGAATTCCGGCGCTCCGAGCGCGGCCGGGCCTCGCTCACCATCCAGAACCTGATCCCGGCGGACTTCCTGCGCGAACGCTTCGCGGCCGCCGGCTCGGTGTTGTTGTTCTCGGCCACCCTGAGCCCCGGCATCTACTACCGGGATCTGCTGGGCCTGCCGGAAACCACGGCGTTTACCTCCCTGCCCAGTCCGTTCAGCGCTGATCAGCTGCAGGTGCACTTTACGCCGAGGATCAGTACCCGCCAGACGCACCGGGAAGCATCGCGCGCGCCGATTGCCGAGATCATTGCCCGCCAGTTCCGGGAGCAGCCGGGTCATTACCTGGCGTTCTTCAGCAGTTTCCAGTACCTCCGGGCCGTCAGCGAAACCCTCGCCGAACAAGCCCCGGATATACCCCAGCGTTGCCAGGCGCCGGGCATGAGCCAGGCCGAGCGGGAGGCCTTCCTGGCGGAGTTCCGGCAGCCGGAGCCCGGTGTTGCGTTTGCCGTGCTCGGAGGGGTGTTCAGCGAAGGCATCGACCTGCCCGGCGACCAGCTGATCGGCGCTTTTGTGGCGACCCTGGGACTACCACCGTTCGATCCCTGGCACGAGATACTCAAGGATCGTCTGCAAGAGCGCTTCGGCGCAGGCTATGACTACACCTACCTGATACCGGGACTCCGGAAAGTGGCCCAGGCCGCCGGCCGGGTGATCCGGACGCCCGAGGACCGGGGCGTGATCTGGTTGATCGACGATAGGTTCACGCGCCCGCAAGTACGGAATCTGCTGCCGCGCTGGTGGTTTGCCTGAAACCCATAATTGGCTGATTCGATTCAGCGTCATATTGTCGCATAACCCGGTAGTGACGGTATGTTGCTATACAAACCTTTTCCTAACTCTATAGAATGCGTTCCCCTATCAGGAATTCCCGTTATCTGACAAGGACACTGAACGCAATGAACAATACGGATCTGGTCTTCCACAGCTACGGAAGGTGTTGCCGGAAGGATGATTTTTTCGTCGATTTCTACGACTTCTTCATGTCCAGCTCGGACACCATCCGCAACCGCTTCCTGAAAACCGACATGGAAGCCCAGCGGCACCTGCTCCGCAACGGCATCATGCAACTGATCCTGCATGCCCGTGGCATGTCGGACCGCAAGCTGCGGGCCCTGGGTGAGAGCCACAACCGCAACCATTACGACATCAAGCCGGAGTGGTACACGCTTTGGCTGGAGGCCCTGCTGAAAACGGTCCGCCAGCACGACCCCGACTACACGCCAGAACTGGGCAAGGCCTGGCGTGAAGTCCTGAACCCCGGCATTGACCTTATCCGCGGGGCCTATTGAGCGTTAGCCCTCACCCCCGTGGTGCGGGCTTTGCCAGCCATTCATGTCCCTTCAGCATGCCGTGCCAGTACAGGGCTGGCAGCTGCTTCGCCTTGAGCCACCAGGCCGCCCGTGTTGCCTTGGTGCCATCATTGAGCCACTTCGGGAAGCTGGGCTGCAGCTTGCCACCATAGCCAAACTCCGCCAGCACGATCCGGCCATTCTCTACCGTCAGCGGACAGGAACCGTAGCCCAGATAGGCCGCCTTCAGAGGTTGGTTGCGTACGGTTGCCAGCAGGTTTTCCGCCACCACCGGCGCCTGTTTGCGCACGGCTGCTGCGGTCTTGGCATTGCCGGTACCACTGACATCCCCGAGACCGAAAATATTGGCGAAGCGCTTGTGGCGCAGGGTGTCGTCCTCCAGATCCAGCCAGCCACCGTCATTGGCCAGGGGGGATTCCCGGATAAATTCCGGCGCTCGCTGTGGCGGTACCGCGTGCAGCATGTCGAAACCGATCTCTTCATCCCGGGCATTGCCTTCGGCATCAGTCATGCGGAAGGTGGCTTTCCTGGCCGGACCGTTCACGGCCACCAGGTTGCTCTGGAAGTTGACGTCGATTCCATATTTCCGGATGTAGGACTCCAGGGCCGGTACGTAATCGGGAACGCCGAACAACACGGCCCCGGCATTGTGGAACTGGATATCAAGGTTGTTAAGCACGCCCTGCCGGAGCCAGTAGTCCGAGGACAGGTACATGGCTTTCTGGGGGGCGCCGGCACACTTGATCGGCATGGGGGGCTGACTGAACAGCGCCCTGCCATTCTTCAGACGCTGGACGGTTTCCCAGGTGTAGCTGGCCATCCCTTCCAGGTAGTTTGAGGTCACGCCGTTTTGCCCGAGCGCTTCCTCCAGGCCCTCGATGGCGCCCCAGTTCAGTTCGAGGCCCGGTGCGAGCACCAGGGTCTCGTAGGTCGTCCAGGATCCGTCGGCGAGCTGGATGCGATTCTGTTCCGGGTCCACGGAGAGGACCTTTTGCTGATACCAATTGACGAACGAGGGCATGACTTCTTTCATGGGTCTGGACGTTACCTCGGGACGAAAGACGCCCCCGCCAACCATGGTCCACCCGGGCTGGTAATGATGGGTGGAGGAAGGTTCCACCACCGCGATATCGAGGGAGCGGTCCCGCTTGTGAAGGCTGGACGCAACCGAAACACCGGCGGCACCGCCACCGACAATGACGACAGTGTGTTTTTTATCGGACTCCCGGGGGACTGAATTCATACTCATGCCTTGAACCTCTCTGTTTGTCATTGTTAGAGCAACTGCCAGGCTGCAGTTGATATTGATCAAATGCTAGCAAACTTAGAGGTATAACGTTATATCGATTAAGCATATTCAGTGTGTGCTACATGCAGGGCAATACTCCTTGCCGGGCAATCGGCTCCGGTTTTTTCTGCCTGGGTTATGGCCGAAAGTGACTTTGTCACTGAGCGCTCGGGATCTGCCGCCTATAGTTAAGGTGCGAAACGATCGTAAAACCCGTCAAGGAGGCAATAGCCATGATCAGAAAACTCAAGGTACTGGGGCTGACCGCCCTGCTCATTTGTGTGCCGTTTGTGACGCACGCTGACAGCCACAAGAAAACCGTTGACGAGGTCCTGGTGATTCTCTCCAGTGACTCGCTCCAGACCCAGGGAATGGCCATGGTTCTGTCGAATACCATGGCGGAACAGGGCGCGAAGGTGAATGTCCTGCTGTGTGACAAGGCCGGCGATCTGGCCCTCAAATCCTATGAGGCCGAGCCCCTGAAGCCGAAGAACGTAACCCCGGGCCAGATGCTGCGCGGTCTGCTGAAGAACGGCGGCAGTGCCAAGGTGTGCGCCCTGTACCTGCCGAACAGCGAGAACACAAAGGATGACCTGATCGAGGGTGTCGGCGTTGCCATGCCGCCGGAGATGGCTGGCCAGATGCTGAATCCCGCGATGCGCACGTTCACTTTCTGAGCCATGAAACGGTGCGTCGGCGCAGTATGCCGGCGCACCCTTCACAGAATAGGGAGACCAGAGACGTAATGATCGAGATCCAGCCTTCCCGCTTGCAGAATTTCCCGATTTCCTGGTTTGCCGTGGTCATGGGGATGACCGGGTTCACCATTGCCTGGCACCGGGCCGAAACCCTCTTTGCCTTGCCGGTAAAACCCAGCCCGGTACTGCTCGGCCTGACCATCACCATCTTTGTGGTTCTGGCGGGCTTCTACCTGGCCAAGACGGTCCGGTATCCGGATCGTGTCAAAGCCGAATTCGGCCACCCGGTAAAACTCAACTTCTTCCCGACCATATCCATCGGCTTGATCCTGATGAGTATTGCCGTGTTGCCCTACAGTGCCAACGCCTCCCTGGCGTGCTGGCTGGTAGGGTTGCTCCTGCATCTGGCCTTCACCCTGTATGTGCTGTCAGCCTGGTTGCACCAGACCCATTTTGAGGTTTCCCACATCAATCCGGCCTGGTTCATACCGATTGTCGGCAACATCCTGGTGCCCATCGCCGGAGTTCAACATGCCTCGTCCGAGATTTCCTGGTTTTTCTTCAGTATCGGTCTGGTGTTCTGGCTGGTGCTGCTGACCATCATCTTCTATCGGATGTTCTTTCATCATCCGCTGCCGGCCAAGTTGCTCCCCACCCTGTTTATCCTGATTGCGCCGCCGGCGGTCGGGTTTATTTCCTGGCTTCAGCTGACCGGTGAGGTGGATGCCTTTGCCCGCATCCTGTACTACAGCGCCATCTTCCTGACCCTGATGCTGATGACCCAGGTACGGCGTTTCCTGCGGCTGGAATTCTTCCTGTCGTGGTGGGCGTACTCGTTTCCGATGGCAGCCATCACCATCGCCACCTTTGTGATGTACCAGCAGCTTGAGTTGGCGTTCTTCAAGGGAGTGGGTGTGGTGTTACTGGCTCTGTTGACCCTGCTGATCACGGTGCTGGCGGGCAAAACCGCCCAGGCCGTCAGGCGCCGGGCGGTCTGTATCGAGGACTGATGAATTTCCGGTATACGGGGATTACTGGTCAAGATCCTCGTAGCCGGTCACCATCGGTTTGATATGGCTGGTCAGGGTGTGGCCCATGGTGGTCATGTAAACGTGGGCAATGATGAACACCAGCATGGCGAAGGCCGCTCCGGTGTGTACCAGCGCCACCCACTCCAGTTCCAGCGCACCAGCCAGGGTTGCCGGCCAGTCGTTATAGAACAGGTAAAGCAGCCCGGTCACCCAGATCACCGGTGAGATCACCACCTTGAAGAACAGGTAAGCCAGCCGTTGCAGCGGGTTATGCTTGGCCTTGGTGGTCTTGCGGTACGGATGTTCGGCTCCGGTGAAGGTGCCGATCAGGTAATACTGGATGACGGCGAACAGGCCGTTCTTGGTAGGTATGTACTGGCGCCATTCACCGGTGGTGAAGTGCCAGAAGATGGCAAACAGCCAGAGCACGATCAGTGCCCAGGCGGCCAGGGTGTGGATCCGGGCCGCATCGCCAAACCCCAGCCAGGAATAGCTGCCGTGGATCTCGAACCCGGTGATCAACAGGGTGAAGATCAGCAGTGCCTGACACCAGTGCCAGAAACGCTCAAAGCGTTTATAGATCATTACCCGGCTCATGAGTGCTTCCTCCCCTTGAAGATCATCCGTGCGATGGCGTGGAGAATCACGCCCAGCAGGGTCAGCGCGACTGCCAGCCAGCCAAGCCGGTCAAGCCAGACATTGCTGTCGTGCCCGGGCATGTAGATGCCCCCGATACCGGCCAGCCGGCTCTCGGCGGCGTGGCAGGAACCACAGCGCAGAGCCTCCTCCGCTGGCGGCACCATATGGGCAATTGGCCAGTACATCCGGGTTTCGACAAAGTCGAACTGGCCACTGAATGGCATTCCGGACATCTCGCTACCCGCCTCCAGGGCTTTCTGCCAGTTGAAGTTGCTCCACAGGGAGGTGTCATCCGCCCCGAAGACATGGGTGACCAGCAGGGTGCCCAGCTCGGTATCGTAAGGCTGTTTGCCGCGCATTAGCTTGAACGGCCAGATCCGGGAATCCGGGTCGTCCGGGCCACCGTCAATGCGGTTGATATTGATGGGGGGGTTGGACAGATCCAGTTTTTCGTCGATCAGGGTGTACTCAACGGTACCGTCGAACCAGGCATAATGCGGCACCACATCCTCGCCGTGGCGGAAATTGCCCTTGGTACTCAGGTAACTGACGTGGCCGTTTTCGTCATATTCGGTGATGGGGTTGCCGTCTGCGTCCAGCTTGCCGGCGGTTGACCAGTCCCACCACATCTTGGTGGGCACACCGCCACGGGCGAACTCCGGCACGTGACAGGTCTGGCAAGCCAGGGTATCCACATGGTCGTTGAGTTTCTGCTGCTCGTGCGGGCTGGCACCATGACAGGATTCGCAGGTGGTTCGGGTCATGTCGGTATGGCCCGGGACGTCAATGCCGAGGGTATCCTTGGCTTCAACCTGGTATCGGCTGCCGGACACGTTGTGGCCCCAGGTGGAGTGACAATCGGAACAGGCGAAATCGAGACCTTCGGGGGACATGTGAACGTCCAGTGCCTTGGGCGGATTCACCAGGGATGAATCCAGATCACCGTGCTTGACGCCGTCACCACCACCGCCATAGAAGTGACAGCTGCCGCAGTTGGCCCGGCTGGAAGCGCCGACGTTCTGGGCAAGGTTGGCCAGATCGGGCGGCTGCACCATGTTGCCGCTGCCCTTAGGCCATTCCCGGGGAACATAGGTGGGATGCCCGGCCAGGGTCGGGAATTTCCAGTAGTCACCGGTGGTGTCGTGGCAGACCAGACAATCCACTGCCGAGTCCGCCTGGGGGGGTGGCTGGTTCATGTCTTCCCAGCCATAGCCGACATGGCAGGAGGTGCAGCGGGCCTCGTTGGTCACCGGCATTCCACAGAAACTGTTGATCACCTTGCTCTTGCCCAGTTGCTGGTCGGTTTCTGGGTGATCGTAGAGCCAGGTCCAATGGGTGGTGCCCTTTACTTGATCGGCCGCTTCGGTGTGGCAGCCCAGACAGGCTTCGGTGACTTCCGTGGCGTCCTCGAAAGGACCCTTGAGCGCTTCGAACTTGCTGTGGTCTGCGGTGGGAGGTGAGCGTTCCGCTCCCTGGGCTATGGAAACAACTGCCAAAGCCAGCACGGCCATAAAAGCTGTGACCACTCTTGGCCTGAACCCTACACATCCTGTTGATGCCATGACTCCCTCCACGCTCGGGGATTACCCGGTACAGCATAGTCCATTTTCAGAACAGGGCTGGCCAGAGCCTGCGCTCTGGCCAGCCCTGTTCAGGTTCTGACGTAGTTGTCAGGGGCGATAGATCTTGTCCGGATTGATATCCATGGACCAGGGCAGGCCGGAATTCTGCCAGCCGTTCACTACCCGCAGTCCCTTCATCTTGCCTTCTTTGGCGCTGCTGCCTTGGAAACCGTGGTCGATGTATTTCACATTGGTGAAGCCCCGCTCCAGCAGGTACTCGGCACTGGGCTTGCCCCGGGAGGAACCGGAACGGCACATGGTGATGATCAGGGCATCCCGGTCTAGTCCCTTCGCTTCGAGCGCCTTGTCGACATCCGCGACGAAGTCCGGATTGGTATCCATGGCGAACTTGGCTTTCTCTTCACTGAAGCGGGCGCGGTCCACCAGTTTGAACGGAATGTTGGCATCCACCGCATCGGTGAAACCGATGAACATGATCTCGACGGGGTCCCGGACATCAATGAACAGGATCTCATCTCCCTGTTCCTGAGTCATTTTCCAAGTTTCCTCAGGGGTGACAGACAGAGCTTCTTCTGCCTGCGCCTGGAATGCCAGGCCAAAAGTAATGAGCAGTGACAGTAACAGGGTTTTCATTGCGGTCCCTCCCAGGAGCGGTATCGCTCATTGCGGATTTGAGAAGACAGGTACAGCCGGGATATGGATACTAAAATCCTAGGTCAGATCTCGGAACCTGTCCCGGGTTCTACCAAAAACAGAATCGAAAGTTGATGCCGGTCAACAGCCGTGAAGACCCGAAACCGCCAGATTTTCGATTCAGGGCCCACCAGATTAGCGCCGGGCCTCTCTTATATAATTAATAGTATAAGGTTATTCCATTAAGTATTTATAGCAAGGGTAGTTTGCCGTTTTGTTTCCGAAACCCGGGAGAGCGCATATATTGTCCACAGGAGACAGAGTTTTCCCTGAAAGGCCCATGTGGTGAGGCGATTGTCGTTACATAACCTGGCAGAATACCGTCGGCAAATCTGGACAGGGTTGGTCATCCTCCTGCTATCGGGTTGTGCCTTGCCACCATTGGTCGACCGGCCTGACAGCCGATCCATTCCCCAGTCCCAGACCCGGGAAACGGTCCTGGGCCAGGCCATTACCCCGAAAACCGATGCCCATCCCGGCCTGAGTGGCATCGTCCTGCTACCGGATCCCTACGATGCCTTTGCCGCCCGGGCCCTGCTGGCCGAGGCGGCGGAGGCCAGCCTGGATGTCCAATACTACATCTGGCGTCCCGACACCACGGGCACCCTGATGCTGTACACCCTGTATCGGGCCGCGGAACGGGGAGTCAGGATCCGGCTGTTACTGGATGACAACGGCATCGTGGGTATGGACGACATGCTGGCGGCCCTGAGTCAGCACCCCAACATCGAGATCCGTCTGTTCAATCCTTTTGTGGTTCGCAACCCCAAGTGGCTGGGCTACCTCACGGATTTTCGGCGTCTCAATTATCGAATGCACAACAAGTCCTTCACGGCGGACAACCAGGTCACGATCATTGGCGGCCGGAACATTGCGGATGAGTACTTTGGCGCCGCCGGGGGTGGCTTGTTTGCCGATCTGGATGTGCTGGCCATCGGTCCGGCCGTGGATGATATTTCCCGGGATTTCGACCGATACTGGGCCAGTAACGCCTCGTGGCCGGCCCGGCAGATTCTGGGGGAGCCCGAACCTGGACCGGATCCGCTGGCGGAACTGGCCGAACTGTTAAAAGTCTCCGAAAACAGTGATGCCTCCTCGGTCTATGTCCGCACGCTGGAGGATTCGGCGTTCCTGCGCAAATTGTTGATCGGTGAACTGACCTTCAGCTGGGCGCCGGTGGTTATGGTCAGTGATGATCCCGCCAAAGTGCTGGGCCGGAATGATAATGAGGATCTGCTAAGCCAACAGTTGGCCAGGGCGCTGGAGGATCCCGAACGAAGCATTACCCTGGTTTCCCCCTACTTCATCCCGGGGGATGCCGGGGTCGAACTGTTCCGGACGCTGGAGGAACGGGGCATTGAGGTACGGGTTCTGACCAACTCCCTCGAGGCCAACGATGTGGCAATGGTGCATGCCAGCTACAGCAAGTACCGGAAACCGCTGTTGCGGGCGGGTGTGGAGCTGTGGGAGATGCGCCGGCTTGATGACGAGGCCCAGAAGGAACAGGACCTGCAAACCGGCATGATGGGCATTTCGGTGTCCAGTCTGCACGCCAAGACGTTCGCAGTTGATGGCGAGATCCTGTTTGTGGGCTCGTTCAATTTCGATCCCCGTTCCATCCATCTCAACACTGAACTGGGCTTCGTGATCAAGAGCCCAGAACTGGCCCGGGCCATGGAGAGAGAGTTCGACCAGCAGGTGCGACTCAGTGCGTACCAGGTGATCCTGAATCAGGAGGGTAAGCTCCGCTGGTTGGAGCATCAGGAACACCGGACGGTCCGGTACGACCATGAACCGGGAACGGGGCCACTGAAGCGGATAATGGTGTTTTTCTGGACGCTGATGCCGATCGAGTCGTTGCTATAGGGGGATCAGATCAAAGGGTTGAATCAGGGAAGCAATGCGGGAAAGTGGTCGGCGTGGCAGGATTCGAACCTGCGACCCCTTCGTCCCGAACGAAGTGCGCTACCAAGCTGCGCCACACGCCGAACAACGGCCGGTATTATACGGATTAAACGAGGTTTGGCTACCCCTCGGGCGGGGAATTTTCGTCCGTATAACTGCTGAGACCGGCCGTATCGCCCTCCCTGTTACCCGGCGGTGGGCAACAGGGAGATGTCCGCCACCCGCAGGAACAGGTTGCGCAGGCGGTTGAGCAGCGCCAGGCGGTTGTTGCGGATCGCCTCGTCTTCGGCCATCACCATGACCTCGTCGAAGAAGGTATCCACCGGTTCCCGCAGGCTCGCCAGGGAGCTCAGGGCACTGGCGTAGTCACCCTTCTCGAACAGCGGCAGGACTTTTTGTGCCTGCTCTTCCACCTGCGCCGCCAGGGTCTTTTCCTCGGCGTCCTGCAGCAGGCTGTTGTCCACGGTTTCCCCGATGCTGTCACCACCCTGTTTGGTCAGGATGTTGGATACCCGCTTGTTGGCGCCGGCCAGGGCCTGGGCCTCGGGCAGCTGGCGGAACGCTTCCACGGCCTTGACCCGGCGATCGAAGTCCAGCGGTTTGGTGGGCCGGCGGGCGTGTACCGCCAGGTACACCTCGGCGCCGATGCCCTGCTCTTCGTAGTGGGCGCGGAAGCGCTCGAGCATGTAGTCCACCACGGTGGTGGCGGTGTTCTGCTCGGTCAGCACGGTAAAATTCTGCTCGGCCCACTCGCACACGGTCTGCAGGTCCAGCGGCAGCTCACGCTCGATGATGATGCGTAATACGCCCAGGGAAGCACGGCGCAGACCGAACGGGTCGCGGGTGCCGGAGGGCGGCTGGTTGATGCCGAACAGGCCCACCAGAGAATCGATCCGGTCGGCAATGGCGACGGCGCAGCCAGTCAGGGTGCCTGGCAGGTCATCACCGGCAAAGCGCGGCATGTACTGCTCGTTCAGCGCCTTGGCCACATCCTCGTGCTCGCCATCGTTGGTGGCGTAGTACTGGCCCATGATGCCCTGCAGGTCGGTGAACTCCAGGACCATCTCGGTGACCAGGTCGGTTTTGGCCAGCACGGCAGCGCGCTCGGCCAGGGCCGGGTCACTGTTGATCGCCTCGGCGATCTTCTTCGCCAGGGCGGCGACCCGCACCGACTTGTCGTAGATGCTGCCCAGCTTCTCCTGGAACACGATCGGCTTGAGGGACTCGATGCGGTCTTCCAGCCGGGTCTTTCGGTCGGTGTCGTAGAAGAAGGCAGCGTCCGCCAGGCGTGGGCGGATCACCTTCTCGTTACCGGAGATGACCTGGCTCGGGTCCTTGCTTTCCAGGTTGGCCACGGTAATGAACAGCGGCAGCATCTTGCCGTCCTTGTCCACCACGTGGAAATACTTCTGGTGTTCCTTCATGGAGGAAATCAGGGCTTCTGCAGGCACTTCCAGGAAGCGCTCCTCGAACCGGCCCATCAGCGGCACCGGCCACTCGTTCAGGGCGGTGACCTCGTCCAGCAGGTCCTCGTCGATGACCGCCTTGCCGCCGGCTTCCTTCTCGGCCAGGGCAGCGACACCGGCGCGGATATGCTCGCGACGCTCTGCAAAGTCTGCCAGCACATAACCTTCCTGCTTGAGCACCACTTCGTAGTCATTCGGAGTGGGCACGATCAGAGGCTTGGGACAATGGAACCGGTGGCCACGGGTGGTGTTGCCGGGCTTCAGGCCCATGATGGACGCGTCGATCACCTTGTTGCCGAACAGCAGGATCAGCCAGTGCACCGGACGGACAAACTCGGTACGGTAGGCGCCCCAGCGCATGCGCTTGGGAATCGGCAGGGCGGCCAGGGACTGCTCCACCAGTTCCGGCATCAGTTCCACGGTCGGGCGGCCCTTCTCCACGGTGCGATACACCACCCAGGCACCCTTGTCGGTTTCCATGGTGTCGAGCTGGTCCGGGGTGATGCCCAGGGAGGTGGCAAAACCGGTCAGCGCCCGGGTCGGGTTGCCGGAATCGTCGAAGGCGGCTTTGACCGCCGGGCCACGCTTTTCTACCGGCTTGTCCGGCTGGGCGTCGGCCAGGTCGCGGATCCGGACCGCCAATCGGCGCGGCGCGGCAAAGGCTTCCACCTTGCCGAATTCGATGCCGGCAGCTTCCAGGCCCTTGGCGATACCTTGGGTAAAGGCATCAGACAGTCGCTTGAGAGCCTTGGGGGGCAGTTCTTCGGTGCCCAGTTCAACCAGAAAATCCTGTGTAGCCATGGTTATACGTTCCCCTGTTCCTGCTGTGCCTTCTTCGCTTTCTTGCCTTTCTTCTTGCCGTTGGCCTTGGCCTCAGCCGCTTCTGCCGCAGACAGCACTTCCTGTTTCAGGGCCTCCGGGGCCAGCGGGAAGCCGAGCTTGCGGCGGCTGTCGAAGTAGGCCTGGGCCACGGCACGGGCCAGGGTACGTACGCGCAGGATGAAACGCTGCCGCTCGGTCACGGAAATGGCGTGGCGGGCATCCAGCAGGTTGAAGGTGTGGGAGGCTTTCAGAACCTGTTCATAGGCTGGCAGCGGCAGGCCGGCCTCGATCAGTCGGGCACTCTCGCGCTCGTGCACGTCGAAGCTGTGGAACAGGAACTCGGTATCCGCCTGCTCGAAGTTGTAGGTGGACATCTCCACTTCCTGCTGATGGAACACATCACCGTAAGTGACGACGCCATCCGGGCCTTCGGTCCACACCAGGTCATAGACGCTGTCCACGCCCTGCAGGTACATGGCGATCCGCTCCAGGCCGTAGGTCAGCTCGCCGGTCACCGGATAGCATTCCAGGCCGCCGACCTGCTGGAAGTAGGTGAACTGGGTCACCTCCATGCCGTTGAGCCAGATTTCCCAGCCCAGGCCCCAGGCACCGAGGGTGGGCGATTCCCAGTTGTCCTCGACGAAACGGATGTCGTGGACCAGTGGGTCCAGACCCAGGGCCCGCAGGGAATCCAGGTACAGCTCCTGGATGTTGTCCGGGGAGGGCTTCAGCACCACCTGGAACTGGTAGTAGTGTTGCAGACGGTTGGGGTTTTCACCGTAACGGCCGTCGGTGGGACGACGGCTGGGCTGAACGTAGGCCGCATTCCAGGTCTCCGGACCGATTGCCCGCAGGAAGGTGGCCGGGTGGAAAGTACCGGCGCCCACTTCCATATCCAGGGGCTGGAGAACCACGCAGCCGTGCTGCGCCCAGAAATTCTGCAGAGCCAGGATCAGACCCTGGAAGGTCTTGATATCCGGCGCGGAGTTGTTCGTTGCCTTGTCTGTCACGACGTATGCCTGCTGATTCAGTCTGTGTGTGGCACCCCGATCATCCTTCGGGGCACTGCGAAAAAAGGCGCATTATACGCTTGCCAAAGCGGTATTTCTAAGTGGTCTTCACTGCGTTGATTTTGAACTAGAAGAAGGTCAGACCGACCTGGAACAGCTTCTCCACATCCCGGACCCGGGACTTGTCCACCAGGAACAGGATCACGTGGTCATCCGGCTGTACCCGCAGGTGATCGTGGGCGATCAGGACCTCGTTGTGGCGGACAATGGCGCCGATGGTGGTGCCTTCCGGCAGGGAGATCTCGTCCAGCCGTTTACCCACCACCTTGGAGGACCGGTGATCCCCGTGGGCGATAGCCTCGATGGCTTCGGCCGCGCCCCGGCGCAGTGAGTGAACATTTACTACATCACCCCGGCGGACGTGGGTGAGCAGGCTGCCGATGGTGGTCTGTTGCGGCGAGATGGCGACATCGATATCCCCACCCTGGATCAGGTCCACGTAGTCGGGGTTGTTGATCAGGGTCAGCACCTTGCGGGCGCCGAGTCGTTTGGCCAGCAAGGAGGCCATGATGTTGGCCTCGTCATCGTTGGTCACCGCGCAGAAGACATCGGTGTTCTCGATGTTCTCTTCCAGCAGGATGTCCTTGTTGGCGGCATCCCCTTCCAGCACCACGGTCTTGCGCAGGTTCTCGGACAGCATCACGCAGCGTTCATGATCCCGTTCCAGCAGCTTGACCTGGTAACGGCCCTCCAGGGTACTGGCCAGGCGCTGGCCGATGTTGCCACCGCCACAGATGAAGATCTTCTTGTAGGGCTTCTCCAGGGGCTGCAATTCGCTCATGACCGAGCGGATGTGGTCGGCGCCGGCGATGAAGAACACCTCGTCGCCGTCCTCGATTACGGTGTCGCCCTGGGGCATGATCGCCCGGTCCTTGCGGAAGATGGCGGCCACCCGGGTATCGATCTTGGGCATGTGGGTGCGCAGGTAGGACAGCTCGTGCCCCACCAGTGGCCCGCCCTCGGTGGCCTGGATCGCCACCAGCCGTGCCAGGCCCTTGGAGAACTCCAGTACCTGCAGGGCACCGGGGTATTCGATCAGCCGGGTGATGTGCTTGGTAACCAGGTGCTCCGGACTGATCAGGACATCGATGGGAAATCCGCGCAGGCTGTCCAGGTCCTTCGCCTTGTCCCGCTGGTAGAACAGCTCGGGCTTGGCCAGATAGGCGTTGGCCCGGACCCGGCAGATGGTGGTCGGTGTCTTGTACAGCAGCTTGGTCACCTGGCAGGCGACCATGTTGGTCTCATCGCTATTGGTGACGGCAATCACCATGTCACCGTCTTCGGCGCCAGCCTGGCGGAGTACCGTCGGATAGGACGCCTTGCCCTGGACCGTCCGGATATCGAGCCGATCCTGCAGTTCCCGGAGCCGGACGCTGTCACTGTCGACCACGGTGATGTCGTTGGCTTCGTTGGCGAGGTTTTCGGCCAGGGTTCCGCCCACCTGGCCGGCGCCGAGAATCAGGATCTTCATGGTTCGGGTTTCTCCAGTACCGCGTAAAAGAAGCCGTCGTGGCTGTCAGGGTCCGGCAGCAACTGGCGACCGGCGCCGGTGTCCCGGCCCCAGGCCACATCCGGCTCGACCAGGCCGGCGTCCGGCTGCTGTTTCATGAATCGTTGGATTATACGGTGGTTTTCCTGGGGGAACACGGAACAGGTCGCATATACCAGGCGGCCACCGGGTTTGAGGATAGACCACATGGCCTCGAGCAGCCCCAGCTGGATGCCCGCTAGGGGAGTGATGTCCGATTCCCGCCGCAGCAGCTTGATGTCCGGATGCCGGCGGATCACGCCGGTGGCGCTGCAGGGCACATCCAGCAGGATGCGGTCGAACCCGGCGCCATCCCACCAGCTGTCAATATCCGACGCATTCGCTTGTTTCAGAGTGGCGGTGAGGTCCAGGCGGTCCAGGTTTTCCTGTACCCGGGGCAGGCGCTCGGCGGATTCGTCGATGGCAACCACCTCGGACAGTTCCCCGCAGGCTTCCAGGATGGCGCAGGTTTTGCCGCCCGGGGCCGCGCAGGCATCCAGCACCCGCTGGCCGGGGGCGAGGTCCAGCAGGGTGGTACACAGCTGGGCGGCTTCGTCCTGGACGCTGGCGGCGCCGTCGGCAAACCAGGGTAGCCGGTCCACCGGCACTGGCCGGGCCAGCTGGATAGCGTGGGGGGCGAACCGAGTCGCCGTGGCCTCGATGCCCGCTTCGTCCAGCAGGCCGAGGTAGTGTTCGCGGGTGAAACGCAGGGCATTGACCCGCAGGGTCATGGGGGCCTGGGTGTTATTGGTATCGAGAATCTGCTGCCAGTCCTGCGGCCAGTTGTGGCGCAGCTTGTCCACTATCCACTGGGGGTGGCTGAAGCGCGCCGCGTCATCTTTCGGCTCGGGGGCGCCTTCGCGCTCGGCGGCGCGCAGGACACCGTTGACCAATCCGGTCAGGTGCGGCTTGTCCAGGGCGCGGCAGGCTTCCACCGATTCATTAAGTACTGCGTAGATGGCCTGTTCGCTGAACCGGAGCTGGAACAGGGCAACCAGCATCAGGTGGTGGACAACGCGGTCCTGTTTGCGCAGCGGCTTCTTCAGCCGGCCCTGCAGTTCACCATCGAGCCGCTGGAACCAGCGGCAGGTGCCGTAACACAGAGCCTGGAGTTCCGCCCGTTCGCCCTCCCCGACCCGGTTCAGGGCCGGCGGCAGGCATTGGGACAGGGACTGGCCCTGCTCGACCGCCAGCAGGACGCTGGCCGCTACGGACCGCATGGGTTGTTGGCCGGAGCCCATGTCAGTTCAGCTCCTGGCCGGGCAGCAACAGCTGCTTGCCGCCATTGATCAGGTCATTGACGCTCTGGGCGCGGGCTCCAGGCAGCTGCAGGCGGGTGATGCGCAGGGTGCGTTCACCGCAGGCCACGTCGATGCCTTCCCGTTCCCGACGGATCACGGTGCCCGGGGGTTCGGTGGAGGCATCGGCCAAGGCACTGGCTTCGTGAATGCGGATGCGCTGGTCGTCGAGGTCGGTGTAGGTGCCGGGCCAGGGATTGAAAGCGCGCACCAGCCGTTCGATACCGGTGGCATCCTGGCGCCAGTCAATATGGCCTTCCTCTTTGGACAGCTTGTGGGCGTAGCAGGCCTGCTCGTCGTTCTGGGCTTCCCCGGACAGTTCGCCCTTTTCCAGCAGTGCCAACGCCTTGACGATGGCCTCCCCGCCCAGGGTTGCCAGGCGGTCATGGAGGCTGCCACCGGTATCGTCGTCATGGATCGGGGTGATGGTTTTCAGCAACATGGCGCCGGTATCCAGGCCTTCGTCCATCTGCATGATGGTGATGCCGGTTTCCTGGTCGCCGGCGGCAATGGCCCGCTGGATCGGGGCGGCGCCGCGCCAGCGCGGCAGCAGCGAGGCGTGGATATTCAGGCAGCCGTGGGCCGGGATTTCCAGCACGGTCTTGGGCAGGATCAGGCCGTAGGCGGCAACAATCATCACGTCCGGGTTCAGCATCGCCAGTTCCTGCCGGGCTTCCGGACTGCGAAAGTTCTCGGGCTGGAACACCGGCAGGTCAGCTTCAAGGGCCACCTTCTTGACCGGGCTGGGCATCAGCTTGCGGCCCCGGCCGGCAGGCCGGTCCGGCTGGGAGTATACGCCGACGATGTCGTGGTGGGTGGCCAGAAGGGCTGTCAGGGCGCTAGCGGCAAAGTCGGGGGTGCCGGCAAATACGATTCGCACTGTGGTGTCGTCTCTGTTCCGTTGAATACGAAAAGACCGGGTCATCGCCCGGTCCGTCACTGCCTGTCTGTTCTGGTGGCCTGAAACAGATCAGGCACTCTTGCGATGAAGCTTTTCCAGTTTCTTCTTGATCCGGTTACGCTTCAGGGCGCTGAGATAGTCCACGAACAGCTTGCCGTTGAGGTGGTCCATCTCGTGCTGGATGCAGACCGCCAGCAAACCTTGTGCCTCAATTTCGAACGGCTCGCCGTTGCGGTCCAGTGCCCGGATCCGGCAGTGCTCGATGCGCTCCACGTCCTCATAGAATCCGGGGACCGAGAGACATCCTTCCTGCATGGCCTCGTAATCGCCGTCGAGGACTTCCACCTCCGGGTTGATGAATACCCGCGGCTCGCTTTTGTCCTCGGACAGATCCATCACGATGATCTGCTTGTGAACATTGATCTGGCTCGCCGCCAGACCGATTCCGGGCGCATCGTACATGGTCTCGAACATGTCGTCGATCAGCTTTCGGATGTCGTCTGTGACTTCGTTCACCGGCTTGGCGATGGTGCGCAGACGGGGATCCGGGTATTCGAGGATTTCTAGTATCATAACGCTCGCGTTTCTGGTCCGTATGTCCGGCAGTTCAGGCAATCCGCCCGGCTACCGTTTGAGTTTTGTAATCCTGTGAAGGAAGTCTCGATATTATCCCCCAATTCCACGATTGAGTACAAACTGATCAGTTAATAGTTAAAATCTTTCACGGGCAGAATAGAATTCACTGGAAGAACAAAAGATAACATCACAATTTCCGAGACTTCTTCTATAGTATCAGGAATAACAACGTAATAAGCTGCAGGTATTCCGGCTGCATCCCAACAGAATGCAAAGACTCAAGGCACGCGATCAAGGACTTACACAATGAGGAAACTGCTGTACGCTCTGGCAGCCACTGCGCTGCTGTTCACTTCCTGGGCCCAGGCACAACCGGAGCTGCGGTCCGACCATCCCGAGCGTTACACTGTCGTGAAGGGGGACACCCTCTGGGACATTTCGGCGCGCTTTCTGAACAACCCATGGTACTGGCCGGAAATCTGGCACGTTAATCCCCAGGTTGCCAACCCGCATCTGATCTATCCGGGTGATCGCCTCGCCCTGGTCTATATCGACGGAAAACCGCGGATTACCAAGGTGGCTTCCAACGGCGTGGTGAAGCTCTCGCCGCAGGTGCGCTCCGAGCCGATTGATACCCCGATCCCGGCCATCCCCCTGGACGCCATCAGCAGCTTCCTGACTGATACCCGTATCGTCACCCCGGAAGAGCTCGAGGGTGCGCCCTACGTGCTGGAAGGGGAAGACGGCCGCATCATCACCGGCGCCGGTGACCGGGTCTATGCCCGGGGCGACAAACCGGCAGACAAGGTGGGTATCTTCCGACGCACCAAGGAATTCCGTGACCCGGATACCGGCGAGTTCCTGGGCCTGGAGGCCCGCAGCATTGGTGCCGGCAACATCACCGCCGAAAACGGGGATGTCCTGACCCTGCGGCTGACCAAGTCCAACCAGGAGATCCGCATTGGTGATCGCCTGCTGACCAGCGTCGATCGCCCGATTGCCACCAGCTTTGTACCCAGCTCGCCGGACGAAACCGTTGAGGGCGAGATGATCGCCGTCGATGGCGGTGTCAGCCAGATCGGTCAGTACAACGTGGTGGCGATCAACCGCGGTGAACGGGATGGCCTCGAAGCGGGCAACGTGATGGCCGTGCTCAAGAGCGGCAATCTGGTGCGCGATCCGGTCACCGGCGAAACCATCGAGCTGCCTTCCGAGCGTGCCGGTCTGCTGATGGTATTCCAGGCCTACGAGAAGATGAGCTACGGGCTGGTCCTGCAGGCCACCCGTCCACTGTCCGTGGGTGACAAGGTCACCAATCCCTGATCGGACAGAAGCTTCCAGCTGCAGTTGAATGGCCGGGCGGGATTGCCCGGCCATTGTTGTTTTCAAGGACGAAGAATCATGACCGAATTGCTTTCCGGCGCGGGTTCCCGCGACCGTTTCTGCCAGGCGCTCGAACACCCTGCTTCGCCCTGGCTCCTTCTTGCCACCCTGCCCCAGTTCGGTATCCGGCGGCGTGAGGCCGCGATGGCTGCAACCGCAAAATTGACCGATTTGCTGGTTATGAACGCCGCCACCCTCAAAGCTGTTGGTCTGCATCCGGAAAGCATTACCGGAATCCGTGCCTGGCAGGACAAAGACCTCACTCACCCGGCCCTGATGGAAGTCGCGGAGACCCTGATCGCTTGCGGGCAACATGGCATCCACATCCTTAGCTGGGCCGATGCCGATTATCCCGAAGCCTTGCGCCATATCCATGACGCCCCCCTGGTCCTCTATACCCAGGGCAACCAGGCCCTGCTCGGCCGGGATCAGATCGGCATCGTGGGCAGTCGTCATGCCACCCGCCCGGGACTGGACCATGCCCGCCGGTTCGCAGCGGAACTCAGTCGGCGGGAGCTGGTGGTCACCAGTGGGCTCGCCCTGGGTGTGGACGGTGCCGCCCATGCCGGCGCCCTGGATGCCGGCTTTACCACCATCGCGGTCATCGGCTGCGGGCTGGATCAGATCTATCCCCGCCAGCACCACAAGCTGGGCCAGCGGGTGATCGAGCAGGGCGTGCTGGTGTCGGAATATCCCCCCGGGACGCCGGCTCGTGCCGCCCATTTTCCCCAGCGCAACCGGATCATCAGCGGACTGTCCCGGGGTGTGCTGGTGGTGGAGGCGGGCCTCAAGAGTGGCTCGCTAATCACCGCCAGGCTGGCGCTGGAACAGGGCCGAGAGGTATTTGCCATTCCCGGTTCCGTCCACAGTCCGGTGGCCCGGGGCTGTCACCACCTGATCAAGCAGGGTGCCCGGCTGGTGGAAACCGTGGACGATGTGCTGGAAGAACTGGGTGCCTGGTGGTCGCCGCAAGCCGGGGAGACGGATTCCGGCGAGGCGCCGGGGGCGCCGGATCTGTCGCGACTGGGGCAACGGGAAATCGCGGTATTTGAGGCATTAGGGTATGATCCGGTATCAACCGATGCACTGGGTTCGGCGACCGGTTTGGCCGCAGACCAGCTGATGCAGTCCCTGTTGCTCCTGGAGCTGGAAGGGTTGGTCAGTTCGGCTCCGGGCGGCTACCTGCGGATCGCCTGAGCCCGGTGCCCTGTTCCACCCCGTGCTGAACAGATGATTCTCGATGCCCGTGACCAAGCCACTGAATGACTGGCAATGCCGCCGTGCCCGCCGCACCCTGCTCCAGGGTGGTGTTATCGCCTACCCGACCGAAGCGGTCTGGGGCCTGGGGTGTGATCCCTGGGATGTCCTGGCGGTAGAGCGAATCCTGGAACTGAAACAGCGCCCCATGGAAAAGGGCATGATCCTGGTGGCCGCTTCGGTGGAGCAGGTGCGTTTCCTGCTCGACCCGTTGCCGGCAAACCTCCGGGAAACCGCCATGAACCACTGGCCGGGGCCCGTGACCTGCCTGTTGCCGGATGTGAACGAGCAGATTCCGGAGTGGGTCCGGGGGCGCCACAGCTCCATTGCAGTGCGTGTCAGCGACCATCCGGTGGTCCGTTCCCTGTGCGAGGCGGCCGGCATGCCGCTGGTCTCCACCTCCTGCAATCCCGCCGGGCGCCAGCCGGCCCGTCATTCCTGGCAGGTACGCCGCTATTTCGGTGACCAGCTGGACTGGATCGTGCCCGGTGAACTTGGTGGCAATCGCAAACCCAGCCGCATTATTGATATCGTCACCGGCCAGCAGCTTCGATAGGAGAGTTCATGTCACAACAACCCGACAGCCAGGCCGTCAAGGAATACCTGCTCGGTCTGCAGGAAAACATCTGCCGTCGCCTGGAAGCGGTGGACGGCGAGGCCTCGTTCATCCGTGATTCCTGGGACCGCCCGGAAGGCGGCGGTGGTATCAGCCGGGTTATCAGTGAGGGCCGGGTGTTCGAGAAAGGCGGCGTGAACTTTTCCCACGTCATGGGCGACACCATGCCCGCCTCCGCCACGGCCCATCGGCCCCATCTGGCCGGCGCGCCCTGGCAGGCCATGGGTGTTTCCCTGGTGATTCACCCGAACAACCCCTACGTGCCCACTTCCCACGCCAATGTCCGCTTCTTTATCGCCACGCCCAAAGACGGCGAACCCGTGTACTGGTTCGGTGGTGGCTATGACCTGACGCCATACTATGGTTTCGACGAGGATTGCGTGCACTGGCACCGGACCGCCAAAGCCGCCTGTGAGCCTTTCGGTGAGGATACCTACCGGCGCTTCAAAGACTGGTGTGACGACTATTTCTATCTCAAGCACAGGAACGAGCCCCGGGGCGTCGGCGGCCTGTTCTTCGATGACCACAACACCGGTGATTTCGGCCAGGACTTTGCCCTGATGCAATCGGTGGGCGACAGCTATATTGAAGCCTATGAACCGATCGTCCGGAAGCGGATCGAGATGGACTTCGGTGAGCGGGAGCGCAACTTCCAGCTCTACCGCCGGGGCCGCTATGTCGAGTTCAACCTGGTATATGACCGGGGCACCCTGTTCGGCCTGCAGTCCGGCGGCCGCACCGAGTCGATCCTGATGTCCCTGCCGCCGCTGGTACGCTGGGACTATAACCGGGTGCCGGAGCCCGGCACCGAGGAAGCCCGGCTGACCGAGTATTTTCTTACGGGCCGGGACTGGCTGGGAGAGAATCATGACCAATGATCTGTACGCGGTGATCGGGCATCCGATCAGTCACAGCAAATCTCCCCGGATCCATAGCCTGTTTGCGCAGCAGACCGGCGAGCCGGTGGAGTACACCGCCATCCAGGCACCCCTCAACGACTTTGCCGGTACCGTCCGGCAGTTTTTCGAGCGGGGCGGCAAAGGCCTCAATGTTACGGTCCCCTTCAAGGAACAGGCCTGGCAGTTGGCGGACCAGCGCACCGGACGGGCGGAGAAGGCTGGCGCCGCCAATACCCTGTATTACGATAAAGGCCGCCTGGTGGCGGATAACACCGATGGCTGCGGTATCGTTCGTGATCTGGTCGATAACCAGGGTGTGACCCTAAAGGGTGCCCGGATCCTGGTGCTTGGCGCCGGCGGTGCCGTGCGCGGCGTGATCGGTCCCCTGCTGGCGGAAAAACCGGCGGAGCTGGTGATCGCCAACCGGACCGTAACGAAGGCTGAAGCCCTGGTGGATCTGTTTGCCGACGACGCTGGCGACACCCGCCTCAGCGCCTGCGGGTTCGGGGAGCCCGAGCAGCCATTCGACCTGATCATCAATGGCACCAGCGCCAGCCTCCAGGGTGATCTTCCGGCCCTGTCACCGACGGTCATCGGCACCGACACGGTGGTGTACGACATGATGTACTCCCTGAAGACCACCACCTTCAACCAGTGGGCACTGGACCAGGGTGCCACCCGGGTGTTTGATGGCCTCGGCATGCTGGTGGAACAGGCCGCCGAGTCGTTCCGGGTCTGGCGCGGCGTGCGCCCGGAGACCGCCGCGGTAGTCGAGGAGTTGCGCACCGACTGAGCCGGGCGAGTCAAAAGAAAGGCAGTGGCCGGGGGCGTGATCCCGGCGCCTGCCTGGGTAATGGTCAGTGTGAACTGAAGCAGACTTACTCCACGTTCACTTCGATGGCCTTCGGCTCCTTCGGTTCAGCCTTGTTGATAGTCAGGGTCAGCAGGCCATCCTTGAAGTTGGCCTTGACGCTGTTCTCGTCCACATTTTCCGGCAGGGTGAAGCTACGCATGAAGCTGCCGTAGAAGCGCTCGATGCGGTGCATCTTCTTGTCCTCGGTTTCCTCTTCCTGCCTGCGTTCACCCTTGATGGTGAGGATACCGTCATGCACGGTCACCTTCACGTCGTCCTTGGACATGCCCGGCAGTTCGGCCTCGACGGTAAAGGCCTGGTCGGTTTCCTTGATATCCACCGCCGGAGCCCAGTCACTGCGACTGAACAGGTCTTTGCCTTCCCGCTCACCACCGGCCCGGGTCAGCCCGAACATCCGGTTGTAGCGGTTCATCAGGTCTTCGAACTCATTGATCGGATTCCAGCGTGTCAGGTTGCTCATAGTCATTCCTCCTTGGTACGAAAACGAATCTGAAAGTGTGTTATCAGCTTCGCTCGCGGAACAGCTCCTTGCCGGCGACGCCAACCGGCCGGTTATCCGTGAACATCTGCTACCTTGGAATGTAGGCGCTCCCGGTCGGTTTTCAAGGGTGAAGTTGGTTAAGTTTTGATCGGCATCAATTGCGCCGTAAGCTGTTCAGGGCGCGCCATAGTGTCGGTGCAGAAAGGCCCGGAATCGGCTCATGGGAGCGCCGACTGTCTCCATGTCGGGCCGGGTACCGGGCCGGAAACCGGGCAACTCCCCGGACAGGAACGGGGCGACCAGGGCCGGGTCACTGCTGATGACATGCACGATGACATCCCGGCTTGCGCTTTCGCCGGTGATCAGGGGGGCGGGCTGGTGATCACCCAGAACGAACATCAGAGTGTTTTCGCCCAGGTGACGGGCGGCAAAACCACTCGCGACGGCCAGGGCGTAATCGGTCGCCCGGGCGTAATGCTGGCGCACCCGGTCCGGTTCCCGCCACAGCGACGCCGGCGCTTCGCCGGTGCCCTCCCATTGCCGGAATACCTGACCGTCCCCGATGCTGTCCCATTGCGCGAGCACGGGCAGTATGGGCACCCAGGGGGCGTGGCTGCTGATCAGCGCCAGTTCCGCAAACATCGGCCCGGCACTGTCCCTGCGGTGGCGCCCGAACCAGTGCCAGGTGTACTGATCCGGCATGGTGACCCAGTTGAAGGCCGGGCCCTGGTAGCCGAGGTCGTCGTGATCGAAGATCCGGTCATAACCCAGCAGCTTGCCCTCCGGCCAGGGTTCGGTGATCGCGGGCATGACAGCCAGCGTCTCATGGCCGGTACGGCGGAAGTCGTCCACCAGCGTCGGGTAGTCGCTGCTCAGCAGCGTTTCGTAGGCCAGCTGGTTCTGGATCCATTGCCCGCTGAGTACCGACAGGTGCCCGAGCCAGGACTGGCCGCCCTGGATCGGTGATTCGAGCCGACCGGTCGCCACGGTCAGATCCGCTTGTGCCAGTTCATCTGCCATGGCGTCCAGCCGGGGTCCGATGATGGTCCGGTACGGCTCATCGGTCAGCCCCGTGATGCCATAGGATTCGATGAAGGCCAGGATCACGTCCGTGTCTGCCAGGCGGGCCAGCTCCCGGGGCTCACCGGCAGCCGCCTGCCCGCTCAGCTGGGCGGCAAAAGCCTCGGTGGTGCGGTGGGTGTGGGCAATCAGTGATCCCTGGTTGGCGACAAAGGCCAGGGCCGGGCTGCCCACCCAGGGCGTTACCGCGGTGGCTATCGCCAGCCCGGTGATCAGCAATAATGGTATTCCCAGGGATTCCGGAGAGTGCCTGGTCAGCCGCGCAGTGAGGGCAAGGAACAGCCTCGCGAGCGCGGCCAGTACCAAGGCCAGCAGCGCCAGGACAAGGATGGCGCCGGCCGCCCCGAGGTTGGTACGTAGAAGATGCCAGGCAGCATCCACCAGGCCCACCTCCAGGTACAGATTCAGCCCCCGCCCCAGGCTCTCCCGGAGCAGGGCATCCGCAACAACCAGCAGTACCAGCAAACCGTGGGCCGCCGCCAGGGTGCCTAGCAGGAACCCAGGAGGGCTTCGCCGCAACGCCAGCAGTGTCCAGATGGCCAGCGCCTCCACTGCGAGCCACGGCATCTCGCCCGGCACCGCCAGTGCTGGTACCAGCAGCAGGCCGTTGAGTAACAGGAAGGCAATGGCCATCAGGATGCGACTTCGAACCATTGGTGCGCCCTCGAGGATCAGACCACTCTGATACTACCTCTGACTGCTTTCGCTGAGGTACTCATTCTTGAGCTTCACGTAGTTGGCGGCGGTGTACTTGAAGAACGTCTTTTCCTTGTCGGTCAGCGGCCGGGCCTGTTTGGCCGGTGATCCCACGTACAGATAGCCGGATTTCAGGGTCTTGCCCGGTGGTACCAGGCAACCAGCGGCAACGATCACCTCGTCTTCGACGACCGCGCCATCCATGATGATGCAGCCCATGCCCACCAGCACCCGACTGCCGATGGTGCAGCCATGCAACAGGGCCTTGTGTCCGACGGTGACGTCGTCTCCCAGCGTCAGCGGATAACCGCCGGGGTTATAGTCGCTGGCATGGGTGATGTGCAGTACCGATCCATCCTGGATACTGCAACGATCCCCGATGCGGATCTTGTGCATGTCACCCCGCACGACGGTCATCGGCCAGATGGACACATCCTCACCGGTCTGGACATCTCCGATGACCACCGCACTGGGATCGACCCAGCACCGTTCGCCAAAATGTGGCGTAATACCCTTGTGAGAGCGTACATTCGTCATTACATATACCTGTGTCTGATTTGCCCGGAGGCTTGGGGCACCTGTGGGAGAGACCCTTCCAAAACTGTGCGGAGCCATGGATGGCGGAGCTCAAGCGTCACAGGGACGTGCCGCCAGGAGCGTGTTTTGGAAGGGTCTCTCCCACAGGTGCCTGCCCCATAGTTGAGGCACCGAAACTACCTTAGATGCAAAGAGCTGAGAAGAGGACTTATGAATAACCCTTTACTGACCGAAGATCTGTTGCCGAAATTCGACCATGTGCGCACCGAGCACATGGAAACGGCGATTGACCAGATTCTCAGCGAGAACCGCATGAAGATCAGCCAGCTCGCCGAGCAGGATGACCCCACCTGGGACACCCTGGCCCAGCCCATGCAGGCGCTGGAAGACAAACTCTCCAATGCCTGGTCGGTGATCTCTCACCTGAACGGGGTGATGAACAACGACGAGCTGCGCAAGGTTTACAAGAACTGCCTGGAAAAGCTCACCGAGTACAGCACCGAAATCAGCCAGAACGAACCCCTGTGCAACGCCTACAAGAAACTGGCGGCCCGGGAGGATTTCAAGGACCTGAACGAGGCCCAGCGCAAGTCCGTCGAGAACACCCTGCGTGATTTCCACCTTGGAGGTGTCGATCTGCCGGCGGACAAGAAAAAACGTTACGCCGACCTGTCCCGGGAGCTGGCGGAGCTGTCCAACAAGTTCAGCGACAACGTACTGGATGCCACCCAACACTGGTACAAGCAGATTACCGACGTGGACGAGTTGTCCGGCCTGCCGGAAACCGCCATCGAAGGTGCCAAGCAGGCCGCTCGCCAGAAAGAGCTGGATGGCTACGTTATCACCCTGGACTTCCCCAGTTTCTACCCGGTGATGACCTACTGCGACAACCGGGAACTGCGCCGGGAAGTCTATGAAGCGTTTGTCACCCGTGCTTCGGACCAGGGCCCGGATGCCGGCACCTGGGACAACACCCCGGTGATGGCGGAAATCCTGAAGCGTCGCCACGCCCTGTCCCAGCTGCTGGGCTTCAACAATTACGCCGAGCGCTCCCTGGCCACCAAGATGGCCCGTAGCGTTGACGAGGTGCTGGAGTTCCTGAACCAGCTGGCGGCAAAATCCAAGCCGGTGGCGGAAAAGGAATTTGCCGAACTGAAAGCCTTTGCCAAAGACGAACATGGTGTGGACGACCTGAAGGCCTGGGACATCGGTTACTACAGCGAGAAGCTGCGTCAGAAGCAGTACGACATCTCCCCGGAGACTCTGCGGCCCTGGTTCCCGGTCAATAAGGTCGTGCCGGGCCTGTTCCGGGTGGCCGAGAGGCTGTTTGATGTCCAGATCGAGGAACGCCCCGAAGTCGAGACCTGGCACGAGGATGCCACCGCCTACTGCATCAGCCGCCATGGCGAACCGGTGGCCTGGTTCTACCTGGATCTGTTCGCCCGCCAGGGCAAGCGCGGCGGTGCCTGGATGGCCGACTGCCGGGTACGCTGGCGTGACCAGCGCGGCCGCCTGCAGCTGCCGGTGGCATTCCTGACCTGTAACTTCACCCCGCCGGTGAATGGCAAGCCGTCACTGCTGACCCACGACGAAGTCACCACCCTGTTCCACGAGTTCGGGCACGGCCTGCATCACATGCTGACCCAGGTGGACGTACTGGACGTATCCGGCATCAACGGCGTGGCCTGGGACGCGGTCGAGCTGCCCAGCCAGTTCCTGGAAAACTGGTGCTGGAACCCGGAATCCCTGGCGCTGATCGCAAGCCACCACGAAACCGGCGAGCCGCTGCCGGAGGATCTGCTGCAGAAACTGCTGGCGGCCAAGAACTTCCAGTCCGGTATGGGCATGGTGCGCCAGCTGGAGTTCTCCCTGTTTGACTTCCGCCTGCACGCGGAATTCACCGAGGAGGCTCCCACTAACCCGCTGGACATGCACCGCAAGGTACGGGAAGAGATCGCCGTGGTGGAGGCCCCGGAGTTCAACCGCTTCCCCAACGCCTTCTCCCACATCTTCGCCGGCGGCTATGCGGCGGGCTACTACAGCTACAAGTGGGCCGAAGTCCTGGCGGCAGATGCCTTCTCCCTGTTCGAGGAAAAAGGCATCTTCGACCCGGAAACCGGCAAGGCCTTCCTGCAGAACATCCTGGAGAAAGGCGGTTCCCAGGAGCCCATGGAACTGTTCAAGGCCTTCCGTGGTCGGGAACCCCAAGTGGACGCCCTGTTGCGACAATCCGGCATCACGGACGAAGCCGCCTGATACAATGTCGGTAATTGGCCGGGTGGAGCCACGCGAAACCCGGCCGCCGATCTGAAAAACCGGAGTAACCTATGGCAAGTCCGAAACGTTTCATCGCCGGCGCCGTTTGCCCCCGCTGTGCGGAGATGGACAAGATCATGATGTTCACGGATGACAACGACAAGCAGGTGCGTGAGTGCGTGGCCTGCGGGTTCACCGATGGGTTGTCCGAGGAGCCGGATACCCAGGTGCTGGAGCTGGAAACCCGGGTGAACAAGCGCAAGAACGAGGATGATCACACCGTCAAGCAGGTGGTGTTTTTCAAGGCTGGGTCTGAGGACTAAGTGCGGCGTTTCTAGCCTGGTCTAGCCTGGTTGTTGTGGGGGCTTTGAGGGAGTGGGGGTGCTTTCCTTTCGGGCACAAAAAACTCGCTTCGCTCCCACACTCGCGCCCGCCAGCACCCCCCCCCCACTCCCTCTCTCACCGAACACTCCGATATGTCTATGAAACTGCTTGAGTGTTCTTTGGATTTACCGACAAGCTTCCCTGGTTTCCGGGGCGTTCCCGCAGCTTGAAGCGGAAGAAGGTGAACGCTTTAAAATCCCGTCAGGTTTTCTCAGATATACCTGCTTAGTCAGAGAACGAGGGGGCGGGGTACCTTTTCTGCCGGGCACAATTGTCTGAGCGAAGCGAGTTTTTTGTGCCCAGAAGAAAA
>NZ_JAWLHI010000018.1:0-59088 GCF_041690455.1 Marinobacter sp.
CGCTCCAGTCTTCAGGTTGTTCGAAACGGTTCACATGGGGCTGACCGGGATCTGCAACGGACCAGGCCTGTTTCAGCTCCCAGAGGGTGCCATCCAGCAAGGTGGAAATGGCCAACCGCCCTTCCGGCCGGAGAAGCCGGCGGCATTGGGCCAGGACGGTTTGAGGGTGTTGGCACCACTGGATCATCAGGTTGCTGAAAATCAGGTCAAAGGTGTCCGTTGAGAACGGTAAGGATTCGGCGTCGGCAGTGAGCCATTGGATGCTTTGCGGGCTTGAGGAGCTGGCCTTTTCGATCATTCCGGGTGAGAGGTCCACGCCAACAACGTGCGCTTCCGGGAAACGGTTCTGCAGCTCCCGGGTAAACCAACCGGTGCCGCAACCAAGATCAAGAATGGTACGGGGAGCTGCGTTTTGCTGAGTCAAGCGCGCCAGCATGGCGTCTCCCATCCGGCGCTGCAGGCGGGAAGCCTGTTCGTAGGTAGTCGAAGCCCTGCCGAATTCCCGGGCGATATCGCTCTTGGCGGCCGGAACGGGCTGGCCCAGTGACTCTGGCGGTGTCCGGATTACGCCCATGCGGTCTCCGGCGCTTCCATCATTGGCCGGCACTCCTTCAGCGCCGCCAGAAGGCGATCAACGTCCGCCATCCGGTGCGCGGCGCTCAGGGTAACCCGCAGCCTCGCCTCGCCGGCTGGTACCGTTGGCGGGCGGATGGCGGTTACCAGCAGCCCCCGGTCTTCCAGCGCCTTGCTCAGAGCCAGGGCGGCGTCGTTGGTGCCAACCATGATCGGCTGGATCGGGGTGTGGGATGCCATCAATTCGTAACCGAGCGCCCTCGCCCCGGTCCGGAATCGGTCAATCAGGGCCTCCAGGTGTGAACGCAGGTAATCGCCACGTTCGATGACATCGAGGCTGGTGCACGTCGCCTTGGCGACAGCCGGCGGCATCGCGGTGGTGTAGATATAGGTCCGGGCTTTCTGGACCAGATAATCCATCAGCAACTCCGAACCGGCCACGAAGGCACCGCTGGTGCCAACCGCCTTGCCCAGGGTCCCGATCAGAACCGGCACGTCCTCTTCGGTCAGTCCGGCATCCAGCACACTGCCGCGACCCTCCGGACCAAGAACACCGATGCCATGGGCATCATCAACCACCAGCAGAGCGTCGTGCGCCCGGCACACACGGGCCAACTCCCGCAGCGGCGCAACATCCCCGTCCATGCTGAACACACCGTCGGTCACCACCAGCTTGTGGCCACTCGTCTCCGCCAGCATGGCCTCCAGAGCGGCTACATCACCATGCCCATACCGCCGGATCCGGGCCCGGCTGAGGATGCAGCCGTCGATGATCGAGGCGTGGTTCAACCGGTCCGAGAAAATCGTATCGCCACGGCCTGCCAGCGCGGAAATAACGCCCATGTTGGCCATATAGCCGGTGGAGAAAAACAGGGCTGAACTGCGACGGGTGAACTTTGCCAGGCGCTCTTCCAACTGGTGGTGGGCGTCGTGGTGGCCACAGATCAGGTGGGAGGCGGCGCCGCCGAGGCCGGTTTCCGGGAGCGCGTTTTTCAGGGTTTCGATGTTGGCAGGATGGTTAGCCAGCCCCAGGTAATCGTTGCTGCAGAACGACAACAACGGTTTGCCATCGGCTGTCAGTTCCGGTTGTTGGGGACCGGATACCAGCCGGCGAGTACGGTACAACCCCGCCTGTTTCCGCTCTTCAATCTCTTTGGCAAAGTTACGCATCGCTGTCAGACCGTTAGCGAGTTGAAGTTAACTGCCAACTTCGGGTGAAGGTCGGGACCCTCTTTCCGGGACTGTTGAGGGCCATGGACGGCCCGAAACAAGCGCACATGGATGTGCTCGTAGCGTGTCCCGGAAAGAGGGTCCCGACCTTCACTAGCACCGAAGCCCAAGCTCAACGCCAGATTCAGGCAGACTCCCGAGTAGCGTCATAAAACATATGCCGGGTCGACTCATACTCCACCGCCTCGGCAATTGCCTCTTCCTCCTGCTCCTCGGTCGCACACTGCTCCCGCTGCTCAGGCCGAATCCCAAGCTTACGGAACAACTGCATATCCGCATCCGCCTCCGGATTCGAGGTGGTCAGCAGCTTCTCGCCGTAGAAGATCGAATTCGCCCCCGCCATGAAACAAAGCGCCTGCATCTGCTCATTCATCTGCTCCCGACCGGCAGACAGACGCACATGGGAAGCCGGCATCATGATCCGCGCCACCGCGATGATCCGGATAAACTCGAACGGATCCAGGTCCTCAACATCCTCCAGCGGCGTGCCCTTCACCTTCACCAGCATATTCACCGGCACACTCTCCGGATGCTGGGGCAGATTGGCCAGCTGGACCAGCAGACCGACCCGGTCATCCTCATCCTCGCCCATACCCATGATGCCGCCGCAGCAGACCTTCATGCCGGCCTTGCGCACGTTATCCAGCGTATCCAGGCGATCCTGATAGGTACGGGTGGTGATGATGTGGTTGTAGAACTTCTCGGAGGTATCGAGGTTATGGTTGTAGTAATCCAGACCGGCATCCGCCAGCTCCTGCGCCTGGTCTTCCTGAAGCATGCCCAGGGTCATGCAGGTTTCCAGGCCCAGGGACTTCACCTCGCGGATCATGTCCAGCACGTAGGGCATGTCCTTCTTCGTAGGACTACGCCACGCGGCGCCCATGCAGAAACGGGAAGCGCCCTTCTCCCGGGCAGCCTGCGCCTCGGCAACCACCTTCTCGATTTCCAGCAGCTTTTCTTTTTCCAGCCCGGTGTTGTAATGACCGCTCTGGGGGCAGTACTTGCAGTCCTCCGGGCAGGCGCCGGTCTTGATGGACAGCAGGGTACTGACCTGAACCTCATTGGGATCGAAATGCTGACGGTGCACACTCTGGGCACGGAACAGCAGGTCATTGAAAGGCAGTTCGAAAAGTGCGCGGGCTTCCTGGAGCGTCCAATCGTGACGCAGTTCATTCGCGGTCATGTTCAAGTCCTGTTAACCTTTCCCGGTCTCTGGGTTTACGGATGAAACAGATGATAAAGGGACTGAATCTGCTGTCAACCTTAAAGGAGTTAAAGGTTAACAGCGCCGCAAGAGCAGGACGCTGTGTTGCCTGCCTGTCTGCCAACGCTTTCCATGGCCTGTGCGCCCCCTGCCGGGCGGATCTGCCGGTTAACCGCTGGAGCTGTTTTACCTGCGGGCTACCCCTGCCCTGGGCGGCAGACAACCTGCGCTGCGGCGAGTGCAGCGAGGAACCACCACCGTTCGAGAGGGCCCGGATTCCCTGGCGCTACCAGTTTCCCGTGGATGGCATGATTGGCCGGTACAAGTACCACGGCCAACGGAAGTTCGCCCGCCCCCTGGTGGCAGACTTCGGCCAGTTCCTGGCGGACCAGCTGGCCGGGGAACCGGCCAGCATGCCCGACCTGCTGGTGCCGGCACCCATGCACCCGAAACGACGTCGAAAACGGGGCTTCAACCAGGCCACGGACATCGCCGAACAGGTGGGAGGGCAACTGGGCATTCCGGTTGATGCCGGCCTGGTCCGGCGGGTAAAACAGGTGCAGTCCCAACGCGAGCTGAACAGAACGCAGCGGCTGGCCAATCTGAGGGATGTTTTCGAGGTACAGGGTACGTCACCTGCGCGGGTCGCCATCGTGGATGACGTCGTAACCACCGGCGCCACGGCCCGGGCACTGACTCTGAAACTGAAAGCAGCCGGCGCGGGGGAAGTGGAAATCTGGGCTCTGGCCAGGACGCCCGGCTGAGCATTGACCGAAGCCGGTTACCGGGCCAGCTTGTCCCGGACCAGCTCCGCAATGGCAAGGCAGGAAGTCAGCCCGGGAGACTCGATTCCGAACAGGTTGACCAGTCCAGGAAAACCATGCTCCCCGGGCCCGTCGATACGGAAGTCGAAGAAGCCACCCTCCGGGCCCTTGAGCTTGGGTCGGATTCCGGCATAGGCAGGCTGCAGACGCGACGCATCCAGTCCGGGCCACCACTGTCGGATGCCTTCGACAAAACGGTGAACGCGCTGCGGGTCTACGGTGTAATCCTCGGTTTCGATCCACTCCACATCGGGACCGAACCGGGCCTGTCCCGCCAGGTCCAGGGTGAGATGAACCCCCAGCCCGCCCGCTTCCGGCACCGGGTAGATCAGGCTGTCGAACGGGTGCCGGCCGCTGTAGGAAAAATACACGCCCCGGGCGAACCACTGCTCCGGTCGCTGACTGTCCGGCAGTCCTTGCCAATTTGCCGCCAGGTCCGGCGCTCCCAGCCCGGCCGCATTGATGACCTCATCGGCAACCAGTGTGCAGGCCGAATCCCCACCCACGGTCAGACGATGGCGACCACGCTCAGACACAGCCGAAAGCACCGGGGACTTCAGCACCAGCTGCCCGCCATGATCTTCCAGCTCACCGAGCAGGGACAGCATCAGGCCGTGGGAATCAATAATGCCGGTTTCAGGGGACCAAAGTGCTGCCTCCGCCCGAACATCCGGTACCCGTGCTCGAACGTCCGCGCCGTCTAACAGTTCAAGAGGCACCCCGTTAAGTGACGCCGCGCTTTGTATTCCCTCCAGCTTAGCCTGCTGCTCAGCACGGGTTGCCACAATCCATTTGCCGCATTTCCGGTGCCCCACATTGCGGCTAAAGCAATAGTCATAGAGCTGCCGACGGCCAGCTACGCACAGACGGGCCTTGAGGGTGCCCTCGGGATAATAGATACCGGCATGGATCACTTCGCTGTTGCGGGAAGAAATACCCTCGCCGAACCGGCTGCCGGATTCCAGGACAATGACGTCCCGGCCAGCCATCGCCAGCTGCCGGGCCACGGCGAGACCAACCACGCCAGCCCCGATTACCACTGTCTGTGTTTCCAGGATATCCGTTTCCGTCAACGGCTCCCCTCCCCTGATTTCACCCTGAATGCCCGGTAAACATTACCTGAAACACCATAAACGTTATACTTGCAGCCAGGAAGATGTTAACGGAGCCCCATGGATGTCGGACCGCAAACAGTTTATTGCCGTTATGGTTGTCGCTGCACTGTTCGTGGGCTGGCTGGGATGGCGCAGTTTCGAGGTCATCAGCCTTAACGAGCTGCTGAAATCCGATGACATGGTCGCCAACTACCCCTATCAGCACCGGGTGCTGCGGGTAGAGGGCGACACCGCCATCATGGGTTCGCTCCGGTCACACTCCGTATCCACGGAAGAAGCCCTCAGGGCGATCTTTCCGAGCATGCGAAACCTCCCGGACAACCACCGGGACTGGCAACGGGCGGAACGGCAGCTGGCACAGGTGCAGGCCCGGGCCGGTGAAATCGTCCTTGCTGACTCCGGAATTGACCATGTCCGATGGGAACTGGACCAGAACTGGTATCATCTGCTGCGCATGAAATCGAAAACCGACAAAGGCCTTTGACCACACTACCTATGCCCAACGACCCGCAACCGGCCGTATCCAGCCACCCCTACGATGCCCTCACCCCGGACGTCATCCTTGATGGCCTGGAGGAAGCGGGCTTTCCGGTCAGCGGGCGCCTGTTTGCCCTGAACAGCTACGAGAACCGGGTTTACCAGATCGGCATCGAGGACCAGACTCCGGTGATTGGCAAGTTCTACCGTCCGGGCCGCTGGAGCGAAGCCGCCATCCGCGAAGAACATACTTTCACCCTGGAACTGCAGGAAGCAGGCATCCCGGTGGTGGCGCCGATGGTCATGGCAGGCGGGGACACCCTGGCCGAACATGGCGGTTTCCGGTTTGCGGTCTTTCCCCAGCGGGGTGGCCACGCGCCCGATACCAGTGTCACCGACACGCTGTTCCGGCTCGGCCAGTGGCTCGGGCAACTCCATAACATCGGGGCTCGCGAACCGTTTCAGCATCGGCCCACCTTTGCCCTGATGGAAGGTATCGAGACCAACAACCGGTTACTTATTGAGGGCGACTGGATCCCTCAAGACCTGCGGCCGGCCTGGGACAGCCTTATACCGCAACTTCTGGAGCTGTGCGCCGCCCGCATCGACGATGCCGGCCCGGTGGATACTCTGCGGCTGCATGGCGACTGCCACGCCGGCAACATCCTGTGCCGGGAGGAGCAGATGCTCTTTGTCGACCTGGACGATTGCCGCTCCGGGCCGGCCATCCAGGATATGTGGCTGCTGCTGAATGGCGAAGATCACGAGCGCGGCGCCCAACTCGGGGAACTACTGGAAGGCTACGAAATGTTCCGGGACTTCAATCGCCGTGAACGTCACCTGATCGAGCCCCTGCGCTGCTACCGGCAGATCGCCCATTGTGCCTGGCTGGCCAAACGCTGGGACGACCCCGCCTTCCCCCGCTTCTTTCCCTGGTTTGCACAGCCACGGTTCTGGTCCGACCAGATCCTGTCCCTGAGGGAACAGATGGCGGCCCTGCAAGCCCCGGCCATCAGCATCCCGGGCCAGTACTGACCGAATTTCATTCACTTCACAACGAGGTAGGCATGAGCCAGAGTGAAGCCCGTTACACCGTCCGTAGCCTGATCATCACCGCGGCGATTTCCGTCATCGGCACCGTCCTGGCACTGGAAACCGCAGGCCGGATTGACCACTCGGACAACAAAGACCACGTGCCTGTGGGCGAGTTCGAGGCCATCCACGTGACGCCGGACGAGCCGTTCCGGATGTCGCCGAAGGCGTCGGAACTGCATGCGGTCTGCGAGAACGGCTACCTGGCGATTGCCGCCGATGTGGATCCCGATTTCCGGGGCATCCTGGTGGACTACAAGAATCGTGGTGTCCGCTGTGCCCGGCCCTCACCTACCGGGCCAGCGGTACCGGAGCAGGGAGCTTCGGATGAGTAAGGAAAGACCCACCCCGACACCACCGGAACAGGCTACCGATCGCCTGTTCGCCACGGAGCGCAAACCGGAGGATTTCCGTTTCGATGCGTCCGTGGCACGGGTGTTTCCGGACATGATCCGCCGCTCGGTGCCCGGTTATACCACCATCATCCCGATGATCGAGGTGATCACCGAGCAGTACGCCCAGCCCGGGTTCAACTGCTATGACCTCGGCTGTTCCCTGGGCGCGTCTACCCTGGCGATGCGCCATGGTATTGGCGACAAGGACTGCCAGCTGTTCGGGGTAGATAACTCGGCGGCGATGATCGAGCGCTGCGAACATTACATTGCCCTCGACGACTCGACGCTACCGGTAACCCTGCGCTGCGAGGACATCCTGGACACCGAGCTGAGCGATGCCTCTGTTACCACCCTGAATTTCACCCTCCAGTTCGTGCCACCGGAACAGCGTGCAGAACTCCTTGCCCGTATCGCATCTGCGACCCGTCCCGGCGGCGTATTGATCCTGTCCGAGAAGATCCGGTTCGAGTCGGAGCAGGAACAAGAGATCCAGACCCGCCTGCATCATGAATTCAAACGGGCCAACGGCTACTCGGACCTGGAAATCAGCCAGAAGCGCTCAGCCATCGAGCAGGTGCTGATTCCGGAGACCCTGGCCGCTCACCGCGAGCGCCTGCTGGACGCCGGTTTCGACCAGGTGCTGCTGTGGTACCAGTGTTTCAACTTTGTCTCCATGCTGGCCATCAAGGCCAAATAATCATTGCAATGCACTCATGACAACTTTCGACTGGCAACGTTATTTTAACCCGGTTCTGTCCGAGCTCGATGCCCAGGGCCTGCAGGATTGGGCGGAGGGTCTTCGCACCCAGTTCACCCACAAGTTCGAAGAAGCGCCCCACGGTGACCTGAGCCGGTGGCTGCGGGCTGTGGACACCCTGCCCCGGTTGCCGGATGTCCGCGGGCAGTTGAATGCCCCGGCTGTCACCCTGGAAAGCGATCGCGCACTGACAGAGGCGGAGCAGCAGAACCTGGAAGCGGGCTTGCGCGGGCTAATGCCCTGGCGAAAGGGCCCGTTCCGGTTTTTCGATACGTTTATCGACACGGAATGGCGATCGGACTGGAAATGGGACCGGGTCGCGCCCCATCTATCGGACCTCAAGGGCCGGCAGATCCTGGACGTGGGCTGTGGCTCCGGCTATCACTGCTGGCGCATGTATGGCGCAGGCGCACAGCGGGTCATCGGTATCGACCCCGGCCTGCTGTTCCTGTTCCAGTTCCTCGCGGTGAAGAACTATCTCGGGGAGGTTCCGGTCGATCTGTTGCCGGTGAGAATGGAAGACCTGCCAACCAACCTGGAGATCTTCGACACCACCTTTTCCATGGGCGTGCTCTACCATCGGCGCTCGCCCCTGGATCATCTCCTGGAACTCAAGAGCACCCTGCGCCGGGGCGGCGAACTGGTGCTGGAAACCCTGGTGGTGGACGGTCCGGAGGGCTACAGCCTGATGCCCGAGGACCGCTATGGCCAAATGCGCAACGTCTGGTTCCTGCCCAGCTGTGACACCCTGTTACGCTGGCTGCAGCGCACCGGCTTCCGGGACGCAAAAGTGGTGGACGTCACCGAAACCACAACCGGGGAGCAACGTTCCACGGACTGGATGCGGTTCAATTCGCTGCAGGATTTTCTCGATCCAAAGGATCCTTCGAAAACCGTGGAGGGCTATCCGGGCCCGAAACGAGCGACAGTCATTGCCACGAAACCCTGAAACAAGAAAGCCCCGCGATTTGCGGGGCTTTCTTGTTTATGGCGGAGCTTTTGTCGCTTACTCGCCGAAGGGATGGCGCAAGGTGATCGTCTCGATGCGGTCGGGACCGGTGGAGATGATGTCGATGGGCGCCTCAATCTGCTCCTCCAGGAAGCGGATGTACGCCTTGGCGTTCTCCGGCAACTGATCGATGCTGGTCAGACCCACGGTGCTCTCGCTCCAGCCCGGCAGATCCGCATACACCGGCTCGATGTCCTTGTAGCTGTCGCAGCCAATGGGCGGTCGGAAGATCTCACCGTTCGGGGTCTTGTAGCCCACGCATACCTTGACGGTTTCCAGTCCGTCCAGCACGTCCAGCTTGGTCAGGCAGATGCCGGAGACACTGTTGATCTGGATAGCGTGACGCAGGGCCACGGCGTCAAACCAGCCACAGCGGCGGGAGCGACCAGTGGTGGTACCCACCTCGTTGCCTTTCACCGCCAGATGCTGGCCCATGTCGTCAAACAGCTCGGTCGGGAACGGACCGGAACCGACACGGGTGGTGTAGGCCTTGGTAATCCCCAGCACGTAATCCAGGAACAGCGGGCCAAAACCGGAACCGGTGGCGGTACCGCCAGCGGTGGTGTTGGAGGAGGTCACGTACGGATAGGTGCCAAGGTCGATATCGAGCAGGGAACCCTGGGCGCCTTCGAACAGGATGTTCTCGCCACGCTTACGATAGTCGTGCAGCAGGTCGGTCACATCTGCAGCCATGGGCAGGATTTCCTCACCCATCTGCTTGAGCTCGGCCAGGGCCGCGTCGATGTCCTCAGCCTCTTCCTTGAAATACTCCGTGAGTACGAAGTTGTGGTAGCTCATGATCTCCCGCAGCTTCTCCTCGAAGTCTGCCGGGTTGCACAGGTCGCCCAGGCGCACACCGCGGCGGGATACCTTGTCCTCGTAGGCGGGACCGATACCGCGACCGGTAGTGCCGATCTTGTCGTTGCCGCGGGCACGCTCGCGGGCCTGGTCGATGCGGACATGGGTGCGCAGGATGATCGGACAGGCCAGGCTGATTTTCAGGCGCTCACGCACCGCTACGCCATTTGCTTCCAGTTCCCGGACTTCCTTGAGCAGGGCTTCCGGGGACAGGACCACGCCATTGCCGATCAGGCACTGGACATCCTGGCGCAGGATACCGGAGGGAATCAGGTGCAGGGCGGTTTTCTTGCCCTCGATCACCAGCGTGTGGCCGGCGTTATGGCCACCCTGGAAACGAACCACGGCGGCGACCTTGTCGGTCAGCAGGTCAACAATCTTACCCTTGCCTTCGTCACCCCACTGGGTGCCCAGCACAACTACGTTCTTACCCATGATTCTCTCTCAATTCAGTCCAGCGATTCGACGACCCACTCGCCGTCCTTCTTCACCAATTGCCGGTCACACCCGCGGGTGGCAGGGCTAACACCCTCATCCTCCGGCAATGCCCGGATAACCGTTTCCGTTTTTCTCAGGTCCGAAACCGCCCCTTCCAGGGCCGGATCCTGATCTGCCGGCGCCCAAACCGCGCCGCTCTTGTGTAATGCCCGCTCGCCCAGGGACACCAGGGCCCGGATGTCGAGACTGAAGCCGGTGGCGGGACGTGGACGGCCAAAATCGCTGCCAATGGCATCGTAACGGCCGCCCTTGGCGACGGAATCCCCGTGGCCGGGCACATAGGCCGCAAACACCAGGCCGGTGTGGTAGTTGTAGCCCCGGAGCTCACAAAAATCGAAACCGAAGCTCACTTCCGGGAAGTCCCGGGTCAGCATGTTCGCCACACGGTCCAGCTTGTCGAGGGCGGCATCCAGTGCCTCGGAGGCACCGCTGAGGATCTTCCGCGCTTCGATCAGCGCCTCCGGGCCACCGCTTACGCGCGCCAGCTTCCGGAGCCGGCTGCCGGCGGACCCTTCCGGGCAGTCACCCAGGAGCTCATCAAGTTCCGGTACCGATTTCCGGGCCATGGCATCAAAGATGGTTTCTTCGGTATCCCGATCGAAATCCGCCTCACCGATCAGGCTCTCGTAAATCGCCACATGTGCCAGATCCAGGTGAATACGCGGCAGCCCGGCAACCCGGAGAGTTTCCAGCATCAGGCTAATCACTTCCATATCCGCAGACTCGGAGGCACTGCCAAACAGCTCGCAACCGGCCTGGATTGGCGTGCGGCCGGTCAGCATGTGGCGCGGTCGGGTATGCAACACGTGGCCGGCATAACACAGACGGGTAATACCTTCCTGACCCAGGGTATGGGCGTCGATACGGGCGGCCTGGGGGGTCATGTCCGCACGCACACCCATCATCCGACCGGTAAGCTGATCGGTCAGCTTGAAGGTCTGCAGTTCCAGGTCATGCCCGGTACCGGTAAACAGGGATTCCAGATATTCGATGAGAGGCGGGATAACCAGCTGGTAGCCCCAGCGTTGGCAGGTATCCATTACATCCCGTCGCAGGGATTCGATCCGTCCGGCCAGCGGCGGCAGAATGTCCTCTACCCCGTCCGGCAGTAACCAGCGATCAGATACTGTCATGAGATTCCGTTGTCTGTTATTCCCGCAACAGTCAGATGACCGCGGGGAGCACTCAGGATTTGCGGCGAAGTCGTGGGTCAGAAAAACCCGATACAAAACCGGCCGAATTTTACACGGTTGTCGGGCACAAAAAAACCGGAATACGAAGGTATTCCGGTTTACTGCTTCAAATCCGGATCAGTTGGTGGCGCCCATAGGATCCTTCAGGAACCGTAGGAAGTCGCTGTCCGAATCGATGACCATGATGTCATCCTTGCTGGAGAACGCATTCTGATACGCCGTGATGCTGCGATAGAAGCTGTAGAACTCCTCGTTCTCGCTGTAGGCATCGGCATAGATGCGCGCTGCCTGGCCATCACCCTCACCGCGCAACTGCTCGGACTTGGAAAAGGCCTCCGCCAGGATCACGGTTTGCTGGCGATCTGCATCGGCACGGATACCTTCCGCTGCCTCACGACCGCGGGAACGGAATTCCTGGGCCAGTTTTTCACGCTCGGTTGCCATCCGGCGATAGACGTTCTCACTGACCTGTTGCGGCAGTTCAATCGCCTTGACCCGGATATCCAGCACCCGGATACCGAACTCGGTGACGGAGGTTTCATTCACCTGGTCCCGGAGGGAGTGCATCAGCTCGTCCCGCTGACCGGAAACCACCTCGTGCATGGTACGCACACCGAACTCGTTCCGCAGGCCGTTGTCGACCCGGGAGGACAGCAGCGACTGGGCCCGGAACTCGTCACCACCGGTTGACCGGTAGAAGGTATCGACATCGGCAATCTGCCAGGCCACATAGGAATCCACATCCAGTGGCTTCTTCTCGACGGTCAGGTACTGGCGCGCCGGCAGGTCCATGGTCAGTACCCTTACGTCAAACTCCCGCACCTGATCAATCACCGGCACCTTGAAGTGGATGCCCGCCGGGATGTTGGTTTCAATCAGCTCACCAAAGCGCAACAGTACGCCCCGGTGGGTTTCCGGAATGATGTAGACACTGGCCGAGACCACCAGAACAACGATCAAGGCACCGGCAAGGCCGATAATACTCTTCGGACCCATTGATTATCTCCCCGTTCTGGAATTGGTAGCCTGACGATTGCGCAGTTCACGCAATACTTCGTCAGTCAGTGACTGGATATCCACCTGGCCGTCCATGGAACCGGTATTACCGGAACTGTCACGACCACCGGTCACCGTATTGCGCTTGATCATCTGATCCAGCGGCAGGTACATCATGTTGTTGGAGGACTTGGTGTCCACGAACACCTTGGAGGTGTTGGACATCACGTTCTCCAGCGCCTGGATGTACATACGCTCACGAGTCACCCGGGGCGCATCGGCATAGACTGCCAGCAGGTCAAGATAACGGGCGGTTTCACCACGCGCCATCTCGACGACACGTGACTTGTAGGCATTTGCCTCCTCGATCATACGCTGAGCCTTACCGCGGGCCTCGGGAACAATCTTGTTCCGATAGGTCTCTGCTTCCTCGATCGAGCGCTGCTCATCTTCCCGGGCACGCTGAACTTCCCGGAAGGCATCCTGAACCGGCGCAGGCGGCTGGGTGCTCTCGACGTTGACACGGACGACCCGCAGACCGGCGCCGTAGTCCTGGAGGAAGGCCTGTAGCCGCTGTTCGACGTTGATCGCCAGCTCGGCACGACCTTCGGTGAGCACTTCATCCAGGGTCGCACTGCCCACTTCATGACGCAGGGCGCTGTCAGTAGCGAAAGCCAGCGCCTGGTTGGAGTCACGCACGTTCAGCACGTAATCCCGGGCATTGCTGACCTGGTACTGGACCTGCAAGTCAACGGTCACCAGGTTTTCGTCCTGGGTCAGCATCTGGCCCGCAGACTCGGCGCTACGTACGTTGGTTACCCGAACCTTTCGCACATCATCAATCAGGGGCACCTTGAAACGCAGACCCGGATTTTCGGTACGGGAATATTCACCGAAGCGGAGAACAACTGCCCGCTCCTGCTCATCGACTGTGTAGAAGGACTGGAAGACGACGTAACCGACGACCAGTATGCCTGCCAGAGCCAAAATCGCACCGAAACCACCGGCGCTGCCCCCGGAGCCGCTGTCGCCGCCTCCGGACTTGCCGCCTTTGCCGCCCAACATCTTGTTGAGCTTGTCCAGGCCCTTTTTCAGAGCCTCGTCGAGGTCTGGCGGCCCCTGATCATTGCCGCCGCGACGACCACCACCGGTTCCCCAGGGATCGTTGTCGTTACGGTTTCCACCCGGTTCGTTCCAGGCCATAGTGCTCTCCGTTCCTATACTTGTCGAATGGCTGCAAATACTAGGGATTTATACGCGCCCCGGCAACAGTTTACGCTTTCAGGCGTGGCTGTTTTCAAGGCGAATCTCATATTCTTTCACGCCTGCCCTGCTCAGCAACTGGAGCCAGTCACGGTTCTGCAGCCGGACTTCCACCACGCTGTCACCGGTCTCCCGGTGCTCTTCACTGAGCACGGAGCCGGCTTCGTGCAGCAAGGCCCGAAGCTTTCCGTCAGCGGGACCGAGCAGTACGAAATGGTGCACCACGTCCTCGGCCAGACGCTCAACAATCGCGTCAAACAAGATGTCGAGCCCCTCTCCGCTTACCGCGGACACCCAGACACGCACCGGAACACCCTCTTCATTACGATCGATACGGGGTGTGAATCCGTCCAGCAGGTCGATCTTGTTGAACACCTGTAATACGGGAATCTCGTCCGCTCCGATCTCAGCCAGAACGTTTTCAACCTGCTCGATGTTGTCGTCCCGACGACCATCGTGACAGTCGATGACGTGTAATAGAAGGCTGGCCTCGGTGGTCTCTTCCAGGGTTGCCCGGAAGGCTTCCACCAGTTTGTGCGGCAGGTGCCGGATGAATCCGACCGTGTCCGCCAATACGACCGGACCAATGTCCGGAAGTTCCAGTCGACGTAAGGTGGGATCCAGGGTTGCGAACAGCTGGTTGGCGGCGTAGACCGTGGAAGTGGTCAGCCGGTTGAACAGCGTGGACTTGCCGGCGTTGGTGTAACCCACCAGCGAGACGGTGGGAATATCGGCCCTGTGCCTCGCACGGCGCCCCTGGTTCCGCTGCCTGCGGACTTTTTCCAGGCGCTTGTGGATGGACTTGATTCGCTCACGCAGCAGGCGGCGGTCGGTTTCCAGCTGGGTTTCACCGGGCCCCCGCAGGCCGATACCGCCCTTCTGCCGCTCCAGGTGGGTCCAGCCACGAACCAGCCGGGTGGACATGTGCTCGAGCTGGGCCAGCTCTACCTGCAGCTTGCCCTCGTGGGTCCGGGCCCGCTGGGCAAAGATATCGAGAATGACTCCGGTGCGATCCAGCACCCGGCACTTGAGTTCACGCTCGATATTACGCTCCTGACTGGGACTCAGGGCATGATTGAACAGCACCACATCCGCCTCGGAGGCAGTAATGGCATCACGGATCTCTTCCAGCTTGCCTTCACCCACAAACAGACGCGGACTCGGCTGCTTGCGCGAGCCGGTGACTACAGCCACCGGCTCTACACCGGCAGAGGTTACCAGCTCCCGGAATTCTTCCAGGTCTTCGGAATCCTCATAGGCGGTAAAATCAATGTGGACCAGAACCGCCCGCTCGCCGACATCAGGACGCTCAAACAACTTGCACAGACTCCCGGGTCATCAGAATCGACCCCTCAGAAAAACAAACACCCGCGCACCTGAAGCCGCGGGACGGCTCTTCGGAAACGCGGGTGGCAATACCGGGAAAGCGGCTGTATCAGTCTTCAGACTCGCCCTCTCCTCCCGGAGCCTGCTGCGGAATGCGAACATTGCGGGCAGGGACCACAGTGGAAATTGCGTGCTTGTAGACCATCTGGCTGACAGTGTTTTTCAGCAAAATCACGAACTGGTCGAAAGACTCAATCTGGCCCTGAAGCTTGATACCGTTGACCAGAAAGATGGAAACCGGGATGCGCTCCTTGCGCAATGCATTGAGGTAAGGGTCTTGTAAGGAGTGCCCTTTTGACATGTGTGTTCTCCTGTTTTTTAGTAGATGCAGATCGTCGTTATTCAGATTTTAATGTGGTGCGAAGTCCGAGCTTTTTCAAGGCTTTTTGGACAACCAGTTTATCGTCACTGTCAAGCCAGTGGACATCGGACCATTTTCTCAACCAGGTGAGCTGCCGTTTCGCCAGCTGGCGGGTGGCAGCAACACCCTTGCTCACAAACTCATCGTGCTCACTGTCACCGGCGAGGTATTCCCATGCCTGCCGATAACCGACACAACGCATGGAAGGAAGTTCCGGATCAAGGTCGCCCCGGGCCATGAGCGCCCGGACTTCATCAAGAAAACCGGCCTCCAGCATTCGGTGGAAACGCAGTTCTATCCGCTCATGAAGCACTTTGCGCTCACCGGGTGCGATTGCAAGTTGCGTTATAGTATACGGCAGAGCGCTCCCTTCGTCTGCCTGCCACCGGGTGAAATAGGTGTAATCCTCGACTTCCGAACCACCCGACGCTCTTTTTTGCGCCTGCCAGAACGCCGAGATCGGTTTGCCGGTCAGCCGGATCACCTCCAGCGCCCGCAACAGTCGTTGCCGGTTATTGGGGTGGATGAGGCGCGCCGCTACCGGATCTTTTTCGTTCAGCTCGTCATGAAGAGCCTGCCAACCTTTCTCCGCCGCCTCCCGTTCCAGACGGGCCCGCAGCTGAGGATCCGCAGATGGCAGCCCGGACATGCCGTGCAGGAGGGCTTTGAAATACATCATGGTGCCGCCCACCAGCAGTGGAATGCGCCCGGCTTCGGTAATTTTCTTCATTTCAGCCAGGGCATCGCGGCGGAAGTCGGCGGCGGAATAGCTCTCCGAAGGATCACAGATATCGATGAGCCGGTGCGGTGCCCGGGCCAGCTCTTCGGCGGAGGGCTTGGCGGTACCGATATCCATACCCCGGTAGATCAGGGCGGAATCGACACTGATGATGTCGCAGGGCAGGTGCTCGCAAAGGGCGATAGCCAGGTCGGTCTTGCCCGAGGCCGTTGGTCCCATCAGGAAAATGGCAGGCGGGTGCTTGCCCGGTGCATCACTGGTCGTCATCAGGACTCCCTCAACGCCCGCGCAGGAACAGCTTGTCCAGCTCGCTCAGGGTCACCAGGGTCCAGGTGGGACGACCATGATTGCACTGGCCGCTCCGCTCGGTTGCCTCCATATCCCGAAGCAGGGAATTCATCTCCGGGATGGTCAGCTGACGGTTTGCCCTGACCGAGCCGTGGCAGGCCATGGTGCCCAGCAGTTCATGGGTGACGGCCTCGACCCGATCACTCTGGCCATGCTCGATCAGATCAGCCAGCACATCCCGCACCAACTGCTCGGCATCGGCACCACGCAGAAGTGCCGGCACCTGCCGGACCGCCAGGGTTTCCGGCCCGATTCGCTCTATCTGCAGGCCCAGTTGCTGCAACCCTTCGCCGTGGGTTTCCGTGAGTGCAGCTTCTTTCTGGCTGACCGCCATGGATACCGGCACGAGCAGTGGTTGGCTTTTCAGGTCCTGCTCAGCCAGTGCCCGCTTCATCCGCTCGTAGGTGATGCGTTCGTGGGCCGCGTGCATGTCCACCACAATCAGGCCGGCACGACTCTGGGCCAGGATATAGATTCCGTGCAGCTGGGCGATGGCATAGCCCAGGGGTGGCTCCTCCTCACTGTCGGCGGGCGGCGTCGCCTGCACCTGAGCCAGTCCGGCCGAACCGGGAGAGGACTCGGCGGTCACCCCGCCACCGGCGTTGAGGGACTGGTAGAAGGCCATCTGGTCACTGGCCCGCCATTCCTGCTGCGGCTCCGGCGGCCGGTTCCCACCGAAACCGGAAGGCGGAGCGGCACCATGACCGGCATTCTCCCGGGGCGGGTAAGACCAGCCCTGCTGCGGGTTCATGGTGCCGGAATTTTCCAGACCCGCCGGCTGGGCTGAAGCCTCCCGGCCAAAGGACTGGGCCACTGCGCCGCGCAAGTGGTCATCGGGCCGGACATCCGCCAGCGCCCGGTGCAGGGTCCGGAAGATAAAATCGTGGACCAGACGGCCGTCCCGGAACCTCACTTCGTGCTTGGTGGGGTGCACGTTCACATCGACGGTGGCGGGATCCACTTCCAGGTAAAGCACAAAGGCAGGGTGACGGTTGTTGTACAGCACGTCGCGATAGGCCTGGCGCACCGCATGGGCCACCAGCTTGTCCCGGATCACCCGGCCGTTGACGAAGAAGTACTGCAGGTCCGCCTGGCTGCGGGAAAACGTGGGCAGCGCTACCCATCCCCAGAGCCTCAGCCCGGTAGCCTCGGCATCAATGACCACGGCATTGTCGATAAACTGCTGGCCACACAAGGCCCCGATACGGCGTTCCCGGTCCAGCGCAGATTCGGCCGGTCGCAGGCTCTGCACCACGCGCTGGTTATGCCGCAGGGTGAAACCGGTATCAAACCGGCTCAGGGCCTGGCGACGGATACACTCATCGACATGATTGAACTCGGTTTTCTCGGTACGAAGAAATTTTCGCCGGGCCGGCGTGTTGAAGAACAGATCCCGGACTTCCACGGTGGTCCCGACCGGATGCGCCGCGGGAGAAATCCGGGCATCCATTTCACGGCCCTCGACTTCCACCCGGGAGGCGGCTTCCTGATTTTCGGTTCGGGACGTCAGGGTCAGTCGGGACACGGAACTGATACTGGCCAGCGCCTCGCCCCGGAACCCGAGGGAAGCAACGGCTTCGAGATCATCGAGACTGGTGATCTTGCTGGTCGCGTGGCGACTGAGGGCCAGAGGCAGGTCATCTTCCTCGATGCCACTGCCGTCATCACGGACACGGATAAGCTTGACACCGCCCTGCTCTATCTCAATATCGACCCGGCTGGCACCGGCATCCAGGGCATTTTCGACCAGCTCCTTGACCACCGATGCGGGACGCTCCACCACCTCCCCCGCGGCTATCTGGTTCGCCAGCCGGGGAGAGAGCAAATGAATGTGGGGCATGTTTCGGGAAAACCTCTTACTCAGGATGCGGGGATACGAATGGTTTGCCCTACCATAACACGGTCATCACTCAAGCCGTTAAATCGCATCAACTCGTTAACGGAAATCTGGTTTTCCTTGGCCAGCTGGGACAGGGTATCCCCGCGCCGGATCCGGTACTGACTGACGTCATTGCCACCCTTGCCGTTCTGCTTCTGCCAGGCCAGCAACGTGCCTGGCGGCGGCGTCTTGCGGAAATAATCCTCGATTCCGTCCATGATGGCGCTGGCCAACCGGCTGCGATACCAGTCCGTCGCCAGGTTCTTCTCTTCCTGGGGATTGGAGATAAAGCCTGCCTCGACCAAAATGGATGGGATATCCGGCGATTTCAGCACCACGAACGCCGCCTGCTCCACGCCCGGCTTGTGCAACTTGGCGACCCGGTCCAGCTTGCCCAGCACCGAGCTGCCCACGCCCAGGCTGGCGTTGATACTGGCGGTCATGGACAGGTCCAGAAGAACACCTGCCAACATATCGTCCCGCCCGTCCAGGGATACACCGCCGGTGCCACCGATCAGGTCGGAGCGATTCTCGCTTCGCGCCAGCCAGCGGGCAGTCTCACTGGTAGCTCCTCGCTGGGACAGGGCAAAGACAGACGCCCCTTTCGGTTGCGGTGTGCGGAAGGCGTCGGCATGAATGGACACAAACAGATCGGCATTATACTTCCGGGCCAGCAGCGTCCGGTTCCGCAATCCAATGTAGTAGTCACCGGTTCGGGTCAGCTTGGCGGTGTAGCCCGGCTGCTTGTTGATCAGGTTCTCAAGGGTTTTCGCCATTTTCAGGACCACGTCCTTTTCCCGGGTTCCCCTCGGGCCGATCGCGCCCGGATCCTCGCCACCATGGCCGGCATCAATCACCACAATCACGTCCCGCTTGCCACCCGAATCCTGGGTCACCGTCGGCTGGGTCGCCCGTTCGAGCCGACTGCCATTCTCATCGATCAGGTCCACCACCAGTCGATGGCCATACTGCTGGTTGGGTTCCAGCTGGAAACTCCGAGGCTTGATATCGCTCTTGAGATCGAGCACCACCCGCAGGTCATTACCGTTCCGCGGCGCGCTGCGAATGCGCTTGATCGGGCTACCTGAGAGATCAAGGTTGTCCAGGTCGGCCCTGAGCGAGGCGTTGCTCAGGTCGATCACCAGTCGTGAGGGCCCGCTCAGGGAGAAGATGTTGTGTTGCAGCGGGCCGGTCACGTCCAGCACCAGGCGGGTGTGGTCCGGCGCGGGCCAGATCCGCGCACCCTCGACACGGTCACCAGCTGCCGCTCCCCATGCCAGGGCCCAGGCTGTGACCAGCGCCAGCAATTTGATAAGGCTGCGTTTTCCCTTGAACATACCGCTTACCTGCAAAATATCAGCTATCACCGGCGGTCAGTGTTCCGGACCGACCAGTTCGAGCTCGTTCATCAAATGGGCACCCTGGGCCGAACGGGCCCGGATAATCACGGACCGGCCGTCCCCTTCCCGCTCCAGGTGGATCTCCAGATCCGGCTCCGGCAGGACACCCTTGCCCCGCTCCGGCCATTCGATCAGGCACAGGTTGTCTCCGGAAAAATAATCCCGGATACCCATGTACTCCAGCTCTTCCGGATCGCCCAGGCGATACAGATCAAAATGGTAGGCCGGCGGTTTCAGGTGCTCGTAGGGTTCCACCAGGGTATAGGTGGGGCTCTTTACCGCCCCCTCATGCCCGAGGCCACGCATGACACCCCGGCTCAGGGTGGTCTTGCCCATGCCAAGGTCGCCGTCCAGGAATACCGTCAGCCCCTGGCCGGACTCGATGACCAGACGGGCCAGTTCCTGACCGAGCTTTTCAGTCTCCGCCTCGCCCTCCAGAAACAGGCGGCGTTCGTTACCGTAAATCGTCATCCATCCTCCCGTTTCTGAGTATCGGTAAATTCAATCCGCCGGAAAACCGACGGCAGATTATCGATCACATCGGCGGGGATCAGCCCGATGTAGCCGCGGGATTCAGAGGCCCGGTCAGCCGCTGCCAGATGGGCACAGGCCCCCAGGACCGTTGCCCGGGCCAGATCATCCAACTGACCGCACATGGCCCCGAGAATCCCCGCCAGGACATCACCCATGCCACCGGTGGCCATTCCCGGATTACTGCCGCTGACAATATCCACCGTCTGGCTACCGGAGGCAATCACGGTTCCCGCCCCCTTGAGCAGAACCACCCCACCAAAGACGGACTGCAGTTTGCGCGCCACCGCCATCCTGTCAACCTCGACTTCGGCAACGGTGCAGCCAAGTAAGCGGGCGGCCTCACCGGGATGCGGTGTCAGCACCTGATGGTCCGAGGGCACGGCGACCCGGGCAGCCATCAGGTTCAGGGCATCGGCATCCAGCACTCTTGGCTTGTCGCTGGCCAGCACCTGCTGAAGCATCTGCTGCCCCCAGGCACTCTTGCCGATGCCCGGTCCGCACACGACAACCGACGCTGCTTCAAGCAGCGGTGACAGTTCGGAGCCGTGAATAAGACCGTGCACCATCACCGAAGGACAGCGGGCCAGTGCCGCCGAGATATGCTCCGGGCGCGTTGCCAGCGAAACCAGGCCAGCCCCGGAACGGGCGGCAGCTTCTGCCGCCATCAGCCCGGCGCCGCCAAACCCGCGGTCCCCGGCGATGATGAGCACGTGCCCGAACCGCCCCTTGTGGGCGTTCGCCGCACGTTCTGGCAGCCAGTGCCCCACAGCCTCCCAGTTCCGCAAACAGGCCACAGGAAATTGGCCACTGCCATCAATGTCGTTTTCGGTACCCAGCGAGTCAAACACAACCTCGCCACATACCGCCGGCCCATGCCCGGTGAACAGCCCGGACTTGAGGCCAATAAAGGTAACCGTCATCGTTGCCCGGACCACATCACCGTCGGCAACCCCGGTGGTCGCATTCAGACCCGACGGCACATCCACCGCCAGCACCGGTACGCCACTGGTATTGCAACGGGCAATGACACCGGCAAACGGCTCCCGGGGGGCTCCGGAAACACCGGTCCCGAGCAGGGCATCGACAATCAGGCCGGCATGCTCAAACGAGGCATCGAGTGCGGACTCATCAATCGTCGACAGTTCACGAACCTCGACGCCATCATCAACGGCCTTCTGCCAGGCCTTGCGGGCATCGCCGGCAAGTTTTTCGGTTGGGGCTACGGCAATGCAGGACACGGTCAGCCCGTGCCGCTTGGCGTTGGCTGCCACCAGGTAGCCGTCACCGCCGTTATTGCCCGCACCACACAGCACCAGCACGGGGCCACAGTCGGGCCAACGCCGGACCAGTCGACGGAAAGCCGCGTGCGCCGCAGTCTGCATCAACTCGAAACCGTCCACGCCCAGTTCGTCAATCACGTAGCGGTCCATCTGCCGCACAGCATCGGCGGAATAGAGGTCGTCTGGTAGACTGTGCGCAGAGATGGGCGGCATGAGCCTGAGCTCCCGTTACAGAAACCGGTTTAAGAAAATTGGCCAGATACCTGTAAAGCATAGCAAAACAGTGAAAAAGGTCATAACTTAATCAAATTAAACTTCCGCAGTGAATCCACCCGGACCACGCCCGCTGACATTGCAGCCATGACCGAGCCGAAAGAAACTCCACCAGCACCGCCCGAACTCGATGATTTGCCGGGTAAAATCCGGCAATGGGCGCGGGAGCTGGGCTTTGCCGATGCCGGCATTACCCTGCCGGAAACCGGCCCCCACGCGGACCGACTGCAGGCCTGGCTGGCCGAGGGATACCAGGGCGAGATGGAATACATGGGGCATCATGGCGACAAGCGTTACACGCCGACGTCGCTGGTGCCCGGCACGGCGCGGGTCATCTCGGTACGGATGGATTACCTGCCGGCGCCGGATAACCCGAAAGAAGCGCTCACTGACCGGGAAACCGCCTACGTGACCCGCTACGCGTTGGGGCGGGACTATCACAAGCTGATGCGCAAACGCCTGGCCACCCTGGCGAAATGGATTGACGAGGCCGTCAGCGGGTTCGAGTACCGGGCCTTTGTGGACAGCGCCCCGGTGCTGGAGCGGGCCCTGGCCCAACGGGCCGGGCTGGGCTGGATCGGCAAGAACAACATGCTGATTCACCCGAAGGCCGGGTCGTTTTTCTTCCTGGGCGAGATTTTTACCAGCGCACCACTCCCCGTGGATCCGCCCTTCGAAACGGAGCACTGCGGCAGTTGTTCCGCCTGTCTGGAGGTATGCCCCACGGACGCTTTTGTCGGCCCTCACCTGCTGGATGCCCGGCGCTGTATCAGTTACCTGACCATTGAGCTGAAAGGTTCGATTCCGGAGGAATTGCGCCCGAAAATGGGTAACCGGGTGTTCGGCTGCGATGATTGCCAGCTGGTCTGCCCCTGGAACAAGTTCAGCAAGCCAACGGCAGAGCAGGATTTCCAGCCCCGGCACGGGCTGGACAACAGTTCGCTGGCGGAGTTGTTCCTGTGGACGGAGGAGCAGTTCCTGAAGCGGACGGAGGGGTCGGCGATCCGGCGCACCGGTTACGAAGGCTGGCTCCGGAATTTGGCGGTCGGTCTGGGCAACGCGCCCACCACCATTCCGGTAGTGGAAGCCTTGAAGCAGCGGGCGGACCATCCGTCAGAGATGGTCCGTGAGCATGTGCACTGGGCGTTACGCCGGCACGGGCTTACAGTTTGAAGAAGTGATCGCGGTAGTGGCGCAGTTCGTTGATGGAGTCGCGGATGTCGTCCAGTGCCAGGTGGCTGCCTTTTTTCTTCACGCCGTCGAGTACGTCGGGGCGCCAGCGGCGGGCCAGTTCTTTGACGGTGGAGACGTCGAGATTGCGGTAGTGGAAGAAGGCCTCGAGTTCCGGCATGTACTTCACCAGGAAGCGGCGATCCTGGCCGATGCTGTTGCCGCACAGGGGGGATTCGCCGGGGCCCACGTGTTTTTTCAGGAACGCGAGGGTTTCCTGTTCGGCTGCCGTTTCGGTGATGGTGCTTTCTTTGACCCGTTTGGTGAGGCCGCTGGCTCCGTGGGTGTTGGTGCACCATTCGTCCATGGCCTCGAGGAGGCTGTCGGGCTGGTGGACGGCGATGACGGGGCCTTCGGCGATGATGTTGAGTTCTGCATCGGTGATGATGGTGGCCATTTCTATGATGCGTTCTTTTTCCGGATCGAGGCCGGTCATTTCCAGGTCGATCCAAACCAGGTGATTGCCTTCTGCCATCTCTTTTTCCCCTAGCCTTCAAGTTTCGGTGCATGGCGGCGGTGGGGTTTTCCTCCCGGGAACCGCTACGAGCACGTCCATGTGCGCTTGTTTCAGGCCATCCCTGGCCTTCAACATTCCCGGGAGGAAAACCCCACCGCCGCCCTGAACATACGAGGTGTATTCAAAACGAAAGGTCGTCATAGTACAGCGACCAATAAGTGATTCCAGTATGATGGCACGGACGATAAAGAACTTTCACGGGATCTCTCTTATCATTTATGGCAAAACGGCGACTGAACAAACAGCAACAATGGCGGATCAAGAAGATCCAGCAGGAACGGGCTGCCCGTGCTGCCAAAAAGGAAAAGGTCATTGAACAGCAGGCCGAGGCCGGTGAGCTGGGGCCGGAGCAGGAAGGTCTGATCATCGCCCACTATGGTCAGCAGCTGGATGTGGAGGCCCTGGAGGGCGACGACGCCGGAACGGTTTTCCGATGTTTTGTCCGGGCCAATATCGACAGTCTGGTGACCGGCGACCGGGTGATCTGGCGCAAGGGCAAGAGTGAGACCGGGGTGATTGTCGCCCGTTGTGACCGGCAGAACCTGCTCCAGCGGCCGGACAATTTCGGGGCGCTGAAGCCGGTGGCGGCAAACATTGATCACATCATTCTGGTGATTGCCCCGGAGCCGGAGCCCCATGACAACCTGATTGACCGGTACCTGGTGGCTTCGGAGACCAGCGATATTCCGGCGGTGATTCTGCTGAACAAGACGGATCTGATTACCGATGAGAACCGGGCGCAGATTGAAACCCTGCTTTCCCGGTATGAGAGCCTGGGCTATGAGGTTGTGCATACGTCGGCCGCTGAATCGGGCAATGAGCCGGCGCCTGAGGTTGCGGCGCTGGTGAAGGATCAGACCAGTGTGTTTGTAGGTCAGTCTGGTGTCGGCAAGTCGTCGATTATCCAGACGCTGCTGCCGGGGGAATCGCTTCGGGTGGGGGCGGTTTCGGAGAGTACCGGTAAGGGTATCCACACCACCACGACGGCCAAGTTGTTCCATCTGCCCCTCGGTGGCGATTTGATTGATTCGCCGGGTATCCGGGAGTTCGGGCTGTGGCACATGACGCCGCAGGAGATCGAGTACGGTTTCCGGGAGATCCGGGAGTTGATCGGCATGTGCAAATTCCGGAATTGCCGTCACATGGGGGATCCGGGGTGCGCCCTGGAGGCGGCGGCCGCGGACGGGCGGATCAGTCCGGAGCGGCTGAAGAGTTTTCACCGGATTCTGGCGGACATGGCCGAGCAGCAGGCCCGGGGCCTGAGGGTAGACTGAGTCGCAAAGCGGCAAAACCGTTTCTACACCCCTACGCCGTTTTGCTAAACTGCGCGCCTTCTCAAGTAAAGGGTTCGTTTTGATGCTCGATAAACTGTTCGTTCTGAGCCAGTACCTCACTCCGCAGCTGGCTGTTTCACGTCTTGCCGGTCGGTTTGCAGATAGCGACGGCAATCCGGCTTTGAAGAACCGTGTGGTGAAGTGGTTTATCGGCCGCTATGGCGTGGATATGAGTGAAGCTGCGGAGCCGGACCCGACCGCTTACCCGAGTTTCAATGCGTTTTTCACCCGGGCGCTGAAACCGGGCATTCGTCCCATTGCCGAGGGTGAGAAGACCCTTGTCAGCCCAGTGGACGGCAAGATTTCCCAGCTGGGCCAGGTGACCGGTGACCGGGTGTTCCAGGCCAAGGGTCAGTCTTTCAGCCTCAATGAGCTGCTGGGCGATAACCTGGAGCGCACCGAAGCATTCTCCGAAGGCGAGTTTGCCACCATTTACCTCGCCCCCAGCGACTATCACCGTATCCACATGCCCATGGCGGGCAAATTGCGGGAGATGGTGCACATCCCCGGCAAGCTGTTTTCGGTGAATCCGGTGACGGCGGAGCACGTGCCGAACCTGTTTGCCCGCAACGAGCGGGTGGTCTGCATCTTCGATACCGATGCCGGCCCCATGGCGATGGTGCTGGTGGGCGCGATGATTGTTGGCAGTGTCGAGACCACCTGGTCCGGCGTGGTGGTGCCGGGCAACGGTCTGGTAACCGACTTCCAGTACGAGGGAGAGCAGGCCCGGGAGTTTGCCAAGGGCGAGGAGATGGGCCGGTTCCGACTGGGCTCCACAGTGATCATGGTGATGCCCAAGGGTGCTGTCAGCTGGAACGATGATCAGGTCGCCGGCAAGACCGTGCGCATGGGCGAGGCCTTCGGCGAACTGGCCTGAACTCAGGCGCGTTCGAAGGGGAAGGCCAGCACGTCCGAGATATCGGCTGTTCCGAGCTTGAGCATGAGCAGCCGGTCCAGCCCCAGCGCCACCCCGGCGCAGTCCGGCAGGCCCTGCTCCAGCGCCGCCAGAAAGGCATCATCGATCGGCATTTCTGGTTTTCCGGACAATCGGCGTTGATGGTTATCCGCCTCGAACCGGCGCCGTTGCTCGAACGGATCGGTCAGCTCCCAGTAGCCGTTGCACAGCTCCAGCCCCCGGACATACAACTCGAAGCGATGCGCGACGAGGTGCCCCCGGTGTTCCGATACCCGTGCCAGTGACGCCTGGGAAGCCGGATAGCCGGTGATAAACACCGGGCGCTCAATGCCCAGATTCGGCTCGACTGCAAAGCTCATCAGCAGGTCAAGGCAACCATCCCGCCCCAGCCCTGCCAGCTGTTCAGGCTCCAGCCATTCCTCGCAGCGGCGCATCAGCTCACGCTCCGTGGACTCGAGCGGGTCCACGTGCGCCCAGGTCTTTACGGCATCCCGGTAATACAGGACCTCCGGTTGCTCGCAGCCCAACCAGCCGCACACCAGGTCGGAAACCTCGGCCATCAGCTCCCGGTCATCGAACCCCGGCCGGTACCATTCCAGCATCGAGAATTCGGGGTTGTGGCGCCGGCCCCGCTCACCATTACGGAATACCTTCGACACCTGATAGATCGGGCCGGACCCGGCGGTCAGCAGGCGTTTCATGTGGTATTCCGGAGACGTCTGCAGCCAGCCACCCTCGATGCCGGAGGCGGATACCTGCGCCCGGATTCCGTCCAGGTTCACATCGGTCACGCCGCTGCGACCCAACACCGGGGTTTCGACTTCCAGTACCCCTCTTTGCGCAAAAAAGCCGCGCACAAACTCCAGTTGTTGTGCGCGGCTTTTCAGGGCAGCCTGCGAGGCAGCGGGCTGCCAGACAGGTTGATCAGTCATGCCGGATCAGCTGCTCTTGACGCGGCTGACGTACTCGCCGGTCCGGGTGTCGACCTTCAGCACTTCACCGATGGTGATGAACAGGGGCACGTTGACCACGGCACCGGTGGACAGGGTCGCCGGCTTGGAGCCGCCCTGGGCGGTGTCGCCTTTCATGCCCGGATCAGTATCCACCACTTCCAGCTCGACAAAGTTCGGCGGGGTCACGGACAGGGGCGCGTCGTTGTACAAGGTGACGGTGTACTTGTCCTGCTCCTTGAGCCATTTGACGGTATCGCCAACCGCTTTCTCACTCGCCGGGTACTGCTCGAAGGAACCGTCGGTCATCATGAAGTACCAGAATTCGCCGTCAGAATACAGGTATTCCATTTCCAGCTCGACCACATCGGCCGCTTCCAGGCTCTCACCGGACTTGAAGGTCCGCTCCCAGACGCGGTTGGTCATCAGGTTCCGCAGTTTTACCCGGTTGAAGGCCTGGCCCTTGCCCGGTTTTACAAACTCGTTCTCGAGCATGATACAGGGGTCGCCATCCAGTAAAACCTTAAGACCGCCGCGGAATTCGTTGGTAGAATATGAAGCCATGAAATGTCCACCTGACACAATGTCGTTAAAATTTCAAAGGTCGCTATGATACAGCGAACCCCCGCCCGTATAGAAGCCCACATCTGTGAACAGGATTCCCGAAGCTGGCAGGAGCTGCTGTCTGCCTCGATGACCACGCCCGAGGCACTGCTGGAGCGACTGAATCTGCCCACCGAAACCTGGCTTGAGGGCGCGCGGGCCGGACACCGGCTGTTTCCGATCCGGGTTCCGGAGCCCTTTATCGCCCGTATGACGCCCGGAAACCCTGACGACCCACTGCTGCGCCAGGTGCTGCCGCGAATGGACGAGGCGGCCGAGGTGTCCGGTTTCATCCGGGATCCTCTGCATGAAGATGGGGCTATCCAGACCACCGGGATGATCCGGAAGTATCGTAGCCGGGCGCTGCTGATGGTAACCGGCCAGTGTGCCATCAATTGCCGTTACTGCTTTCGCCGGCATTTCCCCTACGAAGAGCAACGTCTCACCCCTGAGGACCGGGACCAGGTACTGCGCACGCTTGGGGACAGCCCCGAGATCAATGAGGTCATATTCAGCGGGGGCGACCCCCTGGCGGTCAATGACCGGCTGCTGGCCCGCTGGGCGGCGGATATCGCCAAGGTGCCCCACATCCGAAGGATCCGGCTGCACACCCGGCTGCCGGTGGTGATTCCCCAGCGTGTGTGCGACGCCCTGCTCAAGTGGGTCAGCAGCTCGCCGCTGCAGGTGGTCATCGTGCTGCACATCAACCACCCGGCCGAGATCGACAAGCCGACCCGCCGGGCCCTGGGTTACCTGCATTCGGCCGGAGCCATACTCCTGAACCAGAGCGTGATCCTCAGGGGCGTCAATGATACGGCGGACGCCCTTGAGGACCTGAGCGAAACCCTGTTCGAAGCCGGGGTGATGCCCTACTACCTGCATGCTTTCGACCCGGTGGCCGGTGCACATCACTTTGATGTGGGTGATAATGAGGCCCGCGAGCTGGTGCGGGAGTTGCTCAAACGGCTGCCCGGGTTCCTGGTTCCGAAACTGGTCAGAGAGGTTCCGGGCGAAGAAAGCAAGACGCCTCTGGACCTGTGGCCGTGAGCGAGATCACAAACCTGGACGTCGATCACTTGCAAAAGTTTGTTAACTCGTGATCTTCTCGCTTTTCGTCGACCGTTTGCTATTTTACAGTCGACTATGGGTTACAAATAAAAACATAAGGGAAACCGACGGTGGCCCGGACATTGGCGCGAATTCATGGAAGGCACGATTCTGAAACCTGATCTACGAGTACCGGAACAGAAAACCACGACCCTGTCCTTTTGCGAAACGGCGCCGAAGCCCTTCCGCAACTGGGTGGCTCAGTTGCCCATGGCCAACATTGGCGAGGTGTCCCGACAGCTCTACCATGCGATCATCGAGCTCAACCACCTTTCGGTCGCGCCCCAGCAGAGATTGCAGTTTCTGGAACTGATCCGGGAGAAGATCCATTTTGTCTGCAACGAGCTGTCCCGGCATTACCTGGGCCTGGCCGTCGCCCTTCCGGAGAAGCAGCGCAAGATTGCCAACCTGGCCCAGGCCCTGCAGATGCACCTGGCCACCGGTTACAAGATTTGTATCCTAGACGGCCTCGACAACGGCGGACTGGACAGGAACCGTAAGCCCGTCACCATGGCAATTCACCGGGCTATCTCGGAGCTGTCCGCCACCATCCTGCGCTCCCATCAGCTTTATTGCCCGAGCCCTGCTCGCAGCTGGCTGGAATGCCATCGTCTATACCGTTTTGCCTACCGCAACGGCATGACCCATCTTCAGGTGGAAGACAACACCCTGAAGTCCCGCCGCACCAGCTCCCTGGCCGACAGTTACAAGCGGGTTCTGCTGCTCGGTTGCGCTCGCCCCAACCAGTTGCGGCAGTCCGAACTCAACCAGGCGTACGAGCTGTTCGAGACCTGGACGGAACACACCCAGTGCGGCCCGGATATTGGCGAAGACAGCCTGTTTGTGGTGAACATGGAGCATGACAATCCGCCGATCTATCGCAGCCTGCTCGATAACCAGCCCGGTGACGACAGCTTCGGTTTCGACACCCGGGAGCTGTCCAACATGGTTTCCGAGACGCTCCAGGCCCGGCGCACGCACCAGGAAAAAGAAAATCCCCTGCGTATCCCGGCCAATATCAGCGACACCCTGCTTACTCACCTGAGCCAGGCCCTCGGCATCCTGGCCAAACGCAACTTCAACCGCATTGCCAGCCAGGGCACCCTGGAGGTCTGCGTCGGCCTCACCGCTGTCCATTATTTCATCGCCGGTGAAAAATCCTTCGCGGAATTCGTCAGTGGTAATGCCAGCGCCCGGGAGGAAGAGGACAACCACTTCCTGACCGAATCGAAGAAAGCGGAAGATGCCTGGGCCGGCGCCCATGATGCCGGCCCCAGCGAGGAGCGGCACTCCTCCCCAGACACCCCGATCAACTTTCGTGGTGGCTATTTCGGCAAGCCCGCTGCAGATCCGATTCCGGAGAAGAATCTGCCCCGCTCCCACCAGGCCCTGCTGATCAACACCAGCCCTGGCGGCTACTGTGTTGGCTGGGAAACCAATGTGCCTCCGTCCATCCAGGCCGGTGAGATCCTCGGCGTCCGCGAACAGCAATCCCATCCCTGGAGCGTTGCCGTTGTACGCTGGATCCGGCAGGTAAAACACCAGGGCACCCAGGTGGGCATTGAGCTGCTGGCCCCCAGCGCTGCGCCCTGCGGGGTCCGGTTGCTCCAGAAAATCGGAAACAACAGCGAGTACCTCCGTGGTTTACTGCTGCCGGAAATACGTGTGGTCAACCAGGCCGCCACCCTGATCACTCCCCGACTGCCGTTCCAGTCCGGGAGCAGGATCTCCCTCCTGCACGATGGCAGGCAGGACCAGGGCACACTCGGTCGCAAAGTCTCGTCCACAGGCAGTATCAGCCAGTTCGAACTGAAACTTCAGAATAATACGGCACTGAATATCTCCAGCCAGACCGATACGCCGGTGGCCAGTGAGGATGAGTTTGATTCGCTGTGGCCGTCGCTCTGATAAGCGAGACGCGGGTGGCGAACTGGCCAAACAGAGGGTTGTTATTACCCCCTATCCCCTGCATCATTCTGCATAAGTGATAGACCGGCCTCTGACTCTCGGCAAGCAGTTTTCCTCAAAACACTGTTTTACAAGCAGATCTTAATGCTGCCCTGGAGCCGGCTCCGCAAACGAGTAGCACGAGACTTCTTACGAATGCAGAAAAAGAACGCCACAGTACACCTGCTGATTCTTGATCCATCTCAAAATGATGCTGAATCACTGGTCAGTCTGCTGAGGAATTCCGGGAAGGCCACACGAGCCCATCGCATCACCTCGGAGGAAGATCTTGAAGAGGTGCTGAAAACCGGCAACTGGGATCTTTTGCTGGCCCGGGATGTGGACGACGAATTCGGTGCCAATGAAGCCCTGGCGATGGTGCGCCGGATGGACAAGGATATCCCGTTCATCCTGCTGATGCCTGAGGATAGCCGAGAACGGAAGGTCGGCATCATGAAGGCCGGTGCCCAGGACGCTGTCCCCTTCGACTATACGGACCTGCTGGTGCTGACAGTGAACCGCGAGATCGCGGCACTGGAAGAGCGCCGGCGCCGGCGCGTGCTGGAATCCCACCTCCGGGAGGCGGAACAGCGTTGCCAACTACTGCTGGAGAGCTCCAAGGACGCCATTGCCTACATCAATGACGGCATGCACATCTATGCCAACCAGTCCTACATGGATTTCCTTGGCTACGACGACATCGATGATCTGATCTGCATCCCGGTCCTGGATACACTGACTCCGGAGAGCCAGGAGCGGTACAAGGAATTCATGAAGCGCTTCGCCGATAAGGGCGAGGACGGCATGACCCTCAACTGTACGGCACAACGCAGCGATGACCAGGAGCTGAAGGTCACGATGACCGTGTCTTCTGCCACCTACGATGGCGAAGCCTGTACCCAGATTGTCCTCCAGCCCGAGCACAGCGATGCCGAACTGGAGGAAAAGCTGCGCCAGATCAGCAGCCAGGATCTGCTCACCGGCCTGTATAACCGGCAGTACCTGATGGACGCCCTTTCAGAAACCATCGCCCGGGCCGGTAAGGACAACCAGACCGGAGCCCTGGCCTATATCGCGCTCGACAACTTCATCACCATGAAGGGTCAGGTGGGCATTGCCGGGGCCGATCTTTTGCTCGGCGACCTGGCATCACTGCTGAAGGAAACCGCCGGGGAAGACGTCACCCTGGCGCGGCTGAGCGATGATGCCTTCTGCATGATGTGCCTGCCATGCGACGAGAAAGTCATGGCCGAACGGGCGGAAAGTGTCTGCAAGGCCATCGAGGACAACCTGTTCGACATCAACGGGAAAACCGTTCCGATGACGGTCAGTATCGGTGTGGCGGCGATTACAGAAAACTCGCCCAAGGCCGAAGAACTGCTCGGCCGGGCTCACACCGCCTCCTCCGACGTAAAAAAGCAGGAAGGCCATGCCCAGGGCAACGGGGTGCTGGTCTACAATCCGGCAGATTACGAAGCCCTCGATTCCACCAACTCGGTGGAGGCTATTCAGAAAGCTCTCGAGGACAACAGTTTCCGGCTCCTGTTCCAGCCGGTCATCAACCTGCGCGGTGAAGGCGAAGAGCATTACGAGGCCTTCGTGCGGATGTTCGACAAGGACGACCAGGAAGTTTCGCCCTACGACTTCTTGCCGCCCGCAGGGCCCAATGAGACCGCGATCAAGATCGATCGCTGGGTGATCCTGAACGCAATAAAACAGTTGGCCCACCACCGCTCCCACGGTCATGACGCCCGCCTGTTTGTCAATATCACGGCAGAGACCCTGCAGGACAAGACCTTCACTCCCTGGCTGAGCGTGGCCCTGAAGGCAGCGAGGCTGCCCGGCGATGTGCTGATCCTCCAGGTTCGGGAGGGCGATGCCAACAACTACATGAAGCAGGCCAAGGAATTTACCCGGGCGGTTCACGAACTGCACTGCAAGGTGTCGATTTCCCAGTTTGGCTGCGCCCTGAATCCGTTCAACACCTTCAAACATGTGGACGCGGACTTTGTGAAGCTGGATGGCTCCTTCACCGAGGAGATCCAGAAGAGCGACGACGCCAAGGCGCAGGTGAAGGAAATGATCAAGACCCTGCAGAACTCCGGCAAGCTCTCCATCATTCCGCTGGTGGAAAACGCCAGTATCCTGGCCACTCTCTGGCAGGCCGGCGTGAACTATATCCAGGGCTACTACCTGCAGGCTCCGGCCCCGGAAATGAACTACGATTTCGGCGAGGGCTGAAAACTGACAAGGGCGCCACGTGGCGCCCTTGTTCTTTGCAACTTACCTGCCCTCAGAACTCCGAATCCTGCAGGGTCTCACTGGTTTCCCGCTCTCTAAAGCCAATCAAATACAGGATGGCGTCCAGGCCCAGGGTCGAGATCGAGTGACGGGCAGACTCCTTCACCAGCGGTTTGGCCCGGAACGCGACCCCCAGGCCCGCCTGGCTCAACATAGGCAGATCATTGGCGCCATCCCCGACGGCGATTACCTGCTCCCGGGAAATGTGTTCTTTCTCGGCAATCTCCAGCAACAACTCCGCCTTCCGCTTGCCATCGACAATCTGCCCGGCGACCCGTCCGGTCACCTTGCCGTCCTCGATTTCCAGCTCGTTGGCATAGATGTAATCGATCCCCAGTTTACGCTGGAGGTGCCGCGCGAAATAGGTGAAACCCCCGGACAGGATCGCGGTGCGGTACCCCAGGGCCTTGAGGCTGCGAATCAGGTGTTCGGCCCCCTCGGTCATGCGCAAGCGGGCAGCAATACCCTCGAGTACCGACTCATCCAGCCCCTTGAGCAGCGCCAGACGCTCGGCAAAGCTCTGACTGAAGTCCAGCTCCCCCTGCATGGCCCGCTCGGTGATCTCCGCCACCTGAGCACCCACGCCTGCCTCCAGCGCGAGCTCGTCAATCACCTCCGCTTCGATCAGGGTGGAATCCATGTCAAACACAACCAGGCGCCGGTTACGCCGGAAGATGGAGTCTTCCTGGAAGGCGATGTCCACGTTCATCTCGCCGGCGATCTGCAGGAAATCCGCCCGCAGCTGTTCCAGGTCTGATGGCGTACCGCGCACCGAGAACTCCACGCAGGCAATGCGGTTTTCCGAGGGGTTCAGCGACGGCCGGCCCGACAACCGGGAGATGTTGTCGATGTTCAGTCCGTGGCGGGCCGTGATCGCGGAAACGCGGGCAATCTGTTCCGCCTTGATGTCCCGGGCCAGCAACGTAACGATATAGCACGCGCGGTTCCGGCCGGCGGCCCAGGCCTGGTACTCCTTCTCGGTGATCGGCGCGAAGTGGACCTGGAGGTCAAGGGCATGCAGGCGGAACAACAGGTCCCGAATTACCGGCGAGGATTTGGACTCGTCGGGAATCTCGATCAGGATGCCCCAGGTCAGGTGATCGTGGATCACCGCCTGGCCGATATCCAGGATCCTCACGTGGTAGCGGCCCATAATGCCGGTGATCTCGGAGGTCAGCCCCGGCTTGTCACGTCCGGAAACGTTAATCAGTACCAGTTCACTCACTGTCCGGGCTCTCCTCTTGTCCGGCCCGTGCAGCCGAAGGAATCACATCAATGGCATCAACCCGCTGCAGGCCCCGGGGCAGCTTGTGGCCGCGCCGGCCGCGCTCACCGAGGTAGTGCTCCAGGTCACTGAACTGCAGCCCCATCTTGCGTTTGCCGGCCCGGATCTCGAGCTGGTCATCCTCGGCAAATACCGCCACGGCCACCACAAACTCCTCCCGGTTCTGGACCCGGGCGGAGGGAATGCTGATGATCTTGTTGCCCTTGCCCTTGGCCAGTTCCGGCAACTCGTTCAGGGGAAATACCAGCATCCGCCCCTCATTGGAGATGGCGGCTAGATAGAGGGTATTGTCGGCCTTCGGCACCATCACCGGCGGCATGATCTTGGCGCCCTTGGGAACCGACACAACCGCCTTGCCATTGCGGTTCTTGCTGATCATGTCCTGCAGCGAGGTAACAAAACCATAGCCGCCATCAGTCACCAGCAGGGCCTTGCTGGACGGGTCACCCATCAGCAGTCCGGCAAAGGAGGCCCCGGAGGGCGGATTGATCCGGCCCGTCAACGGCTCACCCTGCCCTCGGGCGGAGGGCAGCGAGTGCGCCATCAGGGCGTAGGCACGGCCGGTGGAGTCCAGGAAGATCGCCTGCTGATTGTTGCGGCCACGGGCGGCCAGGGCAAAGCGGTCGCCGGCCTTGTAGCTCAGGCCCTCGGGCTCGATGTCGTGGCCCTTGGCCGCGCGCACCCAGCCCTTCTCCGAGAGCACCACGGTGACCGGATCGTTGGAGACCAGGTCCACTTCACTGAAGGCACGGGCCTCCTCACGCTCGACAATTGGCGAGCGACGGTCATCCCCGAAGGTCTCGGCGTCCTGTTGCAGTTCGGTCTTGATCAGCTCCCGGAGCCGATCCTCGGAGCCCAGGATCGCCTGCAGCTCGTCCCGCTCGGCGGACAGTTCGTCCTGCTCGCCGCGAATCTTCATTTCTTCGAGTTTCGCCAGGTGGCGCAGTTTCAGTTCGAGGATAGCCTCCGCCTGCTCGGGCGAGAGTCCGAACCGAGCCATCAGCTCGTCCTTGGGCTTGTCCTCGTAGCGGATAATCTCGATCACTTCATCGATATTCAGGTAGGCGACCAGCAGACCCTCGAGGATGTGCAGTCGGGCCAGCACCTTGTCCAGGCGGTGCTGGAGACGGCGGGTCACCGTAGTACGGCGGAACGCCAGCCACTCGGTCAGGATCTGGTGCAGCCCCTTCACCCCCGGGCGGCCATCGTTACCGATGACGTTGATATTGACCCGGTAGGTCTTCTCCAGATCGGTGCTGGCAAACAGGTGGGCCATCAGCCCGTCCAGGTCGACGCGGTTGGAGCGCGGCACAATCACCAGCCGGGTCGGGTTTTCGTGATCGGATTCATCCCTCAGGTCCGCCACCATCGGCAACTTCTTGGTCTGCATCTGCTGGGCAATCTGCTCCAGAACCCGGTTGCCGGAGACCTGGTGCGGAAGATCCGTGACCACCACTTCGCCATTTTCCCGGATCCAGCGGGCCCGCATGCGCAGGGAACCACGCCCCGTCTCGTACATCTGGCGGATGTCCTTGCGTGGCGTGATGATTTCCGCCCGCGTCGGGAAGTCCGGCCCCTTGATGTGCTCACACAGCTCGTCAACGCCAGCCTCAGGCTTGTCCAGCAAGCGGATACAGGCAGCGGTCACCTCCCGGACGTTGTGCGGCGGGATATCGGTGGCCATCCCCACCGCGATCCCGGTGGTGCCATTCAGCAGCACATGTGGCAACCGCGCCGGCAGGACCGATGGCTCCTCCATGGTGCCGTCGAAGTTCGGCACCCAGTCCACCGTCCCCTGGCCCAGCTCGCTGAGCAGCACCTCCGCGAAGGGAGCCAGCCGCGACTCGGTGTAACGCATGGCGGCAAAGGACTTGGGATCATCCGGAGAACCCCAGTTGCCCTGCCCGTCTACCAGCGGATAGCGGTAGGAGAAGGGCTGGGCCATGAGCACCATGGCCTCATAGCAGGCGCTGTCACCGTGGGGGTGGAACTTACCCAGCACATCACCGACGGTACGGGCGGATTTCTTGTACTTGGAGGTGGACTTGAGCCCGAGCTCCGACATGGCGTAGACAATCCGCCGCTGGACCGGCTTCAGTCCGTCCCCGACGTTGGGCAGGGCCCGGTCGAGGATGACGTACATGGAGTAATCGAGATAGGCCTTCTCCGTGTAATCCCTTAACGAGACGCGCTCGAAGCCTTCATCGGTGGTCTGAAATTCTGGCATGGATGCCCCTTTTGCCTGAATTGCCTGTTGTTTGGAATGGCTGTGATGCTACCCTCCCCGCCCTCTAATTACACGGGGCCAGAGGAAGAACGCACATTATATGGACGCAGGGGCGGATACACCAATCCGTTGCTGACCTGGTGAGGGTGCGCAAACGCCAATAGCGGAATTCCCGCATGGAGAGACTGTAAGGGTCACCGTATTCTCACCAACAGTTAGTTTCCACTCCCGAACAAGCGGAACACTATGAAACCCAACCTGAAAGCCTGCGGGCAAGCCATGGTGACAGCCATGGTCAATGCAGTACTGGCAGTAGCGCTGATGCTCCTGGTGGAGTTTGCAATCAGTGGGAGTTTCGCGGTACCGGAGCCCTATCTGTGGGCGGGTCTGCTGATCTGGCTGGTGATTTTTGCCGGTCAGTTCTGGCGTCAACGCCACCTGTGCAAGAACTGCCCGTCCTCCCGGGAGTCGTCAGGCTCGATCTGATTAACGGCAATATTCCTGTCTTCTGGCGGAAGACTTTGAAAGGCAGGAAGGTTCCGGGCTGAGCCCGGAACCGGATCTGGCAGGGTCAGCCAGGCTTACTGTCGAATCCCCTCGACAGAGATAATGATTTCAACAGTCTCGGCAGCCGGGCCGAGATCCATTGGAATACCAAAGTCCTTCAACCGAAGTTCGGTCTCTGCCTCAAAGCCCATACGGTAGCCACCCCAGGGGTCCTCACCGTGGCCGATCATCTCGGCATCCAGGGTAACTTCTTTCGTAACACCGCGAAGAGTCAGGTCACCGATAATGTCCGCTTCGCCATCCTCGTCGACAACCACACGCTTGCTGGTGAAAGACGCTTCCGGGTGTTCGTCCACGTAAAGGAAATCTTCACTGCGCAGGTGCTTGTCACGCTCGGCGTGATTGGAATCAACACTGGAAGTATCGATGGTCACGTTGACCGAGCTGTTCTCGGGATTCTCGGCATCATAGACAAACTGACCGTCGAAATCGTTGAAGCGGCCATACAGCCAGCTATAACCCAGATGGGAAATCTTGAAAGTGATGAACTGGTGTGTACCCTCGTTGTCGAAGGCGTAGGTGCCACCGTGCTCATCAGCCTGGGCGGCACCGCCGACCAGCGCCATGGATACCGCGGATGCAAGCAATATTTTCTTCATGAATGGTTTCTCCCTTATTTGGTAAACCAGCCCGGTCATCGGGCGTCACTTCTTTGTTGCCTCGCCACTCACTTACCGAGCATACGAAGCAGGGTCCGGTCACGATCAACAACGTGGTGTTTCAGCGCCGCGAGGGCATGCAGCCCGGCGAGCACCACAATCGCCCAGGTTGACCAGTAATGTATGGTGCCGGCGATGTCCTCCATGCCTTTCACCTGTCCGGTAACCGAAGGCACATCGAACCAGCCAAAGACGCTGATGGACGAGCCGTCCGCCGTCGTTATCAGATAACCACTGACCATTGCGACAAACAGCAGCACGTATAACACCGCATGCGCCGCATGGGCAGACAACACTTCCAGGCGTGTGTGCTCCGTCAGGGGCGCTGGTGCCGGATTGATGAAACGCCAGATTACGCGGACAACCATGACCGCCAGCAACAGGATGCCGATACTCCGGTGAATGTCGGGGGCACGACGGTACCAGTCGTCATAGTAGGTCAGGTCTACCATCCAGTAACCGAGGGCAAACAGCCCGATCACTGCAACAGCAACCAGCCAGTGGATAAAAATCGCGATCGCACCATAACGGTCGATACTGTTTCGAAACTGCATTGCCTGGAGACCACTCCCTGTCTGCTGAGTTGATGAAAAGAGTCTAGAAAGACCGGACGATGAATAAAATCAAAATGTTTTGCTGCCGAACATCAGAAATTCTGATCATCCGCTCCGACCTATTCCTTTAGTCGTATACGGGTTATACGGATTGTTCAAATTCACGACAAAGATAAACTTCTCACATATCTTTTCAATCAGCCGGGATGAATCCAGGAGAAACGTCATGGAACTCGAATTCGACGAAAGCGTTGTTGTTCCCAGCAACAACTGAGTAAAAAGCGGTCTTCGGGCCGCTTTTTTCATTCTCTCATCTCGCTAACCCCTCCAGAACACCGACGGATTCCCGTTTCTTCACGGAAGTTGTGGTAATGCCTGCATTTTTTTGGCAATCTCCGCGAAAGAATGCAGTCTCGCGCCGTAAAGACGACCCGAAGAAACCATGCCCCAGCCATTGCCTCAAAAGTTGAGATCGCCCGAGCTTGATCAGCTCTCGCCCATGCTCAACCAGGAAGGCGATGTCTGGACCGCGGAATTCCAGGGCCTGACCCTGAAAACCGCACTGCAGCCTATCTACAGCGTCTCTCACAAACGGATCGTCGGCTACGAAGCGCTGATCCGGGCGTTCGACACCAGGAACACCCAGATCCTGCCGGTGGACCTGTTCAAGCTGCCAGCCTCGGATTTCGAGAATCTCCTGCTGGACCGGCTGTGCCGCTACCTGCATATCCGTAACTACAGCGGTATCAAGGATGAACTGAACTGGCTGTTCCTCAATGTTTCACCCAAAGTGGCCACGGTAGGCAACCCCTCTGACTCCTTCTTTGCCCAACTGCTGAAGAAAACCGGGCTGCCACCGCACCGGATCGTGATGGAAATCGTCGAACAGCCCACGGATGACGCCGAGCGACTGCGGGAGACGGTGGCCTATTACCGGGAACTGGGCTGCCTGACAGCCATTGACGACTTCGGAGCGGGCCACTCCAACTTCGAACGGATCTGGAACCTGTCACCGGACATCGTCAAGCTGGACCGGACCCTGCTGACACGGGCCACCGAGGATCCGAAGGCCCGGCAGATTCTCAACGGCATCGTCTCCCTGCTACACCAGTCGGCGTGCCTGGTTTTACTGGAGGGTGTGGAAACCCGGAGTCAGGCGATGATCGCCATCGATGCCGGAGTGGACTTCGTCCAGGGGTTTTACTTTCGAAAGCCAAGTACCGAGCTCAGCGGCCTGGAGACATCGCCCGCGGATTTTGGCCAGTTACTGGACGAGTACAAACAGCATAATCCGGTAACCTTTGATCCGACACAGCAGGTAGTGAACTTCTTCGAGCGCTTCTTCCTGAGAGCCACTGACCGGATGTGGTCAGGCGCCACCATGGCGGAAGCCTGTGCGGAACTACTCAACCATCCGACCGTTTCCCGCTGCTACCTGGTGGACGCCAACGGCATACAGATCGATGCAACGCTGGTTTCGAATGCCGGCACGCGAAACCTCGACCCACGGTTCCGGCCGCTGGAAGACAGCAGCAGCGCCGACTGGTACCGGCAACAGTACCTCCGCCAGGCCCTGGCACAACCGGAGAAACTGCAGGTTACAGCTCCTTACCTGTGTGTCACCGGTGCCTATATGTGCGTGACCCTGTCCCTGGGTTTCTATCAGAACGGCGAACTCAGAGTGCTGTGCTGCGACATCCTGTCCAGCCCGATCGATCCCCGGATCAGTACAGACTGATTCCGTAGACCATCGCAATCACAGCGACCGTTACCAGGCCGATAAACAGGTTCATGGGCAACCCGACCCGCACGAAATCGGCAAAGCGGTAGCCACCGGGGCCGAACACCATCATGTTGGTCTGATACCCGAGGGGCGTGGCAAAACTCGCGGATGCTGCCATCATGACCGCAATCACAAAGGGCTCGGCGGGAACCCCCATGGCGGTGGTCATGGACAGCACCACGGGTATCACCAGCACGGCGGCCGCGTTGTTGGTCACCATCTCGGTCAGGGTGGAGACCGCAAAATAGACCAGCAGGATCGCCAGCAGGATGTGGCCATGACTGAGCCCCAGTATGCCCTCGGCCAGGTAGCCAGCTGCTCCGGTTTCCTGCAGGGCCGCGCCCAGGGCGAACGACGCGGCAATGGTCAGAACCACCGGCACATCCACCGATTTCTGGGCCTGGCCCACGGAACAACAGCCGGTCAGGATCATCAGCGCAGCTGCCACCAGGGCGGCATTGAGCATACTCATGATGCCGCAGGCCGCCAGGCCCACCAGCACCACCAGAATGGTCCAGGACACCCAGGCCCGGTCGTGTCGGGGCGTGTCGGTGTCCAGATCGTTGATCAGCAGGAAATCCTTGTTATAACGCTGCCGGCTAACGAACGCGGGCCGGGCTTCCAGCAACAGGACATCCCCGGGCTTGAGCCGGATATTGCCCAGATTGCCGGACACCCGCTCGCCACCCCGTGCCACCGCCAGCACCACGGCACCGTAGCGGTCCCGGAAGCGAGCATCCCGGATGGTCAGACCCAATACGTCGGACTGGGGTGAAAGCACTGCCTCCACCAGCCGTCGCTCGGCCCGGTCCTTGCTCAGGGACGGCTCGTCCTCGTGCACCGAGGGCACGATACCGTTGATCCGCAGCAGGTCGGAGATGGCCTGGGTATCCCCGGCAAAGACGAGGCGGTCGCCCCCGCGCAGGTGCTCCTCGGAGGGCACCGCCGTCACCACGCTGCCATCCCGTTCGATTTCCACCAGGTACAGGCGCTCAAGCTCCCGGAGCCCCGCCTCGCCCACGGTCTTGCCCACCAGCGGGCCACCGGCAGAAACCGCCACTTCCAGGGTGAACTCCCGCATGGAACCGAATTTCTGCTGATCTTTCCGGTCCGGCAAAACGCGGGGCATGACCAGAAGCATGACCGCCAGGCCAATAACGGCCACCGGCAGGCCCACCATGGTAATGGAGAAAATGGAGAAGCCGTCGCCGCCGGTCAGTTGCTGGTACTGGCCATTCACCACCAGGTTGGTACTGGTGCCGATCAGCGTCAGGGTGCCGCCGAGAATGGCGGAATAGCTCAGGGGAATCATCAGCTTGGACGGTGAGATACCAATCTTGCGGGACCAGGCATGCACCGCCGGAATCATGGTCGCCACTACTGGAGTGTTGTTCAGAAAACCACTCAACAGGGACACCGGCAGGGCGATACGGGCCTGGGCACTGCGGACGGTTTTGGGGGAGCGAAGCAGGTGCCGGACCAGGAGATCGACGCCGCCGGAGTGGTGGATGCCCGAGGCGACCACAAACAGTGCCACCACGGTAATCAGGCCGGTGTTACTGAACCCGGCCAGGGCCTGTTCCGGGGAAATCAGGCCACTGACGCTCAAAACCACCAGCACGCCCATCATGACCATGTGGGGCGCAAAGCGTCCTGAACTCATCAGTAGTAATGCCGCGCCGGACAGACCCAACGCGAACCAGCCCTGCCAGTCCATATCCGGTATTCCCCGTTATGAAAACTGGCAGCATAGCGACTATCTTGAATACTTAAAAAGAATAAAGCGCGATTTTTAAATCACTTTATAGAATATCAGACCGCAATGTCGGCCATATTGCCGTAGGTTTCCAGCCACGCACGGCGGTCCGACGCCCGCTTCTTGCCAAGCAGCATGTCCATCCGTTCATCGGTCTGATCACCCTCCTCCAGCGTCAGCATCACCAGTCGGCGGGTGTCCGGGGCCATGGTGGTCTCACGCAGCTGCAGCGGGTTCATCTCGCCCAGACCCTTGAACCGGGTGACCTGGATCTTGCCCTTGCGCTTCTCCGCCGCCAGGCGATCGATGATGCCCTGCTTCTCGTGCTCATCCAGGGCATAGAAAGTTTCCTTGCCCAGATCGACGCGGTACAGCGGTGGCATGGCAACGAACACGTGGCCAGCGGCAACGAGCGGGCGGAAATGCTTCACGAACAGCGCACACAGCAGGGTGGCGATGTGCAGGCCGTCGGAGTCTGCATCCGCCAGGATGCAGATCTTGTTATAGCGCAGGCCGGCGAGGTCGTCCGAGCCCGGATCCACACCAATGGCAACCGCGATGTCGTGAACTTCCTGGGAGGCCAGGATCTCACCGGAATCCACTTCCCAGGTATTGAGGATCTTGCCCCGCAGGGGCATCACCGCCTGGAACTCACGGTCCCGGGCCTGCTTGGCGGAACCACCGGCGGAGTCCCCCTCCACCAGGAACAGTTCGGAACGGGCGGTATCGCTACCGGAACAATCGGCCAGCTTGCCGGGCAGCGCCGGCCCCGAGGTCACTTTCTTGCGGGCCACCTTCTTGCTCGCCCGCAGGCGGCGCTGGGCATTGTTGATGAACAGCTCCGCCAGGGCTTCAGCGACATCGGTATGCTGGTTCAGCCAGAGACTGAAGGCATCCTTCACCACTCCGGAGATGAAGGCAGCAGCCTCCCGGGAAGACAGGCGCTCCTTGGTCTGCCCAGAGAACTGGGGCTCCTGCATCTTGAACGAGAGCACGTAGGCCACACGCTCCCAGATATCGTCCGGCGACAGCTTCACGCCCCGCGGCAGCAGGTTGCGGAACTCGCAGAACTCCCGCATGGCCTCGAGCAGACCAGTCCGAAGCCCGTTGACGTGGGTACCGCCCTGAGCAGTCGGGATCAGGTTCACATAACTTTCCATGACCGCTTCGCCGCCCTCAGGCAACCACTGGATGGCCCAGTCCACGGCCTCCGTGTTACCGGAGAAGCTGCCGGTGAACGGCTCCAGGGGAACCGCCTCGATGTCTGCCAGCGCGGTGCGCAGGTAATCCCTCAGACCATCCTCGTAGAACCATTCATCCTTCTCGCCGGTTTTTTCCTGCAGGAAGGTGACGATCAGGCCCGGGCACAGAACTGCCTTGGCGCGGAGGTTGTGGCGCAGACGACTGATGGAGAAGTTGGGGCTGTCAAAGTACTTGGGGTCCGGCTTGAAGCGCAGCCGGGTGCCGGTATTGCGCTTGCCGACGGTGTCGATCACCTCAAGCTCGGTGACCTTGTCGCCGTTTGCGAAGGTCATCCGGTGCAGCTGGCCGTCGCGTTTGATGGTCACTTCCAGCTCGGTGGACAGGGCGTTGACCACCGAGACACCGACCCCGTGCAGACCGCCGGAGAAGTTGTAGTTGCCCTGGGAGAACTTGCCGCCGGCGTGCAGCCGGGTCAGGATCAGCTCGACGCCCGAGAGCCCCTCTTCCTTATGGATATCCACCGGCATGCCACGACCGTCGTCCTCGACACTCAGGGATCCGTCGCTGTGCAGGATGACATCAATGCGGCGGGAGTGACCGGCAAGGGCCTCGTCGACACTGTTATCGATGACTTCCTGGGCCAGGTGGTTCGGGCGCGAGGTGTCCGTGTACATACCCGGGCGCTTGCGCACCGGATCCAGACCGCTCAGGACTTCAATGGCGTCGGCGTTGTACTGTTGCTGGCTCATAGTCAGGAAGTGACTCCGCAATTGGTCAGAAAAGCTGAGCCATAGCTTAGGGATTCAACGGCAAAGATCAACGGTTGTTTTGCTCGGGCGTGATGCGGATGTCACTCCAGCCGCTGGCAGTGACTGCAATGGCGGCACAGGGAGTGGCCAGCGCCTGGGTGACCAGCATACCCGGTTGCGGTTCGCGGATACTGACGACAAGCTCCAGGGTGTCATCCTCGATGGCAGAGGACACCAGGGTGACGCTATAACCGCCCGTGGGCTTCTGCCCCAGAGCCGCAAGCACCACTTGCTCCCGGTCAAAATCCACGGCCCTGAGTGGCGCCAGGGGCAAGGTCCGGCCCTGCAACCCTTCCAGGCGTCCGACATCAGTCTCACTCTTCAGAAGCACATGACCGGGCGCCGTCAGGCCGCAGTGGGATGACTGACTAATCTGCCGGGCCAGGGGCGCACCCTCGTCGGTCTGCACCTGGGGCTCACTGGTTGCACAGCCGGCAACCACCAAACTGGCGCCGGCGAAGGCGAGAGAAAGACAACGGGACAACAACGTCATGATCAGCGAATACTCTTGGTGGTTTCGTTATCAGGCTGTGCCGAGAGCAGACGATAGCCCTCAAAGCCCGGGCGCGGTAGCACATCGGGGGACTGGGCGGAAATCGTCGGCCTCGAGTAGCTGGTGGTCATCCGGATACCCTGGATGGCCTCGCCTGCGGTAATGGTGATTTCCTCCCGCAGACCGGAGACCGGGTACTCGGCACAGGCTTCGCCAGCATGACAGATCAGGCCGTCGTTATCGAGGTCCGAACCGGCCACCAGGAAGTAGGTTCCGGGCGGAACTTCGGAGAGGTACCTGGGTTCGACGCCGTCGTCCGGACGGAAGCTGAACTGGTACTGGCCTTCAACCACGTCCACGGTGGCCTGGGATACCGTGGTGAAGATGTCGCCTTCGGGCACTGGATCTACCAGCAAGACAAAGTGACGCCCTGCGTTGCGGAGTGCCTGGTCGGCCAGTTGCTGGCCGATGACCGGGATTTCGAGAGTACGCTCTTCAACATCGCCCTGATAGGTAACGAGTAAGACAGTTCGCTCGGACACGCCTTCTTCCAACGCTTCGGCATTCAAATCCAGACCTATCGAGAAACTCTTGCCAGAGCTACCGGGTTCAGGTGCAGTCACGTCAAGCCACGCTGCGACTGTTTCCAACTCCACCGCGTTGATTACGACATCTGAAGGTGAATCCCCATACACCTCCAGCGACACCGTTACCGAAGATGTACCTTCGGTCGAAAGAGTGACAATCGCTGGAGACGCCGTCAGCAAGTCGGTCACCGATGCGTCCGAAGCCGCCAATACAGACTTGGCGGCATCCATCAGTCCCCAGCCAAGTTCGTCGTTTCTGCAGGGATTATCGCAACTGGAAACGGTGAGCTTGCCGGCCTGAAGCATTGCATTGACGGCCGTATAGTCCAGCAGGGCGTTCTGGCTCTTCATCAATGCCAGCACACCGGAAACATGGGGCGCGGCCATCGAGGTGCCCTGGAGCCCGGCATAGGTGGCCGTCAAAGTCCCGTCGATTACCGCTGCGCTGGTACTGCTGACCAGGTCGCCCCGACCATCGGCATTGCCATCCCGCGTGGCGTCACCACCCGGGGCCGCCAGGTCGACCCATAAACCGAAGTTGGAATACGACGACAACACCCCGGCTCCATCCACCGCGCTGACTGCAAACACATTATCAAAGGCCGCCGGATAGGACGGCGTGCTGGATGCGGCATTGCCCGCTGCCGCCACATAGATAGCGCCACGTGTGGCACCCAGGTTAATGGCATCCTGTAAACTCTGGATAAAGGGCAGGCCGCCCAGGCTCAGGTTAACGATATCGGCCCGGATAGGCCCGGTATCTCCGCCGGCAATCCAGTTCAGTGCATTGAGCAAATCTTCAGAGGATCCGGTACCACCCTCGCCCAACACCCGGACAGGCACCAGCGTTGACTGGTAGGCAACACCGCCCCCGCCCCGGTTGTTGACAGCAGCAGCGATCGTGCCGGCCACATGGGTGCCGTGGTAGACGCTGCCACCCACACTGTTGCCGGGGTCGGAAGGGTTATCGTCGGGTTCGGGATCGCCATCGTTGTCGTATTCGCCAGAAACGAAGTCTTCAGTAATTCCGACATTGGCGTTCAGATCCACATGCCAGTTTCCCGGCTGACCAAAGAGCCCGGTATCCAGAACCGCGACTCTCACTCCTTGTCCGCCTTCCTCCTGCGCAAGTTGCCAGGCTATGGGAGCATTCAACAGCTCATAATGCCACTGCTGACCCAGAGCGGGGTCGGCATAGAGGGGTTCGCTCACTGGCGTCTGCTGGGATTTGACCAGGTAGTTGGGCACAGCACTTTTTACCGTTCCCTCTTTTCGCAAGCGTTCAATCCACGCCAGAGTCTGGCTTGTCCGGCCCCCAGGGTGCTGGCTCAGAGCCTCGGCCATTCGTACTCGCCAGAGACCCCGGCCAAGCCCCCGGGCCTCGGTCATGCCGAGCGCAGACAGCTGCGCTGACGCAGCCCCCGGAAAACCCTGCTGCTGGTCGAGGGCAACAATGGCCTCTCCCTCTACAAACTGATGGTTGGGCCATTCATGGGCAGACTGGACAGACAGGCCGGCGGCCGAGGACGACAGGATATAGAGCATGGGGATGGAGTCGGCCAGCACCTCTATCCGGTAGGTGTCTTCCGGCCAGGGGGTGCTGTCGTCAGCAAGGCTGACGCTCACCTGGGAGCTGGTATCACTGGTACTGGCGCTGGCGATCAGCTCACCTGAATCGGGATCCAATAACCTGAGGGTTACAGTGGAGCGGCCGGCCCGGGTGGCAAACGCCTGCAGCGACACTCGCTGATCCGGAGCCAGGTTCAATGCGAACCGGTCAAGGGCATCAATGAAGTAGTCGGTACCGGGAAACCCGCCAACAGTCGGATAGCTTCCTTCCTCGCGACTCACATAGCCGGCGAGAATGAATTCCGCTGGCAACGTCTGCACAGAGTCAGACGGAGACGGATTCAGGGAGAGCGAATCGGCAGTATCGACATCCACACGGGTCCCCGCCTCGATGTCGATAACTCCGGAGAGCGCCACATCCACCGGCTCGCTTTCGCCATCACCGGAGCCACCGCCACAACCGGCCAAAGCCACTGCCAGGCCCACTACCAAGCTTTTCCGAAACATCCCGGGTCCCTTTCCTTCTTCCAATCTGCCTTTTCCGTCTGCCAATTGAAGCATACACCATCCCCCGACATTCGTTACCGCTCTTGTGTTCGAGTACGGGGATACACCCCCCACGGATGAAAAAACCGCCAGCGGCCGGGCCGGTGGCGGTTACTTCAATGTGCCGAAGCAAAGTTACAGCGCGTAGAACAACAACGGGATAAAGGCGACCAGCAGGAGTGTCGGCCCCATGACTGCCAGGGGCAGCAGGAGACGCTCATAGCGGTGCCAGAAGGAACCGGTGCGCTCGGCAGCGAGCACTTCCGTTTCCCCGACCACCTGCCGGGTCAGCAGGTGGTTCAACGCCACCGGCGGGCTGAGGTATCCCAGCTCGAAGGCAACGAGACACACGATCCAGAAATGCAGTGGATCGATACCCAGCTGGATCGCTGGCTGGGCAATAGTTGCCGATACCAGGATGACGGCGCCGAACGGGTCCATCACCATGCCGATAACGGTCAGCATCACCACGATCACCAGCATGGCAATCCAGGGGCTGGTCAGGTCCTCCGGGAACAGCGCATGGACAATATCCGAGCGCTCCAGGATACCGCCCAGGCAGATCGAGAAGCCGATCAGGGCCAGCAGCGCACCAATATGCACAGCGGAATCGCTGGCGGCCGAGGAGCTCCGGTTCCAGAACGCCTGGGCGCGGGTCTCGCCATCGTCCCGGCTATCCTGGCCGGCATCCAGCAGCACCAGCGCCAGCATCACCAGCGGCAGGATCAACGGCGCACTGTACTCGTTGAACTTCAGCCCCAGGATGATCCAGATCGCCACGATGACGATGGCGCCCACAATCACATAGGGCAGCAAGGCCCGGGTCTCGCCGATGGCCGCCCGGAAAGCGCCGGGTGCGGGCCGCGGTTTCCAGTTACCCTCGGTCTTGCACACGATCAGCGCAAACAGGCTGGCGGACATGAGGAAGACCCAGAAGCCCCAGCCGTACATTTCGGTGGTGGTGACTTCTTTGTTCAGGGCCGCCACCACAACGATCAACAGGCACGGGTTGAGCACCACACCCAGACTGCCGGACATGGCGGTGGTGGCCAGCGACAGCTGGCGTCCGGCGCCGGCACGACGCAGCTCGTCGTAGACTACGCCACCGACGGCCAGGATGAAGATGCCGGAAGCGCCGGTAAAGGCAGTCGGGAAGGCAGTGGAAAAGATGATCACCGAGGCCAACAGCGGTGCCGGCAGGTTGAAGGGCTTGATGACGTTCAGCAGCAGCTCCGGAATCCGGGTCTGCTTGAGCATCATGCCCACCAGCACGTACAGGCCGATGTTGATGAACATCGATGACAGGTTGGACATCATTCCGAAGTAGATGGCGAGGCCCGACGCATAGCCATCCACCAGGAAGAAATAACTCATGGCGATCAGGCCCATGCCGCAATACAGCGGAATCACCAGACCAGAGGACGGCCTGAGCTTGCCGGCACGGATCCGGTCCGGGACGTTCAGGAATCGGGTCGCGTTGATCACCATGAACAGTCCGAACACCCCGGCCCAGGCATACTGCAGACTCATGGTGTCCTCGGAACCTGGGGAGGTGGCGAGCTTGCCCAGATAGGCATTCAGGGACAGGACCATCAGGCCATTGACCACAAACTGCACGCCCTGGCTCAGCCGCCATTCGGCCCGATTCCGTGGCAATCGAAGTGCAATGTGGTCGGTGTCCAGCGCAGCAATCGCCGCCGCCATGGCAAACATGGCAATGAACAGGTACTTGGTGAGCTCGATGTTATCGAGCAGGAACTCGGCCAGTCCCTGTTCCACCGTTTTGAACATACCCAGCGCCGGGGTGGCGTGTTTCAGGTTTTGCTCGTAGACCGCGTACTGCTGCTGACACAGCTCGAGGTTGCTCTCCAGGGACTTGCGAATTGCCTCCGGGTTGGGCGGTGAGCTGAACAGATCGTCAGGGTCCGGCTTGTAGGCAGCCACCCGTTTGGCCACCTCCGCATCAATGTCCATTTCCAGCTGACACGAGGGCTCTGTAGCATCCGGATTCAGCAGGTAGTAGTTCGGCCAGGTCTGCTCGCCCACCCACAGCAGGCGGGAATGCAGGGAATTCCCCATCCCCAGCAACAGGGTAAACAACAGCAGTAGCAGAAGGACTGCCCCGTGCATACGATGCACGGGGTAGAGGGTCCTCGCGGCCGGAGCGGTCAGTGCTCGCCAGTTCATGAGTTTTCCGCCCTGTTATTCGCGGTTAGCCGCGGTGCACTCGGCAGCCGAAGGATTGCTCGCGCAGCGGATCTTGCTGAGCAGGCCCATCATCTTCGGGTGGTAAACATCCGGGGCGCCGTTCACGCCATCCCGCATTTCGATGCGGTTCTCCCGGAACATCTCCTGATAGCCACGAATGTCTTTCTCGGGGATACGGACCCACTTCTCGTCCGGAATCGCCGCTTCCTGCTTCTCGATCAGGTTCATGGCCTGCGGGAACATACCCCAGGCAACTTCACGGGCTTTTTGAGCGGTTTCGTCATCCAGGACCTCATCCCGGGCGACCATCTGGAGGGTCAGTTGTGCCAGCGGATAATCCACAACGCCCCCCTTGTCACCGATGCCCTTGTACAGCTCGAGGGCCTCATAGGCGAACGCCGGCGCGTAGGCGGTATCAACAGAGCCGTTGTTGAACTTGCCGGCAAAGTTGGTGATGTCAGACGGCACAACTGTCGCTTTCACGTAGTTAACCATGTGAATGGCGTCTTTCTGGTAGTCCAGGGTGGCCATGCGTTTGCCCGCCAGCTCACCAGCGGTGTCGATGCTACGATCATTCACGAAGAGGTAACCCGCACCTACCGGCACAATACCCAGAACCTCATAGCCGTTATCTTTCATCAACGGTGCTGCCTTGGGCTGGGCCAGGGTTGCCAACAGGGTCTTCAGATTGTCGTAGGTGGGAATGGCACCCACGGCGCTAATGCTGCCCGTGAACTTGTTGAACGGCCGGATCCGGATATCGGTTGCCGCCACCGCGTCACACTGGCCGGCGTTGAAGTCACCGATGGCGACACCTTCGTCGGTATAGGGCTTCAGCTGGAAATCCACCCCGTGGCTCTTCATCTCCAGGGCGTAATCCTTTACGAAGTTGTAGAAGTCACCGTTGGCGCCGATGACATCGAACACACACATCGATACAGGCTGGGCCGATGCAAAGGGCGATGCTGCTACAAGGGCCATGGCGGTTAGGGATTTGCGGATCATAACGACCTCCGGGTCATTCTTGTGTTTATCGGTTGTTCAGAGGGTGATGGCAGCCCGCCTCAGAGCAGGCCGTCCAGACTCATGGTCTCAACGTTCTCGGTTTCCCGCTCCGGGCTCATCTTGCCGAAGAAAGACTGCGGGGTCCGGTAGCCGTAGTTGGCGGACCAGTGCTTGTCCGAGGAGAAGCGGATTACGCCGGCGGCCACTTCATCCACCAGACGGTACTCATCCCAGACATCAATGGTTGCGTTGGCTTCGACAAAGGAGGCAATGGCTTCCTCAAGCTTGTCAGGCCTGCCGAAGGTTTCGGCGGCCACGGCCTGAAGTGCGTGGGGAACCCGCATGCCTTTCTCGACGCCCAGCTCCGTGCTGTGCTCAAGCACCTGCCAGGGATCCGGAGACAGCGCCGGCCGGGTATCCGGCAGCAGCAGCCAGACCAGGGCCCGGATCGCGTTGGGCATACCGCCCCACTTTTCATTATCCAGGCAGGTGGCGGCGCGCTCGGCCTGGGGCGCAATGTTTTTGGGCACGCCCGCCATGGCGCCGGAGTTGGCATCGTTCACGATGGCCTGCATGCCAGTCAGCAGGCCCAGCAGGAAGGTGAGCTCGTCCTGCTCGCTGAACAGGAACGGGCATTCCACCGGCTCGACTGAAGGATCGAATTCATAAGCGGCCATCGCTCTCTGGAAGGAGGCATAGCGGCGCTTGGCGGTCAGGGCGTTCAGGCGCTTGGCTTCTTCCCGGGCGTCCTTGGCAGCTTCAACATTGCCCTGGTAGTCCGCCCGCAGGTAGGCCAGCTCCGCCTCCCAGGCCTTGTATTCGGCGCAGTTACCCGCCAGCAACATCAGCAAAGAACCCGTGGTATCCGGTGCGGAGGTTACTCGTGAAAAGGAATAGAGCAGCGGATCGATACCCTCACCCAGTGCGCAAGCCATCTTGGGATCGGACATCTGCAGCACATAAGGGGTGGCCTCGCCCTCGGAATAGTTCGAGAGCACCACGCCGGTGGTGGTGTAGATCGGGTTCGCGGAACAGCCCGCAAGCAGGATCAAGGCCCCGGCGGTCAGGATTTTCTGAGGAGCCACGCGACTGCGGCGGTATAAGGTAACCAGAGTGGAAATCATAATTCGCCCTGCTTTAAATTGTTTTTATAGATTGAGGGTACCCGTTCAGGTGCCCGTCCGATTTCTGATGACGTAACGTCGCACCAAAAGGTTTCCCTACCCTCGTTGTTCACGGCTGCAAGGATGCGATCAAAACTGTCAGACAAAAATGGCTCGAATGCCGAAGCGGATATGCCGATGAGGCCAATGGCCCTCATGGAAAGGACTGCATGTCCAATTTTTTGATACGTATTAATGCATTCAGAGTAACAGTACGTTCGGGTGTGTCGTCTATCCGGTAGGCGAACGAAGAATATCACAGCCAAAGCCCGGAACCTTTTGCCGGTTCGCCCCGTTCCCTGCGTTGCCAAAACAACAAAACAAGGCGACACGATGATGAACCCGAAACAAGCAATTCAACTGGCACTGATTCCCTTTATCCTGGCCGGCTGCATTTCCGACAGTGACACGCCTCCCTCACCCGCCCTGGGAGACAATACCGAGATTGCGGGAGACAACAAGACCCTTTATCGGGCGACCCTCAGGCGCACATCTTTCGGCATTCCACACATCGAGGCAGATGACTTTTCCAGCCTCGGTTACGCCTACGGCTACGCGCAGGCCGAGGACAATCTGTGTCTGCTTGCCGAGGATACCCTGACCATCCGGGGCCTGAGATCCCGGTATCTTGGCCCGGAAGGGCCTTACAGCATTCCCTCCAACGGGGCCACCACAACCAACCTGAATGCGGATTTCTTCTGGCGTACCACCCTGACCGATGAAGCCATTGCGCCTTTCAAGTCAAACAGTGACCCGGAGGTGCTGGAAGCCTCGAAAGGCTATGTGGACGGATTCAACCGTTATCTATCGGAAGTGCGGGACGGCCAGCACCCGGGCCGGCACGAGGCCTGCCGGGACAAGGAATGGCTGTTCGCCCTGGAAGAGCAGGACATGTACCGGCGCTACCTGCGGCTTGCAGTACTGGCTAGCTCTTCGGTATTCGTGGATGGCATCGCCACTGCGCAGCCGCCGGAAACCACCGATACCACTCTGCCCACCGCCGAGGATCTGCTCTCGGCCCTGGAGGGCGAGGGTAGCGAAAGCCTGCCCTTCCCCTTCAGCGCGGAACTCCCGATTGGCAGCAACATGTATGGCCTTTCAGCAGAAGCAAGCCGGACTGGCGAATCAATGCTGTTCGGCAACCCGCACTTTCCCTGGGAGAAAACGGAACGCCTTTATCTGGCCCACCTGAAGGTCGGCAACGACACCGAAATCATGGGGGCGGCGTTGTATGGCCTGCCCGCTGTCCTTATCGGTTTCAACGAGCATTTTGCCTGGAGCCACACGGTATCCACGGCCTACAGGTTCACCTTCTACGAGCTCACTCTGAACCCGGCAGATCCGACTCAATACCTGTACGAGGGTGAATATGTCGATATGGAAAGCTCCGATATCACCATTGAAGTACTGGAAGAGGATGGCACCGTCGGAGAACGCACCCGCACCCTGTATCGGTCGAAGTACGGCCCGATGCTGACCTTCGAGGCCGCTGGTGTTCCGGTGCTGAACTGGTCCTCCCTGAAAGCCTACACACTCCGCGATGCCAATGCGGAAAATGACCGTTTGCTGAACCAGTTTTTTCGCTGGAACCAGGCAGAAAGTTTCGAGGAATTCGTGGACCTGCATGCCAGCGTCCTCGGCGTGCCCTGGGTCAATACCGTGGCAACCGGTCCCGGTCAGCAGGCGTACTACGGCGATGTGACGGTCGTACCGAACGTACCGGATGACAAGGCCACAACCTGCGCCACCGCCCTGTCCCCGGTTTTCGACCAGCTGGCGCCGGGGCTACCGGTCCTGGATGGCTCCCGGGCCGATTGCGAATGGGACAGCGATCCGGATGCACCGGCAGCCGGAATCTTCGGGCCGTCCAATCTGCCAACCCTCCGCCGGGACGACTGGGTGCATAACTGCAACGACAGCTACTGGGTCACCAATCCGGATCAACCACTTACCGGCTTCGCCGCAATCATCGGTGACGAGGAAACACCGCGAACCCTGAGAACCCGCAAATGCATGCAGCAGGTCCAGGACCGCCTTTCCGGCGCCGATGGCTTGGGCGGCAGCCTCGGCTTCGACCTGGCCAACCTGCAGTCCGTGGTACTCAACAGCAGTCTGCTCTCCGAAGAACTTGCGCGACAGGATGTGCTGGACGCTTACTGCCCGCTGGGTGCGTTACCGAGCAGCTCGGGCCAACCGGTGGACATTTCCGGAGCCTGCGAGTTGTTGCAACAGTGGGACGGCACCCACAACCTGGATTCCATGGGAGGCCATATCTGGCGGGAATTCTGGCGCGGCATCAACCCGTTGCCGGTCACCTCGCCGGACAAATGGCTGACTCCGTTCGACCCGAACGATCCGGTCAACACACCGGCGAATCTCAATGTGGCAAGCCCCCTGGTCCAGACCGCTTTCGCCGATGGCGTGAAACGAATCCAGGACTCGCCGATCGCGCTGGATGCTTCCGTAAGGGATATCCAGTTGTCCGGGATCCACGACACGCCCATCCCCATCTTCGGAGGTGAGGGATTCGAAGGCAGCTTTACCATCGCCAGTTCCCGACCGAATGATCTGAGTGATGGACGGTATGATGTGAACTACGGCAACAGCTACATCCAGACCGTCACCTGGGGAGAAAATGGCATGCCAAAGGCCGAGGGATTTGTGACCTACTCCCAGTCCACCGACCCGGCATCGCCCTACTTCAAGGATATGACTCAGGCCTATTCCGAGAAGCAGTGGATTGCCTTCCCCTATACCGAGGAAGCTATCCGTTCCGATCCGAACCTGGTGGAATACCGGCTCGTGGAACTGGCCCGCGACTGATCCACGCCAGAACGAACAAAGGGCCCTATCCGGGGCCCTTTGTCTAACACGAAACCCCATTCAGGGCGCTGCGGGAAATCCGAGCATGGCCATGACCTGATCGGTCAAACCGTCCAGGGTCAGGCCACCCCGCTCCGGCCGGTACCAGGTGACGGTCCAGCTCAGGGCGCCGGTCAGCATGCGCCGAACCACGAAAGGCTCCGCCAGTAGCCGACCCTGTTCTCGCAGGGCACCGAGCACATCCAGCCAGAGCGCTTCATAGATATCCCTCAGTTCCAGTACTTCTGCCTGGGAATCCGCGGACAGGCTGCGCCACTCGAAGACCAGAACCGCCATGGCCTCACCGGTCTGGCCATTGATGGATTCCAGCTCGGCCCGGACCAGCGCCCGGAGCTTGTCTTTCGATGTTTCCGCCGCTTCCATGGCCGCCTGCATCAGTGCGGTGTTCAGCCGGATGGTCTCCACCATCACCGCCTTGAGGATTTCCTCCTTGGTGCGGAAATGGTGAAACAGGCTGCCGGACTGGATGCCCACGGCAGCGGCCAGATCCCGAACCGTCGTGCGTTCATAGCCTTTTTCCCGGAACAACCGGGCCGCTTCCTTCAAAAGGCGTCCACGAGCGCCCTTGGGGTCGGAGACGAGGTTTTCAGCGATGAGGGACTGGAGGATCTGGTTCTGGCTCACTAAGGCTGTCCGGTTGGCTGATGAGGCCTTTAATACTACCTCAAATTTGCCTGTTTACAAACCAAGCGCTTGCTTGGTATTGTCATTTCCATCCTCCGATAAACCCGTGGGATGCGGGCGACAAAAACAAGGCAGAGAAGATGTCAGATTCCAACCGCAACACCGTGCGCATCGGCTGCTCCGCCGCCTTCTGGGGCGACACCGAGACCGCCGCCGCCCAGCTGGTCAGGAAGGGCAATATCGACTACCTGGTGGCGGATTACCTGGCCGAGATCACCATGTCGATCATGGCCGGCCAGAAGATGAAGGACCCCACCCAGGGTTATGCCCGGGATTTTGTCCAGACCGTGATGGGCCCCTTGCTTGGCGAGATCAAAGAGAAAGGCATCCGGGTACTGGCCAATGCCGGCGGCGTGAATCCCGTAGCCTGCCGCGATGCCCTCCAGGCGTTGTGTGAAAAGGCGGGGGTCGATCTCAAGATCGCCCTGGTGCTCGGTGACGACCTGCTGATGAAAAAGAAAAAACTCAGCGACGCCGGCATCACTGAGATGACCACCGGCCAGCCCATGCCGGCCATGATGGTCAGCCTCAATGCCTACCTGGGCGCACCAGGCCTCGTGTCCGCTCTGGAACAGGGGGCCGACATTGTCATCACCGGCCGCGTGGCGGACAGTGCCCTGGTGCTGGCACCTCTGGTACACGAATTCGACTGGCAATGGGACGACTACGACAAACTGGCCCAGGGCAGCCTCGCCGGCCATCTGCTGGAATGCGGCGCCCAGGCCACCGGCGGCAACTTCACTGACTGGCAGGACGTGGCCGACGGCTATGCCGACATGGGTTTCCCGATTGCCGAGGTCAGCGCCTCGGGCGACTTTGCCATCACCAAGGCCGAGGGTACCGGCGGCATGGTCAGCCGGGGAACCGTCGCGGAACAACTGGTCTATGAAATCGGCGATCCCCGTGCCTATCTGCTCCCCGACGTGGTGTGTGATTTCACCGGGGTCACCCTCGAGGAGTCCGGCCCCGACCGGGTAACGGTCAAAGGGGCCCGTGGCCAGGCACCCACCGACAGTTACAAGGTATCCGGCACCTGGCCGGACGGTTTCAAGTGCACCGTCACCTTCCTGCTGGCCGGCCTCGACGCCCGCAACAAGGCGCAGACCGTGGCCGAAGCCATCCTGGCCAAGACCTCCCGCATGTTCAGCGAGCGGGGCCTGCCCGATTACTCCGAAACCAGCATCGAACTGTTGGGCTCCGAAACCACCTATGGCGCCCACGCCCGCGGCCAGGACTGCCGGGAAGTGGTGGTAAAGATCAGCACCGCCCACCCGAAGAAAGAGGCGCTGGTGCTGTTCTCCCGGGAGATTGCCCAGGCCGCCACCGGCATGGCGCCGGGAATTACCGGTATTGTCGGCGGGCGCCCCACGGTCTGGCCCAAAATCCGGCTCTGGTCCTGCCTGGTTCCGAAGACGGACGTCTCGGTAGCCGTGGATCTGGAGGGAGCGCAGACGCCAGTGTCGATCCGCACGGAAGGCAGCTTCGATCCATCCGGACTCCCCGACTGTCCGGAGACCGCCACTATCACGGAAACCGACCTGGTGGTCCCGTTGATCGAGCTGGCCTGGGCCCGCAGCGGCGACAAGGGCGATCACAGCAACATCGGCGTCATCGCCCGTGACCCCGCCTTCGAGCCCTACATTGCCTCCGCCCTGACCGAGGCCGCCGTCGCGGACTGGATGGCCCATACTCTCAATCCCGAGACCGGCAAGGTGACCCGCTGGGCCATGCCCGGCCTGCATGCGTTCAACTTCCTGCTGGAACACAGCCTCGGGGGCGGCGGCGTTGCGAGCCTGCACATCGATCCCCAGGGCAAGGCCTTCGCCCAGCAACTTCTGGAATTCCCCGTGCCCGTCAGCCGGGCCGTGTATGAAAAAGGACAAAAACGATGAGTTTTCGCTCTGTATTCCAGCCGAACCTGTTCAAAGACCACGTCTACATCGTCACCGGCGGTGGCTCCGGGATCGGCCGCTGCACCGCCCACGAGCTGGCTGCCCTGGGGGCCCGGGTGGCACTGGTGGGCCGAAAGCAGGAGAAAGTTGATGCGGTGAAGGCGGAGATCACCGAGGACGGCGGCATCGCTTCCGCTCATGCGTGCGATATCCGCGAAGAAGAGTCGGTCAAAGCCACGGTCGCCGCCATTATCGCCGAACACGGCAGCCTGAACGGTGTGGTGAACAATGCCGGTGGCCAGTTTGCCTCCCCTCTGACCGGCATCAACCAGAAAGGCTGGGAAACCGTGGTCCGCACCAACCTCACCGGCGGCTTCCTGATGGCCCGGGAAGCCTACACCCAGGCCCTGAGTAAAACCGGCGGTGCCATCGTCAATATTGTCGCCGACATGTGGGGCGGCATGCCCGGTATGGGCCACTCCGGGGCAGCGCGGGCCGGAATGGTCAATTTCACCCAGACCGCCGCTGTGGAGTGGGCGCCCTCGGGGGTACGGGTCAACGCCGTGGCCCCTGGCTGGATCGCCTCCAGCGGCATGGACAACTACCCGGCCCACATGAAGAACTGGATCCGCAGCCTCGCCGATTCCGTGCCGATCAAGCGCCTGGGCACTGAATCGGAAGTCAGCGCCGCCATCTGTTTCCTGCTCAGCCCCGCCGCCGCCTTCATCTCCGGCGATTGCCTGAGAATCGACGGCGCCGCTTCCCAGGGTGGCCGGGTCTGGCCGATGCCCAAAGCCAAAAATAACGAGGCCTGGAACGGCTTCCACCGCGCCGTCACCCCGAAAGTACTGAGCGAGGACTGAGGAGCCGACCATGCAGGTACTCGAAACCACGGTAAATCCCCAGTCCGACGACTTCCGGGCCAACGCCGAAGCCATGGAAGCCCACATCCGCACATTCCGCGAGGTCGAGCAGAAAGTGCTGGACCTGGCCGAATCGGCACGGGAAAAATTCACCAAACGAGGCAAACTCCTGCCCCGTGACCGGATCAACCGGTTGCTGGACCGGGGCAGCGAATTCCTGGAACTCTGTTCCCTGGCCGGCTACAAGATGCACGACGACAAGGACGGCTCCCAGGCCGGCGGTGGCATCATCGCCGGCATCGGCACCGTCAGCGGCGTCCGCTGCCTGGTTGTGGCCAGCAACAGCGCCATCAAGGGCGGCACCATCACCCCGGCCGGCCTGGACAAGACCCTGCGGCTGCAGCAGATCGCCATGGAGAACAAACTGCCCGTGGTGTCCCTGTCCGAAAGCGGCGGCGCCAACCTGAACTACGCCACCGACATTTTCGTGCTCGGAGCCAGGGGCTTCGCCAACCAGGCCCGCATGTCCGCCGCCGGCATCCCCCAGGTCACCGTGGTTCATGGCAACGCCACAGCCGGCGGCGCCTACCAGCCCGGGCTCTCGGACTATGTCATCACCGTGCGAGAGCAAGCCAAAATGTTCCTGGCCGGCCCGCCCCTGTTGAAAGCCGCCACCGGCGAAGTCGCCACCGACGAAGAACTTGGCGGCGCGGAAATGCACGCCACCGTCGCCGGCACCGCCGAATACCTGGCCGAAGACGACGCCGACGGCATCCGCCAGGCCCGGGAAATCCTCGGCGCCCTGCCCTGGAACGAACACCTGCCGCCCCAGCGGGAAATGGCGTGGGAACAGCCTTTGTATCCGGCCGAGGAACTACTGGGCGTGATCCCCGCCGATTCCAAGAAACCCTACGACGTGCGGGAGATCCTCGCCCGCATCGCCGACGGCTCCCGGTTCCTGGATTTCAAGAACAACTACGACGACCAGACCGTGTGCGGAACCATCCGTATCGAGGGCCACTCCGTCGGCATCATCGGCAACAACGGCCCGATCACCCCGGAAGGCTCCACCAAGGCGGCCCAGTTCATCCAGCTCTGCGACCAGGCCGGCACCCCGATCCTGTTCCTGCACAACACCACCGGTTTCATGGTGGGAACCCATTCCGAACAGAACGGGATCATCAAACACGGGTCAAAGATGATTCAGGCGGTGGCGAACTGCCGGGTGCCGAAGTTCGCAATTGTGGTTGGCGGTTCCTATGGTGCAGGTAACTACGCGATGTGCGGACGCGGCCTCGATCCCCGTTTCATCTTCGCCTGGCCCAACAGCCGGACGGCCGTCATGGGGCCTGCGCAGGCGGGCAAGGTGATGCGCATCGTAGCGGAGGAGAAGCAGCGCCGGGGCGGCATGGAGCCGGATGCGAAGACGTTGGATTTTCTGGAGCAGGCGACGGCCAAGAAACTGGAGGATGGCTCCACGGCCTTGTACGGAACGGCCCGGCTCTGGGACGACGGCCTGATCGATCCTCGCGATACCCGGCGGGTTCTGGCTATGGTTCTGTCAGTCTGTCGCGAGGCGGAACAGCGGCAGCTACGGCCCAATAGTTTTGGTGTGGCCCGGTTTTAAGGTTTTTTCTGGGAGTTGGATTCAGTACCCAAGACTGGTCGTTTTGGAGTGGGCACTGTCTGGGGGAGGGTGGCCAAAAACCGCGACGAGCACGTCCATGTGCGCTTGTTTCAGGCCCTCCATGGCCTTCAACATT
>NZ_JAWLHI010000019.1:0-57378 GCF_041690455.1 Marinobacter sp.
CAAGCACGGCTCCATCACCACCATCCACAGCCTGACCAACACCCAGACCATTCTGGATGCACCCCACAAGGACCTGCGCCGGGCCCGGGCCTGCGGCAGCTCGCTGATCCCCACCAGCACGGGTTCAGCCACCGCCATCATCGAAATTTTCCCGGAACTGAAAGGCCGGTTGGATGGCCATGCAGTGCGTATCCCGTTGACCAATGCTTCGTTGACCGACTGTGTCTTTGAAGTGGAGAAGGCCACTGATCGTGAGACTGTAAATCAACTGCTCAAAGAAGCGGCCGAGGGGGAACTCAAAGACATTCTGGGCTACGAAGAGCGCCCGCTGGTGTCCATTGACTACAAGACCGACCCGCGCTCGTCCATCGTCGATGCCCTGTCCACCATGGTGGTCAACGGTACCCAGGTGAAAATCTACGCCTGGTACGACAACGAGTGGGGTTACGCCAACCGCACCGTCGAGCTGGCCCGCAAGGTAGGTTCTGCCTGATATGACGGCCGCCATCCGACAGTACCTGGTTATCACCGGTAACTACTGGGCCTTCACCCTGACGGATGGGGCCCTTCGGATGCTGGTGGTGCTGCATTTCCATCAGCTCGGCTACTCGCCTCTGGAAATAGCCCTGCTGTTCATCTTCTACGAGTTCTTCGGGGTGGTGACCAACCTGGTGGGTGGCTACCTCGGCGCCCGCATGGGCCTGAACCGCACCATGAACATCGGGCTTTTCCTGCAGATTGTGGCACTGGCCATGCTGGCGGTACCGGCGGCGATACTCACAGTGCCCTGGGTGATGGCAGCGCAGGCGTTGTCGGGCATTGCCAAGGACCTGAACAAGATGTCCGCCAAGAGTGGCATAAAGTTGCTGGTGCCGGACGAGCAGCAGGGCACCCTGTACAAGTGGGTGGCCATTCTCACCGGCTCCAAGAACACTCTGAAAGGCGTCGGCTTCTTCCTTGGTGGTGTGCTGTTGATGGCGGCCGGCTTCAAGGGTGCCGTCATTATCATGGCGGTGGCACTGGGCGCTGTCTGGCTCGCCAGTCTATTCCTGCTGGGGCAGGATCTGGGCAAGAGCAAGGCGAAACCGAAGTTCAGCGAGATTCTGTCAAAAAGCCGGGCCATCAATGTGCTCTCGGCGGCGCGGATGTTTCTGTTCGGTGCCCGGGATGTGTGGTTTGTGGTGGCGCTACCGGTCTACATGGCCACCGTGTTCGGCTGGGACCACTGGCAGGTGGGTGGTTTCATGGCCAGCTGGATTATCGGCTATGGTTTTATCCAGACCATTGCCCCGAAAATCACCGGCCACTCCAATGGCAAATCCGGCGCCGTGCTCTGGGCGGCAGGTCTGGCACTCATTCCAGCCGCCATTGCCGGTGCCCTGATGGCAGGCTGGCCGGCGCAAACCGTGGTCATCGGCGGCCTCCTGCTGTTCGGGGTGCTGTTCGCCATCAATTCCTCCCTGCACAGCTACCTGATCGTTAGCTACGCTCGTGGCGATGGCGTATCGCTGGACGTGGGTTTCTACTACATGTCCAATGCAGCCGGCCGGTTGCTGGGAACCATCCTGTCCGGCTGGATTTTCCAGGCCTATGGCCTTGAGGCATGTCTGTGGATATCCGCCGGACTGGTGGCTACCGCTTCGCTGCTATCACTGATGTTGCCAGAGAAGCGGCCGGTGATTTTTAACCAATCGGGACACTAGCTCTCAAGGTGCTCTTTGATTTCATGCGCAGCAGCCCGGGCGCTGCGCATGACCCCAAGCAAAGTGGCAGAGGCAAAACCGGTCCAGTCGCCATAGCCGACGAGCCACAACCGTGGTTCCTTTACGGAACGTGTGCCGTCCGTTTTCACGCGTCCATCGCTTTCCACCACACCCAGGCTTTCCAGGTGGTCCAGGGCTGGCCGGAACCCGGTGCACCAGATAACGGCATCGACCGTTTCCTCTTGGCCATCGGGCCAGACCACACCGTCTTCGGTGAAACGGGTAAACATTTGCCGGGTTTCCAGCACGCCCCGTTCACGGGCTTCCATGACCGGAGGCACCATGACTATATCCGCCAGGGTTCCGGCAGGTGTGTATTCGCGCCCTTCCTGTTCGGCTTTCCACTTCTCGGTGGCCATTTCGAACAGAGCCCGGCCGTCCACATCATCCGGCAGAAACTTGGGCGGGTGGCGGGTCACCCAACTGGCATTGGCCACCCGGGAGACTTCGGCGTAGATCTGGGCACCCGAATTGCCACCGCCGATCACCAGAACCCGCTTGCCCTCATAGGCCTCGGGTTGCCGGTAATGGGCAGAATGAATCTGCTCGCCCTGAAAATTCTCTATACCCTCCACCGACGGTATGAACGGATGGCTCCAGGTGCCGGTAGCGCTGACAACCGCCCGGGCGTAGTAGGTGCCATGGTCGGTTTCGACGACCAGTCCATCGCCACCTCCGGTGACTGATTTTACCGTCACCGGCCGGTCCACCGGGATGTCGTAACGGCTCTGATAACGATCCAGATAATCGATGACTTCATCCCGCTTCGGCCACTCACCATCCTCGGTCTCCGGCATCTGCCAGCCGGGCAGGGAACTCCACTGCGCTGGCGAAAACAGCTGCAGCGAGTCCCAGCCGTGGCGCCAGGCACCACCCGGTGCTGGTTCACGGTCCAGCACCCGATAGTCCAGTTTGTGGCGGCGCAGAAAATAGCCGGTGGCCAACCCGGCCTGGCCGCCACCAATCACCAGAACATCAACGGTTTTTGGGCTCATGGGGTTACCCGTTCAGCCAGCTGACAATCTTGTCATGCTCCGGAATGGAGCCACTGTGAACCACCTTGCCGTCAACAGCGACGGCCGGGGTGGACATGACCTGATATTCCATGATTTTCGCAGGATCGGTCACTTTCACCACGGTCACTTCCTGGCCCTGTTCTTTGGCGATCCGCTCGATACTTTCGGCGGTGGTTACACATTTGCGGCAGCCGGTGCCGAGAACCTCGAATGTTTTCATAGCTTTCTCCAACGTGTTGGTTGTATCCGTTACGGTTTGATCAGAACCCGGCGAACAGCCAGGGTCCGATGGCATTGATCACCCAGCCGACCACCATGAAGTTGGCCAGCAGGATCACAAAGATGATAGCCAGCAGCCGGAAGGTCATGACCTGCTTGAGCATGATGAATTCCGGAAAACTGGCCGCGACGGTGGCCATGCAGAAGGCCAGGGTGGTGCCCACCGGCAGGCCCTTCACGATCAGGCTTTCCATCACCGGTATCACACCGGTGGCATTGGAATACAGGGGCAGCCCGGCAAATACGGCCGCCGGTACGCTCCACCACTGGCCGGAGCCCAGGTTTTCGGCAAACCAGCCGTCGGGGACAAAGCCGTGCAGGGCGGCACCCAGGCCAACGCCGATCAGCACCCACTTCCAGATCCGGCCGACGATTTCCTTCAGTTCGTCCTTGGCAAACTCATGCCGTTCCTGAAAGCTCATTTTTGGTGCTTCAGGCACTTCAGGACTGCCCGGGTGGCTCTGGGCTTCGGCCGCCGCTTTCTGATAAGCCTTGGCGGCAAAGTCTTTCAGCCAGCGCTCGCCCTTGATCGCATCCAGAATCATGCCGCCAACGATACCCACCGCCATGCCGATCACGATGTACGCCACGGTGAACTTCCAGCCCAGCAGGCTCCAGAGCATAATCACCGCCACCTCATTGATGATAGGCGAGGTGAACAGGAACGCCATGGTGATACCCAGGGGAATGCCGGCGCTGGTGAAGCCCAGGAACAGCGGAATGCTGGAACAGGAGCAGAACGGGGTAATGGCGCCAAAACCGGAGCCGAAGAAATAGCCCACCATCCGGTGCTTCTGCTGGATATAGGCCCGCACCCGCTCAAGGTTGAGAGATGCCCGCGCCAGTGCGATCACGTAGATCATCACCACCAGCAGGAACAGGATCTTGGTGGTGTCCTCAATGAAGAAATGGATGGACGTGCCCAGTTTGGTTTCCGGGCTCAGACCGATCAGATCATAGGTCAGCCAGTTGGCCAGTAGGGTGAATATCTCAAGCATGGGTACGATCGCCCTTGTTTTGGCGTTGATAATGATGGCTGATTAGGTGACGAATCACTGACAAAAAGGATACTCCCGTTCTAATAAAAATTTGCTGATCCGGAGCAAGGCACCAAAGTAGCATGTGTTCATGGAGCGTCCTGGTTATAGTCTTGAGGCCATGATTCAACAACGAAGACAATAACAATGATCGAGTTACTGCGGCGTTTTCCTCTGCCTGTGATTGTGCTGGCCCAGTTGTTCGGCACCTCCCTCTGGTTCAGCATCAATGGCGTCTGGTTGTCCCTCTCGGCCCAGTTGGGGCTGACCGAGACCGATCTGGGCCGACTGACCCTGGCGGTTCAGGCCGGTTTTATCGTTGGCACCCTGACCATCGCCGTGACCGGTCTGGCGGACCGCTTTGGCGCCAGCCGGATTTTTGCCCTGTCGAGCCTGCTGGGCGCCCTGGTTAATGGCGGATTTGTCTTTGCGGCCGGGCAGCCACCCCTGGATTTCATCCTCCGATTCGCCACCGGTCTTTGCCTGGCGGGTATCTATCCCCTGGGCATGAAAATGGTGATCGCCTGGACGCCGAAGTACGCCGGCGCAGCGCTGGCCTGGCTGGTGGGCATGCTTACCCTGGGTACCGCCCTGCCGCATCTGATGCGCGGGGCAACGCTGGGGATGCCCTGGGAACTGCCCCTGTTGGCGGCCTCAATGCTCGCTCTGGTGGGCGGAGGCCTGGTTTTTCTGCTCGGTGACGGCCCCCACCTTCCGAACAGCAGCGGTCCGATTCCGTTGAGCCAGGGCCTGGCAGCATTGCGAATGCCAAGGTTCCGGGCGGTGGCCGGGGGTTACTTCGGCCACATGTGGGAACTCTATGCGTTCTGGACACTCACGCCTTTATTGATTGGTCGGGAGCTGGAGCGCCTTGGGGCAGGGGATGGCCTGATTCCCTGGCTGGCCTTTGCCGTAATCGGTATTGGTGGCCTGGGTTGCGTGGGCGGGGGCCGGCTCAGTCGCAGCAAGGGTAGCGAATGGGTGGCCCGGCGCGCGCTGACAATGTCCGGCATCATTTGCCTGCTTTATCCGGTTCTGGGTGGGCTGCCATCAATCATTCTCATCGTGCTTCTGTTTGCCTGGGGCCTGAGCGTGGTTGCCGACTCACCCCAGTTCTCCGCCCTGGCCGCCGCGACCGCGCCCAGGGAGTCGGTGGGTTCGTCGCTGGCGGTGATGAATGCGGTGGGTTTCGGTCTGACCCTCCCCGCCATCTGGCTCACCAGCGGACTCTGGAGCCAGCTGGACGTGTGGGTGGCGTGGTTGCTGGTGCCCGGGCCGGTGATGGGGCTCTGGTCCCTGGCCAGGGGGCGCAAGCCGGTGCCAGAGGCTTAGCGGGCACAATCAATGCAGTAGAGCGTGGTGGGGTCGATTTCCAGGCGCTTCGGGTTGATCGGCTCGCCACACTCCATGCATTCCCCGTACTCGTCGTTGTCAATTCGCGTCAGAGCCGCTTCGATCATTTTCAGTTGGCGTTCTGCCCGTTCCTTGCCCGCCTTGGCCAACGCCTGGCTCTGCAGGGCATCCATTCTGGAGAGGCGGCCAACGCTTTGCTGGTCCAGGTGAACGGTTCCGCTGCTTTCGTCCCGGACTTCACTGGTTGAAAGCAGGTCTTCGCGGAGTTGGAGCAGGAGCTGACGAAACTTTCCCAGTTCTTCCGGAGACATTCGAATACCTCATTTGCTCTGTGAGTTTCAGGCCCTATGGCCGAGCCTCGGCACGTTTGCAGTCTGGGCCAGAACTGCGCTGCCAAGAACCAATACCGCAAACAGAACCCCAATGCCAGTGGTTGCCACACCAGCATCCAGCAGGACACCCACAAGAATCGGCGATAGGGCGGTGGAGAACACCATGCTCGCCTGCGCCACGGAGCGGATCGCCCCGATGTGTCGAACGCCGTAGCGCTCTGGCCAAATTGCGCCGCCCGCTGCGCCGATAAACCCGAGGCTGATGCCGCAAAGGGCAAGGTAGAGATTGGGCGTCCAGGTGAAATCCGTCAGGCCCAGTACCAGCATGCTACAGAAGATAGGGATCAGGCCATAGCTCAGGGATCGCTGGGCACCGATCCGGTCGACCAATGGGCCACCAAAGAACAGGCTGATGATGTGCCCTGCTGCAAACCCCGTGAACGCCAGCCCAATCTGCTCTGTTGACCATCCCCGTATTTCGGCAAAAGCGGACTGGTGAAACAGGATGGCCGTGACGGTAAACGGCACGATCAGAGCGGCGGGCAGAATGAGATAGAAGCCCGGATCTCTCAGAACTTGGCCGCGGCTGAAAGCGACAGTGGCATCCTGGTCCTCGTGCCGGTCGGCGTTATCGCCTGACAGCGATGCAGGATGTGCGGCATGTCGGGATAAATAGAGCAGCAGAGGCAGCAACACCGCTAGCAGAATTCCGGCAGCGATGAACCACGGGGTACGCCAACCACTGGTGGCGAGAATCAGCCCGGCGGACAGCGGCAGGATGGCTTCGGCAATGGGAAAACCGCCCGCTGTCAGGGCCATGATCCGGCCGCGATTGTGTTTGAAGTATCGCCCCGCCGTGCTCAGGCCGATATGGCCCATCAGTCCCTGACCACCCAGCCGCGCCAGCAGAAACCCGGGTATCAGCAACAGCCAGTGCGGAGTAACGGCGATGGTCAGGCACCCGGCGGTCAGAACCGCGACCGCCAGGATGGTGATTCGATTGAGAGACCATCGATCCGCCAGTGGGCCCAGTTTCAGGAGCAGGATTGCCGAAGTGAGTGTGGCGAGACTGTAGATCAGGCCATAAGTGCTGTTCTGCAGGGCAAAGGTTTCACGAATTCCGCTACCGAATACCGAGAAGAAGAATGTCTGTCCGAAACCCGAAGAGGCGGTCGCCAGTAACGCGAACACCGCCAGTCTGGGGTTTTCTCGCATGAATGCCGGAACTATCACGTGGAATCCTGTTTGGTCTCTCGATTGATTGGTTTTTGACCGGTCTGTTCAGGTTTGTTAGTCTCTGCCTATGTTGTTGAACCCATCCATTGAGAACAGGTTTTCTCCACTGTCGGACGTCTGTCCGCCCTAGCCCTGTAGTGAACCAAGTCGTCCTGCCCAATCAGGTTCATTGCTACAGGGGATTTTTAATTCATGAGTACAAAACCCGTGGCCGCCTCGGCCGTTCAGGGATCGCCGGACATCCATTCGGAAGTTCAGCGCCGTCGGTCGTTTGCCATCATTTCTCACCCGGATGCGGGTAAAACCACGCTCACCGAAAAGCTGCTGATGTTTGGCGGAGCCATCAAGTCCGCGGGAACCGTCAAAGGCCGTAAGAGCAGCAAGCACGCCACGTCCGACTGGATGGAAGTGGAAAAGCAGCGGGGCATTTCCGTGACCAGCGCGGCCATGCAGTTCGAGCATAATGGCTGTGTGATCAACCTGCTGGACACCCCCGGCCACCAGGATTTTTCCGAGGATACCTATCGTGTGCTCACGGCGGTGGATGCCGCGCTTATGGTAATCGATGCGGCCAAGGGTGTGGAATCCCAGACCATCAAACTGCTGGAAGTGTGCCGCTCCCGTAATACGCCGGTGATCACCTTCATCAACAAGATGGACCGGGAGGTGCGCCCGCCGCTCGAGGTGATCGATGAGATCGAAGAGGTGCTGGGCGTCGAATGCTCACCGGTTACCTGGCCTCTGGGGATGGGCAAGGGCTTTGCCGGCGTCTACAACATCCACGATGACCAGCTGGTGCGCTTCGATCCCGGGCAGGATCACGTGCACTCCGATAGCCAGGTCTTCGAGGGTATCCACAACGAAACCCTGAAGGCCGAGTACCCCATTGAGCACGAGGCCTTTCTGGAAGAAATCGAGCTGGTAAACGGTGCCGGCACCCCCTTTGACCTTGACCGGTTTCTGGCCGGTGAGCTGTCCCCGGTTTTCTTTGGCTCAGCGATCAACAATTACGGCGTTCAGGACATCCTGAAGGCGCTGGTGGACTGGGCGCCGGCACCTCGCCCCCGGGCGGCGGAAACCCGCACCGTACATCCGGACGAAACCCGGTTCAGCGGCATTGTGTTCAAGATCCAGGCGAACATGGACCCGCAGCACCGGGACCGGATCGCCTTTGTCCGTATCTGCTCCGGACAGTACTTTGACGGCATCGCCATGAAACACGTGCAGTCCGGCAAGAAGTTCCGCTGCTCCCAGGCCATCACGTTTATGGCACAGGACCGCAGCCGGCTGCAGACAGGCTTTGCCGGCGACATCATCGGTATCCAGAACCACGGCCGCCTGAAAATCGGGGATGTACTCACCGAAGGCGAGAACCTGGAGTTGGGCGGCATCCCCTATTTCTCACCGGAGCTGTTCCGGATTCCGCGCCTGAAAGATCCGCTGAAAACCAAGCAATTGAAGCGCGCTCTGAAGGAGTTGGGCGAGGAAGGCACCATCCAGGTTTTCGAACGCCTTGAGGGCGGTGAAGTGATGCTCGGTGCCGTTGGCATACTGCAGTTTGAAACCGTGGCCCAGCGCCTGGAATCCGAGTTCAGGGTGAACGCGACCTTCGAGCCGGTAAACATCCACAAGGCTCTATGGGTAACGGCGGACACCGATCAAATGCTGAAAAAATTCGAGCAGGCGAATCACCGCAGACTGGCCCGGGATGCTTCCGGGTCGCTGACATTCCTGGCACCCACCCGCCAGATTCTGGAGCTGGCCAAAGAAAAATGGCCGGAGGTTACCTTCCACACGACCCGCGAGTATCGCGGATTAGAGGTGGCCTGAGCCGGACAGCACCATGAACAAATCCCTTTTGCTGCAGAACAACCTGCCCAGGGTTCTGCTGCTGTCCGGCTACGATGCGGCCAGCCATAAACGCTGGCGGGACCAGCTCACCGGCATGTTCGGTGACTACCACTGGCAGACCCTGGCGTTGCCGCCCCGGTTCTTCCGCTGGCGTATTCGCGGCAACCCCCTGAGCTGGCTGAACGAACGGGCCCTGCAAGAACACTGGGACCTGGTGATCGCCACCTCCATGGTGGACCTGGCCTCGCTACGAAGCTTTCACCCACATCTGGCCCAGACGCCTTGCATTCTGTACATGCACGAGAACCAGTTTGCCTTTCCGGTCTCCAAAAAACAGAGATCCAGCGCCGAACCGCAGATGGTGAATCTCTACAGTGCAATCTCCGCGGACCAGGTGGTCTTCAACAGCGCCTGGAACCGGGACAGCTTTCTTGATGGCGCCTGGGAATTTCTCGACCAGATGCCCGACGGCGTCCCGGATGGTCTGATTGCCCGTTTGCGGGAGAAATCCCGGGTAATCCCGGTGCCGATTGAAGACAGGTTGTTTGTCTCCCGCGAGAGAGATTACAACCGGGACTGCCCGCACCTGCTCTGGAATCACCGTTGGGAATACGACAAGGGGCCGGAGCGCCTGCTGAAGCTTTTACAGGCCCTGGATCAGCGCGCACTCCCGTTCCGGTTGAGTGTGGTGGGCGAGCGGTTCCGCAACCACCCGAAGGCGTTTGACCAGATCCATGAGCAGTTCGGCGACTGCATTGAACGGTGGGGATTTCTGGACAGCCGGGAAGACTATGATCGGCTGCTGGGCCAGGCCGACATTGTTCTCTCCACCGCCCTCCATGATTTCCAGGGGCTCTCCATGCTGGAAGCCATGGCTTCCGGCTGTATGCCACTGGCGCCTGACCGGCTCGCCTACCGTGAATATGTCCCGGACCTTTCCCGTTATGAGAGTCACGAGCAGGATGCGGACCGGGAGGCGGAGGCTGCGGCGGACTGTCTGGAGGAGCTGCTTCAGCAGACGTCCGCCCCGTGTCAGCCGGATGCCTGGCGCGCCTCGGAACTGGCCGGTCAGTACCAGTCCCTGTTTGACCAATTTCTCCAGACCGATCGGAGCAACCAAGCCTGATGAGCAATATGAACGTTGAGTCCTCCATGGCGAAACTTGAGGAAGCCCGCCAACTTGAGGCCGTTCAGTTCCGTCTTGAGCGAGCCCTGAAAGAAGCGGATGAGCGCCTGGAGGCCTACCAGAACGACATCCAGTCGCAAAAGGAATACCTGTGGAATAGTCGCGACGAGATGGACCACATCGAGAAGATTTCCGCCCGGGAATCCATCCAGCAGGCGGTGACGACCGGGGAATTCGTGCTGGACCAGCGCAAGCGATTGATCAAGCTGCGGCAATCGCCGTATTTCGGCCGCTTCGATTTCCGGATGTCGGGCAATGAACAGCCTCACCCTGTCTACATCGGCGTGCACCATTTTTACGACGAGGTCGATAAAGAAAACGTGGTTTATGACTGGCGCGCGCCCATAGCGTCCCTGTTCTACGACTACGAGACCGGCCCGGCCAGCTATCAGGCCCCGGAAGGGCAGGTGAGTGGCGATATCGAACTCAAACGCCAGTTCCGTATCCGCAACGGCAGCATCGAGCTGATGATCGACAGCGCCGTGAACGTGGTGGACGACGTGCTTCAGGACGAACTGGGCCGGGCCACCGACGACGGTATGAAGAACATCGTGGCCACCATCCAGCGAGACCAGAATGCCATCATCCGCAACGAGCACGCCAAGACCCTGATCATCCAGGGGGTGGCCGGCTCCGGTAAAACCTCCATTGCGCTGCACCGCATTGCCTTTCTGCTGTACCGGTTCAAGGACACGCTGAGCTCGGAAGACATTCTGATTATCTCGCCCAACAGTGTGTTCGCCGACTACATCTCCAACGTGTTGCCGGAGCTGGGGGAGGAGACCGTCAACGAAATCGGCATGGAAACACTGGGCAAGGAGCTGCTGAAAGACCAGTATCGCTTCCAGACCTTCTTCGAGCAGACGGCGGAACTGCTGGAGAAAAACGACGAGCAGATGAAGCAGCGGCTTCGCTACAAGGCCAGCCCGGATTTCCTCAAGCAGCTGGGTCGCTACGCCGATGAGGTGGAAAAGCACCGCTTCGCCTCGGAGGATCTCTGGATTGCCCGCCGGCTGGTGCCAGCCTGGCTGCTGGAGGAAACTTTCCGCAAGCACCGAAACCTGGATACGACCGCCCGGGTGAACCAGGTGGCCCGGGAAATCGAGCAGAAGATCGGCATTCAGTACAACTACGACCTGATGCCGGAGCAACGCAAGGAGCTGAAAACCGCCATCAAGGGCATGGTCAAGCAGTCCACCCTGCGGGAAACCTACAAGCGCTTTTTCGAGTGGGCCGGACAACCGGACATGTTCAAACCTGCAAAAGGCGGCAAGCTGGAGTACGCGGATGTATTCCCGCTGATCTACCTCAAAATGCGGCTGGAAGGCATCCGCTCGCCCTGGCGCAACGTGAAACACCTGCTGATTGATGAGATGCAGGATTACACGCCGGTGCAATACGCGGTGATCGCCCGCCTGTTTTCCTGCAAGCGGACCATACTGGGAGACACGTTCCAGTCGGTGAATCCCTACAGCGCCTCGGCCGTGGCCGATATCCAGAGCGCCTTCCGTGACGCGACCTGCGTGACCCTGAACAAGAGTTACCGTTCCAGTTATGAAATTGCCCGTTTCGCCCAGCGGATCTCGCCGAATCCGGACCTGGAGATCATTGAGCGCCACGGCGACGAGCCGGAGGTGCTGGCCTTCAACAGTCGGAAAAAAGAAATCGACGCCATCAAGGCGCGAATTGCCGAATTCGAAGATTCCCGGTTCAACACCCTGGGCATTATCTGCAAGACCCTGAAGCAGGCAAAACGGCTGCACAAGGCCCTTGAGGGTGAAAGTGACAGGTTGCAGCTGCTCGGCGAGGACAGTCAGAGCTTCGCGCCGGGCGTAATTGTATGTACCGCGCACCTGGCCAAGGGCCTGGAGTTTGATTACGTGGTATTGCCGGAGGTGAATGAGTCCAACTACCAGACGGATATGGACCGGAACCTGCTCTATGTCGGGTGCACCCGCGCCATGCACCGGCTAACCCTGACAGCGACGGGCGAGGTCACTCCGCTTCTTATGGCTCCACATTAATGTCACGGGCATTTTACTTACAGCTCTAAGAAAATTTACGTAGACAACTTACTTTTAACGCCGGGGTCTGATAGACTCCGCGCCCTCTTTTATGCAATTCATGACCTTTATCAAAGAAACCGATACCCGACTGTGACGATCCCTCCGCCCTAGCGTTCAAGCTCTACACCCTCCCTGGTTTACCTGTTGAGCAAGGTTCACAACTCTATTCATAGTGCCGTGAAAGGGTGCATGGATACGTTTGTCTCAACGTTTCGCGAACGGAACTTCGGTTGTCTGGCAATGCCCAAAACGGTTATCTCTGGTTTTACCCACAATTTTCTCGGCAATGCGCCGGCCTGGTACAAGCAAACCATTCTTCTCTTTTTGCTGATCAATCCACTGGTGGTCTGGCTGATAGGGCCCGTTGCCGCCGGCTGGTTGCTGGTGGGCGAGTTCATTTTCACCCTGGCCATGGCGCTTAAATGTTATCCCTTGCTCCCCGGTGGACTGCTTGCAGTCGAAGCCCTGTTGGTTGGCCTTGCTACGCCGGAAGCTGTCTACCACGAGGTGCTGGTCAACCTGCCCGTCATCCTGCTGCTGATGTTTATGGTGGCCGGTATTTACTTCATGAAGCAGCTCTTGCTGGTGGCGTTTACCCAGATCCTGGTGGGCGTTCGCTCAAAGTCGGCGCTTTCGCTGCTGTTCTGTGCGGCGGCCGCCCTTTTGTCCGCTTTCCTGGATGCGCTGACCGTGACTGCGGTCATTATCACTGTTGCTGTCGGCTTTTACTCGGTCTACCACAAGGTCGCCTCGGGGCGCGGTTACCACCATGCGGATCACAACGCCCAGAGCGATGAGCATGTCATCGAGCTCCACCGGGAGGACCTGGTTCAGTTCCGTGGGTTCCTGCGTAGTCTGTTGATGCACGGTGCTATCGGTACCGCCCTTGGTGGTGTGGCCACTATGGTGGGCGAGCCCCAGAATCTGCTGATAGCCAAGGTGGTGGGCTGGAACTTCAGCGAGTTTTTCCAGCGCATGGCGCCGATCAGCATGCCGGTTCTGGTGGCCGGCCTGGCAACTTGCTGGTTCCTGGAGAAGCTGCGTTGGTTCGGGTATGGCGCACGCTTGCCCAAGCCCGTCCGCCAGGTCCTGGAAGAATTTGCCGATAATGAGCGTAAAAAACGGACGAAAGCCGATCAGGCGGCGCTCTGGGTCCAGGCAGTGGCGGCCGTGGTCCTGGTTACCGGGCTGGCTCTGCACATCGCGGAGGTGGGTCTGATTGGTCTGCTGGTGATTATCCTGATCACTTCGTTCAACGGGGTGACCGACGAACACCAGATCGGAAAAGCCTTCCAGGAATCACTGCCGTTTACCTCCCTGCTGGTGGTGTTTTTCGCGGTGGTGGCCGTAATTCACCAACAGCATCTGTTCAAGCCGGTGATTGATTTTGTCCTGGCCCAGCCGGAGGCACAGCAGCCGGCCATGTTCTTCATTGCCAACGGATTGTTGTCGATGATCAGCGACAATGTCTTCGTGGCTACCGTTTACATCAGTGAGATCAAACAGGCTTTGGATGCAGGTGCTATAAGCCAGTCGCATTTCCAGGACCTGGCTGTGGCCATTAATACTGGCACCAACCTGCCCAGCGTGGCTACGCCCAACGGCCAGGCGGCATTTCTGTTCTTGCTGACGTCAGCCGTTGCGCCACTAGTGCGCTTGTCCTATGGACGCATGGTTGTCATGGCCTTTCCCTACACTCTGGTACTTGGCGGCATTGGCCTGATTTCCGTCATCCAGTTTTTGTAATCAACAAATAACAAGAAACGACGCAGCCTGATTGGCAGGTTGCGCCTTGATCGTTTTTGTAACCTTTAACCGGATTAAGTGAATATGCTCAGCAGTATACGAAACAACTGGTTTTCCAATGTTCGCGGCGACCTGCTCGCCGGTATTGTGGTGGCCCTGGCTTTGATTCCGGAGGCCATCGCCTTCTCCATCATTGCCGGTGTTGACCCGAAAGTAGGCCTGTACGCGTCGTTCTGTATCGCCGTCGTCATTTCCTTTGTTGGCGGCCGACCCGGCATGATTTCCGCCGCAACCGGCGCCATGGCCTTGTTGATGGTCACGCTGGTGAAGGAGCACGGTCTGGAGTACCTGCTGGCCGCAACATTGCTCACGGGTATCCTGCAGATTGTTGCCGGTTACCTGAAGCTTGGGGCACTGATGCGCTTCGTATCCCGTTCTGTTGTAACCGGGTTTGTGAACGCACTGGCGATTCTTATTTTCATGGCCCAGCTGCCAGAGCTGACCAATGTTACCTGGCATGTTTACGCCATGACAGCGGCTGGCCTGGGCATCATCTACCTGTTTCCACTGATTCCGGTTATCGGCAAAACCCTGCCCTCGCCATTGATCTGTATTGTGGTGCTGACCGCCGTTGCCATGGTCTACAACATCGATATCCGAACCGTTGGTGATATGGGCCAGTTACCGGACACCCTGCCAATTTTCCTGTGGCCGGACGTGCCGTTAAACCTGGAAACTCTCATGATCATCCTGCCGTATTCCGTGGGCTTGACCGTAGTGGGGCTGCTGGAGTCCATGATGACCGCCACCATCGTGGACGATCTGACCGACACCACCAGTGACCGCAATCGCGAGTGCAAGGGCCAGGGCATCGCCAACATCGGCTCAGGCCTGCTCGGTGGCATGGCTGGCTGTGCCATGATTGGCCAGTCCATCATCAACATCAAATCCGGCGGTCGTACCCGGCTTTCCAGCCTGGCTGCGGGGGTCTTCCTGTTAGTGATGGTTCTGGTGCTGGATCAATGGCTGGTGCAGATTCCCATGGCGGCCCTGGTGGCGGTAATGATCATGGTGTCGATCGGTACCTTCAGTTGGGGGTCTATCAAGAACCTGAAGGAGCATCCGCTCTCAACCAATATCGTGATGGTGGTGACGGTGATTGTGGTGGTTGGCACTCACAACCTGGCGTTCGGTGTTCTGGCGGGTGTCTTGCTCGCGGCCCTGTTCTTTGCCAACAAGGTCGGCCATTACATGCTCGTTACCTCGGAGTTCGATGAGGAATCGGATACCCGCACCTATAACGTCGTCGGCCAGGTGTTCTTCAGCTCCTCCGAAAAGTTCATCGAATCCTTTGATTTCAAGGAAGCGGTGGATAACGTGGTCATCGATCTGAGTCGTGCCCATTTCTGGGACATTACCGCCGTTGCCGCACTGGACAAGGCTGTGGTCAAGTTCCGCCGGGAAGGTTCGGATGTCGAGGTGATCGGGCTGAATGAAGCCAGCGCAACGATCGTGGATCGGTTTGGCGTCCACGACAAACCCGATGCCGTAGAACGCTTGATGGCCCACTAACGGAGAAAATGCGATGACAACTGACAATCGTGAAACCAGTGTTCAGAAGCCTCTGCATGTTGTGGCCTGCATTGACGGCTCCCATGCTGCCCCGGCGGTTTGCGACTACTCGGCCTGGGCCAGCCTGCGTATGGGCGAGCCCTTGATGTTGCTTCATGTGCTGGATGAGGAGAAGTACCCCGCCAGAACGGATATGACCGGTAGCATCGGCCTGGGGAGTCGCGAGCAGCTGCAGGAAGAACTGGTTAATCTGGACCAGCAGCGCAGTAAGCTGGCCCTCAAGCAAGGCCACCTGCTACTGGACGAGGCGGAGCAAAGGGTTCTGGCTGCTGGCGTCGAGAAACCCGTCAAACGCCAGCGCCACGACGAACTCGCCGGTTCCCTGGTGGAACTGGAGCCCGAATCCCGGCTGTTTGTGATGGGGCTTCATGGTGAGAGCAGTGCCGCCGCTGGTCGTCATGTTGGTAGCCAGCTGGAGACCGTCATTCGGAGTGTTCACCGGCCGGTCTTCCTGGTTCCGGACGAATTCGAGGCACCGAAGAGTGCCATGCTGGCGTTCGATGGCAGCCCGACGGCGTTCCGAAGCATCGAGTTACTGGCCGGGACGCCGGTATTCAAGGGAATGCCTATGCATCTGGTTATGGTCGGCTCGGATACCGAAGAGCATCAGGCACAGCTCAAGCGGGCAGAGGAAGCCTTGGCGGAGCAGGGGATGGAAATACATCTGGCCATCCGTCAGGGCGACGTGGAGGAAACCCTGCACGCCTACCAGGAGGAGCATGACATAGACGTGCTGATCATGGGTGCCTACGGTCATTCCCGTATTCGTCGGTTCCTAGTGGGCAGTACCACCACCAGAATGCTCGAAACTGCAAAGAAACCCTTGGTGATTCTCCGTTGATAGCATGTCGATAGACCTTTTATGAAGTGGCGCTGAAATACTTGAGCCCGCTTCATGGGCTTGCTGGTGGGTACCGGCTTGCCCACATCTAATAGATGCCTGCCCCCTCACGCCGTTGCCCCTTGCTCACAAAACGCCGTCGAAAGATTGCTATCTTAGAATCCGGACACAATGATGGTAGTGAGGCCTTTGAATGGGCCGTTCGTTTATCACGATGAACATTGATGAATGGCAAAAACCGGGAGCATGGTCACGATGGCAGATCCAAACGGAAAAATGACATTTGATGTGGTTACGCGTCGAGAAGACGCGCACGGGAGTCGGGCCCAGTGCAAAGATGCCGAGATCGTGCTCGACACCGATATGGCAGGCCGCCGCGATGCCTTCAATCCTGCGGAATTGCTGTTGGCAGCGTTGTCCGCGTGTATCATCAAGGGTATCGAGAGGGTGACGCCCATCCTGAAATTCGAGCTTCGAGGCGTTGAGGTCCGGGTTCATGGGGTGCGCCAGGACACACCGCCCTGCATGGAGTCCATTGACTACGAGATCATCGTGGACACCGGTGAAAATGATCGCCGTCTCGAACTGCTCCATGAGAACGTGAGGAAATACGGTACCGTCTTCAACACGGTGGCACCGGGCACCCAATTGAACGGCGTATTGCGCCGGGCCGATTGAACAGCAAGGGAGACAGAGTATGACTAAGCGGGATGTGGTGTTGTGCAGTCCGGTCCGGACGGCAATAGGGACCTACGGCGGTAGCCTGAAGAGCGTGTCGGCACCGGAACTCGGTGCAGTGGTCATCCGTGAAAGCCTGTCCCGGGCCGGATTGGCTGGGGACAGGATTGATTCCGTAGTGATGGGCAATGTGATCCAGGCCGGGGTGAAGATGAATCCGGCCCGTCAGGCCGGGATTGGTGCGGGCTTGCCGGTGGAGGTGCCGGCGCTGACCGTTAACCGGGTTTGTGGTTCCGGCGCCCAGGCCATTGCCACGGCGGCCACGGATATCTGGGCCGGATTCGCGGAATGTGCGGTCGCCGGCGGTATGGAAAACATGGACCGGGCCCCCTATTTGCTGCCCCAGGGCCGTTGGGGTGCGCGCATGGGCGATACGGTTCTCCATGACAGCATGCTGATGGATGGCCTGAACGACGCGTTCAGCGGCCAGCATTCAGGCTGGCATACGGAAGACCTGGTGACCCGGTATGGCATTTCCCGCGACGATCAGGATCGCTGGGCGCTTCGGTCCCAACAACAGTTTTCCGAGGCCCAGGCCAGAGGATTGTTCGAGCCAGAAATCGTTGCCGTGGAAGTGCCCGGTCGTAAGGGAACAACCCGATTCGAGCGGGATGAGCATAATCGTGCGGACACGACCGCCGAATCCCTGGCCCGCCTGAAGCCCGCCTTCCGGAAGGACGGGACCATTACAGCCGGCAACGCGCCCGGGCTGAACAGTGCCGCCTCGGCCATGGTGGTGGCTGATCGGGGCTGGGCCGAGCACCAGAGCCTGGAACCGGTGGCACGGTTGGTCAGCTTTGGGGTGGGTGCGGTCGAACCGGGGTTCTTTGGCCTGGGGCCGGTACCGGCGGTAAATCAGGCGCTGTCGCGGGCGGGTTGGAAAGTGTCTGATGTTGACCGGGTGGAGATTAACGAGGCGTTTGCCGCCATCACCCTCGCCTGTCTTCGCGAGATTGGTTTTGCCGAGGATATTGTCAACGTGGAAGGTGGTGCCATTGCCCATGGCCATCCCATCGGTGCCAGCGGGGCGGTACTGACCACCCGACTGTTGCACTCCATGAAACGTGACAGCTTGCGGCGGGGCATTGTGACCCTCTGTATTGGCGGCGGTCAGGGCATTGCCCTGGCCCTGGAGGTGATCTGATCGAGATGGCCTTTGACTGTGTATTAAAAGCCTGGCACGACCACCAGGCCGAGCTTCGCGGCTTTCTGATCGGCCAGATGAAAGAGACGGCCATGGCGGATGACCTGTTGCAGGATGTGTTTTTCAAGGCCATGCGCGAAGGGCAGGATTTCTGTGAATTGCAGAATCCCCGGGCCTGGTTGTTCCGGGTGGCTCGCAACGCACTTACCGACAGCCATCGCCTGCGCAAGCACTGGGTGCCGGTGCCGGATCATCTGCCTGATGAGCGTGCTCCGCAGCGGGCACCGGTGGATGAACTGGATGCCTGTATCAACGCGACCCTGCCGGATCTGGCGGAAAGCGACCGCGACATTCTCCAGGCCTGTGATCTTGGGCCCATGTCCCAGGATGCCTACGCCCAAGCGCAGGGGCTGTCATTGCCGGCCACCAAGGCCAGGATCCGGCGCGCGAGGGAGCGTTTGCGGGAGGCGTTGGCGCGGCGTTGCAATGTGGTGCTGGATAGCTCAGGCAATGTCTGTTGCCACAGTGAATCGGATGGTACCGCTTGCGGCCCTTAGGGGCTCCGCCTAGACTCCATAGAGCCTGCGAGCACTAACAAGGAGGGGTAGTGATGGCGTTCAAGACCCTGGATGGCAATGAAGCCGTGGCCTCGGTGGCCTATCGACTGAGTGAAACCATTGCCATTTACCCGATCACCCCCGCCTCGGTGATGGGTGAGCACGCGGATGACTGGGCCGCGCTGGGTAAGCCCAACCTCTGGGGCCAGGTGCCCGGGGTGGTGGAAATGCAGTCCGAGGCGGGTGCCGCAGGCGCCATGCACGGTGCCTTGCAGGCGGGTTCGCTGGTGACCACCTTCACTGCTTCCCAGGGGCTGCTGTTGATGCTGCCCAACTTGTACAAGATTGCCGGCGAGCTCACGCCTTTGTGTATGCATGTGGCTGCCCGCAGCGTGGCCACCCATGCACTCTCCATTTTTTGCGACCATTCCGATGTGATGAGCGCCCGGGGCACCGGTTTCGCCCTGCTGGCCTCGGGTTCGGTGCAGGAAGCGCAGGATCTGGCCGCCATTGGCCATGCTGTCACTCTGGAAAGCCGGGTGCCGGTGTTGCACTTCTTTGATGGTTTCCGCACGTCCCATGAGATTGCCAAGATTACCGCGCTGAGCGACGACGAACTGAAAGCGCTGGTGCCCCATGAAGGCATCGAAGCGCACCGCAACCGCCGCATGACCCCAGACCGGCCGGTACTGCGGGGAACATCCCAGAACCCGGATGCCTTTTTCCAGGCCCGGGAGGCCATCAACCCCTTCTATGAGGCTTTCCCGCAGCGACTGGAAACCGTGATGGCCCGGTTTGCCGGCATTACCGGCCGGTATTACCAGCTGTTCGATTACGTGGGCCACCCGGAGGCCGAGCGCGTGATCATCCTGATGGGTTCCGGTGCCGAATGCGCCCATGAAACCGTGGAATGGCTGATGGGGCAGGGCGAGAAAGTGGGGGTGCTCAAGGTGCGCCTGTTCCGGCCCTTCGCTACCGAGCGTTTTCTCGAGGCGCTGCCCGATACCGTGAAGCACCTGGCGGTGCTGGACCGCACCAAGGAGCCTGGTGCCCAGGGTGAGCCGCTGCTGCTGGAAGTCAGCGGCGCACTCATGGAAGCCTTCAGCCGGGGCGATCGCCCCAACCTGCCACGGGTGATCGGTGGGCGCTATGGCTTGTCCTCCCGGGAGTTTACCCCGGCCATGGTCTGCGCGGTGTTTGACCAGCTTAGCGAGTCATCACCAAAAACCCGCTTTACCGTCGGTGTTCGCGATGATGTAACGCAGCTTTCGCTGGAGGTGGATAGCGAACTGGATATCGAGTCACCCGACACCCGGCGTGCGTTGTTCTTCGGGCTTGGTTCCGATGGCACCGTCAGCAGCAACAAGGCCAGTATCAAGATTCTGGGGGAGGGGACTGACCTCTTTGCCCAGGGCCATTTTGTCTACGATTCCAAGAAATCCGGTGCCACCACCGTCTCCCATTTACGGTTCGGGCCACACCCGATCCGTTCCAGCTACCAGATCCGCCAGGCCCAGTTTGTCGCAGTACATGCGCCCCAGTTTCTGGAAAAGTTTGATGTGCTGGAGCACGCCGCGCCGGAGGCCACGGTGTTGCTCAATGTACCCTGGGCACCGGAGGAAGTCTGGGACCGGTTATCCGTGGAAGCCCAGCGGGTGCTGGTGGAACAAAGGGCCAGACTGTTTGTGATCGACGCGGCCAGCGTGGCCGACAAAGCCGGCCTGGACCGGCGCATCAACACGGTGATGCAGGTATGCTTCTTCGCCCTGGCGGACATCCTGCCCCGGGACGAAGCCATATACCATATCAAGGAATCCATTCGCCAAACCTGGGGCCGCCGCGGGCCAGAAGTGGTGCGCCGTAATGTCGAGGCGGTGGATTCCGCCCTGGACAACCTCCACGAAGTGCCGGTGCCTGAGGAGGTCACAGCCACCCGCAGTCGACCGCCGCGAGTGCCGGAGGATGCGCCGGATTTCGTGCAGAAGGTTACCCGCCTGCTGATGGACGGTCAGGGCGAAAAGCTGCCGGTCAGTGCCTTCCCGCCGGATGGCACCTGGCCCACCGGCACCAGCCAGTACGAGAAACGCAGCATCGCCCAGGAAATCCCGATCTGGGAATCGGATTTGTGTGTGCAGTGCAACTTCTGCGCGATGATCTGCCCCCATACCGCCATCACCAGCAAGGTCTTTGAACCCGAGGCGGTAAAGGGCGCGCCGAACGCGTTTGAAGTGGTGCCGGAGGGCTTCACGCCCGAACTCGAGGGCCTGGACTATCGTCTGCAGGTGGCTCCGGATGATTGCACTGGTTGCGGACTGTGTGTCGAAGTCTGCCCGGCCAAGGACCGCACCCAGCCCAAACGCAAAGCCATTAACATGCAGCCAATCGAGCAGCACCGTGAGGTTGAGGCGGAGAACCTGGCGTACTTCCGCAACCTGCCGGCAGTGCCCAGAGAGCGGATTCCCAGGGACTTCAAATCGCTGCCGCTGCTGATTCCCCTGTTTGAATACTCCGGTGCCTGCGCCGGCTGCGGCGAAACCCCCTACATCCGTCTGTTGACCCAGTTGCTGGGTGACCGGCTGCTGATTGCCAACGCCACCGGCTGTTCCTCCATCTATGGCGGCAACCTGCCCACCACCCCATACACGGTCAATGCCGATGGCCGGGGCCCGACCTGGAACAATTCCCTGTTTGAAGAGGCTGCGGAACTGGGCCTGGGCATGCGCCTGGGATTGAACAGGTTGGTTGGTCGGGCCCGGCAATTGCTGGATGCCTTGAGGGATCACCTGCCTCACGAGCTATACAGCGGCCTGACTGGCCCTTGCACGACTCTGGACGAGGCCGCCATGGCAGCACGGCGCGAGGCGATAGGCCGGTTGCGTGCCTGGCTGGCGGATCAGCAGGGTCCGGAGGTGCAGGAACTGGAAACCCTGGCCGATGAGCTGTGCCCCAAGAGCGTGTGGGTGATCGGTGGCGACGGCTGGGCATACGACATCGGTTACGGAGGCCTGGACCACGCCCTGGCCTCCGGCCAGAACCTTAAGTTGCTGGTGCTGGACACCGAAGTCTATTCCAACACCGGCGGCCAGCAATCCAAGGCCACCCCAATGGGCGCCGTGGCCAAGTTTGCCGCCGCCGGCAAAGAGACCCGCAAGAAGGATCTGGGCCTGCTGGCCATGAGCTACGGCCATGTCTATGTCGCCCAGATTGCCATGCAATCCCATAGCAACCAGGCGGCCCGGGCCCTGCAGGAGGCCGAAAGTTTCGATGGCCCCGCCCTGATCATTGCCCATAGCCCCTGCATCGCCCACGGCTACGACCTGGTGCATTCGCCGGCCCAGCAGAAGCGGGCGGTGGACAGCTGGGCCTGGCCGCTGTACCGGTTTGATCCCCGGCGCATCGACGAGGGCCTGCCGCCGCTGCAGCTGGATTCCGTGCGCCAGAAGGTACCCATGAAAACCTACATGCAGGAGGAGGCCCGCTTTCGCATGCTGGAACTGAGAGACCCGCAGCGCTACGAGCAGCTGGCCGCCGCTGCCGGCGAGGCTGCAAAGGAGCAGCGTGAGCTGTACATGCAGCTGGCAGGTATCCACTTTGAACCCCATGAGTCGCCAGCCGATCCGGACCAGGGAGCAGACCACCATGACTGACCTCAGTACCCGATGGCTCGGGTTGAATCTGCGCTCGCCCCTGGTGGTGGGCGCCAGCCCGCTGACCGATGACCTGGGCGCCCTGAAGGCCTGTGTTGATGCCGGCGCCGGTGCGGTGGTGATGCACTCCCTGTTCGAGGAACAGCTGGTGGCCGAGCAGATGGCGGCCCATCGTTTTATCGATTCCCGCATCAATATGGATGCCGAGGCGCGCTCGTTCTTTCCCGAATCCGAGGTGTTCGAGATGGGTTCCGGCAGCTACATCAAACGCCTGGAGCAGCTGCAAAGCGCGCTGGATGTGCCAGTGATTGCTTCGCTTAATGGCATTTCCCCCGGCGGTTGGATTCAGCATGCGGGGGAACTGGAAAGCGCCGGTGCGTCGGCCATCGAACTCAATCTCTACGATCTGGCCACGGATCCTGCCGATACCGCCGCGACGCTGGAACAGCGACAGCTGGAAGTGGTGCGCTCGGTGGCCGAGCAGGTCAGCATTCCGGTCAGTGTCAAACTGTCGCCCTACTATTCGGCGCTACCGGCGTTTGTGGCCGGAGTGGAAGCCGCCGGGGCCCGGGGACTGGTGTTGTTCAATCGATTCTATCAGCCGGATATGGATCTCGATGAGCTGGCATTGAGCCGGGACGTGGTGTTGTCGTCCAGCGCCGAACTGCCGCTGCGGCTACACGGAGTTGCCATGCTGTTTGGCCGAACCGGACTTGAGATGGCCGTTTCGGGTGGCGTCCACCGTGGGGACGATGCGGCAAAAGCGATCCTGTCGGGCGCCACGGCTGTGCAGGTGGTCTCGGCCTTGCTGGCTGAAGGGCCTGAGGCTCTGGCCAGGATCACTGAGGAGATGAAGAGCAGACTGTCGGCAATGGGCTACGACTCACTGGCCGAAGCCCGAGGTGTCCTCTCCCTGGAAAACGCCCCGAACGCTCAAACGTGGGAACGATTGAACTACGCCCGTCTGTTACACGGCTGGCAATGACGGTCAGAGGCCCTGCTCGGGCACCTCCCGGATCCGGCCATGTTCATCGATGGCCACGTAGACAAACAGCCCCTCGGTGACTTTCCTGGGGTTCTTCGCAGTACGGTCCAGGGTCCAGACCTCGACATTGATCTTCATGGAGCTACGTCCGATATCTACCAGCTCACAGTAACAGCCCACCTGGGAGCCTACCCGCAATGGCGACAGGAACTCCATGCGGTCCATGGCAACCGTGGCGTTGCGGCCCTGGGAAATGCGCCCTGCCATGGTGGCAGCGGCGATATCCATCTGCTTGACCAGCCAGCCCGCGAAGACATCGCCATTGGCGTTGGTATCAACGGGAAGGGGAATTACCTGAAGGGTGAGCTCACCCCGGGGTGCGGGTCTGTCATCGTCAAAAGCCGTCATGGAGCCTGCCTTTATAAGTGCTGGAATTGTTTTAACCCCGCATGTTAATGGCCTGAACGCATGCTGCAAGAAAATTTGCACGATGACGACTATATTTCAATAGTTGTAACAAAGCTGTCACAGAGACCTCCTAGGATGCACTCATCGGTAAAGCACATCCGACACAACGTCCTAACCAAATAATGGAGACTTGACGTGATGAAACTGAACAAAGCATTCGCCACCGTTGCACTGGCTGGCTCTGTTGCTGCCATGTCTGCACCGGCCATGGCCCGTGACACCATCAGCATCGTGGGCTCCTCCACTGTTTATCCGTTCGCTACCGTGGTAGCCGAGCGTTTCGGCACCAAGACTGACTTCGCCACCCCGAAGCTGGAATCCACCGGTTCCGGCGGAGGTCTGAAACTGTTCTGTCAGGGCATTGGTACCCAACACCCGGACATCACCAATGCTTCCCGTCGTATGAAGCCTTCCGAGTTCGACCTTTGCCAGGGTAACGGTGTCACCGACATCACCGAGTTCCGTATCGGTTCTGACGGCATCGTGATCGCCAGCTCCAAGAAAGCTGATAACCTGGATATCACCCTCGAGCAACTGTTCCTGGCCCTGGGTAAGGAAGTACCGAACCCGGAGAACGAGAAGGAACTGATCCCGAACCCGTACAAGACCTGGAGCGAGATTGATTCTGACCTGCCGAACGTTGCCATTCGTGTAATGGGTCCGCCTCCGACTTCCGGTACCCGTGACTCCTTCAACGAGCTGGCCCTGCAGGGTGGCTGTGAAGATTTGCCCGCCGTCGCTGACATGAGCGAAGACGATATGGAAGCCGTTTGCCAGAGCATCCGTGAAGATGGCGCCTTCATCGAAGCGGGTGAGAACGACAACCTGATCGTGCAGAAGCTGATTGATGACAGCGGCATGTACGGTGTGTTCGGTTACAGCTTCCTGGAAGAGAACGCTGACCGTCTGCAGGCCGCGACCCTGAACGGCAAGGTGCCGACCGCTGAAGCGATCGCTGCCGATGATTACCCGGTTGCCCGTTCCCTGTTCTTCTACGTGAAGAAAGCCCACATCGGTGTTATCCCGGGCATGGAAGAGTACGTTGAGGAGTTTGTCAGCCCGGCTGCCATGGGTCCCAACGGTTACCTCAAGAGCGTTGGCCTGATTGTTCCGCCGCGTGATGCTCTGATGGACCTGCAGGACAAGGCAGCCAACATGCCGAACCTGCAGAAAAAAGAGTTGATGTAAACCAGTTACACAAACAAGTAACTGACAAGGGTGCGAGTCCTCACGGGCTCGCACCCTTTCGTACGTAAAAAGCACCAAGTGCGAAACTCACTTTAAGTCTTTACACTTGTTGCCTATTTGAAGCGTCAGACAGGATAATTCATGCAACCTGCCAATCTCCTTCTACTGACCCTGGTCCTGGCCGTCGTCGCATACGGTTTGGGCTATGCCCGGTCCCGGGCGCTGGCGATGCCCCTGGGCGGGATCCGTCATCTCAAGTCCCTGCCATTCTATTACGGCGCCCGAGCAGCCCTGTGGTGCGGGATCCCCGCGCTGATTGTGCTGGCATTGTGGGCGGCATTCCAGGGCAAGGTCATTCAGATGCTGGTGATCGGCTCCCTGCCGCCGGAAATGATTCCCGCGGATGAAGGCAACGCGAGTCTGTTGTTGAGCAAGATCAGCAATGTGGCCAGTGGCGCTTTGCCCCCGGGTTTTGTTGAAGCCCCGATCGCGGAAGCAGCCGAGCGGTTGAAGGCTTTGCGGGGCCAGAGCCGGATGCTGATGTCCGCCCTGGTGATTTCGGTAGCGGTGCTGGCCGGCTTCCTTGGCTGGCTGCGTATACGTCCGAGGATCAACGCCCGGGAACAGGTGGAGTCCATTCTGAAGTGGTTGTTCTTTGCCTGTGCCGCGTTGGCCATTCTGACCACCCTCGGCATCATCTTCTCGGTTGCTTTCGAGACTTTCCGATTCTTCGAGAAGATCTCGTTTTTCGAGTTTTTCTTCGGTACCAGCTGGAGTCCTCAAACGGCGTTGAGGGCGGATCAGATTGCCGCCGAGGGTGCATTCGGCATGATACCGCTGTTTACCGGTACCCTGCTGATTTCTGCCATCGCGATGCTGGTGGCGGTGCCGGTGGGACTGCTCTCGGCGATCTATCTGTCCGAGTATGCCAACAAGCGGGTACGCAGCATCGTGAAACCATTACTGGAGATGCTGGCCGGTATTCCCACCGTTGTTTATGGCTTCTTTGCAGCCCTGACCGTGGCGCCATTCATCAGTAACCTGGCAGCTTCGCTCGGAATTGAAGCCTCGTCCCAGAGCGCCCTGGCTGCCGGCGGCGTAATGGGCATCATGATCATTCCTTTCGTTTCGTCGCTATCGGATGACGTCATCAACGCGGTGCCCCAGTCCCTGAGGGATGGCTCACTCGCCCTGGGTGCCACCCAGTCGGAAACCATGAAGAAGGTCATTTTCCCGGCGGCGCTGCCGGGCATCATGGGGGGTATCCTGCTGGCGGTATCACGTGCCATTGGCGAGACCATGATCGTGGTGATGGCAGCTGGCCTGGCGGCGAACCTTACCGCCAACCCCCTGGAAACTGTCACCACCGTGACTGTGCAGATCGTGACATTGCTCACCGGTGACCAGGAATTCGACAGCGCCAAGACACTGGCCGCCTTTGCTCTGGGTGCCATGCTGTTCCTGGCCACGCTGCTGCTGAACGTGATCGCCCTGAAAATTGTACGTAAATATCGGGAACAGTATGACTGACCAACGCTCTCAGGCGGAGATCGTCCGCCAGTCACTCAAGCGCCGCTATCGCAAGGAACGTCGTTTCCGGGCCTACGGCATCGCGGCAATCGCGGTAGCCCTCGCCGCCCTGGTGATCCTGTTTGCCGACATCATCGGCAAGGGCTATACCGGGTTCATGAAGACGACCCTGACGATGGAAGTCCAGATTGATGGCGAAATGATGTATCTGGACGACGCTACGGACGAGCGCCAACTGAAAATGGCGGATTTCGTCGAGCCTCTCGTTCAGGCTTTGATCCGGGAGATTCCATCCGCAACGGAAGCCGATCGGGATGCGGTGCGCGATCTCATCAATCCGTACGCCTCGGTGACGCTGAGGGATCGACTGAAGGAAAATCCGGAGTGGCTGAACACCACCCGGACCATGACGTTCCTGGCCCATACGGACGTGGATGTCTACGCCAAGCATGCTGGCGACGAGGCCTATTCCATCAAGCTGAGCGAACAGCAGCAAGCATGGGTGGATCAGTTGCAGGAAGACGGTGTGGTGGAGACCTCGTTCAACGATGTCTTTTTCCAGAACGGTGACTCCCGGGACCCTTCCAAAGCCGGTATTCTTGGCGCCGTGGTGGGTTCCCTGCTGACCATGTTCGTGACCCTGATCCTGTCGTTCCCGATCGGTGTGGCGGCAGCCATCTACCTGGAAGAGTTCGCGCCCCAGAACAAGCTCACCGATTTCATCGAGGTGAACATCAACAACCTGGCGGCGGTACCGTCCATTATCTTCGGTCTGCTGGGTCTGGCCGTGTTTATCAACCTGTTCGGCATGCCCCGTTCGGTGCCGGTGGTGGGTGGTCTGGTGCTGACTCTGATGACCCTGCCGACCATCATCATTTCCAGCCGGGCGGCGATCAAGAGTGTGCCGCCGTCGATTCGCGAGGCTGCAGAAGGTATCGGAGCTTCCAAGATGCAGGTAGTCCTGCACCACGTGTTGCCACTGGCGATGCCGGGCATGCTGACCGGCTCCATCATTGGTATGGCTCAGGCGCTGGGCGAAACCGCGCCACTGCTGCTAATCGGCATGGTGGCGTTCATCGTGGATGTACCGGATGGCTTCTTTGACTCGGCCACGGTGCTGCCGGTGCAGGTCTTCCTGTGGGCGGGCAGTCCGGAACTTGCCTTTATCGAACGCGCGTCGGCAGCGATTATGGTGCTGTTGACCTTCCTGATCAGTATGAATGCATTGGCCATCTGGATGCGCAAGCGTCTTGAGCGCAGGTGGTAAGGAGAATCTCCATGAATACCCTGAATACAACGGTAACCAGTGAAGCTGAAATGCCTGAAGAAAATGTTGTTCCTGTCCAGGAAGAGAAGCCGGCGGAAACCGTGATCGAGGAGGGCAAGACAGTGGGTCGTCCCTTCTCGGACGATGCCAAGTTCAAACTACGCAATGTCGAGGTGTTCTACGGCCAGGACCGCGCCATCAAGAACATCAGCCTGGACATCGCCCGCAATGAGGTGATTGCTTTTATCGGACCGTCCGGTTGTGGCAAGTCCACCTTCCTGCGGTGTCTGAACCGGATGAACGACAGTATCGATATCTGTCGGGTCAAAGGCTCGCTGCACCTGGATGACCAGGATATCTACGATCCCAAGCGGGACGTGGTAGAACTGCGCGCCCGGGTGGGTATGGTGTTCCAGAAGCCCAACCCGTTCCCGAAGTCGATCTATGACAACGTGGCTTACGGTCCCAGGATTCATGGCCTGGCCAACCGGAAATCGGACCTGGACGAGATCGTCGAGAACAGCCTGCGCAAGGCGGGCCTTTGGGATGAGGTGAAAGATCGCCTGGATGCCACCGCGACCGGTATGTCCGGTGGCCAGCAGCAGCGTCTCTGCATTGCCCGGGCCATTGCGGTCAGTCCGGAAGTGGTGCTGATGGACGAACCCTGCTCAGCGCTGGACCCCATTGCCACTGCCAAGGTCGAAGAGCTGATTGCCGAGCTGTCCGAGAGCTACACCATTGTGATCGTGACCCACTCCATGCAGCAGGCGGCCCGGGTATCCCATCGCACCGCCTATTTCCACCTCGGCCACCTGGTGGAAGTGAACGAGACCAACAAGGTATTCACCTCGCCGGAACATGAACTGACCGAATCCTACATCACCGGTCGCTTCGGCTGATTCCGGAACCGGGGAATTTTGGAGAAAGATAGTATGCCTACAAAGAAGGACGATGTTTACGGAGATCATATCTCCCACAAGTTCAACGACGAGCTCATGGAGCTCAAGACCGAGTTCCTGAAAATGGGCGGTATGGTCGAAGCCCAGGTGGAGAATGCCATCCAGGCCCTGGTGGACGGCGACGGCCACCTGGCCGAGCAGATCCGCGCCAAGGACAAACAGGTCGACAAGATGGAGATGGATCTGGACGAGGAAGCGACCCTGATCATCGCCCGTCGCCAGCCCACCGCCCGGGACCTGCGACTGGTCATATCCGTGATCAAGATGGTGGCGGACCTTGAGCGGGTCGGCGATGAAGCCAAGAAGATTGCCAAGCTGGCCATCAAGCTGTCCGAGGAAGGCCAGGCGCCGCGGGGCTATGTGGAAGTGCGCCACATCGGCACCCACGTCCTCGGCATGCTGCACGACTCCCTGGATGCCTTCGCCCGGCTCGATTCCGAGCAGGCGCTGCGCATCATGAAGGAAGACAAGCGGGTGGACGAGGAATACCAGGCTGCAGCCCGCACCCTGCTGACTTTCATGATGGAAGATACCCGGAACATCTCCCGGTGCATGTCGGTGATGTGGGTGCTCCGAGCCCTGGAGCGGGTGGGTGACCACGCCTGCAACATCGCCGAGAACGTGATCTTCATGGTCAAGGGCGAAGATGTGCGCCACACGCCGGTGGAAGAAGCCGAGCGGGTGGTTGGTCGCTGACTCGGAGTTTGCTCCCAGGTCGGGGTCAGATGAAAGCTTTCATCTGACCCCGTCTTCACGCTTTTGACCCCGTCTTCATGCCAGCCCTCAGGCCTGCTTCATCTTGTCGGTATACGGCGGCCAGCCAAAGGGCTTGCCGGCCAGCAGGTGCAGATGGATATGGAACACGGTCTGCCCGGCATTCTCCCCGCAGTTCATGACCGTCCGGTAACCATCCTCGGCAAAACCCATCTCCTTCGCCAGCTTGCTGGCCACGTAATACAGGTGCCCCACCAGCTCCCGGTCACCTTCCTCGATCTCGTTGATGGAGGCAATCGCCTTCTTGGGAATCACCAGCAGGTGCACTGGCGCCTGGGGATTGATGTCCCTGAACGCCAGGCTGATATCGTCCTCGTAGACGATATCGGCGGGGATTTCGCGGTTAATGATCTTGGAAAAAATCGTCTCTGACATGGTGGCTCCTTGTTTGTTTTCAGTCGTGATCTTTCAAAGCCGGCCCAGGCCGGGTAACCGTTCGGCAAGCTGCTTCAGGACCGCCGGTAACTGGTCGTCAATGCCCATGGCGTAACGGGCAACCCGGTTGCGGGCAAAGGGCAGGGCGCGGGCGGTTCCCAGGCCCAGGTTGCGCAGCAGGTGGACCGGCGGGATGCGGTTGCTGAACAGATGGTAGAACAGATCCATGGTCATCATCATCCGCCGGTTAGCAGGTCGGCGTTCCTGCTCGTAGCGGGCCAGCCAGTGCGGATTGGCGGGATCGCCATCGGCACGGAGGGCTTCCCGGATCATGGTCTGAAGGCTCCGGGCATCCTGGAATCCGAGATTCACACCCTGGCCTGCCAGCGGGTTGATGGTGTGGGCTGCATCGCCCGCCAGAACCATTCTCCCGGCAAAATAATGCTTGGCGTGCTGGCGGGCAATGGAAAAGCTGGCCCGGGCATCAATGTGGGTCAGTACCGGAAGATTTTCGGGAAAGGCGCTCTGGATCTCGGCCATCAGGGCCTCGTCATCCAGGCTTTTCAGGCGTGCCAGCTGCTCGGGGGCATCGTACCAGACCAGTGACGCCCAGCTTTCCCCGGGGGAGGCTTCGCCGGCACTGTGCAGTGGCAGGAAGGCCCGGGGGCCGGAGGGGTAGAAGCCCTGCCAGGTGATGTCCTCCACCGGCCCTCGGTAACGCACCGAAATGACCATGGCCTGCTGGCCGTACTGGTCCCGGGTGACCCCGATCCCGGCCATATCGCGGATGCGGGATTGGGCGCCATCGGCACCGATCACCAGTCTGGCACTCAGGGTCTGGCCATCTTCCAGGGTGATCGTCGCCTGATCCTCATCCTGGGCCACACTGGCAACACCGGAACCCGCCATAATGGAAACACCCGGCTCGGACTCGGCCGCCTGCCAGAGTGCCTGCTGGGTGACGGAGTTTTCCACGATGTGCCCCAGATGCGGAGCGCCCAGATCCATGGCATCGAAGGTCACTTCCGTCAACCGACGTGGCACCAGGCTGCTGAGAGGGTGCGGAGTCTCGTCCCAGACCGCCAGGCGACGGTAGGGGGTGGTCCGCATGTCGAGAATACGGGACCAGGCGCCCAGGCTGGCCAGGTAGCGTTCGCTGCCAACGCTCAGGGCGGATACCCGGATATCGGGGGCTGCTTCGGGTTTGAATGGGGGCGCAGAGGCCCGGTCGATCACCGCGACCGAGAGACCTTCACGGCCCAGTCCGGTGGCAAGTGCGGCACCGACCATGCCGGCGCCAACAATGACAATATCAAATGCTTGGGTCATAGCGGGTTCCTGTCTGATGCCGTCAGTTTACGCGATGGAGGCATTCAGACAAGCGACCCGGATCAACCCGGGGCCGGGTTGTCAGTAGCCGGCGGCTCCGGACACCCGTTCCTCGTCCAGCTCCCGGTGCCGGCGGCGTTTCACCAGCCAGGCCGGTTTGCGGGCGCCGGGTTTCACGAAGCCCTGATTCAGTACCATCGGCTGCACCAGGTTCAGGAAGTCCGAGGTCTTCATGTGCACCGATTCGGTATGGCTGCCGGCCGCAAAGGCCAGCTCCGGTTGCTCCGTCAGCGATTCGGCGCAATAGACGGTCATGCCAAACAGGTTGCCGAACGGCGGCATGGCACCCACTTCGCAGTCCGGGAAACGATCCTGGAATTCCTGTTCATCGGCCAGGTCGACAAAATCGGTATCCAGAATCTGTGACAGGCGGTCCCAGCGGATACGCCAGGTGGCGGGCATCACCAGCATGGCCATCTTGCCATCGAGTTCGATGATAACGGTCTTGACGACGCGGTCGCCTGCAATCTTGACGTGGTGGGCCAGTTCCTGGGCCGTGAACGCCGGGGGGTGGGACAGGCACATGTATTCCACACCTGCCTGGTCGAGGTAATCCTTCAACTGCTGTACCGGCATAGTGACAACCTCCTACCAGCAATGACAGCGTCCCGGAGCCATTGGGCGTCGAGGAACCTGGCTCCGCCGGGGTTCGTCAGGGTGCCGGTTCAACACCCTGCCTTTACTGCTCATCTTAGTTGAGGTTACGCAGTTTGCGAGTAACCGGATGTATCAATTGCGATACGGTTCACTCGGTTTTATACAGATGGACGTCGCGCTGGGGGAACGGGATGCTGATGCCCTCCGCGTCGAAGGCCTTCTTCACGCGCTCCTGCATATCCCAGTAGAACGGCCACAGGTCCCCGGACTTGGTCCAGGCGCGGACGGTCAGGTCGACGGAGCTTTCCCCCAGGGCGCCCACCACGATCAGCGGTTCCGGATCTTTTAGCGTCCTTTCGTCTTCCTCGATCAGGCGCTTGCAGATGTCCTTGGCCTTGTCGATATCGTCGGCATAGCCGATACCGAAGGTCATGTCACAACGACGGGTCTCGTAGGCACTGAGGTTGGTCAGGCTGGCGTTGGCCAGCTGGCCGTTCGGGATGACGATCCGGCGGTTATCGAAGGTATCGACGATGGTGTAGAGAATGGTGATCTCACGCACCGAGCCGAGGTAACCCTGGGCATCAATCGCATCGCCAACCTTGAAGGGCTTGAAGATCAGGATCAGGACGCCGCCGGCGAAATTCGCGAGGCTGCCCTGCAGGGCCAGGCCGACTGCCAGACCGGCAGCACCGATAATGGCAATGAAGGAGGTGGTGGCAATGCCCACCATGGAGGCCACGGAGATCAGCAGCAGGATCTTGAGGATCGCCCCGATCAGGCCGCAGAGGAACTTGTTGAGGGTGGGGTCTTTCTGGCTGAGCTTGGCATCAAGTACGCCTATCAGCTTGTTGATCAGCCACATACCGATCACCAGGGTGATGATCGCCAGCACCACCTTGGGAGCGTAGGTCATCACCAGGGCGATTGCCTGATCCAGCAGTTCGGATGCGCGCCCGTTGGCGCCAATGAGGTCTTCCATCAAGGGGCTCCTTGTTCCTTAGAGTTTTTCAGAGTGAGTTCAGGCTTCGAAAAAAGCTGATAAAACCGGTACCTTCCAGCCTTGTTTATAGCAGACATTTGCGTCAGCCGTATAACAGCGGGGAAAACCGGTAAGGCCGGAGATTTACGCAGGCCGGGCCAGGTTGGCTTGCTCGGTGATTACCTCGGGGCCTCCACGGACAAGAATCCGCCCCTCTTTCCGGTTGAGCTGGTAGTCGTACATGGGGTCGTAGTAGTCGGTCAGGAGCGCTTCGATCCAGGCATCATGGCCGTGCAGGTCACCCTGCTGTTCCTGGGCCAACAGTGCAGCTTCCATCAGCGCCCGGAGTTGCTTATGGCGCTCGCCTCCGAGGCGTTTGCGGATGCGGTCCATGGCGGACAACAGGTAGTCGCTGAAGTTCAGCCAGCCGGCCTCCTCGCCATCCCGGGCCACGTAGTCGGCATGCATGTCTTCCACGTAGTCCTTGCGGATGATGGCGACACGTTCTTCCATGGGTTGCTCCAGCACCAGCAAAGGGGCACTGGCCATGCGTTCCCGCAGACTTTCGGGCAGGGCACAGCGACCAATCAGGCGGCTCTCGTCTTCCAGGTAAATCGGGCCGCCAGTCAGGTGATGGGCTTTGAGCATGGCCACCGACAGGCGGTTCTCGAAATCGATCTGGGAAGGCTGGGGTGTGACCCGGCGGCCGAAACTCGAGCCACGATGGTTGGCCAGGCCCTCCAGGTCCACCGGGTTGAGCAGCTGATGCAGGACCCGGGTTTTGCCGGTACCGGTGCGGCCACTGAGCACCCGGAATTCGCTCTTTTCAATGAACTCCTCAAGGCTGTCGATCAGAAACCGGCGCAGGGCCTTGTAGCCGCCCTTGACCAGCGGGTAGTCGATGCCCGAGTCCCTGATCCACTGTTGGGTCAGGCGGGAGCGTAGTCCGCCACGAAAGCAGAACAGGTAACCGTCCGGATGGCGGGCAACAAACCGCTTCCAGGCCTCGATGCGCTGGGCCTTGATGTCGCCGGAGACCAGCTGGTGCCCCAGCTCAATGGCCTTGTCCTGGCCTTTTTCCTTGTAGCAGATCCCGACCCGGTGCCGTTCCTCATCGTTCATCAGTGGCGCATTCTCGGCACTGGGAAAGCTGCCTCTGGCAAACTCCACCGGTGCCCGGACGTCCATCAGTGGCACGTCATTGAGGAACAGTGACAGGTAGTCGTCGGTGTCGGGTCGGGTCGCCATTGCACGGACCTGGAGGTTGAAAATGTGAGGCGAGAGTATAACGGATCCGGCGTCTTTCTGACCATCGGCCGCTGTCTCCGGGCCTTCGGGCGGGTACAATAGCCGGCCTTTTGAATCCGGAACTGGAGGGGAAATGTCACCGGAACGGTTGAACGAGCACTTGCGCAAGACCCTGAGTCGAGGGCGAGTGGCAGAGACCCGGCCCTCGAGCTGTCCGGCAATTCCCCTGTACCTGTTTGACCCGGCAGTACTGGAAGGCCCCCTGTCCCATGACGAGGCCCAGGCGGTGGTGGCGGAACCCGCCTACTGGTCGTTCTGCTGGGCCAGCGGCCAGGTGCTGGCCCGGTGGATTCTGGAGCATCAGGAAGTTGTCCGGGGTAAGGTGGTGCTGGACTTCGGAACCGGGTCGGGTGTGGTTGCGGTGGCGGCCGCGCTGGCCGGTGCGGCGCGGGTGATCGCTTGTGACCTGGATCCGGCGGCGCTGGATGCTGCTGCCGCAAATGCCGCGCTCAACGGTGTGATGCTGGAGTTTTGCAATGACTGGAACCGGCGCCCCGAGGGCATTGATCTGGTGACCGCGGCAGACGTGCTCTACGATCCGGAAAATCGCCCTCTACTGGAGGTATTTCTGGCGGCGGCGCCAGAGGTTCTGCTGGCGGATTCCCGGGTCAGGAATCTCGGTAACGACTGTTATGAAAAACAGGCAGTGATCGAAGCCAGAACCTGGCCGGATCTCAACGAATTCGAGGAATTCAACAGGGTGAGGATCTATCGGGCGAAAGCCGGGGGCTGAAAAAACAAAGGGTGGCCATTGGCCACCCTTTCGGAACAGGTCGGCGCGTCCATGCGCTGGGGCAACTGCCTTGTTGCTGGTCCCTGGTCTCCGCTCCCTGGCGCCAGCATCCTGGCCGGCTTTCCGATTAATTATCCCTTAAGCGAGGCGTCCCTGTGTCCCTGCCTCTCCCCGCGCTCCATGCCGGGGTGCATCCGATGCGTCGTCCACTTCCTTGTCATCCCTGACGAAATCACTATAGCAAGGGAACGTTGACAAACGTTTGACGGGAGAGAGTTTTGCCTTTGAAATGCTGTATCACATCCGGGCTGGTTCAATCAGATCAATGGGTTAACGCGCAATGAAGCGGCGTTCCGATACCTTCGCACCCATTGATGCTGAAAGCTCGCACAGCAATGTAGGAAATATCTCACAAGGATTCGGGCGAATCTCTCAAATCCAACTTTCCGGCCCTGGGCAGTCCCGGCCACGGCAGCAGGCCAATGGCGATGCCAATGCCATCGGCAAGCAGGTCTTTCAGTGAAAAATCCCGGTAGGGCAGGGTCGCCTGCACCAGTTCAATGGCCAGGCCGAACAGCAACAGTGCCGGCACGTACCAGAGTGCCCGCAGTTCCGGCCAGGCCAGACGGGTCAGGATGGTCAGCTCGAGAAACGCGATCAGGTGGTTGATCTTGTCGCTGGGGGTGGATGGCATGGGGTAGCGGGTGTCCATGGTGGCCAGGATCACGATGGCGGTGAGGGACACGGCCAGTGCTACCCGCCAGAGTGTCCGGTTGTGAAGCAGGGCCTGACCGAGTTGTTTCAATGATGCCATGGGGAGTTTCCGAGAGTCCTTCCGGGCTGTGGGATATTTTCCAACATGATATGCTTTGCGCCCCGTCACTGTCATTGAAGCGGAGGATCAGCCAGCCATGCTCAAGGGTAACTTTTTTCGCGGACTGGGTTACCTGGGGGAGGGTTTCCGCCTGATTCGACAGCCCGGCCTGCGCCTGTTCGTCGTCATCCCCATTGTTATAAACATCTTCCTGTTCGGCATCATGTTCTATTTCATGGCCGAGGGCTTTGCGGCGCTGATTGCCATGGCCATGGGATTCCTGCCGGACTGGACCTGGCTGCAGGCCCTCGACTGGCTGTTCTGGATTCTGTACGGCGCGGTGATCCTGCTGATGCTCGCCTACGGGTTCGTCATTGTCGCCAACCTGATCGGTTCCCCGTTCTACGGCTACCTGGCCGAGCTTACCGAGAAGCACCTGACCGGCCAGGAAATCAATACCGATGACAGCTGGGCGCTGATTATCAAGGACATTCCCCGCGCCCTGTGGCGGGAGGTCCAGAAGATCCTGTATTACCTGCCCCGCGCCATCGGCCTTTTCATCATCGGTCTTATTCCCGTGGTCAACCTGGTGGCGGCGGTGCTTTGGTTCCTGTTCAACTGCTGGATGATGGCCCTGCAATATGTGGACTTTCCGGCGGATAACCACAAGGTCAGCTTTCCCGCCCTGCGCCGGCTGTTGGGTGACACCCGGCTTTCGGCCCTCGGGTTTGGGTTGCCGGTGGCGCTGGCGGCGATGGTGCCGGTGCTGAACCTGGTGGTGGTGCCGGCGGCGGTTTGCGGCGCCACCGCTTATTGGGTGCGGGAAAACGGCCCGGCTCTCAAATAAGTTCTGCAAAAATTTCGGCAAGTAATTTCGGTTTGGAGGCTTCTTGGAAACATCGGATTTTGTCATTGGTCAGCGCTGGGTCAGTCACAGCGACACCGGGCTGGGCCTGGGGATTGTCACGGATATTTCCGGGCGTCGGGTCACCCTGGGTTTTCCAGCCGCAGACGAGGAGCGCACCTATGCCATCGACAACGCGCCCCTGTCCCGCATCGTCTTCCAGATAGGCGAAGAGATCGAGACCTTTGACGGCGACCGCTACACCGTCCGCGCCGTGGAGGACGTGGGCGGTGTGCTCATGTACCACGCCGATGACGGCGAGAACATCCACCAGATTTCCGAGGTGAAGCTGGCCGGATCGGTCAATTTCTCGGCCCCGCACCAGCGTCTGTTTGCCGGTCAGTTTGACCGTAACGGGGCATTCCGGCTGCGTTACGCCACCGTTCAGCACCAGGATCGTCTGCGGGCGTCGCCGGCCCAGGGGCTGATCGGTGCGCGCACCCAGCATCTGCCGCACCAGATCTACATCGCCCAGGAAGTGGCCCGGCGCCACGCGCCGAGGGTCTTGCTGGCGGATGAGGTCGGCCTCGGCAAGACCATTGAGGCTGGCCTGGTCCTGCATTACCAGCTCCACACCGGTCGCGCCAAACGGGCATTGATCGTGGTTCCGGATTCCCTGATTCACCAGTGGCTGGTGGAAATGCTGCGTCGGTTCAACCTGCGCTTTTCCATCATCGACCAGGAACGTTATGACGCCCTCAAGGATGATGAGGATGACATTGACGCCCTGGTGAACCACATCTTTGGTGACGAGAATTCGGAAAACCCGTTCGAGACCGACCAACTGGTCCTGTGCAGTCTCGATTTCCTGACCAAGAACGCCGGTGCCCGCGAGGATGCCCTGGCCGCTGGCTGGGACCTGATGATTGTCGACGAGGCCCATCATCTGGCCTGGGCGCCGGAGGCGGCGAGCCCGGAATACGAGGTGGTGGAATCCCTGTCGGCCCGGACCCGGGGTTTGCTGCTGCTCACCGCCACACCGGAGCAGGTGGGCATCGCCAGCCACTTCGCCCGGTTGCGGTTGCTGGATCCGGCCCGTTTCCACGACCTGGAGACGTTCCGGGAAGAGGAAGCCCATTACGAAACCATCAACCAGGTGGTGCGTCGCCTGCAACAGGATGAGGCGATCAGTGATGCGGACCGCGAGGCCCTGCGCGGCTGGCTCGGCGATGAACTGGACCAGCTGGAGCAGGAAAGCGATACCCGCCAGGCCATCATCGACGCCCTGCTCGACCGCCACGGCACCGGCCGGATCCTGTTCCGCAACACCCGCGCGGCGATCCGGGGCTTCCCCGAACGCCAGCCGGAGCCGGTCCCGCTGCCATGCCCGGAACTCTATGACGGCCTCGATGTGGGGCTGGAGGGGCTGAGTCCCGAGCATGGCCGCGACGAGGAGCGCTGGCTGGCCGAGGACCCCCGCGTTGCCTGGCTGGAGAAGACCCTGCTGGGCCTGCGTCCGGCCAAGGTGGTGGTGATCTGTGCCCACGCCGAGACGGCCATGGCGCTGGAGCATTATCTGCAGCTGCGTGCCGGGATCCGCAGTGCGGCGTTCCATGAGCATCTGAGCCTGGTGGAACGGGATCGTGCGGCGGCCTATTTCTCCGACAGCGAACAGGGGGCTCAGGCCCTGATCTGTTCCGAGATCGGCAGCGAGGGCCGGAATTTCCAGTTCGCCCATCACCTGGTGCTGTTCGACCTGCCCGCCAACCCGGACCTGCTGGAGCAGCGCATCGGACGGCTGGACCGCATTGGCCAGACCGACGCCATCCGGATCCACATCCCGTACCTGGAGGGTACCAGCCAGGAAGTCCAGTACCGCTGGTTCCATGACGGGCTGAATGCCTTTGCCGAGAGCTGCGCCGTGGGCGTGGCCGTCCAGGAGGCGGTCCAGGACAAGTGGCAGCAGGCCATTGATGGCGACACCGGCGTGCTGGATGAACTGATCGAGGCCTCTTCCCGGGAAACCGCCCGGCTCAAGACCATGCTGCAGAACGGACGGGATGCCCTGATCGAGCTGAATTCCTGCCGCCGGGACGTGGCCGAGGAGCTGATCGGCCGGATCGAGGAGGAAGAAGCTTCCGCCCAGGTCCGGGATTACATGATCGAGGCCTTCGACATCCTCGGCGTGGACGTGGAAGACCACGGGGAGCACTCGGATGTGCTCAAGCCCGGTGAGCATTACCACGCCGGGCATGTCAGCGACCTGCCGGAAGACGGCCTGACAGTGACCTGGAGCCGGGAGCAGGCCCTGGAGCGCGAAGATCTGGCGTTCATGAGCTGGGAGCACCCGATGGTGACCGGGGTGATGGATTCGGTAACCAGTTCCGGGCTTGGCAAGGCCGCACTGGCCAGCCTCTCGGTGAAGGCACTGCCGCCGGGGACCCTGCTGATGGAGGCCCTGTTCACCGTGCATTGCCCGGCGCCGGAGTCGCTGCAGCTGACCCGTTACCTGCCGGTGTCGCCCCTGCGGCTGCTGGTGGACGTCAATGGCAAGGAGCTGTCTGCCGCCTTGCCCCACGACCGGCTGAATGAGCTGTGCTCCAACATCCGCCGTCGCACCGCACAGGCGATCGTGCCCCAGATCCGGCCCCAGGTGGAGACCATGGTGGATCACGCCGAGCGCCTGTCCGAACCGCACCTGGAGCCCATGAAGGAGAAAGCGCTGGCCGGTGTCGAGGCCGTTTTCGGCCCGGAAATCCGCCGGCTAGAGGCCCTGCAGAAGGTAAACCCGGCCATTCGGGATGAGGAGATCGACTATTTCCGCAACCAGCTGGCGGCGGCCCGGGAAGCGGTCAGTCATGCCAGCCTGGCCCTGGAGGGGATTCGCGTGATTGTGACCGCCTGATGGCGGTAACTCCCTGACTGGGAAGCAATTGCTGGTCAGCCCTCATCTGATGAGGTACCGTGAACGTAACACAGTGTAGTCTTGGTGCTCCGGGACCGGCTGGCAGCCGTCAGCCGCCGGAGTTCTCGCAATCCATGGAGGACAGAGAAAACCTATGATGACTTTCATTCTGTTTGTGGTAGCGCTGGCGGGCCTTCTGATCGTCATGCGCCGTGAGGCCGGGGCCAAACCGGCCATCGGTGTGATGGTGGTGGTGGGATTCCTGTCCTGGATCTTCGCCTCCGGCTGGTTGGCCCTGATATTGTTTCTCGGTGCCGCTGCCACGGCCGCGGCCGGCTTGCCGGGCTTTCGCCAGGGTTGGCTGACTCCTCGTATCTTTGCCATGTTCAAGAAGGTGGCGCCGAAAGTCTCCGACACCGAAAAGGTGGCCCTTGAAGCCGGTACCGTTGGCTGGGATGGCGAGTTGTTTACCGGTCGGCCGGACTGGCACAGCCTGCTGATCAACCGCAACAACGGCCTGAGCGAGGAAGAGCAGGCATTCGTGGATAACCAGTGCACCCACGCCATCTCCATGTGTAACGCCTGGGATATCGCGGTGGAGCGGGCGGACCTGCCGAAAGAGCTATGGGACTTCCTGAAGAAAGAGAAGTTCTTCGGCATGATCATTCCCAAGGAATACGGCGGCCTGGAATTCTCCGCCAAGGCGCAGACCGCGGTGCTGCAGAAGCTGGCTGCAAACGAAATGCTGATGGTCACCGTCGGCGTGCCGAATTCCCTCGGTCCCGGCGAGTTGCTGGTCAAGTACGGCACCGAAGAACAGAAAAAGTATTATCTGCCGCGCCTGGCCGATGGTCGGGAGATTCCCTGCTTCGGCCTGACCGGCCCGCGCGCCGGTTCCGATGCCACCTCGCTGCCAGATACCGGCATCGTGTGCAAGCAGGAGGTGGACGGCAAGGAAGTGCTGGGCATCCGGCTCAACTTCGAGAAACGCTGGATCACTTTGGCACCGGTGGCGACGGTAGTTGGTCTGGCCTTCCGCATGTTCGATCCCGATGGCCTGCTCGGAGACACCGAAGACTACGGTATTACCTGTGCCCTGATTCCCCGGGACACCAAGGGTATGGAAATCGGCCGTCGCCACTGCCCCATTGGTACGCCATTTCTGAATGGCCCGATCCGGGGCAAGGATGTCTTCATCCCGCTGGACTACATCATCGGTGGCCAGGAGATGGCCGGTGAGGGCTGGCGCATGCTGGTGGAATGTCTGTCGGTTGGTCGCTGCATCACCCTGCCGTCGGGCGCAGCGGGCGCTGCCGCCTACTCGGTGGGGACTGCCGGTGGCTTCACCCGTATCCGCCGCCAGTTCAATACCCCGGTGGCCGAGATGGAAGGCGTACAGGAGCCCCTGGCCCGCATCGCCGCCAAGACCTACATCGCCCAGTCCGCGGTGAACCACACCGCCAACATGATCGACAACGGCCAGAAACCGGCGGTGCCGTCGGCCATCCTGAAATACCATCTGACCGAGTTCCAGCGCGGGATCCTTACCGACGCCATGGATGTCCATGGTGGCAAGACAGTGACCCTGGGGCCACGTAACTACCTTGGCATCGGCTACAGCGGCGCCGCGGTATCCATTACCGTGGAAGGCGCCAATATCATGACCCGCAGCCTGATGATCTTCGGCCAGGGTGCGATCCGTTGCCATCCCTACGTTCTGGAGGAGCTGGCGGCCAAGGACAACGACGATATCCGGGCCTTCGACAAGGCGTTTTTCGGCCACGCCGGTCTGATTTTCGGCAACGCGTCCCGGGCGTTTACCCAGGCGCTGGGGCTGGGCCGTGCCGATGTGCCATTTGACAGCTCCAGTCGCCGCTACGCCCAGGCGGTGGCCCGGTTCAGCGCCGCCTTCGGTCTGTGCGCCGATGCCGCCATGACCACCCTGGGCAGTGAGCTGAAAATGCGTGAGCTGATCTCTGCCCGCCTGGGAGACATGCTCTCCAACCTGTACCTGGCGTCCATGGTGCTGAAAAACTGGCATGAGACCCAGCCGGTTGAAGGCGAGCGGGAGGTGATGGAATACAGCCTGGAGCTGCTGCTCAACCGCACGGAGAACGCCCTGGACGAATTCCTGCAGAACCTGCCGAACCGGTCGGTGGCGCTGGCGCTCCGGGCAATCACCATGCCCCTGGGGCGTCGCTGGGATGCGCCCCACGATAGCCTGGCCCGCAAGCTTGCCAGGGCCATTTCCACCGATACCCCGATCCGCCACAAGCTGCTGGCCAGTATCTGGAGCACCGACGGTGAGGGCACGGTCGAGAACCCGGTAGCCCGCTACAATGGCCTGCTGAAGGATTACGACAAGGCCGAGCAGCTGTACCGCAAGGTGACCAAGGCCTACGCCAAGGGTGAGTTGCCGATGACGGCCCTGCATCCCGAGGAGCGGTTTGAGGCGGCTCTCAAGGCAGGCATCTATACCAAGGAGGAGGCGGATTTCATGCGGCAGTACGAGGAGGTTGTCCTTGAAATGCTGACCGTAGACGATTTCCCGTTCGATGCCTTTGCCCGCAACCAGGAAACCGTGATTGACCACAATCCGGCTTGATCATTGCCGGATATTCCGTAGTGTAATGGAAGGCGCCCTGTTGGGCGCCTTCCGTGTTCAGGGTGGAGTAAACACGCATGTGGCTATCGGTTCTGGCGGTAAGTATGGGTGCGGTGATCGGTGCCAACCTCCGGTGGGCGCTGGGGCTCTGGCTCAATACCACCTACCATGCCATTCCCTATGGAACCCTGGTCGCCAACCTCAGTGGTGGCTGGCTGATTGGCCTGCTCATGGGCTATTTCACTCACGGCACGTCGCTCTCGCCCGAGTGGCGCCTGTTTGCCATCACCGGCCTGTGCGGGGCCCTGACCACCTTCTCTACGTTTTCACTGGAAATGTTTGCGGCGCTCCAGGAAGGGAAATGGGGCATGGCGATGGCCGGCATTCTCGCCCACGTGGTGGGCTCTATCCTGATGACCGCCCTCGGTTTTTACACCTTTTCCCTGATCAGGGGATGACTCCCTGGCGGTGGGTATCTTTACCTACATAAATCTTTGAAATTTCGCTTGGCATTCCCGGGATTCCCGCGTAGAGTTGGATCTCAAGGAAAGAGTCAGTAAAGCGTTTCATGAATAAGACGTACCTGTAGTCAGTAGTGCCGTCCTGTTTTTGATTAAGCGAGTTCTGTATTTCCGCAAACGCTGACCAAACGCCGTTGTGGCGTGAGGCAGTAGAGTAAATGATTGATTTCAGGAAGTTTAAGTATGTCTACTACTACCGGTACTGTTAAGTTCTTCAACGAAGCTAAAGGCTTTGGCTTTATCACTCGTGAAGGCGGCCCGGACGTATTCGTTCACTACAGCGCCATCCAGGGCTCCGGTTTCAAGACCCTGGCTGAAGGCCAGCAGGTCGAGTTCACCGTAACTCAGGGCCAGAAGGGTCCTCAGGCGGAGAACGTTGTTGCTCTGTAATCCCTGAAGGATTCAGCAACACGCAAAAAAGGCAGCTTCGGCTGCCTTTTTTTGTGATTTCCCCGGCAGTATGTAATCTTTGTTCCCCTGTTGCTCGTTTAACCGGTTGTCGAGAAATACAGGGATTCCCTCCATGCTGTTGCGATTTCTGAAAGCCACCTGGATCCTGTTCTGGGCGGTCCTGCTTACCCTGATCCTGTTCCTTCCTATCGTGATTGCCGCCCTTGCCGGCAAGCGGGGTGATGCCGCCTTCCACGGCACCCAGATCTATGCCTGGATTATCCTGAAGGTGTGCGGCATCCGCCTGCGAGTCACAGGCAAGGAACATATCCAGCCGGGCCAGCGTTACGTCATTCTCAGCAACCACGCCTCCTATTTCGATCCGCCCGCCCTGGTGCTGGCCCTGGGTCTGCAGTACCGGTGGGTGATCAAGAAGGAGTTGCGCAAGGTACCCCTGTTCGGCCTGGCACTGGAAACGTCCCGGAACCTGTTCATCGACCGGTCAAAGGGCGCGGACGCTCTTGAGAGCATCAAGCAGGGCGTCGCCCAACTGCCGGATGGTACCGGTATCCTGTTGTTTCCCGAGGGGACCCGTTCCTGGGACGGCAAACTGTTGCCTTTCAAGCGGGGCGGGTTCGTGATTGCCCGGGATGGCGAACTGCCGATCCTGCCGATCACCATTGTCGGCTCCCATGACCGGCTGCCCAAGGGGCATGCCGCCTTTACCAGTGGCGAAATCCACATTGTCATCCATCCCCCCGTGAGTGCCTCGGACAAGCCGGTGGAGGTGCTAATGGACGAGGTGCGGGCAACGATCGCTGGCGCCCTGGAGCCGAAAAGGTAGGGGCGCGCCCCGGAGCTTCCGGGACGCGCGCTGGTTGCCGCTTACTGGGCGAAGATACGCTGGTAGAACTCCATGGTGCCTTGCCAGGAGCGGGTGGCAGCCTCTTCGTCATAACCGATGGGCATGTTGAATTCCTCGGCGACCTTGTCGGCACCGGGATTGGTGAAGGAGTGCCGGACACCCGGGAAGCTCACCAGGGTAAGGTCCACTTCGGCATCCTGCATTTCCTTGACCAGGCCGGCGACCTGATCGGAGGGGACCATCTGGTCGGCGCCGCCGGTGTAGACCTGAACCTGGGCCTTCACCTCACCGGCCTGGGCCTTGATCGGGCTGCCCAGCGCGCCGTGAAAGCTCACCACACCATCCAGATCCACGCCCAGGCGGGCCATGTTCAGCACCACCGCACCGCCGAAGCAGTAACCCTGGGCCGCAATACGGTCGCCATCGACACTCTCGTGGTTCTGCAGCAGTTCCTTGGCCTTGAGGAAGCGCGCCTTCATCTGATCCATGTCCTTGGTGGCTTCCTGCATGAATGTCTGGGCCGTGTCGGGGTGGTCGGTGACCTTGCCCGAGCCGTACATGTCCAGCGCCAGCGCTGTGTAGCCGGCGGCCGCCAGCTTTTCTGCCTGGTCCCGGGCGAACTCGTTATGGCCCCACCATTCGTGAACCACCAGCACGCCGGGGCGCTGGCCCTCATCCTCATCGTCCCAGGCCAGATAGCCGGTGAAGGTGGTGCCATCAATCGTGTATTCGATGGTTTCGGTCTGCATTTCGGCGAGGACTCCTGTGCTGGCCAGGGAGAGGCCAAGAGCGGTTGCCAGAGTTGTCGTTCTGATCGGGTTCATGCTTCCTCCTGTTCCTTCTGGTTCTGGTTTTCTTGTGCCATTTGATACGGCCTTGGCCGGAAAACCGATGCATTCATTTGCGTCATCCGGAATACCGTCCTTTTTACTACACTTGAGCCAGAGACTCACGGATTCACTTTGGCACAGTGCAGGAGATTGTCCATGAAAGTCGGGGTTCCGAAGGAGATCAAGAACCATGAGTACCGGGTCGGCATGATTCCGGCGTCGGTTCATGAAGTGTGTGGCCATGGCCATGAGGTGTATGTACAGGAAGGGGCCGGAACGGCCATCGGCTTTTCTGATGAGGATTATCGGCAGGCCGGTGCCCGGTTAGTGGCTACTGCAGAGGAGGTGTTCCAACAGGCGGAGTTGATCATCAAGGTCAAGGAACCTCAGGCCGGCGAGCGGGCCATGCTCCGGCCGGAGCACACCCTGTTTACCTACCTGCACCTGGCTCCGGACCAGGAGCAGACCGATGACCTGGTGAAATCCGGGGCTACCTGCATTGCCTATGAGACCGTCACCGATCACGCCGGCCGGCTGCCGCTGCTGGCCCCCATGTCCGAAGTGGCCGGCCGTATGTCGATTCAGGCGGGTGCCCATTGTCTGGAGAAATACCTCGGTGGACGGGGCGTCCTGCTCGGTGGTGTGCCGGGGGTCAATCCGGCCCGGGTCACCATCATTGGCGGTGGCGTGGTAGGGCAGAATGCGGCCGCCATGGCGGTCGGCCTGGGCGCCCAGGTGACGGTGGTGGACCGCAATATGGAGGTGCTCCGGCACCTGGACCACCGCTTCGGCAACCAGATTTCCACCCTGTTCTCTACCGCCCACACCCTTGACCAGGCAGTTATCGAGTCCGATCTGGTGATCGGCAGCGTGCTGATTCCCGGCGCCTCGGCGCCCAAGCTGATTACCCGGGACATGGTCCGGCGCATGCCCGAGGGTAGTGTCATCGTGGATGTGGCCATCGACCAGGGCGGCTGTGCCGAGACGTCTAAACCCACCACCCATGACAATCCGACCTACATTGTCGATGGTGTGGTACATTACTGCGTGGCAAACATGCCCGGTGCGGTGGCTCGAACGTCCACCCTGGCGCTGAATAATGTCACCCTGCCGTTTATTGCTGCCCTGGCCAACAGGGGGCCGAAACAGGCCCTGAAGGATGATCCCCATCTTCTGGCGGGCCTGAATGTCATGGCCGGCAAGGTGACCTACAGGGAAGTGGCCGAAGCCACCGGGTATCCGTATACAGAACCTGAATCCCTGCTGGGAACCTGACAACCGGAGCAGATATGAAGCTGATTGGATCCACCACCTCTCCCTACGTGCGCCGCATCCGTATCCTGCTGGATGAGGAACCTTATGAGTTCATCAACCTGGATATCTACGGCGAGGACCGGGACGAGCTGCGGCGCAACAATCCGGCGCTGAAGATTCCCATGATCGAGGATGAGGGGCAGGAAATCTACGACTCCCGAATCATCGCCCGCTACATCAGCGCCAAACAGAACCGTGATCCGTTGACCTGGGACCAGCAGAACCAGCTGACGTTGATCGATGGGGCCAATGATTCTGCTGTCACCCTGCTGTTATCCAAGCGTTCCGGCATTGATGTCGACGCCGATCTGATGTTCTTCAACCTGCAGCGGGAACGGATCATGACCACCCTGCGGACCCTGGCGGCCCAGGTCGAGGAAGGACAATTCGAGGCCTGGAACTATCCGGCAATCTGTCTGTACTGCCTGGTGGACTGGCTCGACTTCAGGGATCTGGTGGACTTCACCGGTGTTGAAAGCCTGCTGGCGTTCAGGGACAGCCGCAGGGACAAGCCCTGGGTGGCCCAGACCGATCCCCGCCAGGCCTGATTGTCTGGGCCTCCTGAAAGGTTCAGGGGGCCCTGCCAGAACCAAAGGATCTGAAAGCCCTTTCGAAATAACAAAAAGGCATTAAAGCTGCCTTTTCACCCCCTCATTCTTGACTATAGTTAAGTTCAGGTACCGTTCTCAGATCCAGAAGCGTGCGGGAAACGTACCTAACCATACCAACAACAGCAAGAAAAGGGGGTGTCCATGCTCCTGCAACATGCCTTCGGTCTTTTCACGCACCCCGATGAAGAGTGGGTGTCCATTCGCAAAGAACACGAGACCCCACGACGTCTGTACGTGGCCTACGTTCTGGTTCTGGCGGCGATCGCTCCGATCTGTGCTTACATCTCGACGGCCTATTTTGGCTGGACGGTGGGTAACGAACGGCTGATCAAGCTGACGGAAATCAGTGCCCTGCAACTGAGTGTGCTGACCTACCTCGCCATGCTGGTGGGGGTCTTTGCCCTCGGGTACGCCATTAACTGGATGGCGAGAACCTACGGCGCCAAGGAAGAGCACGTGCCGTCCAACGGCATTGCATTGGCGGCATACTCCTGCACACCGTTGTTCCTGGCGGGCTTCGCCCTGCTATACCCGGTGCCCTGGTTCAACGCGATCGTGTTCCTGATTGCGGCCTGCTATGGCGCCTGGCTCATGTATGATGGCCTGCCGATCGTCATGGGAATCGAGAAGGAGCGGGCAGTCATGTATGCCGGTGCCTTGCTGACCGTGGCCCTGGTGATCCTGGTGTCTACCCGTGTCGGTTCCGTCATTCTCTGGAATTTCGGCGTCGGTCCGGTGTTCGTCAGCGGGTGATCGGCGACAGCGTCGCCAGATAATCACGAAATGCCAAAGAAAGAAGGGAGCCAGGTGGGCTCCCTTCGAGGTTTTAGCCGCGGGTTTTCAGTTGCCGTCGTCGATCCGAAGTCCTGAACTGTCGCCCATCTTGCCTTGCTCCAGGCGGATGGCCACTTCCAGGTTGTGTCGGGAATCGGCATTGGCGAAAGCCTCATCCTTGGTTATCTTGCCCTGGTGATACAGGTCCAGGATGGCCTGGTCGAAGGTCTGCATGCCCATCTCCCGGCTTTTCTCCATCACCTCGCCGATGCCTCCGATCTCACCCTTGTTGACCAGTTCCTTGATGTAGGGGCTGGCCAGCATTACTTCCACCGCCGGAACCCGTTTGCCGTCGAAGCTGCGTAACAGGCGCTGTGAAACCACCGCCCGCAGGTGCAGGCTGAGATCCATGAACAGTTCCCGGTGGGCCTCATCGGGAAAGAAGTTCACGATGCGTCGGAGGGTCTGGTCAACGTTGCTGGCATGCAGGGTGGAGATACACAGGTGCCCGGTTTCGGCGTAGGTCAGGGCCTGTTTCATGGTCTCACGGTCCCGGATCTCGCCAATCATGATCACGTCCGGTGCCTCGCGCATGGCCCGCTTCAGTGCATCGGAATAGGAGTGGGTGTCGACCCCCACTTCCCTCTGGTTGATCACGCTCATGCCATGGCTGTGGGTATATTCAATGGGATCCTCGATGGTGAGGATATGGCCACTACGATGGCGGTTCCGGTAATCAATCATCGATGCCAGCGTCGTGGACTTGCCAGAGCCGGTGGCGCCCACCACCAGGATCAGTCCACGGGGTTCCATGATCAGCTGCTCCAGGATTCCGGGCAGGCCGAGGGATTCGATTGACGGGATATCGTTCCTCAGGTAGCGGATCACCATCGACACCTCGCCCCGTTGCCAGAGCACATTGACCCGGAAACGGCCGATGTCATTGACGCCGATGGCCATGTCCAGTTCCAGGTCCCGCTCGAAGGTCGCCCGCTGCCGGTCATTCATCACCGAATAGGCCAGCTGCTTGACGGTGCCCGGGGGCAGCGTGTTCTGGGTGATGGGCCGGGTATGACCCTCGATCTTGATCATCACCGGAGCACCGGTGGAGAAGTACAGGTCCGAGGCTCCTTTATCGGCCATGACCTTGAGGTATGCGGGCAACTCCATAAAACAGACTCGCTATCCACTGATCAAAGTAGGAATACTAGCGCACAAACCGGAGGCTTGCCCGGCTTCCCGGGGCCCGCTGGCAAGCCGCCCGAGTATGCCCTGGCTCAGGCGGTGGGCAGGCCCCGGGTAATGACCGACGGATCCCCCCGGCCTTCCACGGCAGCCAGTTCGGCGCTGGACAGCCATTCGCCCGGCGGCTGCTCCATCACCTGGGCACAGGCGGCCAGCGCGTGACCCCAGGAACACCGGTTGGCGAATAGCATGCCGGCCACGTTCAGGGTGCCGCCCTGGTTGATGTAGCCCAATACCCGGGTATGGGCCGCCTCCGGAAACAGGGTGTGCAGGTGCCCCCGGAAGACCTCCGGGCGCATGTGGGTCAGACAGACTCGGCGTTTCAGACGATGGGGGAAAAGCCGTTCCCGCTCGAATTCCGAAGCGCAGACGGTAGCTTCGTGGGTATCCCGGGGCTGGCGGAAACGGCCGGGTTCCTGCACATAGACCAGCCGGAAGGGGGTTCCGGTCTCCCGCAGGCGCTCGCAGGCCCGGATTGCCTCGGAGAGCTGATAGGCCCCGTTGGCAATCAGTAGCAGAGGTTCCCCGGCACAGGTGTCTTCATCCACCACCAGCGCGCCCTGTCGGGCCAGGATATCGGCTTCACTGGCGTCAAAGACACAGGGGCGCTCCCGCTTGGGCACCACCATGCAGGTCAGTCGCCCCCGATCGGTGTAGACCGAGGGTAGCGCCGCCAGGGTACTGTTGTAGTCCGCCGGGAAGATCACCCGGGAGACATCGTTCATCTCGCCCAGGAGGCTCTCGCAGAAGGTGGTGTCCTGATGTGATTGTTCATTCTTGCCGTTTTCCCAGGTGTGGGAGCTGGCGATGACCGGGAACCCGAGCCAGAGGGCCGGCCGGCCGACTACTTTCTGGTGCCGGGCGAAAATCAGTTCCTGGCGGATTGCCCCCAGCATCTTGACGCAGAAAGCCTCGTAGCTGGCCACCAGGTTGATCCCGGCCTTGTTGGCCAGGCACGCGGAGATCACCGCTTCCTCGTTCAGCACGGTGATGATCTTGCCGTGGATATCCTCCTGGTCGTTCTCGGGATCGTTGACCCGGTGTTTGAGGGCTTTGAGGATACCTGTCAGACGGTTGCTGGCGAGTTCGTCCGGATTGCCGACCCGTGCCCGCAGGCCGGGGTTCTGGGTAACCAGGGCCTGGAAGAAGTGGTCGACGGCCTTCATGGGTGATGATGACGGCTCCCGGCACGGAGTCAGTCGGGGAATCACCGGGTCCGCCGGGTTACGGCGTGCCAGCGGATGATCACGCTCCAGGGGCCGGTTATGAAGGCCATGGTCAGTCAGTTGCCGGACCGCGTCCTGAAGCTCGTCCGGACTGACCCAGAGTGGCGCGATGTGGGTGTGGAACAGCTCCCGGGCCCGGGCGTCGATCCGGGGATTGCCGGGCAGGGGCAGGTTGTGGGCGGCATTGCTGCCGGCGCCATAAAACCCGTAACCCTTGACGGTTTCGGCAATACCATAGGGGATACGCACCGGATAACGTATCTCGCCCTTGATCGCGGCTTGCCCGTGGTCCTTCAGGGCCTCCTCCATGGAGAACAGGGCACAGACAAAGGCCGCCGGATCGCGGCCGTCGAAACGGACCGGGTCAAAGCCCCGGTGACTCAGGTGCGCCTCGAACCGTTCCAGGCCTTCCCGGGTGCCCAGCTCGGTGCGCTGTTCGATGCGCCGGCCGTTGGCAATCATGATCGGCAGAACCTGCCCGCAGTCTTCCTGCCGCCACCACCGTGGGACCCAGTCACTGCCACGCTGTTCTTCGGCGGCACCGTCAGAGAGGAAGGCCACCAGGGATTCTCCGGGCAGGGGCATGTGGGCGTACTGGAGTTCCGCGAACCCCAGGTAGCCACCCTCGATTATGCCGCCGGCGGTATGCGGGTTGACGTGGCTGCCGATCGGCGTCGCCATGGAACCATCGGGGTTCTGCCGATAACTGTAAAAATCCCCAACCAGTCGCGTCAGGCCCTCAGCGCCCAGGTAACGCTCCTGCTGCTCGGGATGGAGATTGCCGCTCAGGACGTTGAGTGCATCCACCGCGGCCACGCAATGGCCCTGGCCCATCAGCCAGCTTCGGGTCTCGCCAGTCAGGCTGTTGAGTGCGAGGTAGGCAGCGTAGGCCGGGACCATGTTGAGCGCACCACCGGTGTGGCCTTCCGGGCTGGTTTTGAAATCCTGGGGGGTGAGGGGCGCTCCGGTGACGTCCACACGTCGGCTGTAGGTCATGTGCACCACCAGCCACAGGCCGGCACTGGTGAGCCGGTCCAGCGCCACGAGTTTGCGATAGACTGCTTCGGTGTCTGGTTGCAGTCCGCGCTGCACCAGGCGCTCCGCCAGCGCCTGGACTTGTGCGCAGGTGGCCTCTGAGTGCCGAACGACCCCGTAGCCACGACGCCACAGATCGTATGCCGGGCGGGAATGACCGGTGCCCGGCACCGGCTGGGATTGAGTTGGCGATGGCATTGGACGCCTCCGTGGCTGGGAAGATCTGTCAACGATTGTAAAAGCTGGCAGAACGGGACCCCTTGATGCAGGTCATTCGGAACTGCATATTGTTTCCGGTGGGTATTTTGAGGTTAACCGACGAATCTGAGATCCTGAGCCGATAATTCCTGAAGATCTGGAGGCTGCCATGACAGACGACAAACGCCGTCAATACTCATCTCCGGTGGTGGATGGCATTGGCAAGTCCGCCAGTCGGGCCATGCTCCGGGCCGTGGGCTTTACCGATGAGGATTTCCGCAAGCCGCAGGTGGGCATTGCCTCGACCTGGAGCAATCTCACGCCCTGCAATATGCACATCAACCGGCTGGCCGAGGAATCCGCCGCCGGTGCCGACGAGGCGGGCGGCAAGTCCCTGATCTTCAATACCATCACGGTGTCCGACGGTATCGCCAATGGCACCGAAGGCATGAAGTACTCCCTGGTTTCCCGTGAGGTGATTGCCGACTCCATCGAGACCACCGCCGGCTGCGAGGGCTTTGACGGTCTGGTGGCCATCGGCGGCTGCGACAAGAACATGCCGGGCTGCCTGATGGGGCTGGCGCGGCTGAACCGGCCATCGGTGTTTGTCTATGGCGGCACCATCATGCCCGGTAAGAACCACACCGATATCATCTCCGTGTTCGAGGCAGTCGGCGCCCATGCCCGGGGCGATCTGGACCTCATCGAGGTAAAACAGATCGAGGAGACCGCCATACCCGGCCCCGGCTCGTGTGGCGGGATGTATACCGCCAACACCATGGCCTCGGCCATCGAGGCCATGGGCATGAGCCTGCCCGGAAGCTCGGCCCAGAATGCGGTCTCCGAGACCAAGGCGGAGGATTGCCGGGCCGCCGGTGCGGCGGTACTGAACCTGCTGGAAAAGGGTGTCCGGCCCTCGGATATCATGACCCGCAAGGCGTTCGAGAATGCCATCACTGTGGTCATTGCCCTGGGCGGTTCCACCAATGCGGTGCTGCACTTGCTGGCGATGGCCAGCACCATCGGTGTGAACCTGGATCTGGAAGACTTTACCGAGATCGGCAAACGGGTCCCCGTGCTGGCGGACCTGAGGCCCAGCGGCCACTACATGATGTCCGAGCTGGTGGCCATCGGCGGTATCCAGCCATTGATGAAGATGTTGCTGGAGCGGGGGCTGTTGCACGGCGACTGCCTGACGGTAACCGGCCAGACCCTGGCGGAAAACCTGGCGGACGTCGAGCCCTATCCCGAGGGACAGGACATCATCCATGCCTTCGAGGATCCCATCAAGGCGGACAGCCACCTGCGCATTCTATACGGCAATCTGGCGCCTACCGGTGCGGTGGCCAAGATCACCGGCAAGGAAGGCACCCATTTCACCGGTCGCGCCCGGGTCTTTCATTCGGAGGAGGAGGCCCAGGCCCGGATTCTGGACGGCACCGTGGTGGCCGGCGATGTGCTGGTGATCCGCTATGAAGGCCCGAAAGGTGGTCCCGGCATGCGGGAAATGCTCAGCCCCACGTCCGCAATCATGGGAAAGGGGCTCGGCAGTGACGTGGCGTTGATCACCGATGGACGGTTTTCCGGTGGAAGCCACGGCTTCGTGGTCGGCCATATCACCCCGGAGGCAGCGGAAGGCGGCCCCATTGCACTGGTGGAGGATGGCGACACGGTTACCATTGACGCCGTCGGAAACCGCATCGAGCTGGACGTATCCGAGGCGGAAATGGAACGCCGGCGCCAGGCCTGGCAGGCGCCGGAGCCGAGGGTGACTCGTGGGGTGTTGGCCAAATACGCCCGGACCGTCAGTTCGGCCTCCAGGGGTGCGGTAACCGATCTGCCCTAATACTCCTGAGGCAGGACCGGAGGGCCCCAGTAGTAACCCTGGCCATGCAGGCCGGGGAACTGCTGGAGCCAGATGGCGATGGCTTCGTCCTCGACCCCTTCCACAACCACATCCAGATCCAGGCTCTGGCCCAGCTCCAGGGCTACCCGGAGAATCCGCTGGCGCTTGGGATAGCGCATGATGTTTTTCAGGAAACTCCGGTCGATCTTCAGTTCATCCAGGTCGAAGGTGGCCAGCGTCCCGAGCGAGGAGTGTCCGGCGCCAAAATCGTCGAGAGCAATCCGGAAACCGGTACCACTGAGCAGGCTGATGGTTTTCCGGGCAAGGGCGGGGTCGCTCATCATGGCGGTTTCGGTAATCTCCAGAATGATGTTCTCCGGTGATAGGCCATGGCGACGGGTTATACGGGCGGCAACCCTGTGAAAGCCGGGCTGTGCAAGATCCTTGGCAGAAATGTTGACCGAGACGGAGATATTCTGGCCGAACCGGTCGCGCAGGGCGGCAAAGTCCTGACAGGCGCGGTCCAGCACCCACAGGGTCACCGTATGGATGATGCCGACCTCCTCCGCCAGGGGGATCCACTGGTCTGGTGGCACTCTGCCAAACTCGCCGTGATGCCAACGGATCAGTCCTTCCAGGGAGTCTGTCCGGCCATCCCGGATGTTTACCTTGGGTTGGTACTCCAGCCACATTTCACCGGCCTTCAGAGCCTCCTCAACATCCAGGATCAGCATCTGCTGGCGGTACAGGCGGCTGGCGACCGAGGGGTCGTACACCGATAGCGGCCGGGAATCATCAAGCGAGGCGAATCCCGCGGATGACAGGATGGTGGTCGCATCCCTGCCGTGCTCGGGGGCGTGCGCCAGGCCAAGCTTGGGAGCCCAGGAAAAGGAGAACCGGCCTTCCCGGAAGTTCTTGCCCAACCACCGGGTGATGGCATCAAGCGCCGGGTCCGCCAGTCCTGCGTTCGGGTCCCGATAAAAGGCGAAGGCATGGTTGCTGGTGTCGAGCGTGGCCAGACCCTGGCCGTTAATGGTAATCAGACGGCCGCCCAGGCAACGTTTGAGGACACTGTTCAATTGTCTGAGGTATTGCTTCAGCAGGTCTTCCGCCGTGTGGTAGCCAAGAGCCTGCTCAAGCTCGTTGAATCTGGCCAGCCGGACGGTGCACAGGGTATAGGGTGACTGGCTGCTGTTAATGGCCTCCAGTGCCTCTTCCAGGACGGGCCGGTTGGGTTTGCCGGTTACCCGGTGGGTTTTCATCAGCTGGTCGTATTCCTGTTCGATCCTGGTTCTGAGCTGCCGTTCCTGACGAACACGGATATCGGACCCCATAAGGCGCTTGCGTTCCTGCACCAGCAACCGGCCAACGCCGCTGGTCAGGATCAGCGAGCCCAGGGCGGCCCCCAGGAAGAAAGCAGAGTCGGTCACGGTGTTGACGGGTAGCCAGCCGATGGTGCGCAGGGACGTTATCGTCGCACCCAGAAGGATGACCAGAATGGACATGGCAAAGTAGCGGCCGTAGACATGGTGCCGGTGCCAGAATGCCAGAGCGCAGATAAAGGCGCCGCCCAGAACGCTGGTTACAAGGAAGCTATCCTGGCCAATCAGTTTGATGGCAAAGGGGGCTGCCAGGAGATGCAGACTACCGAGCAGGCTGAACATGCGCAGAAGCCTGGCCGAGGATCTGCCAACGGACAGGAAGTGAGGAGTGAACTCACACAGCGCAATCAGGCAAAGGGGGAGGGTGATCCCCAAAAGCGCATTCAATTCAGGGTGATAGGGCCATAGTAGCCAGAATCCCAACCCGTCCATCACCAGCTGACTATGAATGACGGCTACCATGAGTACGCTGAGCCAGGCCAGACCCGGACGCCGGAGCCTGACCACAACGCTGAGGTTCAGTAACAGCGCGAAAACCAGCAGGCCTGTAATGAATGCCTTCCAGACCAGGTTGGCGGCACCCTGGCTGGCCACTTCGTCCGCTGTGGCCAGCGAAACGGGAAGGAGCACGGGCCCGTTATTCTCTACCTCCACCAGCAGAGTGGTCCGACCGGGCTGCAGGGTAATGGGCCAGATCCACTGGGGCAGGCCAACATAACGGCGATCGAACGGGTAGCGATCGCCCAGGATCGCGAGTTGTTCAGTGCGTCCGTCCGGATGGATCAGTGCCGGCGCCAGGTGGTCGAGGTAGGGGGCGGAAACAATCAGATTCTGCTGAGCTGGCGAATCGGAGCTGTTTTCCAGCTGAAGACGGTAAGTGACAGGGCGGTAGGGGTAACCCACGCCGGACTTTTCGGGATCGACCCGGGTCCAGCCTTCTGGCGCGGCCCAGGATCGGCTGGCAAGTATCGTCGCCAGTGACTGGATGCGGTAAGCCCACCGGGGAGAGGTGGAAACCGGGGTGTCTACGGACGTTTGCCGGATACCCGATAATTCCCGGGCGCCATTGCCAGGTGCAAGCCAGAGGCTGGCTGTCAGCCCATAGGTGACGCTGGCCAACAGCATCATCAGGGGCAACCATCGTTTCAGCCAGGTCGCCGGGTATTGCAGAGCGGAGTCGGGGGCTCGCGGGTTGGCATGACTTTGGGCTTGCGAATCCATCCGGGGCTTCCTGGGGGCCGAAAATGCGGAGTGTTACAGTTCGGCTACGTTTGGAAATATTTTGTAACTTCATGAATTAACGGAAATTTTACAGATTTTTAAGTTATTTTGCATTTGCTGGCCAGGACGCTTCAGGGAAAATGTGACATGTCAGACATTCGTCTCGCTGATATAGTGGGGCGCTATCACCGGAGCTCGATACAGGGGGAGCAGTGACAGGCATGATCGGGAAATTGACAAGCGGGGCGTTGCTGCTTCTGGCGATGGTACTTGTAACTGCCGTGCAGGCCGGTACGGGGCCGAATCTGGCATCGGTAAATGCCGCAGTGGCCCGGGTTGGTGACAATGATCTGGTCTTTGGCAAGAACGCGGACCGGCAGGTGACCATCGCCTCGGTCACCAAACTGATGACCGCCCTGGTGGTGCTGGAATCCGGCCAGCCCCTGGATGAACCGCTCATCTTCCATGAACGTCACACCCCGGCGGCCAATAATGCCTACACCCGGATTCGCGTGGATTCGACCCTGCCCCGGTCCGAGGTGATCCGGATCGCGCTGATGTCCTCGGAGAACTTTGCCGCCTACACCCTGGCCAGCAATCATCCCGGCGGCTATGACGTCTTTGTGGAAGCGATGAACGAAAAAGCCCGGGCTCTGGGTATGTCCGGAACCCGGTTCGTGGATCCCACCGGGTTGTCGGCGCTCAATATCTCCACGGCCTCGGACCTGGTCCGCCTGGTGAATGCTGCCCTGAAGCATCCCGAGATTCGGGAGTATTCCACCACCGGCTATTACCGTGCCCACTTCCGGAACCCGAGGTACAGTCTTTCTTTCGGTAACACCAACCCGCTGGTGCACCGGGACAGTTGGGGCGTCCAGTTGAGCAAGACCGGTTACCTGTCCGAGGCAGGGCGTTGCCTGGTGATGGTTTCAGACATGAACGGTGACAAGGTCGTGACGGTCCTGCTGGACTCCCTGGGCACCCGTTCGCCACTGGGGGATTCGGGGCGCATCAAGCGCTGGCTGGCTTCCGGTGAAACCGGTACCGTTGCAAAGGCGGCCCGCCGCTACGAGCAGGAAAAGAACGCCTCCTACGCGGTTGCTGACAACGGCCCTTCCACAGTGAATTGACAGGGGCTGACCCGAACCATGATCGAGATCTTCACCACCGGCGGCACCATCGACAAGGTGTATTTTGATGCCAGCAGCAAGTTCGAGATTGGTGATTCCCTGTTGCCCGAACTGTTGTCGGAATCCAACATCCACGAGGGCTATCGTGTCCACGAGGTGTTGCGCAAGGACAGTCTGGATATGACCGATGACGACAGGGACAGGATTTTCGATGCCGTGGCCGGTTGTGAGGGGAAGAAGATCCTGATCACCCATGGCACGGATACCTTGGCCGAGACGGCGGAACGGCTGTCGTTACTGACCGACCGGACCATCGTGCTGTTCGGAGCCATGCAGCCGGCGCGGATGCGCCGTACCGATGCCGTGTTCAACCTGGGCTTTGCCTGGTCGGCGGTGCAACTGCTGCCGCCGGGTGTCTACATCGCCATGAACGGCGAGGTGTTCGAGGCCGGCGCCGTTCGCAAGAACCTCCAGGCCAAGCGCTTCGAGCGGATCTGATCAGTCCTGGCTGACACTGGCGATTTCCTGGGTGGTCAGGGCACGGTACTCGCCGGGCGCCAGCTCCGGATCCAGGACGATGTCGCCCACCCGAAGCCGGTGCAGCGCCGCCACGTGATTGCCTACCGCCGCCAGCATGCGCTTG
>NZ_JAWLHI010000020.1:0-57185 GCF_041690455.1 Marinobacter sp.
TCCGTATTGCCAATGGCACTCCCTATGGTCTGTCCGGCGCCGTCTGGTCCGCCGACCAGGATCGCGCCAAGCGCGTGGCCGGCAAGCTGCGCACCGGTCAGGTGACGGTCAATGGTGGTGCCTTCAACGCCCTGGCGCCGTTCGGTGGCTTCGGCCATTCCGGCCTCGGCCGGGAGTTCGGCAAGTGGGGTCTGGAGGAGTTCCTGGAGGCGCGGTCGCTGCAGCTCTGAGGCGGAGTGGACGCGGAACCTGGGGATTGAACAAGGGGTCAGATGAAAGTGTTCATCTGACCCCTTCCTAGGCCTTGCCCCCCAGCAGAATCCTTACCGCCGTACAGGCATCCTCCAGCTCCTCATCCCGGGGTTCGCGCCCGCCGATGATATCGCTGTAGAGGCAGGATTCCGCGAGGCGGACCATGAAGTAGGACAGGCTATCCACGCTCATGGGCGGATTGATCTTGCCCTGGGCGACCTGGTCCTTGAGGGTACGGGTGTTCGCTTCCACGGTCCGGGCGTGCAGGGTGGACTGGGACGAAGTCAGGATTCTCAGCGCATATTCCGGGTCCTGGTTGATGAACCGCCTCAACGGCTCGAAGTGCAGGATCGTGGAATTGATTTTCCGGTAGACACCGACAATGTAATCGACTCCCTCGCCCGGGGTTGTGGCGAGAGCTTCCAGGCGCAGCGGTTCGTACAGGGACCACAGCACTTCACCGATCAACAGATCCTTGTTGCCCACCCACCGGAACAGGGTGGCCCGGCCGATGTTGAGTTCGTCCGACAGGGATGCCAGGTGGATACGCTCGCCCTTGAGCCACATGCGCCGGGCCCGCTTGAATGCGTCGGCCGGTGTCGCTTTGGTTGTTGTTCTGGCTGTCACTGGAACCTCTTATCCAAATTCGATTTCATTCTAACGACAAAAAGAGAACGCTGCTATGAAGACCAGAATCACTGAACTGTTTGGTATTGAACATCCCATCATCCAGGGCGGCATGCACTGGGTTGGGTATGCCGAGCTGGCAGCGGCGGTATCCAATGCCGGTGGCCTGGGCATCCTGACGGCGCTGACCCAGCCGACGCCCGAGGATCTGGCGCGGGAGATTGCCCGTTGCCGGGAGATGACCGACAAGCCTTTTGGCGTCAATCTCACGTTTCTGCCCTCGTTCAAGGAACCGCCCTATCCGGAGTATATCCAGGCGATCATCGACGGCGGTGTAAAGATCGTGGAAACCGCCGGCCGCAGCCCGGAAAAGTACATGGACCAGCTGAAAAGCGCCGGTATCAAAGTGATTCACAAGTGCACCTCGGTGCGCCATGCCCTGAAGGCCGAGCGAATCGGCTGTGACGCGGTCAGCGTCGACGGGTTTGAATGCGCCGGGCACCCGGGTGAGGATGACATTCCCAATTTCATCCTGCTGCCCCGGGCCGCCGAGGAATTGACCATTCCGTTCGTGGCCTCCGGTGGCATGGCCGATGGACGCAGCCTGGTGGCCGCCATGGCGCTGGGCGCCGAGGGTATGAACATGGGTACCCGCTTCCTGGCCACCCGGGAAGCCCCGATCCATGACCGGGTGAAACAGACCATTGTCGACTCGGACGAACTGCAGACCCGGCTGATCATGCGGCCACTCCGGAATACCGAACGGGTCCTGCGAAACCGCGCCGTGGATGAAATCATCCGCATCGAGGCAGAGAAGGGCGGCGATACCACCATCGATGACATCCGGCACCTGGTGACCGGCGCCAAGGGCAAACTGGTGCTCCATGAAGGCCGCATGGATGAGGCCGCCTGGAGCTGCGGCATGGTGGCCGGACTGATCCACGACGTGCCCAGCTGCGACGAACTGATCGACCGGATCATGAGCGAGGCCCATGCCATTGTGAGTGAGCGACTGGCGGGATTTCTGGGCGATTGATGCTGTCTACCCTTTATACCGGATAGGCAGCATCAATTGCAGGAGAAATACGATGAAACGCGGACTTTCAGGCTTTGCTCTCGCGCTGTCCCTGATGGTGGCAGGCGTGGCGTACACATCACTCACTGTCGCAGACAAGCACGATAGCAGGGATGCCGAGTTCGCCCCGGACGACCCGAGCCTGGCGGTCGCCACCTTCGCAGGCGGCTGCTTCTGGTGCGTGGAAGCGGGTTACGAAAAGGTGCCGGGGGTGGTCGAGGCCGTCTCTGGCTATGCCGGGGGCAGTGTCGAGAATCCCACCTATGAGCAGGTCTCTTCTGGCAGAACAGGCCACACCGAGGCGGTGCAGGTTTACTACGACCCGGATGAAATGACCTACGAGGGGCTGTTGCAGGGCCTTTGGCGGATGATGGATCCCACCGACGCCAATGGCCAGTTTGTCGATCGGGGCAAGCAGTACCGGCCGGCGATCTTCTACCACAATGACGAGCAGAAGCGTCTGGCCGAGGCCGCCAGGCAGGAACTGGAGGCTTCCGGAATCTATGACAAGCCGGTGGTGATTGAAATCGTGGCGTTGGATACCTTCTATCCAGCTGAGAAGTACCACCAGGACTATTACAAGAAGAATCCGCTGCGCTACAAATTCTACACCTTCAACTCCGGCCGCTATCAGTTCATCGAGAAGGTCTATGGCGAGGACTATGAGCTGGACTTCTCGAAGTTCCGGCCCGCGGCCATGGAGTCGGATGCCAAGGGCAAAGGCTTTGACCCGCAAGCCTTTGTGAAGCCCGATCAGGAAACCCTGAAAAAGCGCCTCACTGATATCCAGTACGAGGTCACCCAGGAAGACGGAACCGAAAGGGCTTATAACAACTCCTACTGGGATAATAAACAGGCCGGTCTGTACGTCGATGTTGTGTCAGGTGAGCCGTTGTTCTCATCCCGGGACAAGTACAAATCGGGTACTGGCTGGCCCAGTTTCACCAGGCCCATTCATGAGGATGCGGTGGTGGAAAGGGAGGACAGGACACTGTGGATGACCCGCACCGAGATCCGTAGCCGGTATGCCGACTCGCACCTGGGGCACGTCTTCAATGACGGACCGGCTCCCACCGGACTGCGTTATTGCATGAACTCAGCGGCGCTTCGGTTCATTCCCCTGGAGCAGATGGAGGCTGAGGGCTACAGGGACTATATCGACGAAGTCACCGGCGGTAACTCCTGATGGTGCGGTCAGAGCCACAGGTCCTTGACCGGAGTATTCGGACCGAAATGGTGATGAATCTGGGCCTGTAGCAGCTCTGCGGTGCCAATGGCGTCAATCAGCGCATTGTGGGAGGCGTAATGGGGCAGCCCATAGCGCTGACGGCTGTCGGCCAGACGAATTGACACCGGTTTTTTGCCCAGTAACCGTTGCCAGCGGTTTGGCCGCCGGTCAGGGTGCAGGTGGGCTTCGATGGCCATGGTGTCGATGACCGGGAAGCGGATGCCTTCGCCCAGCCGCCACTGCAGCGCCACGTTGAGGAACGGTCGCTCGATGTCCCGGTAATGGACCACCGGGATGCGGCCATTCAGGTAGCTGAACAGCTTGTCCAATACCTCGTTGAGGTCCGGCGCCTTGTCGATGTCGGAGTGGGTGATGCCATGCACTTCGATAGAGGTCTGGTGCAGGGGCAGTTGCGGGCGCACCACCTGGTGCCAGCAACGACCCAGCTGGATCCCGCCCAGGGTGAAGGGCACCAGCCCGACACTGACGATGGAGTGCTCGTTCGGATCAAGTCCCGTGGTCTCGAAATCCAGCGCCACCAGGGGAACGTCCGACATCGGCATGTCCGGATCGACGCAGCCGGCTTCGTAGAAGGCCTTGAGCAATGGCGACTTTGCCTGTTGGGCGAGCTCCCGGTATTGCTCGGGCCAGGTGGGTTTCGGGGTGTTCGACTGGCCTTCCGGATTACTGGGCATTGCGACCTACCTGGGCGTTGTAGCGGAAACGCAGGAACTTCTGGGCGTTGCTGACCACCTGGAAGGCGTCCTTCAGGTGGCTGCGTTCGAACGGTGACAGGTCCTCGGGGCGCACGTTATTGTCGGGCTTCCGGTCATCCTCGATGGCCAGGGCCTGATGCCGGATACGAACGATGGAGATGAACTCCAGGGCATCCCGCAGGTTGCCGAGATCATCTTCCAGCAGCAACTTGGTCTGGCCAATGGCCTTGAGGCGCTCGAAGGAGTTCTGGGCCCGGGAGCCGCAGGCCAGGGCATGGATCCGGATCAGGTCAGACAGGGGGGCGGTGCCACGCCGTTTCAGGTTGAAGGTTTTGCGGTGCTGGCCATCCTCCTCCAGCACGAAGGTACGGAAAAAGCCCAGTGGTGGCGTTCGGTTCAGGGCGTTGCGCGCCATCAGGGTGAGGAAGCGCTGACTGTGGCTGGCCTTCTCCGCCACTAACGCCTTCAGCTCCTCGGCAAACCCGATGTTGCCGTGGATGCCGTCCAGGTCAAAGAAGATGTTGCTGTTCAGCAGCGCCTCGGCCTTGGGGTTCTCGATCCAGTCGGTGAAATAGCCCTTCCACACCCGCAACGGCTGGCGCCATTTCGGGTTGGTGGCCATGATTTCGCCGGTACAGTACGTGTAGCCGCACTCCGCCAGGCCGTCGCTGACAAACTTCGCCAGCGCCAGGAAATACTCGTCGTGCTCTTCGGGTACGAAACTGTCGTCCAGGATCATGGCATTGTCCTGGTCGGTCACCACCAGCTGCTCGTCCCTGGCCATGGAACCCAGCGCCATGAAGCAGTAGGGAATCGGGGGTGGTCCCAGTTTTTCCTCGCCCAGCTCCAGCAGCCGCTGGGTGAAGCTTCGTCCAATGCCCGCCATGGCACTGCCGATCATGTGGGAGTTGGCGTCCTCGTTCACCATGCGCACAAAGGTATCCGGTACATCGCGGCTGATCTTCTTCAGGCCTTTGACGTCATTCTGGTGATAGATGTTGCTGACCAGGTACAGGCTGCTCTGGCTCTCGTATTTCACGATGTCAGACAGGGCGATCACACCCCGTACCTCGTCTCTATCCATGACCGGAAGGTGATGCACGTTGTTGTGCAGCATCATGAGCATGGCTTCGAAAATATACGAGCTGGCGCGAATGGTGATCAGGCCCTCGGACATGATGTCGCTGATCGGGGTTTCCGAAGGCAGCGCTTCGGTAACGGCGCGGGTCCGCAGGTCCCGGTCGGTAATGATGCCCTTGAGCCTGGGATGGTCGCCGCTTTCATCCATCAGTAGCAGTGCTGAAACGCCCTGATCGGTCATGATCCGGGCCGCCTCCTGCAGTCGAACCGTGCAAGGCGCCGAGACCGGAGTGCGGGCAATCAGCCGGGTGACCTTGGAGGTCATCAGGTCGTTGGACTTCTCCCGCCGGGACAGCGCCGAGCGCAGGCGACTCCGGTCCTCGGTCTCGACAAAGTCGGCAAAACCGTCATCGTTTTCAAACAGGTACTGGAAGGTGGCTTCCGGGATCCGGTAGATGAGGGTATCTTCGAGCGCCCTGGCGGGAAAACGCACGGTCTTGTTCATCAGCAGCCCGAACTGGCCAAAGATGTCGCCCTCTCCGATCCGATTGTAAAGTTCACCGGAGCGCCGGTAGATCTCCACGGCGCCACTGCGAATATAGTAGAGCCAGGAGTTGTCCTGGCCGAATTCCAGGATCTCCGTGCCGGCCCGGAAATACTCCACTTCAACGCCACCGACCACATGATCCATCAGCTCCTCGGGCATTTCATCGAACGGGGGGAACTGGGCCATATGGTTCCGGATATCAATGAGTTCCGCCTGCATATTGCTCCCTGATGCGTTTTGAGTGAAGTCTGAAAGTTGTTGTTAATCAAGGACTATAGCAACCGGAGGGAGAGCTGGCCACGGCGAGGAGGCGATGACGGCCCGAAGGCCGCCATCGTTGGTGGGTAGGGCGAGGTTATTGGCCCAGAGACTGGAAGATGCTCTGGTTGCCACAGGCATCGCCGTTTTCATAGTCAGTGTCCACAACAGTGTTGATCCAGTAGTTCAGGAGTTCCACTCCTTCGGTATGGGTCACGCTGCGGGCAATGGGTGGCATGCGCCGCTGGGGATCGCTGTCGTCCGCCAGCCGGCAGGCAACAATCGAACTGTCGGCATCCCCGGGTACCACGATATGCTGGCGACCGCAGGAGCCACCGCCGGTGGCCGTCGGTTTCTTGCAGATACCGTAACCCGCATCCACCGCCCGGTAGTGATCCAGGTAATAGCCGGTATTGGATGCGGCGCCCCGATCGTTATGGCAATGCTGGCAGTTCACTTCAAGATATGCCCGCAGACGGGCTTCAACATCGGCGTCGGAGCCGGCGGTTTCACCGCTGTCACCGGGCAGGTTCCAGTGAGGCAGGCGCTCGATGTTGGTGGCCACGCCCCGCCCGTCAATCTGAAGTTCCGGCACATTGGTCAGGATACCCTGATCCTGCCAGTACTTGAGCTGGTTGACCCGGGGAAACCCACCCTGCCCCCGGGTGCCCATGAAGGCAGATTCCGGGGCATAGGCGCGGTTGAGGTTGCGGGGTTTCGGGCCTATGGGCGCGCTGCCGGATTCCACGTCATCGTTGCTGTGGCAGGTAATGCACTGGTTGGCGTTGGGAATGGCGTAGGCGTCGGTGCTTCCCGTCAACAGCTGGCCTGTGGTCGGATCCTGGTAATGCCAGCTCACTGCCCGGGTACCGCCCCCGAGGGCGAGTCTTGCCACGGGATTGCCCTCGCTGTCCTTTTCCCAGATGTAGGTGGGACCATCCCAGAACGCCTTGCCGCTTTCGCTCACCCGCTTGATCAGCAGGCGGGTTTCCACCAGTTCCTCGGTCCCCTGGCTTTCATCGGTAAAGGCAAAGGTCTTGGCAATCACCGTACCGGTGGGGAAGTGGATGGTGCCGTTCACGTTACCGCCGTCCTGGCCGTTCACGTAGACCGCCCTGGTGCCTGGCGGCACGAACGCGATCCGGTACTTGGTGGCGTAGTCGGAAAACAGCTTGCTGTTGAGCACGAACGGAACGCCACCGTCATTGGGCATGCTGCGCGGATCCTGGGGATCGGCGAACAGATTGTACTGGTCCAGGGTCGGACAATTGACTGCCAGGGCCTCCCGGTTGATGCTGCCCGGCTTCACGCGTTTGCTGCACAGCCGGTTGATGTACTCTTCGCTGGGAGCAGGATCGATGGTGCCGCTGGGTTCAAACGGCGGGATTTCCACGCGGGGCAATGGGGGCAGGACTTTCCCGAAACGGGCCTGGCAGTCGTGGACCGACTTGTCGGTGTCGGCCACCACACCGTCCAGGCCCTCCAGTACTGATTGCAGGCCTTCCAGGGTCAGGATGCTGGTGTCCTGCTCGGCGGCTGCCAGAACCAGTTCCAGTCCCTCGGTGCCATGGAAGTTCATGTAGGCCTGGCTGTCGGCAGACAGGTCGTTGTTATGGAAACAGGAGCCCCACTGGGGGAGCTTACGCTCACCCTGGTCGTTGAACTTATAGGCGTTGTAATGGCAGGACGGGTTCGGGTGTTCGTTGGTGTGGATCGGCTTGCCGTTTTCATCAGCGGGCACCGGCTTGCCGTTGGCGTCCACTGGGTAGGGGCAGTCCGCGTCCAGCTCGTCCAGCAAGCCGTCCCAGACAATGTGGGCGCCCTTGCCTGGATTGGTGACGTTTTTCAGGCCGATCAGGGTGGGCAGCACGGTCTCCACCTGACCTTCGAGGAGCACTTTTTCGAAGTTGGGCGGAGGCAGGTCGTAGCCGGAGTTGCGCATCACGTTGTTGTGAATATGCAGGCCTTCGGTATAGGGATCCAGCTTCTTGTCCGAGGTCTTGCCTTTGCCGTCGATCAGCTCGTAGCTGGTGTAGATCACCGCCGCGGTGCTGTGGTCCTCGAAGGTGTTGTCAAAGACCTCGATGTTGTCGTAACCCAGGGTGATGAAGCCGGTGCCCCGGGGGACGGCGGACACCAGCCCACTATGGGCGAAGTTGTAGGTATTGTTGTTGCTGGCCACGCTGTTGAGCATCACCGAGGTATCGCCGTACTGGGTGATGTTCTCCAGGTCATAGATCAGGAAACCGCCCGTGTTGCACTCGGCCAGGTTGCTGTCGTACTCGCCGCCCTGGACGTTCTCGATCTCGAAGCCCATGACGTTGTACACCGCGCGACTGTTACGGATGATCGCGGTATTGGTCTGGCCCACGTAGATGCCTGCATCCGAAGCGCCCACGGATTCGGAGTTGTCCACCAGGATGTTTTCCGATTCCACCGGATAGATGCCGTAACGGCCGCTGGCGGAGCTGGGAATGTAATCCGGGGTCGGATCGCCCTCGTTCAGGGGAGGGGTGGTGCACTGCACATGCAGCCGATCAGTGAAGTTGCTGGCGGTGATCGGCTCGCCGCCGCCGGACCAGATCGCCCGCACGTTCAGCAGCGTGCCCCATTTCACGCCCTTGAGCTTGAAGGCATCGCCGGGGGAGTCGGCAATGGTCAGGTCGCGCACGGTGATGCCGCGAACGTTGAGGGCTTCCAGGCCGGTGACGTTGTCGCTGTTTCGGAAGGACAGCACGGTTTCATCCTTGCCGCAGCCCTTGATGAGTACATCTTCGGTGGCCTGGATCAGCAGGCCATGATTCAGCTCGAAAAAGCCGCAGCCGAATTCCAAAGTGTCTCCCGGGCGCAACTGGATCATGGCACTGATCATCTCATTGGTGGCTTCCGGTCCCGGTTCCACCAGGAAGGTGCGCCCCTCACTGAAGCGTTCGGCCTGGTTGCCGGCGACGTTGCTGTTGTCGCCGGCGGTGTCGCTGGCTGGCGCGGACTCCGAGGAACCACCGCCACCGAAACATCCGGTGAGCAGGAATGTGGCAGCCATTGCCAGAGTCAGACCAAGGTGCCCGCGTTGCAGACGATTCCGGGTTTTTGTGAAATTCATGGCTTTGCTCCTGTCCTTAAAGCGGGGCGCTTTCGATCCGTTCCCACATCCGCAGGTAGGCTTCGGCGGAGGTGAAAAGCTGGTTGATGGCGTCGTCGATCTGCTCGGGATCGGCGTCGCTGTTGCGGATCATGTCTTCGATCTGGTCCGGGTACAGGCCGTAATGGGCCACACCGCGCCCGTCGTAGAGGCTGAACGCCCGGTCTCCGGTGCGCTGGATATCGAACCGGACCCGCCCATCGACAGAGGTAAACGGATAGAGCGTGGCTTCGTCCTCAGCGGTGCCCGGGTTGGCGGCCAGCTGGGCAATGCCGTTTACATCCGAGGCAAAGCCGGCGCCGCCGAAGGGGCCGACTTTCAGGTCGTTGCTCCGGGGCCGGTTGCCATCCCGGGTCAGCTTGCGCACCCAGTCTTCCCGGGTTCCGCCGAAGGAGGCGGTTACCCCACCTTGGGAAGCAATACGGTCACGGAGTGCTTCGGTGCCGCCCCAGCCGCCGTGGCTGTTGATCACGGGGTAGTCCAGCGGTCGGGTGATTTCCAGGATCCGGGCCGCCGCCTTGCGGCTGATGTGATCGGTCTCGATCATCATCTTGCGACGCACCAGTTCCTTGATCAGGAAGTCGCCCAGGTCGCTCAGGCCACGGCGGTTGCAGAGATGGTCAGTGCCCCGACGCGGGTCCAGTTCGGCCATTTCCTCGGGAGTTTCCGGGAAACGCTCGCCCAGGTAATCCATCTGGTAAAGCAGCTGGTCGATCAGACCAAAGGGCTGGAGCGTGGCGTTCTGATCCGGCTCTCCGCCGGTGTATTCGACGTTCTCCGGGCACTGCTCGAACTCAACGGGGTGGCCGGTTTCCAGCAGGTTGCCGGCATAGAGAATCGGGCCGATACCGATGCCGGTGGAGAGGTCGGGCAGGTGACCGCCGAAGGCGTTGTCGAACTTGTGAACCGGGAAGATGTTACGCACACCCAGCTGGTAAAGCTGATCCAGCCGCTCGACGATTTCATCGCGGGTGCATTCGGCTACCCCGAGGAATTCTCCGCACTTGAACACCTTGGACATTTCGATGCCGAGCACCACGGCCAGCTTGCCGTCTCCGATGACCGCGCGGGCCTGTCCGGGGCTGGTGACGATCCGGAACCAGCCTTCGCCCGGTCCTCCGTGCTGGGCATCGATGTAATCCTGCATCTCGTACATGCGCTGGATCTGCAGCAGGATCGATTCCATGGGGTCGCAGTCATTCTGCTTCTGGGGATTGATGCGGCAGAGGATCTCGTTATGTACCAGGTGGTTCACCAGGATCTTCATGCCCGCCAGGTGGGCTCTTTCCAGCCAGCGGTAATAGCTCTGGTGGTGTTGCAGCGAGTTATATCGGGGCCAGTCATTGAAGGTGGGCCAGCCCTGGGTGTCGTGCAGCCCGATGCCGCTGGTGGCGAGCTCCACAAAACCGGTTGCGCCCCAGGGGCCATGGACCGCTTCGCAGTCATGGAGCGCATGGGTAACGCCAAAGCGATGGAAGGGCGCACCATAGTTGACCCGTCCACCGATAAATTCATAGGCGGAAATGTGGGAATGGGTGTCGACGAAGCCGAACACGTCGTTCTTGTCGATGCCCTGAACAGTGCGGAACCGGTCCACCTCCTTCAGGTAAGTAGCCGGTCCTTTTTCATCAAGGATCTCGGCGTTCAGTTCCGCTTCCGGGTAGTCCTTGCAACCCTGTATTTCCCGCAGGGTAAAGAGGCCGGATTCATCAATCATGGAGGGCGAGGCTAGGGCCAGGCCGTCTTTGGTGGTTGTCAGCATCAGCCCGGTGACATCGGAGGCCAGGGTAAACGCCGGTTCCGGCCCCGGACGCTGCAGTTGCCAGACTGCCAGGTCACTGGGGGCATCGACGATCGCCAGGGCCGGATTGACGGTGGTATCACCGATCTGGTCACCGGTGAACTCGAGGCTTTCGCCAATGGCACGCAGGGCATCCCCCAGGGGCGCTACCGGATCCAGGATCAGGTTGGTGGTGTCCCCGAGGCCGGCGACCAGGTAGCTGATCTCGCCAATGAAGGTGCCGGTGTCGTCGAGGAACTCCCCGGCCGGATCGCTGATGCCAAGCAGTTCGAAACTGCCCACGTCCCCGGTAGTGCGCTGGAAGTCGGACATCAACAGGTAGGTGCCCAGGCGCGTGGGCCGAAGCCGGAAACTGGTGGCCAGAGCCGAATCCGGGGTGACCGAATACTGGCTGGATTGTGGATCGGCACGCAGGTAGCGTCCTTCGGCCTCCAGGGTGTAGCAGCCATTGGCGACGCTGTACCGGTCGATCGTGGCGGTCTTCGCGAAGGTGTCCGTATCGGGGGCAACGGCAGAATTTTCCGGAGCTGTCCCGGATTCCGGGCCGGAGTTGGCGGTGGGGCCGTCGTCGGAGCCGCCACAACCGCTGATCAACAGGGCGCCGGCGAGCGTCCATGCCATTGCGGCGGGCCATTTTTTGTTATGCATGTGGACCTCTCATTCCATTCTGGTGCCGGGCGGGCCGGCAACTCGTTGTTATTGTTCGTAGTGGTTATCGGCACCCGGTGCCTCGAACCAAACGTGAGAGGTTGTAGCATGTTGGGAAAGGTGTGACAGACATCACATCAGGCCATTTTTTGAGCTGTCGGATAATTGACGGATTTCGTTGACCACTTTGCGGAGGGTTGCTAGCCTTGCCGCACTTTTTTCAGGTGCCCGTCGCAAAGCGCGACGGGTGAAACGGGAAATCGGTGAGCCTGGTCCGCCAGGGCAATTCCGATGCTGCCCCCGCAACGGTAAGCAGGAAAACGGCAATCAAATGCGCCACTGTGCTTTTGGCATGGGAAGGTGATTGTCCGGGAACCGCCAGGGTTCCACCTGCAAGCCCGGAGACCGGCCTGGAAAAACACCCGGAGTTGCGGAGGGCGGCTTGGGTGGGCGAATTCCGGTAGCTCCAGTCCCAATCCGTCTCCGACTGCCCCCTGTCTTTTCCGCAACCGAAACCTGATTCCCGTGCGGGTGCGCGCGGTTTGCGGAGAAAGCCCTATGTTGAAGTTTCCTTTTCCTGCCGTAATGGCCGGTGTGTCCATCGCTGCATTGCCACTGGCGGTTGCTGCCCAGTCCTCGGAAGATGAGGCCCTGGATCCGATTGTGGTGACTGCCACCCTGGGCCCGGATACCGTTGGTGAGAGCCTGTCGTCAGTGACCGTGATCGAGCAGGACGATATCGAGCGACAGCAACCTGCCGAGTTTCGCGACCTGCTCCAGGCACAGCCGGGGGTGAACGTGGTGTCCGATGGCAGCTATGGCAAGACCACCAGTGTCTTTCTGCGTGGCGCCGGAAGCTCCGGGACCGTCCTGTTGCTCGACGGTATCCGTCTGCGTTCTGCAACCGCCGGGATTCCCCCCTGGCAGTTCCTGCCACCGGAGTTGATGGGTAAGGTCGAGGTGGTGCGTGGTGCCAAGAGTTCCCTTTATGGCGCTGACGCCGTTGGTGGTGTCATCCAGGCCTTTACCCTGAAGCCCGGGGCGGGCCGACAGGGCTGGGCCGAGGTATCCGGCGGGTCCCACGATACCCTGGGAACGTCGGTTGGTGTCGCCGGCCGGGAGGGTAATTCCTCCATTCTGGCCGGCGGTCTGTACTCGGATACCGACGGCACTGAACTGCGGGAAGGTGGCGAGGACCGGGGCTTCCGCAATGCCGCCGGACTGACGAAAGTCAGCCATGATTTCGAGCAGGGCGGCGGTGTGGGTGTCACCATGTTCCAGTCTCAGGGCAATACCGAATTCGAGGATGGCGACACCGACTTCATGATCCGGGCCGCCGGGCTCTATCTGGAAGCGGTGGCCAGCGATTACTGGCGCACGCGCATCCAGTTTTCGGAAGCCCGTGACGAGCAGGAAACCTTTGGCACTTACCCGAGTGTCTTCGACACCGTGTCCCGTTCAGCCCGCTGGGAAAACACCCTGACGGCAGGGGTTCACGAACTGGTGCTCGGTTCGGAGTTCATGGTCGACGAGGTGGACGGTACTAGCCAGTTTGCCGAGGACAGCCGCACCAATGCCGCCGTTTTCGGCCAGGCCCGCCTCAATTTCGATGCCACCGATCTGATGTTCAGCCTGCGGCTGGATGACAACGAAGCCTACGGCAAGGAAGAAACCGGCGGTATCGCCCTGGGCCACCAGTTCGATCGTTCCCATCGCCTGCGCCTGAGCTACGCCACATCGTTCAGGGCGCCGACGTTCAATGATCTGTACCTGGAAGTGCCTTCGGACTTTGGAAGTTACTTCGGTAACCCGGACCTGGATCCGGAGAAAGGTGAGATGGTGGAAGTCGGTTTTTCCGGGCGGTATGACTCCTGGTTCTGGGATGTGGCGGTTTACCAGAATGACGTGGAGGACCTGATCACCTATGTGTCCGATCCGGTTACCTACGACGGCACCATGGAGAACGTGGAAACCGCCAGAATCCGTGGTATCGAACTGTCTTCCGGAATCCAGACTACGGACTGGGATATCAACGCGGCAATCACTTACGCCGATGCCGAGAACCGGGAAACCGGCAAGCGGCTGCCCCGACGGGCCGAGAAAAATGTGCGGCTCGACGTCGACCGGCTGTTTGATGCGTGGTCGGTGGGGGCCAGCGTCATCGCCGAAAGCGATCGCTACAACGATGCGGGCAACACGACCTTGCTGGCCGGTTACGGCACCATGGATGTCCGGGCGGCCTGGGAATTCCTGCCGGGGTGGTCCGCAGGCCTGAAGGTGGCTAACGTGTTTGACCGTCAGTATGCCACCAGCCTTGGCTACGACAGTACAACCTTCGAGCCCTTCGAGTACCTGGCGGCTGGCCGGACCTACATGGCCTCGGTACGCTATGATTTCCGCCAATAACGGCCTGAGGGAGGCAGCGTGACCTGGTCATGAGAGCAATCCGGTTATTGATTACAGTGGTAGCTGTTCTGGGACTGGCGCTGACCGCGTCGGTTTCCGCAGCCGATCTGTGTGCAACCGATGCCCTCGATCGTAACGTTTGCCTGCCTGAGCCGGCCGACCGGGTCGCTTCCCTCTCGCCGGGCGCCACGGAACTGCTGTTCTCCGCCGGCGCCGGCGACTCTGTGGTCGCCGTCAGTGCCTGGAGCGATTACCCCCCGCCGGCGGCGGAGTTGCCGCAGGTGGGCGATAGCAATCGCCTCGATCTCGAAACCATCGTCGGCCTGGAGCCGGATCTGGTGGTGGCCTGGACTGACGGCAATTCCCGCGCCCAGCTGGACCGGCTCGCCGATCTGGGTGTACCTGTGTTCTGGCTCGCTCCCAGGAAATTCGAGGACATCGCCCGGGCCGTGGAAATTCTGGGCCGGCTGACCGGCCACATGCCTGTTGCCGAACGCGCAGCGGCGGATTTCCGGACAGGAATTTCCGCGTTGCGGGCGAAGTATCGGGATTCGGCCCCGGTGCGGGTGTTCTACCAGGTCTGGGGCCAGCCGCTCATGACGATCAACGGCGACGAGCTGATCAGCAAGGCCATTACGCTGTGCGGCGGCACCAATGTGTTTGCCGATCTGCCCAGGCTGGTGCCCCGGATTTCCGTGGAAACGGTGCTGGCCGCCGACCCGGAGGTAATTGTCACCGCCGGGCGCGGTGACTCCGATCACGACTGGCTGGCACGCTGGCAGAACTATCCATCCGTGACTGCCGTAGCCCGCGGTAATCTCTCCCTTGTATCCCCATCGCTTCTGCAACGTCCCACCTTCCGCATGCTGGAAGGCGCCCGGGAGTTGTGTGACATCCTGGAGCAGGCCCGTGCCCGTCTCTGATATTTTCCGGCCGCTGGTCATGCTGGCGCTGGTGGGGCTGGCTGCCATATTGGTGTCGGTGAGCGTCGGCAGTGCCGATCTTGGCCCGGGGGATACCCTGTCCGTGCTGGCCGGTGGCGGCAGTGAGCTGCACCGGACGCTGATTCTGGATCTCAGGCTGCCACGGACCCTCAGCGCCTTTGCCACCGGCGGCCTGTTGGCGGTGGCCGGTGCCCTGATGCAGGTGTTGCTCCGTAACCCCCTGGCCGATCCCTACGTACTCGGGCTCTCCGGTGGCGCCGCCGTGGGCGCGTTGCTGGCCATGCTGGCCGGAGCGGCCGGATTCCTCATTTCCGGCTCGGCGTTTGCCGGCGCCATGCTGGCAACCCTGCTGGTGTTTGGCCTGGCCCACGGCAGCGGCAGCTGGACGCCATCACGGCTACTGCTCACCGGCGTGGTGGTGGCCGCCGGCTGGGGAGCGATGATTACCCTGATTCTGGCCATGTCACCGGCCAGCCGGTTGCCGGGTATGTTGTACTGGCTGATGGGGGATCTGTCCCATGCCGGCCAACCCTGGCCCGGCCTGGCGGTGCTGATTCTGGTCTGCCTGTTGGTGTTTCCCTTGGGCCGAAGCCTTAACGTTCTGGCCCGTGGATCATTGCAGGCTGCGGCCCTGGGGGTATCGGTCCGGTCGCTGGAGTGGCTCATCTATCTGGTTGCCAGCCTGCTCACCGCCACCGCCGTGACCATGGCTGGAGCGGTCGGCTTTGTCGGACTGGTGGTGCCGCACATGCTCCGGCTGGCGCTGGGTAATGACCAGCGGATGATATTGCCGGCCTGTGCCCTGGCGGGCGGCACGTTGTTGGTGCTGGCGGATACCCTGGCCCGGGTGGTGATTGCCCCGGAGCAGTTACCGGTGGGGGTGATCACCGCCCTGATCGGCGTCCCCACCTTCCTGTACCTGCTGTACCGGAGTCGGTAATGACCACGCTGACCACGGACAACCTCATCATTGATATCCCGGGGCGCGCCCCGGGATCTCCCCTGAATCTGGAGGTCCGGCCCGGCCAGGTCTGGGGCGTGCTGGGTCCCAACGGCGTGGGCAAGACGACGTTGCTGCATACACTGGCGGGACTGCGGTCGCCCCACAGTGGTGAGGTCTTGCTGGATGGCCGGGCTCTGGCTTCCTTGAAACGAAAGTCGGTGTCGCAGCAGTTGGGCCTGGTGTTCCAGGACCGGCAGGATGGCTTCCCGGCGACCGTGCTGGAAACCGCCCTGATCGGCCGCCATCCCTGGTTGTCGTCCTGGCAGATGGAAACCGGCGAGGATATCGCGATTGCCGAGCGGGCGCTGCAGGCGCTGGATGTCGGACACCTCCGGGACCGGCTGGTCAGCACCCTGTCCGGCGGTGAACGCCAGCGCGTGGCCATCGCGACCCTGATGACCCAGGCACCGGACATCTGGCTGCTGGACGAACCGAGTAACCACCTGGATCTGCATCATCAGGTGGCGGTGATGCGCCTGCTTTCCGGGCAGGCCGAAGCGGGCCGGGCGGTGTTCATGTGCCTGCACGATGTCAATCTGGCCGCCCGCTGGTGCGATCACTTGTTGCTGCTGTATCCCGATGGCGAAGCGTGTTGGGGGCCTTCCGAAAACATGCTGGTTCCAGCGGCGCTGGAACAACTCTATGGCCAGAAGCTGGTAACCGTCGAGGTTGATGGCACGCCGATTTTTGTGCCTGCCAGATGATTTTTCGGCCTTCGAAGAGGCCTCCTGAGTGTCGCGGATTCCCTTGGCTACCATTGCTGGTCCAATCTTCACAAAAAAGGCACCGGGAACGTTGTGATTCTGTCCGTTGGGCCTATATTCATAGAGTAAGGTGCATGGTAAGGATACCCATGCCAGGGACAGGGAAGGGGACATATCATGAATGGTAATTTACGCAATCTTTCTGGATTTATACTGGCGATGATCGTCATCGTCTTCATGGCCGCTGGAAATCATGCAGTCGCGGCAACGGCTGAAGATTTACACCGGGACGCCCAGCAGGCACTGGAGAAGCTTAATAGCACAAACGCTCTCGCCAAGACGCTTTCCGGGGAAGCCAAGGCAATCCTTGTTTTCCCCAATATTGTCAAAGCTGGCCTGGTCTTCGGCGGCAGCTATGGTGAGGGGGTTCTGATGAAAGACTCGGAGGTGGTTGACTACTACAACTCGGTGGCCGGGACCTTCGGATTTCAGGCAGGTGCCCAATCCTACGCCTATGTCATGTTTCTGATGACCGATGAGGCTGTCAGCTACCTTGAAACATCCAAGGGCTGGGAAGTTGGTGTCGGACCCACCGTTGTTCTCGTTGATGAAGGCGTGGCAAAGAACCTGTCTACGTCGTCCCTCAAGGACGATGCCTATGCTTTTATCTTCAGTCAGCAGGGGTTAATGGCTGGAGTCAGCATTGAGGGTACGAAGATTTCCCGCATCCAGCGATGAATCATTCGCCCCCAGGTAGTGGTTTGTTCCGTCAAGCCAGGCCCCGGGGGCGGTGATGAACTGCTTTCCAGGTCCGGATTGTCTGCGGCAAGGATGTAACGATTGTCGTCCTAACCATGAGTACTGTAAAGATTCCATCATTCTCGGAGTTCCATGACCAGGCACTGATGCGCAAGTGTGGTGAACAGGCCCTGCAAGCATTGTTGCCAAAACTGCCGGAGCCTGGAGTGCTAGAGGCAACCGGAGACGATCGTTACCTGTCCGAAGTGACCCGGTGCGTGTTCAAGGCCGGCTTTGTCTGGCGGGTCATCGAGAACAAATGGCCGGACTTTGAAGCGGCGTTTCACGGCTTTGTGCCGGCCTACTGGCAGCAGGTGCCGCCCGAAGTGCTGGAGGAACTGGCGGCCGATGAGCGCATCGTGCGCAACATGCAGAAAATCCGGACCGTGCCGGAAAACGCCCGGATGATCATGGACGCCGCGCGGGATCACGGCAGCTTCGGCAACTTCCTGGCCCAGTGGCCCCATGACGATCAGGTCGGTCTGCTCATGTGGCTCAAGCGCAACGGTGCCCGTCTGGGTGGTAATACTGCCCAGTACTTTCTCCGACGGGTTGGCTGGGACGGTTTCATACTGTCCCGGGACGTGGTCACGGCACTGACTCGGGCTGGCATCCTGGATGCCTCACCAGGCAGCAAGAAAGGCTTGACCCAGGTACAAGAGGCGTTCAATCAGTGGCACCGGGAGACCGGTCTGCCGGTGAGTCACCTGTCCCGAATCGTGTCCTTCACAGTAGACAACTGAGCTTGCCTGAAAGGTACCTTGCCGTTTTCTGTCAGTCCATCCAGAGTCCGGGACTTTCCGTTGTGAACTGGCGGACCTTCGCTGGCGAGCTGCAATCCGGCGCCATCTGATCCGGTCCGAGCAGCAGCCAGCGTTCACGGTGGGCAACGCCCAACTCTCTGCTGCCTTCCAGCGTAAAGCACTCCAGGTCCAGGTTGTCGGCGGTCAGTATGTAACGGTTGTCGCCCTCGCTCATCCATTTCCAGGCATTGCGCTCTTCTTCGCGCAGCCCGCTGAAGAAGCTGAAATGCACGAAATCCAGTTTGGAGAACAGGATGAACTGTTCCCGGAAGTCGATCATGCCGAGTTGGGCGTCAGCGGGAAGTTGCTGTTCGGCAGCAGCCAGGATATTGCGTGGAGTGCGCAGGGGCTCAAGGATCCGGTAGCCCCAGGTACTCAGCAGCAGCCAGGTGACCATCATCGCCACGAAAAGGCGCCCCAACGCCCGGGAGCGCCAGAATCCGAACAGGCTGACCAGCCAGACCAGCCCGATGGTAAATACCAGCGTGCCGGCTTCGTGCAGACGCGCCGGGTCGCGGCTGTAGTCGCTGACCTTTTCCACCAGCCGTGGGTGGTCGTTCCAGGCCAGCGCACCAACCGTGATCATGGCCAGCGCCAGAATCAAGTGTACACCGGTCAGTAACGGTGGGAACCAGCCAGCGGGCCGTTGCGTGCTCAGCAGAGGCGCCAGACTCAGTGCGAGCATGGGCAGGGCCGGTAGCAGATACACGCTCCGTTTGCCCGGGCTCAGGCTGAAGAACACAATCACCAGCGCAATCCAGACCAGTAGCACCGGAATTGCAGGACGGTGGCGGAAGCTGTCGGTCAGGGGCCGCCACAGCGCCAGCAACAATAAGGGCAGTGGAAACCACAGCGACGGAATCGCGCTGGTGAGGTAGTAATACCAGGGCTGGAGATGCCCCCAGGAATCGGCGTAGCGCTCTCCGGTCTGCTTGAACAGGATGTTGTTGCGGTAAGCCAGCGCTTCGTCGGTGCCCAGCGCATTGACGTACAACACCATCGGAACCAGCCAGGCGGCAACAACCGCGAGCATGGCGGCTGGCCCGAGCGCGCTGCGCCAGGTCAGCGTGTCGGCAAACAGGTTCCGGTCACGGAATTTCATGGCCGCGACAGGGATAAGCATCAGTGCTGGCAGGAATCCGACGCCCTTGGTGATAATCCCCAGGCCCATGAAGGCCCAGGCAGTAAAATACCAGCCCCAGGACGGACCGGTGAAAAAGTGCCGGAGCAGGCCATAGCAGGCCACCATTATCCAGCAGGCGACCATGGCATCGATTTGCGCCTTCTGGGCCTGGAGCAGGAACTGGGGCGCAAGTAACACCAGCATGACAGCGACCGCGCCGGTACGTTGGTTCCAGAGGCGGGTGCCGATATCAAAGACCAGCCCCAGGGTGAGCAGGCTGCATAGCGCGTTGGGCAAGAGAAAGGCGACTTTCAGGTTGCCGGTGAGCCAGTAGAACAGGGCAATGCTCCACATGAAAACCGGTGGCTTGTCCGGGTAGAACTCGCCACCGCGCATGGGGATGAGCCACTGGCCCGAAGCCACCATCTCCCGGGCAACCTCGGCGAAGCGGGGTTCGTCGGCGGGCCAGGGCGAGCGGAGACCGATGCCGGTGAAAATCATGACTGCCGCGAAGCCCAGCAGCAAAAGCAGAAGCCGGTTTCGGGACAGGTCGAACAGGTATGCCGGAAGGTGGCGGACAAACGGTGATGCGGGCATGGTGCGCTCTCAGGACTGATCGGAAACGGAATTGGCGAGGGTGCGTGCCCTGTGGTTATGGTAGAGGAGTGCGCCAATCAACGAGGCAAGGATGAACAGCACGACACTCAGTAACAGCTGGTATTGGTCGGCACTGCCAATGCCGGCACCGGCCAGGGCGAACACGAGCATTTGCGGGATGTAGCCAAGGGTGCTGCCAACCAGAAAGGGCGCAAAGCGGATACCGGAACAACCGGCAACAAGGTTGGTTACCAGGTTGCTCCCCACCGGCAACAACCGGACCATCAGTACTTTCATGAGGGTCTGGTCGCGGAATAGGTGGTCAAACTGACGCATGCGATGTCCAAAACGGCGTGTCAGGGATTCGCGCAGCAGCCATCGGGCAGTGAAGAAACAGCCAGCCGCACCAATCGCGGTTGCCAGGGACGATAGAATGGTGCCGTTGATGCCGCCCATGGCAAAGCCGAGCACAAATGCCAGCAGCTGGCGGGGCGCCCCGATTCCGGTAAATGCTGCACCAGCCAGGGTGACGACCAGGAAGCCGGTTATTCCATGGCTGTGGAGATAACTGGCGACCTGGTTCTCGTTGGCCAGGAAGTCCAGCCAGCCGTAATGGATCGCCAGATAACTGACCAGTGCAAGCGCGGCAAAAAACAGCCATCGCGCCTGGTTGGGCATATCAGAGGCTCTCCGCGGTGGAAGCGACCGTATCAGCATCAGCAACCTGCGAAATGGCGGGCACCCTGGTTCGGTGCAGAAGCCACATCACTCCCAGCAGATCGAGAATGCCTGCCCAGGCCCGATTCCAGGCATTGTATTTCGAGGTGCCGGCCGTGCGGGGGCGATGATGGACCTCTACGACCGCGATCTCTCCACCGATTCCTCTCACCAGTGCTGGTATGAATCGGTGGCCGTGGTCAAACCAGGGCAGCCGGAGGAAGGTCTCCCGCGGGAACAGTTTGAGACCGCACCCGGTGTCCGGCACGCCATCATGCAGCAGGGCATCGCGAACGCGGTTGGCCAGTCGCGACTGGAAGCGTTTCCAGGCGGTATCCTTGCGGTTTTTCCGGTAGCCTGCGATGCAGAAGTCGGGGTTCTGTATGGTATTCACCTTCTGAAGCAACGCTGGAATATCGGCGGGATCGTTCTGACCATCGCCGTCCATGGTGGCGATGAGCGTGCCCCTGGCCCGGCGGATGCCGGTGGCCAGTGCGCCGCTCTGACCAACGCTTTGATCGTGACGAACCATAACGAGTCGACCGCCAACCGACCGTGCGTTCTTCAGCGCGATATTCAGAGTCTGATCGCTGCTGCCATCATCCACCAGCACCACTTCAAAATCCGGGTAGTCGCGCATGACCCGGAAAATTTCAGTGATCAGTGCGGCTATATTGTCTTGTTCATCCTTGGCGGGAATGACCAGTGACAGTGTTCTTTCCTGACCCATACAGAGTTTTCCCTCGGCAGACAGAGCAGCAACAGGGCCGTCTATCCAACCCTGTTATTTCAGAGCGGGATTATCTGCCAGGAAGCTTAAACCAACCTTAAGACGCCCTGTTGCGAAGGGTGGGGCGGGCGGGGAGCCAGATGCTGACGCACAGTCCCGATTGTCCGTCCGGCCGCCCGTTCAGGGTGAGTTGTCCACCGTGGAGTTCGGCAATTCGCCGGGCGATGGCCAGCCCCAGTCCGGCCCCTCCCCCGAGTCGTTGGTCCAGGCGGACAAAGCGACTCAGGGCCCGTTCCCGTTCTTCCGGTGGAATACCCGGACCCTGATCGCACACGGTGATGTGGTAGCCGTCGCCGGAGGGGGCAAGTCGGGTTTCCACGACAGTGTGCTCTGGACTGTACTGGATGGCGTTGGCCAACAGGGATCGCATCAGGGTATTGATGAGGGCGCTGTGGCAACAGACCAGGGCCTGGCTGGCGTCGTCCTGCAGCACCGGCTCGATATCCTTTTTCAGGGCCAGGGGTGCCACATCGGCAATGCTCTGCTCCAGGATGGCAGACAGGTTATGGTACTCGGGTGAAAAATCAGCCCCGGAATCAACGCGGTTCAGCAGCAGCATCTGCTCCACCAGGTGAACCATGCGATCCACCGACCGGATCAGGTCCCGATACTGCTCCGGGTTGTCCTCACAGGCTTTCTCCAGGTTCAGTCTGAGAGCCGTGAGTGGCGTGCGCAGTTCATGGGCGGCATCGGCCGAAAACCGGCGTTCTCGTTCCAGGGCCTGGTTGAGCCGTCGCAGCAAGCCGTTTACCGCCTGTACCAGCCCGGCCACTTCCTTTGGTGCCTGCCGATCATCCAGCGGGTGAATGTTCTCCGGCGCCATATTACGAACTGGCTTCTCCAGCTTTCTCAGGGGCTGGAAGCCGACCTGGATGGAAACAATCACCGCCATGGCCAGTAACGGCAGTACCACCAGAAATGGCAGTACATTACCCAGTGCGATCTCCTGACTCAGCTCGTCCCTGACATCCTCCCTTTGGGCGGTGCGAATCCAGAAACCGGTGGCCGGATCTTGCAGGGTGAATGTGCGCCACTGATAACCTGTCATCTCCTGCCATGCGAACCCTGGCTCAAGACCTTGGGAATCGTTGGCGCGCAGGGTATCGAGGATGGGCTCCTTTTCGGGTGACCAGACTTCGAAAGCGATTTTCCGTTCGTACTTGTGCCCCGCACCACCAGGAAGTATTTCGTCCTCTTCCTCATCACCTCGGTAGGCGCTCTCGGGAAGCTCCAGGGTTTTGGAGAGCGTGTGGGACAGCTGATCAACTGACTGTGTCGTCGACAGGTGCTCTACCAGACCCTGCACGATGCGGGTGCTCTGGGCCAGTTCCGCGTCAAACAACTCCTCCAGTTGATGATCACTGACGTAGAAGCCCCAGCCGGCTGCGATCAGGGTGATGAAAAAGACGGTGCTGGTGACGAGGATCGTGAGTTTACGCGTCAGGCTCATTCGGTAGCCTCATGCGCAGCGGCTTCACTGTCCAGAAGGTACCCTACGCCCCGTACGGTACGGATTGTTTTCTTCCCGACCCGGCGACGGAGGTGGTGAACGTGCACCTCCAGCGCATTACTCTCGGCACCATGCTCCCAGCCGTAGAGTTGCTCCTCCAGTCGCCGCCGTGTTGCGACCTGATCGGGATGGCGCATCAGGTAATGCAGAATCTGGAATTCGCTCCGGGGCAGGGTAACGGTGTCATTACCGACCTCGAGTTGGCCGGAATCGGTATCCAGCGTCAGCCGGCCAACCTTGAGACCGGCAGTTCTGACGCCGCTGCCGCGGCGGGTGACCGCGCGGATCCGGGCTTTGAGCTCTGCCATGGCGAACGGTTTGGTGAGGTAATCGTCCGCGCCGGAGTTCAGTCCCTGCAATTTCTCATCCAGGTCTGTTCGCGCCGTGAGAATGATCACGGGTGTCTCGATGCCCCGGTTACGGATGTTGCGCACGATATCCAGGCCATCGACTCGCGGCAGGGTCAGGTCGAGGATGGCCAGGTCAAAGTCCTCGTTCAGTAGCGCATTGAGGGCCTGTTGGCCATCATCCAGCCAGTCAACGGTGTTCTGGCCATCGCGAAGCATGTCCAGCATGGTATTGGCCAGCAGGTGGTCGTCTTCAATCAGCAGTATTCGCATGTAGCAGAAATCCGGTTGGTTTTCAGGTCAGCGGATGGCCTTTCGTTGCAGTGTAATCGATACCCGCTTTTTTGCTTTCCCGACTTTCAATGTGCTCTGGACTCCCGGTGGATGATTCAAGCAGGAACACCTGGTAACGACGGTTCTGGTCCACCTGATCAAACACACCTTGCAGCTTATGCAGCATTGTCTTGTTGCCTTTTTCCACTGCCAGCAGCGCGGGCTGGGACAGGGTTCCCTGAGCCAGTTGACGGCTGATCGTGTCCGCCTCTACGGCCCGGACCCTGCCCTGGGTATAGAAGCGGGCGGAGAACGGGGCCTTGTCGAGATAGAGCAGGTCATCCGGGGTCATTCCAGGAAGCTCGTTAACCCGCGCTACCAGGTCACGCTCAGTTTTAAGCGTTTCCGGATTGAGTGAGAGCCAGCCCCCGGCCAGTGTCCCGAGTAACGGAATCAGGAGAATGGCAGCCAGGACGGGACGTCCCACCGGGCTGCCAATCCGCTGTGGCACCAGGCTTGCTGCCAACACTGCAAGGAACGGCAAGCCTGGCAGGACATAGGTCCAGAGAATGTTGCCGGACAGGGTGAAAAAAATGGCGGGGCTCAGGGCCGATGCCAGTATCAGTCCGCCGATACCCCGTTCACCGGAATGCCATTGGTCTTTTGTTTCCTGGCTACGCCAGCACTTGATCGCGAATGCCGCGATAGCAATCAGGCCCCAGGGGGAGCTGGCCAAAACCAGGTGCAACCAGATTGTACCGCGGGGGAACTCGTGGGCGTTGCCATAAAGATCTCCCTGCCAGCTGCTTACCAGGAAGCGTTTGATGTGTTCGCCCACGATAAAGTAGTCGAAAAATCCGGGCGTCTTCAGTTCTGCCAGCACATACCATGGAACAGCAATGGCCAGTGTCAGCGCCGAGCCCCGAAGCCAGGGCAGACATTCCCAGAGGCGCTGCCAGCGACGGGCAATGACAACCCACAGGAACACCGGCAGGCCGGTCAGAACCAGAATCAGGGGGCCCTTGGCCAACAGGCCGATGGCGAGACCAATGAAGAACGTCCAGCCCCAGATCATGGGGCCGCCCTGAAGCCGGATCACCAGGCTGGTCAGCACCAGCGTGGAACCGAGTGCAAGGAAGGAGTCAGTCATCACTGTGCCTGCGGTCAGAAAACCCAGGGCTGTGGTGGCATAAATAAGCGCCGCCCAGAGACCGGACGCCCGGGCAGCGTCACTGGTCCGCTCCGGATGCAGGTACCGGCGCATTGTGTAGATCAGGAAGACAATGACGCAGTTAGCCAGCCAGGACGGCAAACGCCCGGTGAATTCGGAGACACCGAATACCTTGAAAGATAATGCCTGGGTCCAGAACGACAGGGGTGGCTTGCCCCAGAAGGGAACTCCGTAATCGAACCAGGGTGTAATCCAGTCGCCGGTTTCGGCCATGATGCGGGCAATCTCGGCGTAACGGGGTTCTGTGGTGTCGGCCAGCGGCAGGATTGCGGCCAGACCAAGGCGAATGGCCAGAACGGAGACCAGCAGCCAGAGCAGGGTGTTAATGTGTTTGGTCATTACCGGCAACTCGCAGTTGAGGCAGAATCGATTGGGCGTCGTCCTCACTGTCTTCGGCGACAATGAAAACCGGGCGTTGTTTGGTTTCCATGTAGATGCGCCCGACATACTCACCCAGCAGCCCTACACAGAGCAGCTGAACCCCCGACAGGAACGTGATCATGGCAATCATTGACGCGTAACCCGGCGTGGATATGCCGAAAATCAGTGCCCTGAGTACTTCCCAGGTTCCGAAAAGGCCGCCGGCCCCGGCGGCCAGCAGACCGAGAAGCAGGGCAAGGCGCAGCGGCCGGGTGGAAAACGAGGTGATGCCCTCCATCGCCAGGTGCATCAGTTTCAGGTAGTTCCACTTGGTCTTGCCTGCTGCCCGGGGGTCGCGGTCGAACTCCAGGGTGACAGTGGGCATGCCGACCCAGGCAAACATCCCTTTCAGGTAGCGGTTGCGTTCGGGTAACCGGTTCAGGGCATCGACAGTGCGTCGGCTCATCAGCCGGAAATCGCCGGTGTCGACCGGTATTGAAGCGTCGCTGATGCGGTTGATCAGCCGATAGAACAGGCTGGCTGTGGTGCGTTTCAGCCAGCTCTCCCCCGCCCGCGAACGGCGCTTCATCAGTACGACATCCGCGCCCCTTCGCCATTCGGCGACCATCCGGGGGATCAGTTCGGGCGGGTCCTGGAGATCGGCGTCCATCAGTACCACGGCATCTCCGCGGGCATGCTCCAGCCCCGCAGTCACAGCGGCTTCCTTGCCAAAATTGCGTGACAGCTGGACCACCCGGATGTCCGGCTGGCGTTGCCGGGCCCGCAACAGCAGAGCGACGGAATTGTCATGGCTGCCGTCGTCCACGAACAGCAGTTCCACAGGAACGTCGAGTTGTCGAGTGACCCGGTCCAGACGACTGAGCAGGGTCGGGATGACATCGGACTCGTTGTGAACAGGTATGACGATACTGAGCATCTGGTTACTGGGCGTCCCTTGTCGGTTCTTCATGGAATACAAATCTCTCGGCGAAGAGATAGTTGGCAAGTGCCACCACACCGGTAGCCGTAATCTGGGCAAACGCTACGTTGGCACCGGCCATCCGCAGCAAGGCAAAACTGAGAAGGTTCAGGGTCCACCCGATACCGGCTCCGGCGAGATAGCGGGGAAAGGTCACCCGGTGCGGCAGAGGGGAACAGAAGGTAAACCGGTGTTGGCCGATATAGTTCGCGATCAGCCCCGCGCTGGCACCTATGGCGGTCGCAGCGACAGCGTTAACGCCAGCGCGAACCAGCACCATCATGATCAGCCAATGGAGCAGGGTAGCCATTCCGCCGGCCATCATGAAACGGGGCAGCGCGCCCAGTTGGTTTGTCCTCAAATCCGGGAGTTTCATACAGCCTCACTTCAGCACCCGAGTTTGTCCGGAGGTGTCCGGCGAATGGCACGGCACTCTACGCGGCCATTCTTAAGCGAGCCTTAACCGGCATGCCCGGGAAACCTTAAGGCGGTCTTAAGGTTTCTGCCGCGGAGCCTTAAGGCTGATTTAAGGCTCCCTTTCTACCCTGGCAGTCGTGATTGAAAGGCCCCGGGGCCATATTGTTGGAGAGCGCCTATGACAGACCCGCTGATGATGTCCACCTGTTGTCCCCCGGATTCGGGGGAGGTGGTTCCGGTCATCCGTTGTGCCGGTCGCTGGTTGAGTGAAATCCTTCCGGAAACTGCTATGGCTGATACCGTGGCCGGATTTATCCGCCGGCGGTTTCTGCACGCCTACGGCGCCGAACCTGCCCTGCGCATTCCGGCCCTGCTGGCCCTATCCACGGCGCAGGGTACCCTGCTGGCTGCAGTTGGAGTACGCAATGCGGCTCTGGAGCGCCTTTTTCTCGAGGATTACCTGTCGGTTCCGGTTGAATCGGTGATGCCGGTTCCGGGTGTCGCCCGTCACAAGATCGCCGAGATCGCCCATCTGGCCGGTGTTGAGGCAGGAGTCAGCCGTTTCCTGTTTGCTTCCCTGTCGGTCTGGCTTGATAGCGCCGGATACGACTGGGTGGTTTGCACCGGCACTGATCAGTTGCGCAACAGCTTTCACCGGTTGGGCATTGCCACCGAAGTGCTGGCAGATGCGGATCCGGCCCGGCTGCCCGATCGGGGAGCCGGTTGGGGCCGGTACTACGACCATCATCCGGTGGTGATGGCGATCAAAGTTGCAGATGGCGTATCAGCGCTTCGGGATGCCGGGTTGCTGCGGCTTATTCGGACGGTAGACCGGCATGTTGCCGATGGCGACTCAACGTTGGGAGGCTCCTATGGCTGTACTGCCTGAATTGCTCCGGCGACAGGCGGCTGTCGATCCATCGCGCGTTGCCCTGCAGGGACCAGAGGCAGCCTTCAGTCATGCCCAGATGATGCAGTCTGCACAGGCGCTGGCTGGCCAGTTGAGCCAGTTGGGCGTCAGGCGTGTCGGTCTGTGCGGCGATAACTCTCCGGCCTGGATCCTGGCTGACCTGGCCTGCCTGCTGGCCGACGTGGTGTGCGTGCCGGTGCCGGTTTTCTTCTCGAAAGCCCAGGCTGCGCATCTGATCGAACAGGCCGGTCTGGACTGCCTTCTCTCCGGCGAACAGGAGGCTTTTGGTGAACATATCGGCCATGGCGTCTGGCTCCGGCATTTGCCGGTAACCGGCGACGGGGCGTGGATGCCGGAAGCGACCGCCAAGATCACCTTTACCTCCGGCAGCACCGGCACCCCCAAGGGTGTCTGCCTGTCCGGGGCGCAGATGGCGGCGACAACCCTCGCGTTGAAAGAACGGCTGGCGGATGTGCCGTTGCAGCAGCATTTGTGCATCCTGCCACTGGCGACCCTGCTTGAGAACATTGCCGGGGTGTACCTGCCGTTGCTGATGGGAGCCACGGTGAATGTCGCACCGTTGCAGGCCCTGGGGATGACCGGCAGCAGTGGCCTGGATCTGGAACGCCTGGTGGCGGGTATCAACCGAAATGCTCCCCAGTCACTGATCCTGGTGCCGGAACTGGCTATGGCGCTGGTGGCGGCCGCCGAACAGGGGCAGCTCGAGAGCCGGTCTTTCCGCTTCCTCGCGGTGGGCGGTGGCCGGGTGTCACCGGAATTGCTGGCCCGTGGCCGGGCTGCCGGGTTGCCTCTCTACGAGGGCTACGGTCTGTCCGAGTGCAGCTCCGTGGTCGCGCTGAATGTTCCCGGCGACGAATGCGAAGGTACCGTTGGCAAACCCTTGTCTCACGTCGAGGTCCGGCTGGATCCTGTCCGCCACATCCTGGTCCGGGGCAACACCCACCTGGGGTACCTGGGCGACGAGCCGGAGGGGGATGGGTGGCTGGACACCGGGGACCTGGGCACCCTGAATCCGGAGGGTTTTCTCACCGTGAATGGTCGTGCCAAGAACCTGCTCATCACCAGCTTTGGTCGCAACATCAGCCCCGAGTGGCTCGAGAGCGAACTGATCCAGGCCCTGGGCGCCCAGCAGGCGGTGGTGTTCGGAGACGGGGACCCTCACCCAAGCGCCCTGATCGTGATCCGCGATGGCCGCTCACCGGAGCAGCTGCGCTCGGCACTGGCCGGGCTCAACGCCGGCCTTCCTGACTATGCCCGGCTGGCGGCGGTATACATTCGCCGTCAGCCCCTGACCCATGCCGAGGGGCACGTCACTGCCAACGGTCGGCCCGTGCGCAAGAAGATCCAGTCGGACCTGCCCGCGCTGCTGGCCGGTGCCTTTCCCATTTTTATGAACCTTTCTACGACCCATTCAACCTCATCAAACACGCCAGGAGACACTGTCATGGCATTTTTCGATCGCCTGCAATCCGAAACCGCTGAAGCACGTGCCCATGTGACGGGCGCGCCGGTTATCGACGCTATCCGCGAGGGCCGCTTCGATCTGACCGGCTATACCTGGTTCCTGACCCAGGCCTACCACCACGTCAAGCACACGGTGCCGCTGATGATGGCCTGCGGTGGCCGCCTGCCGGAGCGCCTGGAATTTGTCCGCAAGGCCCTGGTGGAATACATCGAGGAGGAATACGGCCACCACGAGTGGATCCTCGATGACCTGGAAGCCTGTGGCGAGGACAAGGAAGCGATTCGCAATGGCACCCCCGACACCTCCATCGAACTGATGGTCGCCTACCTGTACGACCGGATTCAGCGCGGCAACCCGGCGGCGTTCTTCGGCATGGTCCAGGTGCTGGAAGGTACCTCCATCGAGCTGGCCACGCCGCTGGGTGAAGCCATCCAGAAACAGCTGGGTCTGCCCGATGCGGCATTCAGCTACCTGTATTCCCACGGTGCGCTGGATCAGGAGCACTTCGAGTTCTTCCGCAACCTGATGAACGAGATCACCGATCCGGATGACCAACAGGCCATCATCGAAGCTGCCCGCATGGTGTATCGACTCTATGGTGACATGCTGCACAGCATTCCGCTGCCTTCCGGTCGCAAGGAGTCGCGCCATGAGGCTGCATGATCGGGTGTTCCTCCTGCTGGGAGGAACCGGAGGTATCGGCAAGGCGCTGGTGGACCCGCTGGTCCGGACCGGTGCCCGGGTCATCGTGGCGTCTCGGCAGCCGGACAGGCTGGGTCACCGGGAAGGGGTGTCCGCGGTGCACCTGGATCTTGCCGCCCCGGATCTGGATCAACAGCTGGAGCGCCTGAGCGACGCCTATCCGGATATCGATGGGGTTATTCACTGCGCGGGCCAGAACCGCTTTGCCGCTCTCGGAGCCATGGCCGTCAGTGAACTGGATGCCCAGCTGACCGTGAACCTGCGCTCGGCCATGCTGGTGGCACGGCATTTTGCCCCCCGGTTCGAGAAGGGTGGCTACGGGGCCCTGGTGTTTGTCGGCTCGACCTTCGGCAGCATCGGTTTTCCGGGCTATACCGCCTACTGTGCCAGCAAGTTCGGGCTGCGTGGCTTCACCGAGGCGTTGCGCCGGGAATTGGCGGATACGCCGGTGCAGGTGGTGTATGTCGCCCCCCGGGCCACGGCAACCGACATGAATCCGGAACAGGTCAACGAACTGAACCGGGCGCTCGGCAATACCATGGATGCCCCCGAGGCAGTTGCGGCCGAAATCCTCAAGGCGATGGAAAACGACGATCGCCGGCGGTTCCTGGGCTGGCCGGAAAAACTGTTTGTGGTGATCAATGGCATCCTGCCCCGGATCGTCGACAAGGCCATGTTGAAGCAACTGCCGGTGATCCGGCGTTTTCTGAATTCGGGAGTACTGTCATGAAATGGATGATCCTTTTGCTTGCGTCGATTATTGCCGCGCCGGTCTGGGCGGGAAATCTTGATTCCGACCTGGCCGGTATCCAGGGTCGATGGGCGGAAATCCAGTATCAGCTGCCGGAAGACCAGAAGGAAAAGGCCTTTGAGGACCTGGCCGGCCAGGCGCAGGTTCTGGTCGATACCTATCCCGACCGTGCCGAACCCCTGATCTGGCAGGGCATTGTGTTGAGCACCTATGCCGGTGCCAAGGGTGGCCTCGGCGCCCTGGGTCTGGTCAAGGACGCCCGGAAATCTCTGGAAAAGGCGCTGGAAATTGATCCGGCAGCCCTGGAGGGCTCGGCCTATACCTCCCTGGGCAGCCTGTACTACCAGGTGCCGGGCTGGCCCCTCGGGTTCGGGGATGATGACAAGGCCAGGAAATACCTGCTCAAGGCCCTGGAGTTGAACCCGAACGGGATCGACCCCAATTATTTTTATGGTGATTTTCTGATCGAGCAGGATCAGCCGGAGCGGGCCCGGGAGTACCTGAACAAAGCTCTGAACGCACCCGAGCGACCTAACCGGCCTGTGGCCGATGCTGGTCGCCGGAAGGAGATCCGGAGCAAACTCGAACAGATCTGAACCCCACGGAACAGGCCGGGCTCAGTCCCGGCCGGATATCAGGGAGGATACTGATAGAAGAAATTGGCATTTCACTCAATATTACCTTTTAATATATCCTTAGAATTAAACTTAAAGGATCGATGTTCGAGGTGAGTGTCATGAGCAATCCCGTCGTCCAGCATTTCTTCGACGAACCGACCAATACGTTCAGCTACGTGGTGCGTGATCCCGACAGCCAGGCGTGCGCAATCATGGACTCCGTCCTGGATTTCGATTATCCCGCCGGCCGCACAGACGTCCGCTCCGCGGACGAGATCATCCGCTATGTCCGGGACAACGACCTGACGGTGGAGTGGATCCTAGAGACCCACGTGCATGCCGATCACCTGTCTGCCGCCCCTTACCTGCACGAAAAACTTGGTGGCAAGACCGGCATTGGCGAGAAGATCGTCGATGTCCAGGAGATCTTCGGTAAGGCATTCAACGCCGGTACCGAATTTGCCCGTGACGGCAGCCAGTTCGATCAACTGTTCCGTGAAGGCGACACCTTCCGCATCGGCAATCTGGAAGGCCGGGTGCTGCACACTCCCGGTCATACCCCGGCCTGCCTGACCTACGTGATCGGTGATGCTGCTTTCGTTGGCGACACCCTGTTCATGCCGGATTTCGGCACTGCCCGCTGTGATTTCCCCGGCGGTGATGCCCGCACGCTGTACCGGTCCATCCAGAAAGTACTGTCGCTGCCCCCGGAAACCCGGTTGTTCATGTGTCATGACTACGGCGCGCCGGGTCGCGACGAATTCCTGTTCCAGACCACGGTGGCCGAGGAGCGCGAGGCCAATATCCACGTCCACGAAGGTGTCAGTGAAGATGATTTCGTCAGGATGCGCACCGAGCGGGACGCCACCCTGGACATGCCCCGGCTGATCCTGCCGTCGGTACAGGTCAACATGCGCGCCGGTCACATGCCGCCGGCCGAAGACAACGGGCAGGTCTACCTGAAAGTTCCGGTCAACCTGTTCTGAGCACCGCATGAATCGGATCCAGCGGTACCTGCCCATTCTGCAATGGGCACCCCAGTACGGTCGTGACCAGGCCACCAGTGATCTGGTGGCCGCGGTCATCGTTACCGTCATGCTTATCCCCCAGTCCCTGGCCTATGCGCTGCTGGCGGGGCTTCCGGCCCAGGTGGGACTTTATGCCAGTATCCTGCCGCTGGTGATTTACGCGGTGTTCGGCACCAGCCGGACCCTGTCGGTGGGCCCGGTGGCGGTGGCGTCGCTGATGACCGCCGCGGCCCTGGCGCCCATTGCCGAGGCGGGTACCGCTGCCTATGTCGCGGGTGCGGTGCTGCTGGCGGTGATGTCGGGCCTGATGCTGACCCTGATGGGGATACTGCGGCTCGGATTCCTGGCCAACTTTCTGAGCCATCCGGTGATTTCCGGCTTCATCACCGCCTCCGGTATTGTCATTGCGGCCAGCCAGTTCAAGCATATTTTCGGCATCCAGGCTTCCGGGCATAATCTGGTGGAGATCGCCGAGTCCCTGCTGAGTTCCCTCACAACCACCAACTTCTACACCCTGGTCATCGGCGTCGGCGCCCTGGTATTCCTGTTGCTGGCCCGCAAGCATCTCAAGCCCCTGTTGATGAACCTCGGGGTAAAACCGAGGCTGGCGGATATCCTCACCAAGACCGCACCGATTCTCTCGGTGCTGGTGACTACCCTGGTTGCCTGGTACTTCCAGCTTGACCAGAAAGGGGTGCGCCTGGTTGGGGAGGTGCCTTCCGGGCTGCCGGAATTCACCATGCCCTCCCTGGACACCGGTCTGTGGTCGCAGCTGGCGGTCAGTGCCCTTCTGATCAGCATTGTGGGTTTTGTCGAATCGGTATCGGTGGGTCAGACCCTGGCCGCCAAGCGTCGCCAGCGGATTGACCCGGACCAGGAACTCATCGGCCTGGGCACGGCAAATCTCAGTGCCGGCTTCTCCGGTGGCATGCCGGTGACCGGCGGTTTTTCCCGGTCCGTGGTCAACTTTGATGCCGGCGCGGAAACTCCGGCCGCCGGCGCCTACACCGCCGTCGGCATTGCCCTGGCGACCCTGTTCCTGACCCCGGCCATTGCCTGGCTGCCCCAGGCAACCCTGGCGGCAACCATCATTGTGGCGGTGACCACCCTGATAGACCTGCCGGCGCTGTCCCGCACCTGGCGGTACTCGCGCACCGATTTCGGTGCCATGCTGGCCACCATCCTGCTGACCCTGGTGCACAGTGTGGAGGCGGGCATCATCGCCGGGGTGGCGCTGTCCATCGGTCTGTTCCTGTACCGCACCAGCCGGCCCCACAGTGCGGTTGTGGGTCGCGTGCCGGGTACCGAGCATTTCCGCAATGTGCTGCGCCACAATGTGCAGTTGTGCCCGAAAGTGACCTTCCTGCGGGTGGACGAAAGCCTGTATTTCGCCAATGCCCGGTTCCTGGAGGAGACGGTCATGGATCTGGTGACGCGGGAGCCGGAACTCCGGGATCTGGTGCTGGTTTGTCCGGCGGTCAATCTGATCGACGCGTCGGCCCTGGAGAGCCTTGAGGCCATCAACGAGCGCCTGAACGACGCCGGCGTGCGCCTGCACCTGTCCGAGGTCAAGGGACCGGTGATGGACCGGCTCAGGGATACGGAATTTCTCGCCCACCTGGGTGGTCAGGTATTCCTGAGCACCTTCGATGCCTGGACCACGCTCACTAACCACCGGCAACCGGTGGCGCAGACCGCCTGAATCAAGCCGGTCTTGGTAACGGAGCGGGCTTACCCGCTATCATTGTTCCTGACTCTTGCCTGAATTCATGACCCGGGATGCGCGTGCCATGGGGATGACGGAAAACCTGTTATCAACGGGACAGTGGCTGTTAACGGCCGTACTGTTTCTGGTGATCCTGGCGCAGGCAGCCCGCTCTGTCGACTGGCAGGCACTGCGCAAGGATAACGCTCTCCAGCATTCGTTTTTCGGTGCGGCTGTGGCGCTGGGATTCCTGTGGCAATTGCGTGCAGGGATTTCGCCCGGCCTTGCCATCCATATCTTCGGCATGACCGTTATCACCCTGATGCTGGGCTGGGCGCTGGCGGTGTTCAGTGGTCTTCTGGCGCTGGTGATTACTGTCATCACGGGGCGGGAACCGGTCATGATGTTCGCGGCCAACGGGCTGGTGACCGTCATGGTACCGGCACTGGTGAGTCACGGGATCATGGTGTGGGAGCGCCGCCGGAACTTCCGGAATTTTTTCGCCTATATCTTCTTCTGCGGATTCTTCGGGGCCGGGCTGGCAGTGGCTGCGGCCGGCGTGGTGATGTGTCTGATGCTGTGGTCCAGCGGCGTCTATACCTTCGAAGAACTGATCCACGGGTACATTCGCTACCTGCCCCTGATCATGCTGCCGGAAGGCTTCGTCAATGGCACCTTCGTGACCGGCCTGATGGTCTTCCATCCGGACCGGCTCACGACCCTGGATCAGCGCCGCTACCGGCCCTAGCCTCAGATACCGTCGCCCTGGGCGAGCCGGCCCTGGTCCAGCCCTTGCTGTTTCCGGGTGCGCCAACCGCCGGCCCATTCCAGAACCTTTCCGGCGGGTATGGGCGGAGCAATCCCGTAACCCTGGATCTGGTTGCAGCCCATCCGGGCGAGGGTGCGGGCCTGGTCTCCGGTTTCCACTCCTTCGGCCAGGACCGGGTGCTCGAAGCGCTGGGCCAGGAAGATCACGCTTTCGACGATGGCCTTGTCACTGGGGCTGTCCATCATGTTGCGAACGAAACTCTGGTCGATCTTGATCAGGTCGATGGGCAGGGTTCGCAGATAGCTCAGGGAGGAGAACCCGGTGCCGAAGTCATCCAGGGCCACCTTCAAGCCGAGGCTGCGGCACCGTGTCAGTACGTGATTGGCCTGCTGGGTATCCTCCAGCGCGGTGGACTCCAGCACTTCCAGGGTGACCCGGGCGGGATCCAGTTCCGGGTGGCTGTGCAGGTAGCTTTCCAGGTAGTCGGCAAAACTCCGGTCCAGCAGATGTCGGGCGGTGATGTTGATGCTGACGGTCAGGTCCTCACCCGCCTGTTGCCAGGTGTTCAGCTGGTGGATGGCTTCCTTCAGGACCCACTGGCCCAGGGGCACTTCCAGGTGGCTGTTCTCCACATAGGGCAGGAACTCGCCAGGACTGATCAGTCCCGATTCGGGCCGATTCCAGCGGATCAGGGCCTCGAAGCCGGCCAGGGAATAATCCGACATCCGGACCTGGGGCTGGAAGAACAGCTCGAATTCCTGGTTCTCCAGGGCACGGGTCAATTCCATCAACTGCTGTCGCCGCTTCTGCCGGTGCTGATCCAGATCCGGATCGAAGAAATGGAACTGGTTACGGCCTCTCTCCTTGGCCGAATACATGGCCTGGTCGGCGTGGCGGATCAGGCCTTCGGCCTCGGCCTGGTCTTCAGGGTAACGGGTGATGCCAAGGCTGGCGGTCAGGGTTACCTGCTCGCCCCCGACTGCTACCGGCTCGCCGATGACGGACAGAATGCGGTGGTAAACCGCGTTGGTGTCGTCGCTCTGGAGCAGCAGGACGAATTCATCGCCGCCGACCCGGGCCACGGTATCGCCGCTGCGCAGGGTGTGGGTCAGCCGCTCGGCGAGGGTGCGTAGCACCTGGTCGCCGGCGCTCTGGCCAAGACGATCGTTGATGACCTTGAACCCGTCCAGGTCCAGGCAGCACACCGACAGCCGCCGGCCATGGCGTTCGGCATGGCTGCGGGCCGAACGCAGGCGCTCCTCGAGCAACTGGCGGTTGGGCAGACCGGTGAGATCGTCGTAGTTGGCGGCTCGGTCCAGTTCCCGGGCGTGATTCTTCAGGGTGGTAATGTCCGAGAAGGCCGCCACATGGTAATACTGCCCGGGCTCGTCCAGGTGGACCCGGCTGATGGACAGCAGTTCGATGAACTCCTCGCCACTCCTGCGCCGGTTCCAGATCTCGCCCCGCCAGTGGTCCGTCTTTTCGATGGATTGCCACATGGACTGGTAGTACTCCGCCGAATGCCGGCCCGAGCTGAGGATTCCGGGATTCAGGCCCAGCACTTCATCCCGGTTATAGCCGGTGATCCGGGAGAACGCCGGATTGACGTCGAGGATGCGGTTGTTATGGTCGGAGATGATGATGGCTTCGTGGCTGCGGTCAAAGACACTGGCAGCGATCCGCAGGCCGCGCTCGCTGTGCTTGCGGTCGGAAATGTTGTTCTGGATCACGATGTAGCCGGGGGCGGTTCCCTGTTCCCGGCCGATGGGCACGCAGTAGCTATGGACCCAGTAAGGAGTGCCGGAGCGGGTGTAGTGCAGGATGTCCTCGGCAAAGGTATCACCCCGGTGCAGGTGCCGGTTGATCCGGGCAATGGTGTCGGGATCGGTGTCCGGCCCATAGAGCACATCTCGGGGGTGCTTGCCCCGGATGTCGGCCAGCAGGTGGCCGGTATGCTGCTCGAAGCTGGGGTTCACCCACTCGATGGTGCCGGCTTCGTCCAGGAACAGGACCAGGTTGGGGGTGGTAGCGGCCACCAGGGCCAGGCGTTCGGCGTCAATACCCGTCGGGGGCTCTGCAACATCCGTCGATTTCGGCATTCAGGTTCGCTTCTGCTGGTCTGGCTGATGGATTACGAGCACGCCTCCCTGTGTGACACTTACTGCAATATGCAGTGTAAAGGCGGAGATGCTACCCGAAGTCAGGCCGATTGGCACGGAATGGTACCAGGCAGAAATTGACGGAAGTCAGTTTTTTATCGATTCCCGCCTGCGGTTCAGCTGCGCCAGCGGGAATGTTTCTGCAGTTTGCGCTGGAGGGTGCGCCGGTGCATGTTCAAGGCGCGGGCGGTGGCGGAAATATTGCCGTCGTGCTCGTTGAGCACCCGCTGGATGTGCTCCCATTCCATTTCTTCCACCGAAGGCGGCTCCGGACGCAGCTCCGGCGGCGCGTCCAGGGGTTCGAAGCCGGTGACGAGCTGGTGCACGGTCACCGGTTTGCACAGGTAATTGATGGCGCCCCGGCGCATGGCCTCGACTGCGGTGGCGATGCTGCCATAGCCGGTCAGAACCAGTATCTCCAGGTCCGGCCTGCGGGCCAGCAATTCTGGCAGTAACTGCAGGCCGCTCTCACCGGCCAGGTTGAGGTCCAGCACGCAACGTCCGAAATCCCTGGCTTCGATCAGTGCCAATGCCTCGGCCCCGGTGGTGGCGGGCACTGCTTCGATATCCTGGCGGGCCAGGGAGCGTTGCAGTATCTGCAGAAAAGCCGCGTCATCATCCACAATCAGCCAGAGGTTGGGTTGGCTCATGCGCTGTCTCCGTTCGAGTCCGCTTCCGGCAAATCAATGACCATGGTGGTGCCGTTTTCCTCGGCCCGGGCCCTGAGGGTACCCCCCAGGCGCTGGATGGTGGCATTGGACAGGAACAGGCCGACACCGAGCCCGTTTCTTGAATCCACGATCTCCTCCCCCGGTGCGCCCTCAAAGGCAGCTTCCAGGCCCTCCCCGTGATCCTCCACGACTATTTCGATCCGGCCCGGAGCACCGGTACGGGCCGCCACGCCGACCCAGGCCGGGCTGGCGGTCAGGGCATTGGCCAGCAGATTCAGTACCGCCTGGTCGAGGGTAGCGTCCATGGCCACAGGCACTTTCGGGAACGGTTGTTGCCAGTGGATCGGGCCGGAGGGCCAGAGCAGGGTGGCGGATTCCCGCAGGCGCAACAGCCAGTCTTCGACCGTCAGTGTCTCCTGCTGGGCGGATCGGGCCTCCACCGCCGCGCGGGTGAGCTGCTGGAGATGCTGGCTGCAGAGTTGGATCTGCTGTTCCATGGTGTCCAGGTCTTCCTTCAGCGCGCCGGAGTCGGGTGCTGCAACCCTTCGACTGGTTTCCGAGCGGATCTCGTCCAGCAGCAGGGTCATGGTGTTCAGCGGTGTCCCCAGTCGGTGGCCCACGGCGGCGGCGGACAGACCAAGGGCGATGATCTGTTCGTCCCTGAGCCGGTTTTCCCGGAATTGAGCCAGTTGCAGCTGCTGGCTGCGAAGCCGACGGGCCAGGGCGCCAACCACCAGTAACAGGATGGCCGCAGTCAGGGCAAAGGTCGCCCACATGCCGAACAGGTGGAGTTGGGCAAGGTTGTCATTGTGCTGGCTGTGGCCGATCGGGGTGTGCCAGAGCACCAGTGCCGTGTAGGCGGCGATACCGCTGGCGGTGATGGCGATACTCTGGCCCAGGGGAACCAGGATGATGGCCACGGCAATGGGCAGCAATAGCAGGGAAACCAGAGGGTTGGTATAGCCGCCGGTCAGGAACAGCCAGCTGCCGATCAGGACTATATCTGCCAGCAGCCCGGCACTCACGGCCAGGGAGGAGGCCGGTGGTCGGCGGGTGAACCAGAGCCAGCCCAGGGTGGCGAGCACAGCGTAACCGAGGCACAGTAAAAGTGCCTCGGCCTCGTGCGCCAGGGTAATCATCGATTCCGCAACAGCGAGGGCGACCAGCTGGATCGTTACGATGGCCAGCCGCATGCCGAGCAGGTAGCGGGCCGCCTGGCGAATACCGGTTTGAGAGTGAGTGAGCCATTCCATGGTTCGGATTCTACCAACAGTCATGGCTTCCGGCAGATTTGTTTTCAATGGGCTTGCCGCGGATCAATCCTCGAAGTAGCAGATCAGGCTATGGCTGATCACATCGGCGCGGAGATGCAGAGGTGGATCGTCCGTGGTGGTGACCAGTATGGCATCCTCCGGTCGGGCTTCGCGTTCGACCTCCGGGGGGGCCGGCCCCAGCAATTCAGGCTGGTAAAGACACTGTCTGTCGTCCGGGAACAGGGCCACGTACGCGGTGCCGGTTTCCACCAGGTCCTGGAAGAAGTGGGAGCCATAGGACAGATCCGGCACCATGTCCCCGGCTTTCTCCGATACTTCCACCAGCACCGATACCCCGGCGATGTCGGCAAAACGCACTGGCACCCCCAGCTCGGGACTGCTGGTGCCCCAGCGGCCGGGACCGATGAGCAGGGTGCGACCCTTGCCCCGGCGCACCGTCTCTCCGACCAGCCTGGCGACCTCGTAGCGCTGACCGGTGGTCAGTCGGGAGTAGACCGAGGCGTCGATGCGGATCACCCGGTCCAGGGTCAGGTTGATGTTGCCACCCATGAAATGGCCTTCGGTCCGGAACAGCACCCGTCCAGGCTCAGGCTCTTCGGGGAGGGTGACCGGCCCGGTTTCACCGATGGTGGCCAGGGGGCGGCACTGCACCAGGTTGAAGGACGGTTCCCCCTGGCGGTCCAGGTGCAGGGTGAACTCCACATCCACCGGGTGCCGGTAGCCGGCCTCGAGAGTTTTCAGTAGCCGGGACAGGCGTTCGATGAACCGGGTCCGTTTCACCAGCGGCGTGAACGTCAGTCGCCAGACCGGTCCGGCCAGCCCGAGTTGCTCGGCCCGTTCGCTGGCAGGACGGTCCACCTCCGCCAGGTATTGCAGGGGCAGGGCCGGCACGTCCTGCGCGAGTTGGCTCAGGGGGCAGGTGCTGAGGGTGCCTTCCTGCAGATCCAGCAGGTCCACCAGATGCTGGGAGAACCGGTAGCTTTCATCCTGGTTCCGGAACGGGTGGCGGCCTGGCTGGTCGAGGGCCATGACACAGGCGTGGTCGCCCTCGATCCGGTCGACCGCCCGGGTACCGAGCCCCATGACCAGCCGGACCATGCCCGCCTCCGGGTCCATGCTGCTGTCCCAGGCAAAGGTATTGCGGGAGACGCCCACCCCGGCGGCGTCCGGCAGGTAATAGCGGCCGTGAAAACGGCCGTTTACCCGCTGGATCAACAGCGCCATGGGCTCCTCCCGCTGATGCAGACCCCGTTGCCGGCGATACACCAGGGCATCCTCACTCATCGACGAGGCATAGACCTGCCGGATGGCGTCTTCCAGGGCCGCCAGTCGCTGCTCCGGGCCGCCCTGGTTGACCAGGAATACGCTGTCGTATTTGCCGGCGAAGGCATTGCCGAAGCCGTCCTCCTGCAGACTGCTGGAGCGCACCAGGATCGGATACTGGCCGTAATGATCCAGCAGGCGTTCCAGCTCCGAGCGGATTTCATTCGGAAAGTTGCCCTTGCGGATGCTCTGCTGCAATTTCGGCGCCTCGGTCAGGTAGCCGGCCTCCGAGCGCTGGCGCATGACCGACGGCCACAGGCCGTTGTGGACCAGGAAGGCGTAGTAGGCGTCGGTACCCAGGTAGCTTGAGTCGTGGGGCTCCAGACAGGTTTTCCAGCTATCAGGGCCCTCCCGCAGGAGAATGTTGCGGGCAATCAGCATGCCCGTGGCCTTGCCGCCGATGTAGCCACTACCCACCATGCGGCTTCGGATCGTCAGCAGGTCCTCGAGACTCAGGTACCGCCTGGCCAGCTCCAGTATCTTGGGATCGCGACTGATGAGCACCTTCAGTACCTGGTCCTGAAGGTCGGCCATGCAGTGCTGCTCGTTGTTGGCCAGGGCCCGACCGGCTTCCTGGAACAATTTGTCCCAGTAATCCAGCAGCGGCTGGCGATGCAGGTACTCGAGCTCCAGACTCGCCTGGACGCGGGTCGCGTCGCTACTGTCTGTAATGGGCTCGAAACGACCGTCCTGCTCCCGGTGCGGCAGGAACATGGTGGGGGACTGCCGGCGCCAGGCCTTGATAGGATGAATCTGTACTTCTGCACCATCCCGGTGCACGTCGATCATCACCTGGGTGGTTTCCCGGATCCGGTCCAGGGTCATGCGGGAGTGGCGTTGCGGATGCAGGGCGAACCAGGCGACCGTGTCCAGCTCGAACAGGAACGGACAGACGACCCGGAAGAAGTTGCCTACCATGGCATCGGTGGCCCAGGCATTGAGCAATTCGCTCAGGCAGTCGCAAACGTAGAAGGCGCCGCGACCATGCTCTTCGATCAGCCGCCAGATCCGGCTGGTGAAGCTTTCGAATCCACCCAGGGCGTTGATATGAATGACCCGGACGCCCGGGTGCTCGGACACGATCGGAGCGTGTTCCCCGAAGCGCAGATAGATGATCTGCCGGCCAGCATCGGCCGCGGCATCGATAAAGGGGAGGACGAACCGGCGATAGTCGTCGAGGTCGGAAACCCGCCAGACCACGTTATCGCCGATTCGAAGGCCATCCAGAACCTCATCCAGTCCGGCCAGGCCGGTTGAAACACGGTCGGTCGGCTGGAGAGGCTCGTTGCTGGTCATGGCCGGATCAGATAACACCCATGGCGTTCATCGCCCTGGCAACACGGAGGAAGCCGTTGATGTTGGCGCCCAGCACGTAGTTGCCTTCCGCGCCGAACTCGGCGGCGGTCTCGAAACAGTTCTTGTGGATATCGATCATGATCTCCTCAAGGCGTTTCTGGGTGTAGTCGAAGGTCCAGGAATCACGGCTGGCGTTCTGCTGCATCTCCAGTGCGGAGGTGGCAACACCTCCGGCGTTGGCGGCCTTGCCCGGGCCATAGGCCAGCTTCGCTTCCTGGAAGATGGCAATGCCTTCCGGCGTGGTCGGCATGTTGGCGCCTTCCGCCACGGCGATACAGCCGTTTTCAACCAGGGCCTTGGCGTCTTTGCCGTTCAGCTCGTTCTGAGTGGCGCAGGGCAGGGCCACGTCGCACGGAACGCTCCAGATGTTGCCGTCTTCCACGTATTTGGCATCCTTTTGGAATTCAGTGTAGGCGCTGATGCGGCGACGCTCCACTTCCTTGATGCGCTTGACGGTCTGCAGGTCGATGCCCTTTTCATCCACGATGATGCCCTGGGAGTCGGAGCAGGCAATCACCTTGGCGCCCAGTTCGTGGGCTTTCTCGATGGCATAGATGGCGACGTTGCCGGAGCCGGATACCACGACGGTCTTGCCGTCCAGGGAGTCGCCACGGGCCTTGAGCATTTCCTGGGTAAAGAACACGGTGCCGTAACCGGTGGCTTCGGTACGGGCACGGCTGCCGCCCCAGTCCAGACCCTTGCCGGTGAAGACGCCGGACTCATACCGGTTGGTGATGCGCTTGTACTGGCCGAAAAGGTAGCCGATCTCACGGCCGCCCACGCCGATGTCGCCGGCGGGAACGTCGGTGTATTCACCCAGGTGACGGTACAGTTCGGTCATCAGGCTCTGGCAGAAACGCATGATTTCGTCGTCGGACTTGCCCTTGGGGTCGAAGTCACTGCCGCCTTTGCCTCCGCCGATGGGGAGGCCGGTCAGGGCGTTCTTGAAGATCTGTTCGAAGCCCAGGAACTTGATGATGCCCAGGTACACTGACGGGTGGAAACGCATGCCGCCCTTGTAGGGGCCAAGGGCGCTGTTGAACTCAACCCGGAAGGCGCGGTTGATGTGGATCTCGCCCTTATCGTCCTGCCAGGGTACCCGGAAGATGATCTGGCGCTCGGGTTCACAGATGCGCTGGATGATTTTCTTGTCCGCGAACTCCGGGTACTTCACCAGGACGGGGCCCAGTGTTTCCAGGACTTCGTGAACGGCCTGATGGAATTCGCTTTCGCCCGGATTGCGGTGCAGTACGTCCTGGAAGATCGGTTCCAGTTTCTCGTCGAGTTTTACCGTCATGGTGATACCTGTTAGGGAAGTTGCTCATTGAAAACGGCGCGGGAATGTGGCCGTTCGGTAAGAAAATTGGCGTAGATTGCACCACAGGAGTGCAGTTTCTGGCAAGCTGCGCCCGGAATTTGTGCAATAAAAACCATCCGGAATACCCCTTAAGGGGTGCGGCATTGTGTCCCAAGCCCGCGACCAGGTTTGTCTTTATCATTACCGGCAATTAACCCGATTTTCCCACTCCCGTGATGGTAAGGAACCTCCAGGCATGACCGAGAAACCCCTGGCACGCATTATCGGCCTGATTCTGGCCGGATGTGCCACTGCCCCCGCTTTTTCCCAGGTACAGGACGATGACCAGTTGTTGATCCGGGTCACCGAAGGCCGGTCGGCCGAGGCGGCCCGGTTGTCGGAAGCGGCCCTGGCGTCGGAGCCGGTGTCCCGGCTGGACTCGGAGCCCTCGGTATCGCTTTCCCGTCTCGGCGGGCGCGGTCTGGACCCGGTAATCCGTGGCCAGGGCCAGGAGCGCGTCGATGTGCTGCTGGACGGCATGCGGGTGGAAGGTGCCTGCCCCAACCGGATGGACCCGCCCACCAGCCGGCTCAGCTCTGCGTTACCCCAGGTGCTGGAAGTCCGTACCAGCAACCAAACCCTGCGCTGGGGCCCCATTGCCGGTGGCCAGGTGGTGGCCACGACGGCGGCGCCGACCTTTGCCGATGGCAACCGCACGACCGGCCACCTCACGATTGGCGGGTCAGATAATGGCGAGGGCAAACTGGTCAATGGCAGTGCTGCCGTGGGCGATCGCGACAATTACCTTCGGCTTTCCGCGGGTTACGAGGAAGCCGATGATTACGAGGACGGCGATGGCAACGAGGTCCGGAGCGCCTTCGAAAACACCGAGGGCCGCGTTGACGGAGCCTGGACAGCAGACAACGGTTTCTATGTGAAAGGCATGGTCAGCCGCCAGGAAGAGCGAGATGTGAAATACGCCTCCGGCATGGATGCGCCGAAGACCGATACCGATATGTATCGCCTGGAGCTGGGTGCGCCGGTGGCCAGCGGTGGCTGGAACCTGATGGCCTGGCAGGCGGACGTGGATCACGTGATGGACAATTTCAGTCTGCGTGAGCCGCCGGTGATGATGGGGATGCCCATGAAAATGCAGACCCTTTCGGAAACCCGGACCCAGGGCGCCCGCCTGGTGCTGGACCAGACCATCGACTACACGAAGGACATTGCTGTCGGTGTGGATGTCGAGAGCAACACCTGGGATGCCACCATGTACAACGGTATGGATCTGACCAACGAGGCCTCGTTCCTGTGGCCGGATGTGGAGCGTGATCGTGTCGGGGTGTTTGCCGAAGCCTTCCACCGTATCCGGGTCAACATGCGCCTGGGTGCGGGCATCCGCTATGACCGGGTGGAAATGGATGCCAATCGGGCTGATGAGACATTCACCATGAACCCGGATGCGATGCCCATGTCACCGGCATCCATCTACGAGAATGTTTATGGCGTAACCGATACCAAAGCCACGGATGACAACGTCAGCGGTTTCATGACTGGCGAATGGCGGGTGTCGCCGCTTAACACCCTGGAACTGACCGCTTCCCACAGCGTCCGCTCCCCCGGTGTCAACGAGCGTTATGTCACCAAGGGCAGCGCCTGGGTCGGCAACCCGGATCTCGAAACCGAGAAACACCACAAGCTGGAGCTGAGCCTGGCCGGGCAGAGTGACGGTTGGCACTGGCGCCCGGCGATCTGGGTCGATGAAGTGGACGATTTCGTGCTGCGTTACGAGCCGGCACCGGACGTTATCCGCTACCGGAATATCGACGCCCGTCTGCTGGGTGTCGAGGGCGAGCTGGGCTGGAGCAACGGCACCTGGAGTGCCACCGGAAAACTGGCCAGTGTCCGGGGAACCAATAATGACACCGACCAGCCGTTGCCGCAGATTCCGCCTGTGCAGTACATCCAGACCCTGGGCTGGCACCACATGGGTCATAGCGTCCAGGCGGAATGGATGCTGGCACGCCGGCAGGACCGGATTGATGAGGAGTCAGGCCTCGACCCGAGCACTTCCCCGGGGTACGGCGTTTTCAATCTGAACGGCAGCCACCCGCTGATGGACTACCTGACCCTGAGCTGGGCGGTGGACAACGTGTTCGACAAGACCTGGGCACCCCACGTCAGTCGCGAAGACCTGTTTACCGGCGAAGCCTACCGGGTCAATGAGCCGGGTCGGACCTTCCGGGCGGCACTGACCGCGCGCTGGTAAATCACAGTATGGCGGTTACCCGCTTCTCATAGCCGGCGGGTGACATTCGGCCCTGCATGGATCCAACTCCTCCATGCGGGGCTTTTTTTGTGTCATATCAAAGCGCTCCGATGGCCATGGACTATGCTTGTCTACGATTGTGGTGCAACGATTGTTACCATGTAGTTATGAGCAAATAACCCAAAGGAATCAGGTGCCCATGGTTACCCGTTCGCGTTTTCACCCCTGGCTGGCCGCCATCGCTCTGCTGATGCCTGCTTTGACACTGGCCCAGCAGGAGGAACTGGACATTGTCGAGGTCGAGCGTGCGCCCATCGAGGAGACGGTTCACCTGGATGGCGTCATCGAGGCGGTCCAGCAAAGCACCGTCTCTGCCCAGACCAGTGGCACCGTCCTGAAACTTCCTTTCGATGTGGACGATTCAGTGGCGGCGGGAGACCTGATTGTTCAGCTGGAGGACAGTGAACAGCGGGCGCGACTGAGCCAGGCCCGGGCCGGACTCGAGGAAGCGACCGCGGCACTGGCCGATGCCCGGCAGCGGTTCGAACGTATTGAGGCCGTCCATGAACGCGGCCTGGTATCCCGCCAGGAATTCGATCAGGCCCGGAACAACCTGGCCGGGGCTCGGGCCCGGCTGGAACGCGCTCAGGCTTCGGTTGCGGAGGCCGAGGAACAATTGAGCTATACCCGCATCGTGGCTCCCTACGGGGGCATCCTGACCGAACGGCATGTGGAAATCGGGGAGGCGGTCAATCCGGGCCAGCCGCTGCTCAGCGGGCTTTCCCTGGAACAGTTGCGGGTGGTGGTCGATCTGCCCCAGAAATACGCGGACCTGGCCCGTTCCGAGCGACGGGCCACGGTGGCACTCTCGGACGGCCGGTTGCTGGAAACCGGCGAGATGACGTTCTATCCCTACGCCGATCCGGCGACCCATACGTTCCGCTTGAGGATGCGCCTGACCGAGCCCAATGGCTCGCTGTTTCCGGGAATGCTGGTCAAGGTCAGCGTGCCCGTTGGCGAGCGTGAATCGCTGTGGATTCCGGCCAGCAGCCTGGTCCGCCACAGTGAACTGAGGGCGGTGTTCGTGCTGGATGAGCGGGACCGGCCCCGTCTGCGTCAGGTGCGGGTCGGTACCCCGGACGGGGAGCGCCTGGAGGTGCTGGCGGGATTGAGCGAAGGCGAGCGTATTGTGCGCAATCCACAGGTCCTGGTGGGCAGTGACCGGCTGAGCCTGTCCCGTCCCGCGGACTCTGGCGGGGAGGCAGGCCAGTGAGCGAGGAACTGCCGGGCGTCGGACCTTCCGGCGCCATTGCCCGGGTTTTTCAGGACAACAAACTGACGCCTTTGCTGGCGATGCTGGCGATCGTGTTGGGTGTGCTGGCGGTGATCATCACGCCCAAGGAGGAAGAACCCCAGATCGACGTCACCATGGCGGACATCATGGTGGGCCTTCCCGGTGCCAGTGCCCGGGAGGTAGAGAGCGCCATTGCCACGCCCGCCGAACAGGTGATGAGCGAGATCCAGGGCGTTGAGCATGTCTATTCGGTCTCCCGCCAGGGCCAGGCAGTGATCACCGTCCAGTTCGAGGTGGGGGTGCCCCGGCAGGAAGCCCTGGTGCGGCTGTACAACCAGGTGTACTCGAACCAGGACTGGCTGCCGGCCAACCTGGGCGCCACCCAGCCGGTGGTCAAACCCAAGGGCATCGACGATGTGCCGGTGATGACCCTGACCCTGTTTGATCCCACCGGGCGGCACGCCGGCGAGGAACTCACCCGGCTGGCGCACATGCTGGAAGTGGCTCTCAAACGGGTGCCCGGTACCCGGGATGTCTACACCGTCGGTGGCGTGCCCGATCGGGTGGATGTACTGTTTGACCCGGCTCTGCTGGCGGGATTCCAGCTCACTGTAGCGGACGTTCAGAACGCCCTGCAGTCAGCCAATACCAGCAGCCAGGAAGCCCGGGTTACCCGGAATAATCTGTCGATTCCGGTGCAGGTCGGCACCCTGCTGGAGACGGTGGAGGACGTCCGCCGTCTCGTGGTGGGCATGCACAATGGGGCTGCCGTGTACCTCGAGGATGTCGCCGAGGTCCGCCGGGGCGGCACCGTGGTGGACCAGAGCGTCATGACCGGGTTCGGACCCGGCGAGCAGACCGGGTCTGTCGGCGAACCGGGAGAGATTTTTCCGGCGGTTACCCTGGCGGTGGCAAAAAAGCCCGGTGAAAACGCCATCGATATCACCACCGCGATCCAGGAACGGCTGGAACTGCTTCGCAACCGCGCCCTGCCAGTGGGTGTGGAGGTGCTCGTCACCCGGGATTATGGCGAGACCGCCTCCCGAAAAGCACGCAAGCTGATTACTGACCTGATCTCCGCCACCGTGGCGGTTATGATTCTGGTCCTGGCCGCCATGGGTTGGCGCCAGGCGTTGATTGTCGGGATCGCGGTTCTGATCACCCTGCTGCTGACCCTGGTATTCTCCTGGGCCTGGGGCTTCACCCTCAACCGGGTGTCCCTGTTTGCCCTGATCTTCTCCATCGGCATCCTGGTGGATGACGGCATCGTCATTACCGAGAACATCAACCGGCGCATCCAGAATTCCCGCAGGGCGGTGAAGGACATCATCCCGGTGGCCGTGGACGAGGTCGGCACCCCCACCATCATGGCCAGCCTGACCATCATGGCGGCGTTGATCCCCATGGCCTTTGTCAGTGGTCTGATGGGGCCCTACATGAGCCCGATTCCGATCAATGCCTCCGCCGGGATGGTCATCTCCCAGATCGTGGCCTTTGTGGTCGCACCTTGGCTTGCGTTCCGGCTGCTGCGGCACAAGAAGGGCCAGGCGGCCGCCGAGGCGGCAGAGGCTTCAAATTCTGCGGAAGGCGTCAGCCCTGTGAGCCTGAAAATTTTCCGCACCCTGTTGTCACCGTTCCTCGGCGATCATTCCTGGCGGCGCCGGTTCCTGGCCCTGGGTGTGGTGTTGCTGACGGTCGGGGCCGCGTCCCTGCCGGTGTTCCAGGCGGTGATCCTGAAAATGCTGCCGTTCGACAACAAGTCCGAACTGCAGATTGTGGTGGACATGCCGGAACGCACACCAATGGAGAAGACCCAGCGGGTGCTGATGGAGATGGGCCATTACCTGGAAACCGTGGACGAGGTGGCCAACTGGCAGACCTACGCTGGCACCGCGTCACCGATCAATTTCAACGGTCTGGTCCGGCAGTATTACCTGCGCGGTGACCCGTACCACGGGGATATTCAGGTCAACCTGGTGGGGGAAGAGAACCGGGAGCGGCAATCCCATGCCATTGCCCAGTCCCTGCGCGGTCCGCTGACGGAAATCGGCGACCGCTACGATGCCGAGGTCAAGATTGTCGAGGTACCTCCGGGGCCGCCGGTGCTGTCGCCAGTGGTGGCTGAGATCTACGCGGTGGATAACGAGCGCCGGGCTGCGCTTGCGACCCGGGTGGCCGAGGGCATGACCGAAGTCAAAGGTCTGGTGGACATTGACACCACCCTGGAAGCGCCGACGCGGCAATGGGAGGTGGTGGTTGACCGCGCCCGCGCGGCCCGGCTCGGCGTTTCCCAGGCCCAGGTCGTCGGTGCCTTGCAGACGGCACTGGGTGGCCGTGGGGTCAGCTTCCTGCACGATGATCATGCCAAATACCCGGTACCGATCCGGATCATCCTGGGTGAGGGCGACAAGGCCCAGCCTTCGGCGCTGATGTCGGTGAAGGTTCGCAGCCGCAGTGGTCAGCTGGTGCCACTGTCAAGCTTTGCCGATGTCCGGGAAGCGGACTGGATGGGGGCCATCTACCACAAGGACCTGCTGCCGGTGACCTACGTGACTGCGGACATGGCCGGGGAGATCGATTCACCCCTGTACGGCATGTTTGCCATGGTGGACCGGCTCAAACAGGATCCGGATGCCCCGGAGCAGTTTTTCATCAACCAGCCCCCGTTGCCGGAGAAAGGCACACTGAAATGGGACGGCGAATGGCAGATCACCTATGAAACCTTCCGGGACATGGGGGCTGCCTACAGCGTGGGCGTGTTCATGATCTTCGTGTTGCTGGTGGCCCAGTTCCGGTCCTACGTCCTGCCCCTGGTGGTGATGGCGCCGATCCCGCTTACCCTGATCGGCATCATGCCGGGTCATACGCTGCTGGGACGGGAGTTCACCGCCACCAGCATGATCGGCATGATTGCGCTGGCCGGGATTATCGTGCGCAACTCCATCCTGCTGGTGGTATTCATCCGCCAGTTACTGGATGAGGGGGTTGATCTGGGTGAGGCGGTGATCCTCGCGGGCGCGGTGCGCATCAAGCCCATTGCCCTGACCGCGATTTCCGCCATGGTGGGCGCTTACTTCATCCTGAACGACCCGATCTTCAATGGTCTGGCGATTTCGCTGGTGTTCGGCCTGGCCATGTCGACCCTGTTTACCGTCATCGTGGTGCCGCTGCTGTACTACAACCTGGCCCGCTGCAAATGGCTTTGATGTGCTTAACGGGCGGGCCAGTAGCGCTGCATTTCCACGAACAGGAACGAGGCACTCCAGGTGATCAGTACCAGCCCTGTCAGGCCCTCGATTCCGGTCAGGTAGCGCAACGGACCGAGGGCTTCGATGTCACCGTAGCCCAAGGTGGTGAAGGTAGTGAAGGAGAAATAGACGCAGTCCAGAAGGCTGCCGTTAAAGTTGCCCACCAGTTCGCCCCAGCCATCGGCGTGATGCATGAGGTAGTAGGGCACGGCGAAGAACCAGACCTCCAGGGCGTGGGCAGTCAGGCAGCCCAGCACCGCGACAATCAGGCGGAAATGTTGGCTCTGGCGCATTTTGGAGAGTAGTCCGCTCAGACGGACCAGCACGGAGTTGTGCAGCACGACAACCAGGCACACGATTGCCACGTTTATTAATGTCACCAGGACCAGGTTGACGTGGGATTCCATGACCAGTCGCTCCACCATGCGAAAAATTGACGCACCCACTATTCTGGGGGGATCTGAAAGCATCTTCAGATTGTATAGTAGATTCAATACCTTCGCGCGTCGCCCCGCGATCAACCTGACAGGCTAATCACTGATGCTTAAACGTCTTTTGCCGCTGATCATTCTCGCCATCGGCGTTGCCGGTTTTGTTTTCCTGAAAGCAACCCGGCCGGAGCCGGCCGAAGTGAGTGCGTCCGAGCGCAGCTGGCAGGTGGATGTGCAGAGGGTGCAGCCTGGTACCCACACACCGATACTGCCCTTGTATGGCGAGGTCGTGGCTCCGAAGCAAGTGGACATCACTGCGACCCTGGCCGGCCGTGTCGCGGAGCGACCCGTAGCCGAAGGTCAGGACGTCCGGGAGGGGGATTTACTGCTGGCCCTGTCCGATGCCGATATCGCTCCGGTACTGGCCCAGGCGCGGGCACAGGTGGCGGATCTCGAAGCCCAGATCCGTTCCGAGCAGGTGCGTTTTCGCAATGATCGCAGGGCCCTGGAAAGCGAACAGGCGATTCTGGAAAACGCCCGCCGGCAGTTTGAGCGCATCGAGTCCCTGGTGACACGCAACCTGGCTTCCCGCGAGAACCTGGAAGCGGCCACTGATGGCCTGGCCCGTGCCGAGCTGACCGTTCGCACCCGCCAGCGGGCCCTTGATGAGCATCCGGCAAGGCTGCAAAGCCTGGAGGCCAAACTCGAGCAGGCCCGGGCCAATCTGGACTCGGTGCAACGGGATGCCGAGCGAGCCCGGGTGGTCGCGCCCTTCGATGGCGTGGTCACCGGCATCCAGGTCTCCGCCGGCGATCAGGTGGCCCGCAATGAGCGGCTGTTATCGGTTTACCCGACGGAGGGCCTGGAGTTGCGGGCGCGGGTACCGGAAGTGTTCCGGGCGGAGCTGCTCGACGCCCTGGCGAAGGGGGAGCGGTTGGTGGCGATGGCCGAAACCGGCCACCGGTTCCGGCTGGTCCGGTTTGCCGGCCTGGCGGACCCCGCCGGCACCGAAGCAATCCTTGAGTTAATTGGCGAGCCCGGCGGGTTGAGGCCTGGTGGCTTGCTGCCGGTAATCCTGCAGCGGCCGCCCAGGCCAGATACGGTGGCGGTGCCTTTCAGTGCCCTCTATGGCGCGGGCAGTGTCTACCTGATGGACGAAGATAACCGGATGCAACGGGTGGAGGTGCAGCGCATTGGCGAAGCCCGCAGCAGCAATGGCAAGCGTCAGCTGCTGATTGCCGGAGACGGACTGAGGCCCGAAAGCCGGCTGATCACCACCCACCTGCCCAATGCCATTACCGGCCTGAAAGTGACTGTGGCTGAGCCGGCCGGGGAGCCGGGGCAATGAAGCGCAGGAAGGGGCTGATCGGCTTTTTTGTCCACCACCGGGTGGCGGGCAACCTGGTCATGCTGGTGATGTTGCTCGGCGGCGCCCTGGCGCTGACCCGCATGAACATCCAGTTTTTTCCTACCTTTGCCCTGGACGTGGTCAGTGTGCGGGTGGTCTGGAGCGGTGCGTCGGCGGAGGATGTGGAACGGGGCATTACCGATCCCCTGGAGCAACGGCTGCGCAGCGTCGATGGTCTGAAGAAAATGACCTCAACCTCGGCCCAGAGTGTGTCGTCGATCACGCTGGAATTCCACGAGGGCACCAATCCTATCCAGGCGCTGGATGACGTGCGCCAGCAGGTGGATGAATTCAATAACTTCCCCGCCGATGCCGAGGAGCCTCAGGTTACCCGGGTGGAACGCTACGAACCCGTGGCGCGCCTGCTGGTGTATGGCGATATGGATCGAAGCGAGCTGCGCCAGCTGGTGTACCGTTACGAGGACGAGCTGCTGGAGCGGGGCATCGACCGGGTCAACATCCGCGGCCTCCCGGAACAGCAGATCAGCATCGACGTGCCGGTGGAGCGCCTGGAATCCCTGAACCTGTCCCTGGATCAGATTGCCGACCGGGTTGCCGCAATCTCCCGGGACCTGCCTGCCGGTTTGCTGGCGCAGCAGGACGCGACCCGCGAACTGCGTTCCGTGGAACAGCGGCGCAGTCCCCAGGCCTTCGAGACCATTCCGGTGCTCAGCGGCGACCGGATCCAGCTGAGGCTGGGCGACATCGCCATCATCCGGCAGGAGTCCAGGGATAACCAGACAACGCTGGAGAACCAGGGCATGCCGGCAGTGGAGCTCCAGCTCCAGCGAGCGGAAAACGGTAACTCCCTGGCGGCGGCGAGCTTGCTGGAAGGCTGGCTGGCGGATACCCGCCCGGTACTGCCGCCATCGGTGAAGATCGAGGTCTACGATGAAACCTGGCAGCTGCTGGACGATCGCATCTCGCTGCTGGTGGAAAATGGCCTCGGTGGTCTGGTGCTGGTGATCTGCCTGCTGTACCTGTTCCTGCCGGGGCGGGTGGCCTTCTGGGTGGCGGTGGGCATTCCCACGGCGTTCCTGGCGGCGTTGGCGGTGCTCTGGCTGGCCGGTGGCTCCATCAACATGATCTCCCTGTTTGCACTGATCATGGCGCTGGGGGTTATTGTCGACGATGCCATCGTGGTGGGGGAGGATGCCGATGCCCATGCCCGCATGGGCGAGCCGTCGATCTATGCCTCTGAAGGCGCGGCCAAACGCATGGTGTGGCCGGTTCTGGCCTCGTCCCTGACTACGGTGGCCGCCTTCATGCCGCTACTGGTGGTGGGCGGCGTGATCGGCAATATCCTCGGAGATATTCCGATGGTGATGATCTGCGTGCTGGTGGCCTCGCTGGTGGAATGTTTTATCGTCTTGCCGGCACACTTGCGCCATGCCTTCGTTCCACGCCGAACGAAAACCGGCTCCGCAGAAGCGGATACCCGCAAGCCGAATCCGGTGGCGCGCCTGCGCAAGGGCTTCGAACAACGCTTCGATGCGTTCCGTGAGGGCCGCTTCCGGCGGTTTTCCCGTCTCAGTCTCAAGTACCGGGGCGTGACCGTCGCCAGCGCCCTGGCCCTGGCCATTATCACCGTGGGCCTGCTGGCCGGTGGCCGGCTCGGGTTCAACTTCTTCCCGACCCCGGAACCGTCAGTGTTCTACGCCAATGCCAGTTTCGTGGCCGGTACCGACGAGCACACCGTCGACCGGTTCCTGGAGCAGATGCAGCAGGCCCTGAATAAGACCGAAGAGGCCTTTGGCGGTGACCTGATTCTGCATGCGGTGACCACCCGGGGGGCAACCCAGGGCGCCGAGGGCACCTCCCGCAATGGTAACGAGCTGGGTTCCATGCTGGTGGAACTGGTGCCGTCGGATCGGCGCTCGGTGCGTAATCCGGCGTTCATCGAGGCCTGGCGCAGCCGGCTGTCCCTGCCCGCAGGTATCGATAACCTGACTATTTCCGAGCGTCAGGCGGGCCCGCCCGGACGTGATGTGAATATCCGGCTGACCGGTAACGATGCCGAAGGCCTCAAGCGGGCTGCGGACGAACTGGCCCAGGCTCTGGCCACCCTGCCTGGCGTGCTTGACGTGGAAGACGACATGCCCTGGGGCCGGGAGCAGCTGATCTACCAGGTGAGCCCCTACGGTGAGGCCCTGGGCCTGACCACCGCCGACCTGGGCCGGCAGCTGCGGGCGGCGTTCGACGGTCGCATCGCCCAGATCTACCAGGACGGGCGCGATGAAGTGGAAGTCCGGGTCCAGTTGCCGCGGGACCAGCGGGAACGGTTGTCGACCCTGGCCCGGATGACCATCCGGATTCCCGATGGCCGTTTCGTGCCATTGTCCCAGGTGATGAACCTGGATCATCGTCAGGGTTTCGAGGCCCTGCGCCACGCCGATGGCAAATTGGCGGTGGAAGTCACCTCCGCTCTGAACACGCGGGTGGCCACCACCGACCAGATTCTGGACAGCCTGCAGGCCGAGGCGCTTCCGGATATTGCCAAGCGCTATGGGGTGCGCTACAGCTTCGAGGGGCGTGCGGCGGACCAGCGGGAAACCATGTCGGACATGAAAACCGGCCTGCTGATCGGGCTGGCCCTGATGTATGTGGTGCTGGCCTGGGTGTTTGCGTCCTGGAGCCTGCCACTGATCGTCATGGCGATCATCCCCTTCGCCCTGGTCGGTGCGCTGCTGGGCCACTGGATCATGGGGTTGCAGCTGACCATCCTATCCCTGTTTGGCTTGTTTGGCCTGTCCGGGATTGTGGTCAACAACGCCATCATCCTGGTTTCCTTCTACAACCAGCAGCGGCAGAAGGGCCTGGAGATCCAGGAGGCCCTGAACGAGGCGGCGGTGCAGCGGGTGCGGGCAGTGTTGCTGACCTCCCTGACCACCATCGGGGGGCTGCTGCCCCTGTTGTTCGAGACCTCGCTCCAGGCCCAGTTCCTGATTCCCATGGCCACCTCCATTGCCTTTGGCCTGGGGCTTTCGACACTGCTGGTGCTGCTGGTCATTCCGGCGCTGCTGTCCTGGCTGGAGCAGTTCCGCGAGTGTCGGGCCCAGCGCCACGGTGATCATGCCGAACCCCTCGGGGCCCAGTCATGACTGCGCAGGAGTGAGCATGAACCAACCGGTACTGGAAGCCAGGGATCTGAGCAAGACCTTTGCCAGCGGTGCCGAACGGATCGCGGTGTTTTCAGGGCTGTCTGTTTCCCTGGCCGCGGGGCAATCCCTGGCGCTGATGGGTCGCTCGGGCTCCGGGAAGAGTACCCTGCTGAACCTGTTCTGTGGCCTGGAGCGGCCCGACAACGGTGTGATTACCCTGCTGGGCGAACGCTTTGATTACCGGGAGGCGGGAGCCGCACGCCTGCAGGAAAAACGCTGGGCCCGTCTCCGGCGCCGCCAGATTGGCGTCATGTTCCAGGAAGCCAATCTGATGCCCGCCTTGTCGTTGCTGGACAACGTCCGGCTCCGGGCCCGCCTGGCAGAGCAACCCCTGGAGCAGTGCCAGACCTGGCTGGAGCGCCTGGGCATCGGGGAACTGGCCGACCGGTATCCGGATCAGGTTTCCGGTGGCCAGCGCCAGCGCGCGGCCCTGGCCATGGTCTTTGCCATGAACCCGGATCTGATCCTGGCGGATGAGCCCACCGGTAGCCTTGACCGCCGCACCGCCGAGGACGTCACGGCAGAACTGTTCCGGCTGCAAGCGGAAACCGGTGTCGCACTTGTTCTGGCCACCCACGATCCGGAGCTGGCCGAACAGTGCCAGGTTACCCTCGACCTGGCGCACGGGGTCCCGGCCGGTCGAGCACCATGACCCTCTTTGCCGCCCTGTTCAGCCATTACCGCCGCCACCCCCTGCAGCTGGTAGCCTTGGCCCTGATGATCCTGGTGGCGACCACACTCTGGTCCGGGGTGCGACAGCTTACCGAGCAGGCGCGCACCAGCCTGTCCCAGAGTGAACAAGTGATTGCCGGGCGGGAGCAGGTGGTGCGGGTGGACGGTGCCGGGATGACCGTCAGTGATTTCGTGACTCTTCGCCGGGCGGGTCTCTGCGTCATGCCCTGGCTGGAAGTGCCCCGGCAGGGCGATGTGGGGCTGGTCATTGGCGTTGATCCCCTTGCAGCGGCCTGTTTCGGGGGGGCGGGCGGTGCCTTCGGTAATTCACAGAACCGGCTTGAGGGAGAACCCTTTGTCGACATCAGTGAAGCCGCACGCATGGCCCGCGAGTTACCGGCTTCCGAGCCCGCGCCTTCTCTGGCGCTGATTGCCTCAGGGGATGTGACAGCCGACGCGTTTCCTGCCGGTTACCGCCTTGCAGACTTCAGCAGGGGCCCGGATACCGGAGAGCTGGGTGAGAGTTTTCTGCTCAACCTGGATGCCTTGGGAATCCTTGTGCTGCTGATCACCACCTTGCTGCTGCGCTCGGTCTATCGCCTGGGCATCGTTCAGCGCCGGGACAGCTTCGCCCTGTTACACCGTTTTGGGATACCTCCGGCACATATTGATCGCTGGCTGGTGGTAGAACTTCTGGTCCTGTCCGCGCTTTGTATTCTTCCGGGCCTGCGGCTTGGCAGCTGGTTGGCGGGCCTGCTAGGACAGGGCTTCGGGCGCTCCCTTGAGGGTCTGTTCGACGCACCCCTGTACGCAGCCCCCGGCCAGTGGCTGGCGCCGGCGTTTACCATGATGGCCGTGGTATTGGTGGCCTGTCTGGCCGATTTCCTGGTGCCTGGCGGCCATCGTGTTGTCGCCAGCCGGGGTAAGGGCAAGCTGGCCGGCGGGCTTCTGGTCGCCGGCCTGGTGTTGGCGTTGCTGAGCCCGTCCCTGCTTTGGGTGTTCGTGGCCGTCGCCATCGTCTTTGCCGGTGCCGGCCTGCTCACCCCGGCCCTGATCAACCGGTTGGCTGCCCGCGCCGCCGATGCCAGCGCTGACCCGCTCAGCCGGTGGCGTTACCGGGAGCTGGCGGTCATGGCCCGGCAGCTGGCGTTGCCGGTTGTCGCTCTGCAGTTCACCCTCGCCATGGTGCTGGCGATCCAGGCCCTGGTCACCACCTTTGAAGACACGTTTGATCGCTGGCTCGGGCAGCGCCTGGAGGCGGAGTTGTATGTTCCGGTGCCCGAAGGGCAGTCAGGGGATGTTGCCGCCCGGTGGCTGGCATCACAGCCTGAACTGCAGGCCAGTGGCGCCTGGCACCAGGTGACCCGTGGCCGTGGCAGTGTGTCAGCCCCTGGAGGTGCCCCAACGCCGGTGGACCTGTTTGCGTTGTCACCGGTTTCCTCCCTGGTGACTGGTTGGGAATTGCTCGCTTTTGAGGACGCTCCGTGGGCCACCCTGGCACGCGGCGAAGCTGTGCTGGTGAACGAACAGCTGGCGCGACGGCTGGAACTCGGTGTGGGCGACCGCATCGCACTAGAGATGGCCGGCCAACAGCTGAACCTGCCGATTGCCGGGATCTACGCCGACTACGGCCGGCCCGCCGGCGAGATACTGATCAGCGGTAGCTTGCTTCCGGAGCAGTTCCGGCCGGACTTCGAAAGTGTCTCCATCACCCCCGGAACCCTGCCCCGGGCGGAACTGATCCGCGGTCTCGAAGCGGTCTGGCAGGTTTCCGACATGACCGTTCGCGACAACGAAGAAATCCGTTCCCTGGCGACAGGCGTGTTCGACCAGACCTTCCTGATGACTCGCGCCATGACGGTTCTCACCCTGGCCCTGGCCGCCCTGGCGTTGCTGATCATGGGCTGGGTATTCTTCACCGGCCGTGCCTGGTACTTCCGGCTGCTGGCCACCTGGGGGCTGTCCCGGCGCGAGGTGGCGGCGCAGCTGACCCGCCTATCCGTCGGGCTGACCGGCAGCGTGGCGTTGCTTGCACTGCCGCTCGGCATCTGGCTCACCTGGGTACTGGTGCATCGGATCAACCCCCTGGCCTTCGGCTGGTCGCTACCGATGGCGGTCTACCCCGGCTTCTGGGTGGAGCTGATCGGGCTCAGCCTGTTGATCGGCCTTGGTATCGCCCTGCTCATGGGGCGGCAACTGCGGGCCGGGGCGGCCTTGCCGGTATCGGCCAGCAGCCTCGCAGGAGGTGAGCGATGAGGCGGACGATGCGGGTTCTGCT
>NZ_JAWLHI010000021.1:0-54928 GCF_041690455.1 Marinobacter sp.
CCCAGATAACCGGACAGTGCCAGGGCGGTCAGACTGAAGAAACTGGCGACAAGAAAGAACGCGGACATATTCGCGCGCACCAGTGGGCCTTTTTCATTCTGGTAGATCAGGGCAATCGGTGGCCCGCCGACGGCAGTGATGGTGCCCATATAGGTAGAAGCGGCACCGGCGATGGCGCTGTTGCGGGCGTTGAGACCGGGTTTGAGACCGCCCACGCTCAGGGCAACGCCGGCCAGGATCAGGATGCCGAACATCAGTTCAAACCCTTTCGGGGAGATCAGTGCCAGGGTAACGCCGGCGAGAATCATGCCGATAAACCCGCCACCGATGGCAAAGCGCACCTGCCGGATTTCCAGGGCGCCGCGATTGCGGATCAGCATTAGAATGGTAAGCAGAGTGGCGTTCAACACCAGGGGAGCCGGCAACAGTGTCGGGCTGATCAGGAACAGCAGGGGCGCGGACAGGGTGCCGATACCATAGCCGGCAACCCCCTGAAGGCAGGCACCGGCGATAATGGCCAGGTTGGCCAGGAGGAGCTGTGCCACGGAAAGGTCAAACAAGCCTTTTCATCCTTCTGAACTTGATACACTTTGGTGCTCCACAACCAAACCGGAGCAAACCCACGAAATGATGCCCGACCAGTCAAACAGCCTCTGCCCATGCGGCTCGGGCAAGACCTATGAACAATGCTGCGGCCCGTGGCACCGGGGTGAACCGGCGCCGTCGCCGGAGGCGCTGATGCGGTCACGGTATACGGCATTTGTCCAGGGGCGGGCGGATTATCTGCTTGCGACCTGGCATCCCGATACCCGTCCTCCGGAACTGGGCCTGGAAGGGTCGCCGGACTGGGTGAATCTTCAGATCCTCGATAGCACGGAACAGGGTAGCAGGGGCAGGGTCCATTTTCGCGCTGTTTATCGTGCCGGTGACGGCTGGGGCTATCTGGAGGAAAACTCTGACTTTGTCCGGGAGGATGGCCGCTGGTATTACCTTTCCGGTCAGACCGAGGAAGGTAAGCTCAAACCCGGTCGAAACGAACCATGCCCCTGCGGCAGCGGGAAAAAATTCAAGGCCTGTTGCCGGTAAGCCGTTAGTTCAAGGGCGCTCATCATCCGCCTTGTGGTAGATTGACCGGCTGGATAATGAGGAACCTATGAAAGCAGCCACACCCGAGACGACCAAGGGCGTTCTCTACGGCCTCGCGGCCTATACCATCTGGGGGAGTTTTCCCCTGTATTTCGCCCTGTTCGAGGGGGTGCCGGCCTGGGAGGTCCTGATCCACCGGGTGATCTGGTCCTGCCTGTTCCTCGCCATCGTGATCACGCTCATGCAGCGCTGGCAACCGGTCAGATCGGCCCTGGCCAGGCCCCGCAAGCTGGGCTTCGTGCTCGGCTGCGCCGTGTTCATTGCCCTGAACTGGGGCGTGTATATCTACGCGGTGGAAACCCGCCATGTCCTCCAGGCCAGCCTTGGCTACTTCCTGACGCCCCTGGTAAACGTTGCCATGGGCATGCTGATTCTCCGGGAGACCATTACCCGCCTGCAGGCCATCGCGGTGGTGCTGGCCACCGTGGCCATCCTGTACCAGTTGTTCCTGTTGGGCATCGTGCCCTGGATCACCCTGATTCTGGCCTTCAGTTTCGGCACCTATGGCCTGTTGCGGAAGAAAGTGGAACTGGATGGGCTCTCCGGCCTCTTTGTGGAAACGCTCCTGCTGCTGCCTGTTAGCCTGCTGACCTGGGCCTGGCTTGGTAGTGAGGGTGTATCCCACTTCTCCGACAGCACCGGCATGATGCTGTTGTTGCTGTCTTCCGGTATCGTCACTGCCATCCCGCTGCTGGCGTTCGCCGGTGCTGCCCGCCGCTTGCGGCTGGCGACGGTGGGATTCCTCATGTACATCAACCCGACCATCCAGTTCCTCATTGCCCTGTTTGTGTTCGAGGAGCCCCTCAGTGGTGAGAAGCTGGCCAGTTTTGTCATGATCTGGTTGGCGCTGGCCATCTATTCCTGGTCGGCCTGGAATGGAAGGAAAGCACCGCAATGAAACAGCCCATCACCGGTTATCACCGGGACGAAGAGAACCACTGGGTCGCCCAGCTTGCCTGCGGCCATAACCAGCATGTGCGCCATGATCCGCCCTGGGTGAACCGTCCCTGGGTCACCACCGAAGAGGGCCGTCGGTCCATGCTGGGCTTTGAGCTGGAGTGCAAGAAATGCGATCAGGGCGCGCCGCCGGACGAGCAACCCTGATGCCGGACGCTTGGCAGCCAGCGTTCATCGCAGACAGTGTCATACTGGGGCTCCATCGAGTCCTCCTAGTGCGAGTATCTGGCGTCTGGCGTCCGCTTTCTGCTGTTCCAGTCTCTCCTTCAGACCATCGACGGCCCCCGGCAGCGTTTCCGGTGCGCGCGTTCTGAAGGCCTTGACCAGCTCGACCTGCACGTGCAGGTCCTGGAACCGGCCATAGAGCTCCTGCCGGTATTTCAGGGTCTTGAGTGATTGTTTCCAGCCCTTGGCATCCAGCTCCATCAGGTAGCGGATACGCTTGAGCAGCTTCCTGAGCCGGTGAATGTCGTCGTCCGGTGAGTTGTGGAGCAACTCGGCGGTACGCCTGTTGAACTCCCCTATACGGTTCTCTACCGCTTTCCGGATGTCTTTTGGCGTCAGCCGGCTGGCCAGTTTCCGGAACTGGCGGGAATGAATCTGATTATCCCAGCGGTGCATGGCGTCCCGGTAGCGCTTGCTCCCGAGCCGTTTGACGAGGGCGTGGTGCTCCTGGTCTGCCTCGGTTTCTGCCCAGGTGCCGAGGGCGGTTTGCAGCTCGCTGTTGTGTTCACAGAGTGCCGGCAGATCCTGCAGGAACACGTGCAGGTCCCGGAGCCTGCTGGTGGCGCGTGCGTTGCGCTTGAGTTGCCTGATCGATTGGTCCAGGGATTTGTCTCCGGTGACTTCCTCCACCGATTCGACAATGGCCCGGCTGCGCCGGATGGCAATCCGGAACTGGTGCAGGAACTCATCATCCAGCCCTACCTTGACCCCCGGTTCCAGTTCCCGCATGCGCTGAAGCTGATGTGACAGGGCCTCGGGAATGTCGCGGCCGGGCTCGTCGCCGGTGGTCCGGGCCCGTTTTTTCCGTTTGCGGTCGAACTGCTGGTAGCTGAATTCCCTGGGCGTGAGGAAGGCTTCGAGCCGACCTTTGCCGGCCGCCATCTTGCGCCAGGGCTTGTCCGGTAACCGTATATGAACAAAGCCGGCGGTGGGCAGGTTTGCGGGGGGATGCTTGAGCAGGTGCTCGGCCAGTTCCAGCAGGGCGGGGTTATGGCCGATGATGGTGACGGTCTCTTCCCCGTCGTCCAGGGCTTTGAGCCAGTGCAGGAGCCGTCGGTAGTCGAAGGTGTAAAGCTCGGGGGTGATGTGAATTCGGTTGTCGGGAAATCCCTCCGGAACAACGCCCGCGAGGGTCTGCTGTGCCCTGACTGCATCGCTGGCATGGATGGTGCCACCGAAGGCACCGCTGCGGACCAGTGCCCGGCCAAGCGGAGCGAGCTGGCTTTCGCCACGGCTGTTGAGCGGGCGCTGGTGATCGCTGAGGGCTTCATCCGCCCAACTGGACTTGGCATGACGGACGAGAAACAGGTGCTTCATGGAAAAGTCCGAATCAAGAGGGTTCGATAATAGCCTAGTGCCTGTGTGGCATGATGTCGCAGGGCCTGCCGTTGATTTATGACAAAGATTGGCTCAAGGCCGTTAGCAGGCTATGATGGAGATGGACCCGAAATACCTTTTCATACTTATAAAAAACGGAAGCCAACACCATGAATTTACGCAAGTCTTTCTTTGCCGCTGTGGCTGTTGCGGCGTCGGCGTTCAGCGCGTCCGCGCTGGCCCAGGAAACCTATACCCTGAGCCTGGCTCAGACCTGGGGACCGAATTCGCCAATCCTGGGGGAAACCACCGAGCACTTCGCTGACATGGTCGAAGCCATGTCCGATGGCCGGCTGAAAGTCCGGGTGGATGCCGCCAACAAGCACAAGGCGCCTTTCGGCATTTTCGACCTGGTGCGCACCGGCCAGTACGACATGGGCCACACCGCCTCGTACTACTACAAGGGCACCATCCCCAATGCCATGTACTTCACCACCATTCCGTTCGGCCTGATTGCCCCGGAAATGTACGCCTGGTTCTACCACGGTGGTGGCATGGAACTCATGCAGAAGGTCTATGAGCCCCACGGTCTGCTGTCCTTCCCGGGCGGTAATACCGGCAACCAGATGGGTGGCTGGTTCCGCAAGGAAATCAACTCCGTGGAGGATCTCCAGGGCCTGAAGATGCGTACCCCGGGCTTTGCCGGCGAAGTTATGTCCGAGCTGGGTGTGGCGGTCACCAACCTGCCGCCGGGCGAGCTGTATACCGCTCTTGAACGTGGCACCATTGACGCCCTTGAGTGGGTGGGCCCGGCCCTCGATTTCCCCATGGGCTTCCACCAGATCGCCAAGTATTACTACTCTGGCTGGCAGGAGCCGGGTGCCGAGGTGCAGTTCCTGATCAACAACAAGACCTGGGAAAAACTTCCTGCCGACCTGCAGAACATTCTGACGGTCGCCATGCGTACCGCAGCGTATGACATGTACATTCAGAGTGTGCATGAGAGCGGTATTGCCTGGGACAAGATGAAAGAGGATTATCCGGATGTGACCCACAAGGTGTTCCCGCCGGAGGTTATCGAGGCACTGCGCGAAACCACTGACCGTCTGCTCGCAGAAGCGGCGGAAAAGGACCCGCTGGCCAAGGAAATCATCACCTCCCAGCGTGACTACCTGAAGCAGGTACGTCCCTGGATCAACATTTCGGACAAGGCCTACCTGAACAGTGTTGCCGGCGAGTGATCGCCCAAAACGCTTAAGGTCCTGAAAACAAGGGGCGTCGGGGTTTCGGATTACCCCGACGCCCCTTTTTGTTTGCTACGCTTTCTGGAAAAATAGCGGGCTCACTTTCCGGGCAGGGCCGATGAAAAAGACACTGCTTTCTCTGAGTAACCTCACCAAACAGTTCGACGGCAAAACCGTTCTGGATTCCCTGAACCTGGACATCTACGACGGGGAATTCATTACCCTGCTTGGGCCGTCAGGCTGTGGTAAAACCACCTTGCTGCGCCTGATGGCGGGCTTCGAACGTCCCGATGCCGGCACCATTACCCTGTCCGGGGATGACCTGACCGGTACCCCGCCGGAACACCGGCCCCTGAACACCGTATTCCAGCACTACGCGCTGTTTCCGCACATGTCGGTGTTCGACAACGTCGCTTACGGCCTGAAAATGGAGAAGCGGCCCAAGGAAGAGATTCGTGAGCGCGTCGAGGAAGCGCTGGCGATGGTGCAGCTGCAGGATTACATGCGCCGCAAGCCCCATCAGCTGTCCGGTGGCCAGCAGCAGCGCGTGGCCATTGCCCGGGCGGTGGTCAAGCGCCCGCGATTGTTGCTGCTGGATGAACCGCTTTCGGCCCTGGATTACAAGCTGCGGCGGACCATGCAGGTGGAGCTGAAGCGGTTGCAGCGGGAGCTGGGCATCACCTTCGTGTTTGTCACCCATGACCAGGAAGAAGCCCTGTCCATGTCCGACCGGGTGGTGGTGCTCAAGGATGGGCTGGTCCAGCAACTGGGCACGCCCAGGGAAGTATACGAGCGCCCGGCCAACCTGTTTACCGCGCGCTTCGTCGGTGAAACCAATTTCTTTCCGGGCGAAGTGGAGTCGATCCATGACGGCTCCATCACGGTGGATGTGTTCGGCCTGAAACGGACCCTGCGCCGCCCGGATTTCCCGGTACGGGAAGGGCAGCCATTGCACGTGCTTTTGCGCCCCGAGGACATCCGGGTGCTCGATCCGGCCGATGAGCAGGGCGTGGCCGGCAAGATCGTCGAGCGCAACTACAAGGGCAGTACCCTGGACTCGGTGATCCACCTGGAAGACGGCACCGAAGTACTGGCCAGCGAGTTTTTTGATGAGGATGATCCCGCCTTCGATTACCGGTTGGGTGAACCGGTGAAGGTGAGCTGGGTCGATGGCTGGGAGTGGTTGCTCCCGGAGGAGGCGGATGAATCTGTCCATGAGGATGCACTGACCGATGCCTAGCATTACCCGGCAACCGTTCAGGACGGCGGTGCTGGTGCTGGTGTGGGGCTGGTTGCTGTTCCTGGTGCTGGCGCCGAACCTGCTGGTGGTGGGTGCCAGCGTGATGACGCGGGATCCGGGTACGTTCATCTCATTGCCCCTGAACCTGGATGCCTATCGGCAGCTGTTCGACCCGCTGTACCTCGAGGTCTTCCTGCATTCCCTTTACATGGCGGCGATGACGACCCTGGTCTGTCTGCTGATCGGCTATCCCTTTGCCTGGGCTCTGTCGAAACTGGGCAAACAGCATCAGCTGCTGCTGATCTTCCTGCTGATCGTGCCGTTCTGGACCAACTCGCTGGTGCGTACCTACGCCCTCAAGATGCTGCTGGCCACCAATGGCCTGATCAACAGTTCCCTGATGGGCCTGGGCTGGATCGATGAGCCGATCCAGATGCTCTACACCGAGGGCGCGGTGATCATCGGCCTGGTCTATCTGCTGCTCCCGTTCATGATCCTGCCGCTGTATTCGGTGTTTGACGACCTGCGCCAGGAACTGCTGCTGGCCTCCCATGACCTGGGTGCCGGCCGCTTCGCCACCTTTATCCACGTGATCGTGCCGCTGACCCTGCCGGGGGTTCTGGCGGGCGTTATGCTCGTGCTGTTGCCCGCCATGGGTCTGTTCTTCGTGCCTGACATCCTTGGCGGTTCCCGCAATCTGCTGGTGGGTAACGTCATCAAGAACCAGTTCCTGGATGCCCGGAACTGGCCGTTCGGTGCGGCTGCCAGCATTGTCCTGACCATCACCATGGCCATCCTGATGCTGGCCCACCGCCTGAGCAAGCAACGCATCGGTGAGGAGGGCGCGTGATGACCCGGTGGTTGCCAAGAGCCTATCTGGTTCTGGTCTATCTGCTGCTGTACATCCCGATCGGTGTGCTGGTGGTGTTCTCTTTCAATGATTCCCGTAGCGGCTATACCTGGGGCGGCCTCAGTCTGCGCTGGTACCAGTCCCTGTTCAACAACAACGCCATGGTGGAGGCGATGTGGAACTCGCTTTGGCTGGCGCTATCAGCCGCCACTGTGTCCACCATTATCGGGGCACTGACGGCGCTGGCCCTGCACCGGTACCGGTTCCGGGGCAAGAAAGTGCTCAACGGGATGCTGTTCGTGGTGATGATGTCGCCGGAGATTGTGCTGGCGATTTCGCTGCTGGCGCTGTTCCTGCTGGTGGGCATCCAGCTCGGTTATGTCTCCCTGCTGCTGGCTCATGTCACCTTCTGTCTGCCGTTCGTAGTGATTACCGTCATGGCCCGGCTGAGCGGCTTTGACGAGAGTCTGCCCGAGGCGGCCCGGGATCTCGGTGCCTCCGATTTCACCATGACCCGGACGGTACTGATCCCGGTCATCATGCCGGCATTACTGGCAGGCTGGCTGCTGGGGTTTACACTGTCACTGGACGATGTGGTGGTCAGCACCTTTGTCAGTGGCCCCAGTTATGAAATTCTGCCCCTGCGCATCTACTCCATGGTGCGGGTGGGGCTCAAGCCCGAGGTGAACGCCCTGGGTACGCTGTTGCTGGTGTTTTCACTGGTTATGCTGATGTTGTCGCAATGGATTCTTACAAGGAGCAAACGATGAAGAAACTCGCACTGGCCGGCCTGCTGGCTGTAGGCCTGACTGGCTGCAGTTCCGAGGAGCCGAAGGTTCTCAACCTGTATAACTGGTCCGAATACATGCCGCAGGAAGTGCTGACGCGCTTCGAGGAAGAGACCGGCATCCAGGTGGTCTACACCACCTACGACAGCAACGAAGCCATGTATGCCAAGCTCAAGCTGCTGGATGAAAGCGCTGCCTATGACCTGGCCGTGCCCTCCACCTACTACGTGAGCAAGATGCGCCAGGAAGGCCTGCTAATGCCCATCGACCGCAGCAAGATCGAAGGCTTCGACAAGCTCGATCCGGAGCTGGTCAACCTCGACATCGACCCGGACAACAAATTCAGTATTCCCTACCTGTGGGGCACCACTGGTCTGGCCGTGGACACCGACGATGTTGAAGGCGAGCCAGTGACCGCCTGGGCCGACCTGTGGGATGAGCGTTTTGAAGGCCGGGTGATGCTCACCAACGACATGCGGGAAGTCTTCCACGTTGGCCTGCGGGTGCTGGGCTACTCCGGTAACAGCACCGATCCGCAGCAGATCGAGGAAGCCTACGAGAAGCTCACTGAGCTGATGCCGTCCGTGCGTACCTTCAATTCCGATGCTCCCCGGGTGCCCTACCTGGAAGGCGAGACCGATGTCGGCATGATCTGGAACGGCGAAGCGGTGATGGCCGAGGAAACCATGCCGTCACTGGAATACGTCTATCCGGAAGAGGGCATTATTGCCTGGCTGGACAGCTTCGTGATTCCCAAGAACGCCAAGAACCCGGAAGCCGCCCACCAGTTCATCAGCTTCGTGCTGCAGCCGGAAATCTCAGCACTGATCAGCGAGGAGATCGGCTACGCCACCCCGAACCTGGCCGCCCGTGAAATGCTGCCGGATGACGTGGCCAACAACCGCGCCAGCTACCCGACGCCTGAGGACATGACCAATGCCGAGTTCCAGGTGGATATCGGAGACGAGGCGCTGCAGGTCTACGCCAAGTACTGGGAGATGCTCAAGTCCGGGCGGTGATGTCAGCCCGGTGCACAAGTGAATCCGGAACGGAGGCCTCGGCCTCCGTTTTTTGTGAATGGGGTTTCACAAAACTGACATACATGGTCTATACCTTCCTGATAACAACTGGTTAGCAAACTTGTTACCTACCGTTATCAGGAGATACAAAGATCATGGGATCGCGCACCGCAAGGACATCCGCACTGCTTGGCTCCACCTTCCTCGCCGCTGTCACCTTTTCCGGCAGCCTGTATGCTGAAGAGCTGCGACTGATTACCTGGGGCGGCTATGCCCCGGATGATGTGGTGGCCCAGTTTGAAGAAGAGACCGGTATCGATGTGAAGGTCACTCTCTCCAACAATGAGGACATGATCTCCAAACTCCGGGCCACTGGCGGTGCCGGCTTCGATCTGGCCCAGCCCAGCCAGGACCGGATTATCGGCGTTCAGCGCCAGTTCAATATCTACAAGCCCATCGATTTCAGCCGGGTCGACACCGATCAGCTGCAGCCGTCCATGGTCAAGGCAACCCAGGATTCCACCGAGCTTGATGGCGAGTTCTACGGCGTGCCTTCGGTCTGGGGCACCAGCGGCCTGATCGTCCACCGCTCGGTGGCGGATACGGTTAGCGACTACACCGACCTGTGCGACCCGGCGGTGGCCGGCAAGGTCAGTTACCGTCTCAAGCGCCCGACCCTGATCGGATTTGCCTTTGCCATGGGTATGGATCCCTTTGCGGCCTATAACGACCGTGACGAGTACGAGTCGATCCTGGCGAAAGTGGAAGACAAGCTGATCGACTGCAAGAGTAATGTGAAGACCTACTGGACCGGTGGAGACCAGCTGCTGGCATTGCTGCGCACCGGTGAAGTAACCGCGGCCATGGCCTGGGATGCCGGCGGCTGGAAACTGAACGCCGAGAACCCGAAGATCCGTTTCGTTGCTCCGGACTCCGGTGCCCTGGGCTGGATCGATACCTTTGCGATTCCGCGCCGCAGCGAAAACGAGGAAGCCGCCTACAAGTGGATCAATTTCGTGATGCAGCCGGAGATTGCCGCCCGGATCACCAATGCCTCGGGTAACTTCACTGCTTCCAAAGGCGCGGACGAGTTTGTCCGGGCGGAGCTGCGGGATGCCTACCGGGCCAGCTTCAATGACCAGGCGATCAACAACATCAAGTGGTATCCGCCGGTACCTCCCGGACTGGAGACCCTGGAAGGGCAGGTGCTGGACCGCGTCCAGGCAGCGAACTGATCTCCATGGGGATCGAGTCCGACCTGTTCTGCTCGAACCTGGTCCGCCGCTTCGGTAGCAATGCCGCGGTGGACCATGTCTCCCTCGACGTGCCTGCGGGCACGTTTTTCTCGATTCTGGGCCCCTCGGGCTGCGGCAAGACCACCCTGCTGCGGTTGCTGGCGGGTTTTGACCGGCCTGATGAAGGGGATATCCACATTCGCGGCGCCCGCATGAACGATGTGCCGCCGAACCGGCGCCCGGTCAACATGGTATTCCAGCACCTGGCCCTGTTCCCGACTATGTCGGTGGGAGACAACATTGGTTATGGCCTGAAGCGTCAGAAAGTACCGGCCGCCGAGCGCCGTACCCGGATCGCGCGGGTGCTGGAGCAGGTGGGGCTGCCTGGCATGGAAAACAGGAATCCCGGCGAGCTCTCCGGGGGCCAGCGCCAGCGTGTGGCCCTGGCCCGCTGCCTGGTGCTGGAGCCGACCCTGTTGTTGCTGGATGAACCCCTGGGGGCCCTGGATCTGAAACTGCGGGAGCAGATGAAGATCGAACTGAAACATCTTCAGAAGGCATTCGGCACCACCTTCGTGTACATCACCCACGACCAGTCCGAGGCCATGGTGATGTCAGATCAGGTTGCGGTGATGAAGGATGGTCGGTTTGAGCAGGTGGCTCCGCCGGAAGAACTGTACCGGGAGCCGGCCACCCCGTTTGTAGCTGGATTTGTCGGCGATAACAATCGCCTCGCTGGCGAGCTGATGGCCGTGCAGGACGGGCTGGCGGAACTCCGGCTGGATGATGGCAGCCAGGTTCGCGGCCGACTCGGCCAGACCGCGCCGCCAATCGGTGAGCGGGCAGACCTGTTCATTCGCCCGGAATCCCTGGTATTGGGGGGAGAGGCCCTCAGGCCTGAATACTCGGCTCTCAGAGCATCGGTGACCGCTACCCTGTTTGATGGCGCCAATAGTCGTCTTGAGGCCGAAAGCTCCGGCCAGACCCTGTATGCCCGTCTGCCCCAGGACGGCTCGGCACCCCGGTTGCGCGAGGGTGCCAGTGTCCAGCTGGCCTGGGACCCGATGCTGGCACGGGTGTTTGCCGCGGGGGCCGCATGAACGCCGGTGCCGGTCGACTTTCCCTTTGGCTTCTACTCACCCCCTTCCTGCTGTGGATTGTGTTGCTGGTGCTGTTGCCCCATCTGCAGATGCTGAGGGTCTCGTTTCAGGTCCGGGAGAGTTGGGACACCCTGGCGTGGGGGCTTGAGCAGTATCAGAACTTCTTTACCGAGTCCTATTACTGGCGCACTTTTGTCCGAACCGGGGTGATGTCGCTGTTCACCACGTTTCTCACCCTGCTGATTGCTTTTCCCATTGCCTGGTACATCGCGAGGCTGGCGCGCGGCCGTGCCAGGGGGTTGTTGTTTCTGGCGTGTCTGGTGCCCTTCTGGGCCAGTGAGCTGGTACGCACCTATGGCTGGATGATCCTGCTGCGGGAGAGTGGCCTGTTCAGTTCCTGGCTGCAGGCCCTGGGCTGGGCTGATGGCCCGGTGGAAATGCTCTACAACGATGTGGCCGTGATCATCGGCCTGGTCTACAACGGCCTGCTGTTCATGGTGGTGCCCCTGGTCACCACCCTGGACGGGATGGACGAGAATCTGGTGGAAGCCGGTTACGACCTCGGGGGCAACCACCTGACCGTGCTGCGTGAGGTAGTGGTGCCCTGGGCAATGCCGGGCATTGTCTCCGGCTGCATCGTGGTGTTCATGCTGACCCTCGGCAGCTACCTCACCCCCATTCTCATGGGTGGCAAGGACAGCGCCTGGTTCACCGAGCAGATCTTTACCCAGTTCATCACCCGGTTTAACTGGGAGCAGGGCGCGGCTCTCGGTGTTTTGCTGCTGGTATTGTCGTCGATCATCGTCTGGCTGGGTCTGAAACTCTCCGGCCAGTCCCTGCGCAAGGTCATGGGGTGACGGCATGATCCGGTCCGTTCCCCGCTCCCGCTGGTTTGATGGCCTCTACCTGGCCTACCTGGTGGCGTTTTTCGTCTACCTGGCCTTGCCGCTGACGGTGACGGCGGTGTTTGCATTTAATGATGCTCCGTTTCCGTCTCTTCCATGGAAAGGCTTTACTCTCGATTGGTACCTGGCGGATGGTTCGGCGGGTCGTACCGGGCTGTTTCATGATGACAGTCTGCTCTCGGCGCTTTGGGTCAGTACCAGGATCGCCTTCTGGGTCACTGTGGCCAGTGTTGCCCTGGGGTGCGTCAATGCGGTGCTGTTCGAGCGCCTGGAATTCCGCGGGAAGGAGTTCCTGTACCTGCTGATGCTGCTGCCGCTGGTGATTCCGGGGGTGATTCTGGGGGTGTCGATCCTGGTGTTCTATAGCGGCATGGCCAATGATGCCTCCCGGCTGTGGGGTGTCGAGCTGGATGTTTTCCGGCCGGGGATGACGCTGGTGGTAATGGGGCAGGTGACCTTCATCGCCACGCTTGCCACCCTGGTGATCGCCGCCCGCCTGCGCAAGTTTGATCCGCAACTGGAAGAGGCGGCGCTGAACCTGGGTGCCACACCCGTGGTGGCCTGGTTTACGGTAACGCTGCCCTGGCTGATGCCGTCGATCCTCGGGGCAGCGGCGATGGCGTTCCTGATGTCCTTCGAGAACTTTAACACCACGGTGATGCTCACCGGCAGCGATACGCCGCTGACGGTGGCGTTGTTCAATCGTTTGCGGGAAGGGTCCACACCGGTACTGAATGCGGTGGCGCTGTTGCTGATGGTGGGTTCTGCGTTGCTGGCGGTCGTGGCCATGGGACGATCCCGGGATAACGCCTGACGGCGCTATCCCGGACGGGATGGAGTGTCAGACCACCAGAACCGGACACTTGGCGTGGGACGCCACCCGGTGGGACACGCTGCCCAGGAACATGCCGTCCTTGTCGCTGTTGGTGCCCTTGGTACCGACCACGATCAGGTCCGCTTCCTTGTCCTGGGCGAACTTGATGATCACCCGTGAAGGCCGTCCGGCCTTCACAAAGCCCCGCACCTTGGTGGCACCATGCTCCTTCGCCAGTTCCTTGGCATGGTTTACCACTCCCTTTGCATACTCCGAAAGTACTTTGTCCGGGATGTCCATGTCGGCCGGGCGGCCGATCGACAATGAGGCCTCGAACAGGCTGTGGTGTTTGTACACGCAGAGGATGTAAATCTCGGCCTCGGGAATCAGTCTCTGGAGATCGATGGCCTTGTCCAGCGCCTTCAGTGAGGTCTTGGAACCATCCACCGCGACCAGGATTCTTTTGAACATGAGTTTCTCCTTAAGGACCCTAGAGTCTCTCCATTAATCCCTGAACGCCACGTCCCGCAGGAACAGGGCAATATCCGGGAACGCGATAATCAGGCCCGCGGCCGTGACCAACATGACGATGAATGGCGGTGTTCCGCGAATCACCTCAAGGTAGGGCCGTTTGAAGATCGCGATGGCGGTGAATATGTCGCAGCCAAAGGGCGGTGTGGCGGAACCGATGGCTACCTGCAACGTGATCAGTACACCCACCAGAACCGGATCCAGACCGGTGGACTGGATCGCCGGGGCAAAGATCGGAGTCAGCACCAGGATCACCACAATGGGGTCCACGAACATACAGGCAATGAAGAACGCCACGCAGATGGCAATCAGCACGCCCACCGGACCGGCTTCATTGACGCCGACGGCTTCCAGAATGGTTTGTGGAATCTGGGCAAAGGAGATGATCCAGGAGAAGCCGTTACCGACCGCAACCAGAATGAACACCACGGCGGTGATCAGACCGGTCGACTTGGCGATCTTGTAGATGTCATTCAGCTTCAGTGACCGGAAGACCATGAACTCCAGCAGGAAGGCATAGAGTACGCATACCGCGGCTGCTTCGGTCGGGCTGAAAATCCCGCCATAGATACCGCCGACAATGATCACGGGGAACATCAGGGGCCAGGAAGCGTCTCGTACAGACAATGCCCGCTGTTTCCAGGTTGCTCTTTCTTCCGTCGGCACATTGTTCTTGTAGGCGTAGATCAGGCAATAGATCGAGAACATGAACAGGATCAGAATGCCCGGTCCGATACCCGCTATGAACAGCTCGGCGATAGAGGTTTCGGAGATAACCCCGTAAATGATCATCCCGATGCTCGGGGGAATCAGGAACGCGATGTCACTGGCGTTGATGATCAGGGCGAGGGTAAACGGGTCGGAGTAACCGGCCTTGAGCATCTTCGGTCGCAGGGGTGAACCCACGGCCACCACGGTCGCCTGGGTTGAGCCGGAGACCGCGCCGAACAGTGTGCAGGAAGTTGCGGTACTGATCGCAAGGCCGCCCTTCACATGGCCGATAAATGCCATGACCATGTTAATCAGCCGGTCGGCCGACTGGCCCCGGGTCATGATATCGGCGGCCAGGATGAACATCGGTACCGCAATCAACGACGCCGGCCGGATGCCGCCCATCATCTGCTGTATGAAGGTCTGCATCTGGCCGAAGCCGTCAAACATCATTACAAAGCCGACCACCGCGCCGGTAATCAGCGGAACCATCATCGGGAAGCCAAGCAGCAGCAACCCGATCATGATCACCATCATTATAGTTGCCATGATTTTTTGTCCTTACCTGAGTTCAGCTGCGGGGTTCATACTTCCGATTCGGTGTCGGCGTAACCATCAACAACGCCAGTGGATAGATAGACATCCTTGCTGGTGAAGTTCTTGATGGCGGTGAGGAAATACTGGATGCCGGTGATGGCAAAACCTATCGGAGCCCAGATGTAGATCCACCAGATCTCAAATCCCAGAGCCGGCAGGATCCGGCCACGGCTATAAAGCGTCTCGATGTAACCGTAGGAGTGGTAGCAGAGGAAAAACATCACCACCGAGGTGAACAGGGCAATGAAGATCATCAGCACCTTGCGCCCCTTGGTGGGAATCGCGTCGTAGACAGCCGACATGCGGATATGGCGACCGTGCCTTGCGGCGTAACCTATCCCTGCAAAGGTGATCAGGATGATGAGGATCCGGTTGATCTCACCGCTGAAGAAAAGGCCTTCACCGAAGACAAACCGTGCAATGACGTTCACGCAGGTATTGACGGCCATCAGGATGACGCCCAGGGCCAGCATTACGGCCTCGATCTTGGAAATCCAGACATCGATGGTGCCAAGAAAGCCGGGCAATCCGGATTCATAGGTGCCGGTATCGTCTTCGATCTCCGGGGAATTCTCGGACATGGATTCTGCTCCAGAGCATGTCGCTCCCGGCGGGAAGGATCCCCGGCGGGGCGGGGGTTAAGCCGGGCCACTGCCGGGGAAAGCCCGGCAGTGGCCGTTCCTTCAGGTTCAGTCGTTCTGAACTTCTTTCAGGTCTTCCTTGAACTGGTTCAGCAGCTCTTTGCCGCGCTCGCCAGTCATCTCGATGAACTTCTCTTCAACCTGCGGCGCGCGCGCCTTGAAGGCTTCGATCTGTTCGTCGGTCAGGCGGGTAACGGTGACTTCGTCGCTCTTGGACGTGATCTTCTCCAGAGCTTCGTCGGCCAGACCATCGATGTGCACGATGATCTCTTCGAAAGCATAGTCAGCCGCATCCTGGACCAGTTTCTTGTCTTCGTCAGACAGGCCGTTATAGAAGTTCTGGTTCGCCATCATGGCCGTAGTGAACCAGCCATGGCCGGTGAAGACCAGGTTGGGGGAGACTTCATACAGACCGCCGGACTCGATCCAGAAGATCGGGTTCTCCTGACCCTGGATCATGTTGGTCTGCAGGGCACCGTAAACCTCACCCCAGGGCAGCGGGGTCGGAGTCGCACCGAAGGCGGAATAGGTTTCGGACAGAAGCGGGTTGGTCATGACCCGGATCTTCTTGTTGTTGAAGTCCGCAGGCTTGGTAACGGGCTCGTCGACAGTGACGACCATCTCGCCTTCCGGGTACATCTTCAGCAGTTCCAGGCCTTTCTCGGAGTAAAGCTCCGGGAAGTCCTCGTTGATCGCTTCACTCTCACGGAAGAACTCGATCACGGTATCCATGTCGGTGGGCATGAGATACGGGATGAAGAAGATCTGGGCTTCCGGGATAAGAGAGCCGGTGAAACCGGGGGACTGGTTTACGAAGTTCAGGATACCGGCCTGGGTCTGCTCCATGATGTCGTCAGACTCGCCCAGCTCGCCGAAGCGATAAACCTGCAGGGTATGGTCCGAGTTTTCTTCGATGTATTCCTTGAACTTGTAAGCGAATACGTCCTGAACGTCGCCTTCGTATTCTTCATGGGCATAGCGCCAGTTGGCGGCGTTTACGGCATTTGCCGCGGTCAGGCCGGCGAACGCCAGCGCTGAAATACCAGCCAGTTTCCTGAATTTACTCTTGCTGCTCATCGGGTTGTCTCCGCTCGTTATTTTAGGTTAATCCATTGTTACGTTTATAAAGACTGGCAAAACAAAGCCGTTTTCGCAAGAAAATGGCGGAAATAAGCCAACACCGGATACAGGTTTTAGCCGGATCGCAAGTACATGAATTCAGGATGGATTCAGTTCTGAAAGGCAGGTTTCAACGAAGAAGGTGAATTCCCGCACCACGGTCTCGACACTGTTCTCGAGCCGGTGACCGTCCGGCAGGACCAGGGTTGGGAGCCGTTGCTCACGGGCCAGTTCCAGAACCGGCATTACCGGTACCACAACGTCATCCCAGCCGTGGATGATCCGGGTGTGTCTGGCCTGAATAACGGGGCTGGACTGGGGGTAGCGGGGCAGTGCCAATGCCGGTGCCAGCAGAAAGCAGCCCAGCACCGGGATGAGGGCACTAGTCCGGGCGCAGACCCAGCCGCCCATGCTGGAGCCGGCCAGGATCGTGCGCGCCGGATCTGCACCAGCGCGGTCCATGGCCGCCTTCATCTGTTGCAGGCGTACATCCGGATCCTTGCTGCTACGATGGTCAATGGCCTCGGCACGAATACCAGGGAAAGCTTCCGCCGCCTGTTTCATGGCCTGGATCTTGGTGCTGCCGGGCCCGCTTTCCAGGCCGTGAGACAGGAACAGGTGGATGGTCTCTCGGGGCATTCGGTTGTCCTCCATGGGGTGTCGGGATCCTCAGTTGACTGAGGTGGCGGATTCAGTGCGCTCGTCTCGGGTAGCCGCCAGGATGTCCAGGGCGTGGCGGCGCTTTGCAGGGTTGTAGATGTCCACCGTAAACATCAGCTCGTCCACCTCGACCGTCGCCAGCAGCTCGTCCAGCTGCTGGCGAATGGCGGTGGTATCCCCCAGTAATTGCAGCCCGAGGAAATCCCGGACACTGGCTTCTTCACCGGCATTCCACAGGCCTTCCATGGTTTCCACCGGAGGTTTCATCCACAGCGGCTGGCCCCGGAACAGCGCCAGGATTCTCTGGTAGCTGGTGGTCGCCAGGAAGCGCGCTTCTTCCATGGAATCCGCGGGTACCGCGGGTACCGCGAGCATGGCATAGGGCTCGGCCAGCTGATCCGAAGGCTGGAAATTGTCCCGGTAGACCCTGAGTGCTTCCCGGAACAGGCGCGGTGCGAAGTGGCCGGCAAAGGCATAGGGCAGCCCGCGCATGGCCGCGAGTTGGGCGCTGTACAGGCTGGAGCCCAGCAGCCAGATCGGCACATTGGTGCCTGCGCCGGGAATCGCCTTCACCGGTTGGCCCGCCTCCAACGGTCCCAGCAGGGATTGCAGCCGGGCGACGTCTTCCGGGAACTGTTCGGCGCCCAGGCCGTCCCGGCGCAGAGCCCGGGCCGTTACCGGATCGGTGCCGGGAGCCCGGCCCAGGCCCAGATCGATCCGGCCCGGATAAAGCGATTCCAGGGTTCCGAACTGCTCGGCAATCACCAGAGGTGGGTGGTTGGGCAGCATCACACCGCCGGAGCCCACGCGGATGGTGGAGGTCTTGCCGGCAATATGGCCGATCAGTACCGAGGTCGCCGAGCTGGAGATGCCTTCCATGTTGTGGTGCTCCGCCAGCCAGAACCGTCTGAATCCGAGTTTTTCGGCGTGTTGGGCATAGGCGACGCTGTTCGCCAGCGTAGTACCCACGGAGTCGCCTTCGCGGACCGAGGCGAGCTCCAGCAGGGAATAGTCAGGTTGGTTGGACATGGTGCTCCTCAAAGGTCGAGAACGACAGGCAGGTTTAACGGCTTGTAGCTACCGGTGCAGGTGCTGGCGTTCACGTGCAGGCAATTACCGACCTGTTTCTGGCCATAGCTTTCATGGATGTGCCCGAAAATGTGGAGCCGGGGCGGCCGGGATTCAAGCACCCGGGCCAGTTCTTCGCAACCGACAGAGATGTCGCCGGTGCCACTGGGCACGGTGTCCAGGATGCCGGCGGCTGGCCCATGGGTGATCAGTACATCCAGGTTGTCGGGAATTCGCTCCCAGCATTCGGCCAGTTCCGGTCCCCGTTCCAGGTTGAATGCCCAGTTGAAGAATACCGGAGTCCAGGGGCTGCCCCAGAACTTCAGTCCTTCCAGCTCCAGGCCGCTGTCCTGCAGGTAATGGGCATGGGTCAGCAGAACGCGGGACTCTTCCGGTTCGTCCTGGAAACACCAGTCATGATTGCCGGCAATCAGGATCTTGTGCCGGTGGGGCAGGCTGCCGAACCAGTCGTTCAGGTCCTCAAGATCATCCAGCGTGCCCTGGCCCAGACAGTCGCCGGCGTGGATCAACAGGTCGCCGTCGGGCACTTTTACCTGGCGATGCATGCCGTGGGTGTCGGAAATACAGACAATTTTCATGGTGGTCTCCCATTAGCGGCCTGTCGGGGCGCATTGGACAACAATCTACGATAGCATTTTCCTCTGCCCAAACCCCATTGATCCAGGAGTGCGCGTGCGACTGATCCTGAGCCGGAAAGGCTTTGATTCCTCTGCCGGGGGCTGTCCCAGCCCGGTGTTGCCCGATGGTTCCCTCTGTGTCCTGCCGATTCCCGATCCGCTGTCGCAAATCCGTTATGACGACGTGTCTTTCGGGCCGCGCCGTCTGGGAAAGATTGCCCGGGACCTTTCCGGTGGACGGGTGCGGGGTGGTTCCGGGGCGCACCTGGATCCGGATCTGGTGGCCGGAGCCCTTCCGCGACAGCCAGGCTGGCGGCCCCTGCTTGGCCAGACGGGTTCGGCCCAGGGGCATCTGGGCAATCAGGGTGTGGGTGAGGGCGATCTGTTTCTGTTCTTTGGCGTATTCCGGAGGGCTGAGATGGTGCGCCGGCGGTGGCGCTTTGTACCCGGAACCCGGCCCTTCCATGCCATCTGGGGCTGGTTGCACGTGGGCCAGACGCTGACTGTGGACGACCTGGCGCCGGAGGCCTTGCCCTGGGCCAGGTACCACCCGCACTTTTACCGCGGACCGGATCCGGGCAATACCCTGTACCTGGCGTCGGACGGCTGGCGATTGCCGGAACATGGCTCCCTGGTGCAGGGAAGTGGCGTGTTCCCGCGGCTTGAGGAGCAGTTGTTGCTGACTGACCCACAGGCCCGGCTGGCCACGCGATGGCGCCTGCCCGGGGAATTTTTTCCTGTCGGGGGCAAACCGGCGCTAAGCTATCATTCAAACCCGGATCGCTGGCGCCGGGATCCACCCTGGTGTTATTTGACCAGTGCAGCGCGGGGGCAGGAGTTCGTGCTGGACCTGGATGCCTACCCCGAAGTGGTGCCGTGGCTGGCCCGGTTGATCGGAACAGGCGCCGGAACTGATAACAAGGAAGCGGGCAATGGCTGAGACTTTTATCGGGGCTGTGGTCGAGCAGCTCAAGAAAAACCTCGGGGATACCGTCAATGCGCTTGGTGGCGGGGAGCTGGACTGGGGAGCATTTGCGATCCATGCCTTCAGCCAGTTGCTGATATCGGTGTTCTATGTCGCCCTGTTCGTTGGCGCGTACCTGATTGTGATCGGCCTGGTCCGGCTGGTGGTTGGCAAGCGCCGGGCTGCCCATCCGTTGTTCGGTCATGTGCGTATCGGCGTGCGGTACCTCATGGGCCTAGGCGCGTTACTGGTGATTCTGGCCCAGTTCGGAGCGGGGGCCGCGTTCCTGGCGGCGATGGCAAAGGCCGGGTTGATGGCGCTCGGCTTCTTCGTGGCCTGGCTGGTCCTTGGTCGGCTGATCCGTGAGACGATGACCCGCTACCGGATGGATCCCTCGATCCGGCAGCTGGTAGAAAACCTGTTCTCGGTGCTGGCGGTCACTTTCGCGGTGGTCACGGTCGTTGCCCTGTTCGGGTTCGACGTGGTCTCGATCGTGGCCGGGCTGGGTATCGTCGGTATCGCGGTGGGTTTTGCCGCCCAGTCCACGCTTTCCAACTTTATCGCCGGTATCACCCTGCTGATCGAGCGGCCTTTTCGCATCGGGGACTGGGTGACGATCAACGGCCAGGATGGCAAGGTGGTGAAGATCGCTCTGCGCACCACCTGGCTGCGGACCCGGGATAACATCTTCACCATGATTCCCAACGACAGCGTGGCGTCCTCCGATATCATCAATTACAGCGCCGAGGGCGCGACACGACTGAACATTCCGGTGGGCATCGCCTACAAAGAGTCGGCAAAAGCGGCCCGGGAAGTCATCATGCCGGTCTTGCACGCCCACCCGGAAGCATTGCAGTCGGCGGGCATGGAGCCCAGGGTGCTGATGGAGAGTCTGGGGGATTCCTCGGTCAATCTGAAAGCGCAGGTGTGGATCACGCCCGACAACCTGGATGTGCAGCCGAGGATCATGGCCGAGATCCTCGAACAGATCAAAGAGACGCTGGATGCCGCCGGTATCGAGATACCTTTCCCGCATCTGCAATTGTTTATCGACGACGCCAAGGGGCTGAAACCGGTGGTGGAGCCCCTTTACCCGAAACTGGCGGGCGACTGATTCGTTGTCTTCACGGCAGGATCGGCCCTGGAACGAGGATATGCACGTGAACGAGCCCAGCGGCTATTACGAGAGCGACACCACACTGGCGCAGTACCTGGAGTTCCACTTTGGTGAATCCTGGCACGGCGAGCCGAACTTCCCCCAGGAGCTGGCGCGGCTGTGTTTCGACGCGATGAACGGTCGGGATCACGGCAAGGCGCTGGATCTGGGCTGTGCCTGCGGCCGGGCCACCTTTGAGCTGGCCACCCGCTTTGACCACGTCGATGGTGTCGACTTTTCAGAAAACTTCGTCAGATCAGCGGCGGACATGGCGAAGCAGAAGCAGGTGCGCTATGCCCGGCCGGAAGAGGGCGAACTGGTGAGTTACCAGGAGCGGACCCTGGCGTCCCTGGGGCTTGAGGATACGGTTGGCAGGGTGGCGTTCCATCAGGGGGATGCCTGTGATCTCAGCCCACGGTTCACCGGCTACGACCTGGTGCTGGCGGCCAACCTGATCGATCGCCTGTACCAGCCGTCAAAGTTCCTCACCACGATCCACGAGCGCATCACCGAGAACGGCCTGCTGGTCATTGCCTCCCCGTACACCTGGCTGGAGGAATACACGCCCCGGGAGGCCTGGATCGGTGGCTTCCGCAAGGACGGCGAGGACTACACCACCTTTGACGGCCTGCAGGATATGCTGGCGCCCCATTTCCGGTTGCTGGTGGATCCCCACAGTGTGCCGTTCGTCATCCGGGAGACCCGGAACAAGTTCCAGCACAGTTTCTCGGAAGTGACGGTCTGGGAGAAACTCTGAACGTCAGGTTCGGGTCAGGCTGTCCCGGCGAATGGCCCGCTCCAGGCGCCGGTGGTTTTCGGTGCGCTCGGAAAGCACCTGCTGCACGTATTGTATGTGGGTGCCGGCAATCTCCCGGGCGTCATCCGCCCGCCCTTCCATGATGGCGCTGAACAGCAGCCGGTGCTGCTGCTTCAGGCCTTCCCGGGTTTCCGCTTCTCTCGCGTACATGCCGCCGATGTTGGTTACCACGCTGCTCTTGAGCATGTTGAACAGGGTGCGGATGGTGTGCAGCAGAATGACGTTGTGACTGGCTTCGGCGATGGCCAGGTGGAAGCGGGCGTCGGCCGCGCCTTCGGCTTCCACATCCCGCTCGGAATCTTTCTCGTAGCAAGCCTGGAGTTCGTCGTAGGCGGCCTGGAGATGTTCCCTGTCCACTTCGGTAGCTCGCAGGGCTGCGTAATAGGCGCAGTCCGCCTCCAGGGTACGGCGGAATTCCAGCAGGTCGCGCTGGGCCTCGGGGCGGTCTTCCAGCAGCGAGATCAGCGGGTCACTGAAACTGGAGCCGAGATTTTCGGTGACAAAATTGCCGCCGCCCTGACGGCTGGTCAGCAGCCCTTTGGCGGCCAGTTTCTGCACCGCTTCCCGAAGCGACGGGCGTGACACCCCGAACTGCTCGGCCAGCACCCGTTCCGGCGGCAGCCGCTCGCCCGGCTGCAGGGTTCCTTCCAGAATCATGGTTTCCAGCTGCTCGACGATGGTGTCGGCCAGGCGCCGGGGGGCAATGTGTCCGATGGCCATTGGGTGCACTACCTGAGGATTTCGATGAATTTCAGATTGGTCTTACCAAAACAGCATACCCCGATTACCGGTTGATTTGACAGCAATCACCAAACGCAATTGGACCAATGTCGAGGGTGGTCGTTTTGACAGCACTCTGCCCCTTCCCCTAACGTAAGCGCCTGCCTATTGTAAATTGGTAATACCAATTATCCGATAAAGATTCCAAAAACAAGATTTGGAGATTTGTATGTCGTCCGGATTGCTCGCCCTCTTGGCGTTTACGCCCATCCTCCTGGCCGGGATTCTTCTGCTCGGCCTGCGCTGGCCGGCTCGCCGTGCCATGCCGCTGGTGTTCCTGGTAACAGCGCTGATTGCCTACTCCGGCTGGGACATGAGTTTCAACCGCATTCTCGCGTCTTCGCTGCAGGGGCTGGTGATCACCCTTGGCCTGCTGTGGATCATCTTCGGCGCCATCCTGCTGCTGAACACCCTGAAACATTCCGGGGCCATCACTGCCATCCGAGCAGGCTTCACCAACATCAGCCCGGACCGTCGCGTGCAGGCGATCATCATTGTCTGGCTGTTCGGCTCGTTCATTGAGGGCGCGTCCGGCTTCGGCACCCCGGCGGCTATCGCCGCGCCTTTGCTGGTGGCCGTCGGCTTCCCGGCCATGGCGGCGGTCATGCTGGGCATGATGGTGCAGAGTACACCGGTGTCCTTCGGGGCGGTTGGTACACCGATCATTGTTGGTGTGACCACCGGCCTGGACCGCAACACCATCAGCGGTCGGCTGGAGCAACTGGGTTCCAACTGGGATCAGTACCTGCAATTGATCACCTCCGAGGTGGCGATTACCCACACCATCGTGGGCGTGCTCATGCCGCTGTTCATGGTCATGATGATGACTCGCTTCTTCGGCAAGAACAAAAGCTGGCGCGAAGGCCTTGAGGTGCTGCCCTTTGCCCTGTTTGCCGGCATTTCCTTTGTCGTGCCTTATGCCCTGACCGGCGTGATACTCGGCCCCGAGTTCCCGTCGTTGCTGGGTGGCCTGATCGGTCTGGCCATTGTCACCACGGCCGCCCGCAAGGGCTTCCTGCTGCCGAAAACCGCCTGGGATTTTGCGCCCCGTGACCAGTGGCCGTCCGAGTGGTTCGGTCGTATCGAGATGAAGCTGGAAGATCTCGCCGCCAAGCCCATGAGTGGCTTCCGTGCCTGGCTGCCCTACGTGCTGGTGGGCGTGGTGCTGGTGATCAGCCGGGTGATCCCGGAGGTCAAGGCGGCGTTCACCTCCGTTGGCGTGGGTTTCTCCAACATCCTGGGCGAGACGGGCATCAACGCCGGCGTGCAGCCGCTGTACTTGCCCGGCGGTATCCTGGTGATGGTGGTGATTGCCACCTTCTTTATCCATCGCATGCAGGTGCGGGAACTGACCGCCGCCGTGAAGGAATCCGGCAGCGTGCTGCTGAGCGCCGGTTTCGTGCTGCTGTTCACCGTGCCCATGGTGCGGATCCTGATCAACTCCGGCGTCAACCTGTCTGACCTGCCGAGCATGCCCATTGCCATGGCGACCTGGGTGGCCGATACCGTCGGCGGCATCTATCCGCTGCTGGCGCCTGCCGTTGGTGCCATGGGCGCGTTCCTCGCCGGCTCCAATACCGTCTCCAACATGATGTTCAGCCAGTTCCAGTTCGGCGTTGCCGAGAGCCTGGGGCTGTCCACCGCCCTGATCGTGGCAGTGCAGGCGGTGGGCGCGGCTGCCGGCAACATGGTGGCAATCCACAACGTGGTGGCCGCATCTGCCACGGTCGGCCTGCTTGGCCGTGAGGGCCAGACCCTGCGCAAGACCGTCTGGCCGACCCTGTACTACCTGTTGATGACCGGCCTGATTGCCCTGATCGCTGCCTACGGGCTAGGCATCGTGGATCCGTTGGTCTGACTGTAAGCGCGCGAGCGCCGTTTCCGTGAAGGAGCCGATCATGAACGAACTGTTTTACGACGCTGCCCCGAATGCCACCCGGGTTGCCCCGGAGCGACCCGGACCGCGGCAGTATCCGGCCAAGCCCCGGGAAGTGATCCTGTTCGGGACCTGCGTGGTGGATCTGTTCTTTCCGGAAGCGGGGCTCGATGCCATTCGTCTGCTTGAGCGCGAGGGCATCCGGGTGCACTTCCCGGAAGGCCAAAGCTGCTGTGGTCAACCGGCCTGGACCTCAGGCTACGCTGCCGAGGCCCGTGAGGTGGCCCGGGCGCAGCTGGCCATTCTTGATGCTGGAATGCCGGTGGTGGTGCCCTCAGGGTCCTGTGCCGGCATGTTCCGCCAGCATTACCGGGAACTGTTCGCCGAAGAGCCCGACACCCTCAAGCGGGTGGAGTCGCTGGCCGAGTGCACCTTCGAGCTGACCGAGTTCCTGCTCAATGTCTGCCAGGTTGAGTGGCAGGATCTGGGTGAACCCACCCGGATCGCCCTGCATACCTCCTGTTCCGCCCGCCGTGAGATGAACACCCACCTCCATGCCCGGGAACTGCTGGGCAAGCTGTCCAACGTGGAGCGGGTGGACCATGACCACGAGAGTGAATGCTGTGGCTTTGGCGGTACCTTCTCGGTAAGGATGCCGGAAGTCTCCGGCGCCATGGTAACGGACAAGACCCAATCCCTGATGGCCTCCGGCGCCGAGGAAATGGTTACCGCCGACGGGGGCTGCCTGATGAACATCAATGGCTCTCTCGACAAACAGCAGCAGACGTTCCGGGGCAGGCACCTGGCCAGTTTCCTCTGGGAACGGGTGAGCGGGGAGGGCCGGGCATGAGCCAGCGGATTCCTGTTACCGAACTGACCAGTGGTTTCCGGGACCGGGCGGAAGTCGCGTTGGCGGACGGCCAGCTGCGGACCAACTTCCGCACCGCCATGGATTCGCTGATGAAAAAGCGGGCCGATGCCTTCCCCGATGAGGAGGAGCGCGAGGGCCTGCGGGAGCTGGGCAACCGGATCAAGGCCCGGGCCCTGTCCCGGCTGCCGGACCTGCTCGAGCAGCTGGAAACGAAGCTGACCGACAACGGCGTGAAGGTGCACTGGGCGGAAACCACCGAACAGGCCAACGAGATTGTCCATGGCATTATCCAGGCCCGCCAGGGTTCGCAGGTGGTGAAGGGCAAGTCCATGGTCAGCGAGGAAATGGGGATGAACGACTACCTCGCCGAGCGCGGGGTAGAGTGCCTGGAGTCGGACATGGGCGAGTACATCGTCCAACTCGACGGTGAGAAACCCTCCCACATCATCATGCCGGCGATCCACAAGAACCGGCACCAGGTGGCCCGTCTGTTCCACGACAAGCTGGGCGTGGAGGAAACCGACGACGTCAACGAGCTGATCCAGATCGGCCGCCGGACCCTGCGCCGCAAGTTCATGGAGGCGGATGTCGGGGTTTCCGGCGTGAACTTCGCGATCGCCGAGACCGGCACCCTGCTGCTGGTGGAGAATGAGGGCAACGGCCGGATGAGCACCACGGCACCCCCGGTCCACATCGCCGTGACCGGTATCGAGAAGGTGGTGGAGAACCTGCGGGACGTGGTGCCGCTGCTGTCCCTGCTGACCCGTTCCGCCCTGGGTCAGCCGATCACCACCTACGTGAACATGATCTCCGGCCCGCGCAAGGCCGACGAGCTGGACGGGCCGGAGGAAGTGCATCTGGTGTTGCTGGATAACGGCCGCAGCGGCGCCTTCGCCGATGCCCAGATGCGCCAGACCCTCAACTGCATTCGCTGCGGCGCCTGCATGAACCATTGCCCGGTATACACCCGGGTGGGTGGCCACACCTATGGTGAGGTCTACCCCGGTCCGATCGGCAAGATCGTGACGCCGCACATGGTCGGTTTGCACCAGGTACCGGACCATCCCAGTGCGTCTTCACTCTGCGGCGCCTGTGGCGAGGTGTGCCCGGTAAAGATCCCGATCCCGGAGCTGCTCCAGCGCTTGCGCCAGGAAAATGTGAAAAGCCCGGCGGAAGGGCCGAAGGTGAAAGATGGGGGTGCCAAGTATTCCCGGAAGGAACGTCTGGTCTGGCGGTTCTGGCGGACCCTCAATGCCAGCCCGGGCCTGTACCGGCTGTTTCTGTGGAGCGCCACCCGGTTCCGCAAACTGACACCGAAAAACGTCGGTCCCTGGACCGAAAACCACACCGCGCCGGTTCCGGCGAAACGTTCCCTGCACGACCTGGCCCGGGAGCATCTGGCCCGTAACGGAGGGCAGTAACATGAGCGCCCGCAGCAATATCCTCAACAAGCTTCGAACCGGCCTGGCCGGCTCCATTCCTCGCCCGGACGACTTCGACGAGCGTCTGGTGACCGAGCCCTGGCAGTACGCGCCGGAGGACCGGGTCACCCGGCTGCGCAACCTGATGGAAGCGGTGCACACCGAGATCCATCAGGTCAGCAGTGACAACTGGCCGGAAAAAGTGGCCGCGATACTGGCCGAGCGGGACCTCGGCAATCTGCTCCATGCCCCGGCAACCGCCCATGGCCAGCAACTCGCGGAGTACTGGCAGCGGTCAGGCCCGTCCGTGCAACTGCTGGCGTATGACCGGCCGGTAGAAGAATGGAAAGAGGAACTGTTCTGGCAGGTCGACGCGAGCATTACCGGTACCGTTGGTGCCATTGCCGCCACCGGCTCGCTGGTGCTCTGGCCGGACCGGCACGAGCCGAGGCTGATGAGCCTGCTGCCGCCGCTGCACATCGCCCTGCTCAAGGCCAGCGAGATCGAGGACAACCTCTATGCCATGATGCAGCGCCAGAACTGGTCGGCGGGTTTGCCCACCAATCTGTTGCTGGTGTCCGGCCCGTCCAAGACCGCTGATATCGAGCAGGTCCTGGCCTACGGCGCCCATGGGCCGAAGGAGCTGGTGGTCCTCATCCTTGAGGACGCCTGAGCCAGTCGGGGTTATTTGACCCCGAACCCGCGCTTGTTGAGGAATTCCTTCATGTGCGGGCGCAGCTTGGTGGTGAACAGCGGCTTCAGCTCCTTCGACCAGTTGGAATCCTTGTTGCCACCGGTGCGGTCCAGGTAGTACTGGTGCATGGTGTCGTCGAATGCGGCGACCTGCTCCTCGTCCTTGCTGTCGTCGTAATAGTCTTCCTTGAGGATGGTCTCCAGCGGCAGCCGGGGCTTCACTTCCGGATCCTGGTCCGGGTAGCCGAGGCTCATGCCGAATACCGGGTAGACATGCTCCGGCAGCTTCAGAATCTCGGCCACCTGGGCCGGATCATTCCGAATCCCGCCCACGTAACACAGCCCCAGGCCCTCGGATTCGGCGGCAACTGCCACGTTCTGGGCCATCAGGGCGGCATCCACACTGGCCACCACCAGTTGCTCGGTCATACCCCGGACCACGTCGGCGCCCGCTCGCTCCGCGGCCTCGGTGGAGCGTTTCATGTCGGCGCAGAACACCAGGAAATCCGAAGCTTCCACCACATGGGCCTGGCCACCGGCCAGCTCGGAAATCTTCCGGCGGTTCTCCGGATTGACCACGTGAATGATGGAATACGCCTGCACATGATTTGAGGTGGCGGCGCACTGGCCGGCGCGAACCAGCTCTTCCAGCCGTTCATGGGGGATCTTCTGATCCTTGAACTTGCGGATGGAGCGGTGGGATTTCAGGAGTTCAATGGTCGGATTCATGGGTTCTCTCTGGTACATGGCTTTCAGGTAGCATACGAAACAAGTCACAATAATCGGTTCAATGCCCGCAAGGCAAACCACCGACAAACCCTTTCCCTGGAGATTACGCTGTTGTCTGCTGACGAGACCAAACGAAACTTCGTGTCCGTCTGCGTATCGCTGACGTTCTGTTTCGTTGTCTACTCGATGTTGCTGGTGACGGTTCCGGTCTATGGCCTGGAGTTGGGTGCCAGCCCGCTGATGCTGGGCGTGGTGCTGAGTTCCCAGTACCTGCTCCCGTTTCTGCTGGCCATTCCCCTGGGCGGTGTGGTCACCCGGCATGGGGGACGGGTGACTCTGGTGGCGGGGGCGCTGGTCATGGTGGTGGGGCTGGTGCTGATGCAAGTGGTGCCGGGTTTCTATGGCCTGATTGCCGGCCAGCTGTTGGTCGGGCTGGCCCATCTGCAGATGGTGCTCTCGGCGCAGACCGTGATCTCGTCACTGGCGACGGGGCCCAGGTTGGAAGGTTATTTCGGGTGGTATGCGACCTGGCTGTCCGGCGGTCAGGTGATTGGGCCGCTGATTGCCGGCGGCTGGATCGAAGTGACAGGAGGCGTTGGCAACCTTTTCCTGGTGATGGCCGCAATCGCCCTGACAGGTGGAATCACCGGCCTGCTTCTGACCGGCGAGGCGAACCGGGGCGAGTGGGTAGCCCGGTCGCAGACCGGATTCCGGGCCCAGGCTCGGCTGATGCGGGAGAATACTGGCGTGCAGGTTTCCGTGCTGATCACCGTCGCCGGCATGTTCGCGCTGGGCGTCTACGGTAGTTACCTCCCGGTGTACCTCGACAGCCTGGAAATGAGCGCCGCGGTAATCGGGGTGCTGGTCAGCCTGCGGGCGGGCGTTTCCATGGTCGCCCGCCCATTCATCCCGAGAATCATTGCCAGCGTGGGCGGCCGGGAAAACGCCACCTACCTGTCCCTCGGTACGCTCTCACTCGGCCTGGGGTGCCTCGGGTTTGCCGGTAATGCGCCCCTCGTGGCGATTATGTCCGTCCTGGTGGGGCTGGGCGCCGGCCTGTGCCAACCCTTGTCGATGGTGGTGCTGGCGGAAAATGTCGAGAAAACCCAGCGGGCCGGCGCGCTCGGTATGCGGCTGATGGCCAACCGGGCGATTCATTTCCTGGCGCCGTTACTGTTCGGTGCGGTTCTGGAAGCGGGCGGTTTTGGCGTGTCGTTTGCGCTGTCAGGGATTGTGGTGGCGGTGGTGGCCGGGGTGCTGTACCGATTCGGGATGTCTCGGTCGGATTTACGGTAGTTGTGAATGTAGTAAAGTGACGGCCATTCAACAGCAGGATCTCATACCATGTCCCTGAAAGTTTTGATGATCGGTGCCGGCGGGATCGGCGCCTATTACGCGGCCCGGCTTGCCAGGGCGGGCCACCCGGTAGTGCTCACCGCCCGGGGCGAACACCTGAAAGCGCTGCAAAGCGCGGGGCTTCGGGTCGATTACGAGGGCGAGAGGCTCGACTGCCAGTTGCCGGCGGTGGATCACGCAGCACTGGTTCGGGATTATCAGCCGGATAACTTTGATCTGGTTGCGGTTGCGTTGAAGTCCACTGCGACCGGACCGGTGATGGAGGAGCTTGGTGACTGGCTGCGGGCCGGGTCCGTTCCGGTACTGTCACTGCAAAATGGTGTGGACAATGAACCGTTGATTGCCGATGTGGTCGGGGAGAGCCGCGTGCTGGGTGGCCTGGCCGTGCGCATTGGGGGACATATCATCGAGCCCGGCAAGGTCTTTGCCGAGGGCGTGGCCCAGATCGTGATGGGGGCCTGGCCGAAAGTAAACGAACCGGATGATGCCCGGTTGCCTCTGCTCGACCGCCTCGAGCGCGCCTTCAACGAAGCCGGTATTCCCACCACCGTTACCGACAGTATCCGCTACGAACTCTGGCGAAAGCTGGTCATCAACAACGGGGTTAATCCACTCTCGGCGCTGACCGCCCTGGATACCCGCAGCCTCACTCACCATGCCGAGTTCAGCAAGATTGTCTACGGCATGATGGCGGAGACGGTGGAGGCTTCAAAGGCGGATGGGGTAAACCTCGGCCGGAAGGATCTGGAAGAGATGTTTGACCTGATCAGCAACTTCAACGCCATCAAGACGTCCATGCTGGTGGACAAGGAAAAGGGCCGGCCGCTGGAGCTGGACAGCATCGCCGGGGCCGTGCTCCGGCGATGCGAACGTCTGGGCATTCCGGCTCCCTACACCCAGACCGTCAACGCCTTGCTGCAATTCCAGGAGAGTGGGGATCACTCGGTACCGTAACGGTCCTCGGACCAGGCCATCAGACTGCGCTTCTGCAGTTGCGTCAGCAGGCTGTTGATGCCGGCGAGCATCAGGAACACGAAAATGCCGAAAGGCACCACGGCGTGAATCTCGGGGTTTGGTGCCGCGGTAGCGGGCACCAGGATCAGGCCGATGCCGTTACGCAGCAGCCGGACACCGAGGATGCTGTAATGAAATCCCGGCTGAAGGGTGTTGGCCGGTCCCGTCAGAGTGCGTCCCAGCACGGGTAACAGGTGTACTGTGTTCAGAAGCAGAACGATAAAGATAAGTGTCTGGGCTACTTGTAAAATTGTCATGGTACTGGGCGGAAAAGTAAAAACAGCGGGTTAAAAAACGGATTGTGATTATCCCCGATTGGCGCTTTTTTATCCAGTGTCTGACGCATCGGGCGGGGAGGGTAACCTGGCACCCCGTTGGTGAGGGCCAGGTTATCCAGTCTCAGAGGGCGACGCTGAGTTGGGGATCGCGAAGGCTCTGGCCATCAAGTTCCTCGATATCATCGAGCAGGGAGCGGGTAAACGATTTCATCAGTTCGATATCACCCCGGCTCTCCAGGTTCAGCCGGATTACCGGTTCGGTGTTGGACATGCGCAGGTTGAAGCGCCAGCGCTGGAACTCCATGCTCAGGCCATCGGTGTGCGTTACCGACAGGGCCTCCTCCAGATACCGGCGCTCGATGCCTTGAAGAATGCGCTCCGGGTCTTTCACCGTCCGGTTGATTTCACCGCTGGCGGGGAAGGCCTCAATTCTGGCGTCGATCAATGACGACAGCGACACCCCCGACTGGCACAGCCGCTCGGCCACCAACAGCCAGGGGATCATGCCACTGTCGCAATAAGCGAAGTCCCGAAAATAATGATGGGCGCTCATCTCGCCACCGTAGATGGCGTCCTCGTCCCGCATGCGCTGCTTGATGAACGCATGGCCGGTCTTGCTTTCAATGGGCTCGCCGCCCGCATCCTTTACCAGCTCGCGGGTATTCCAGGTCAGGCGGGGGTCATGGATTACCTTGCCACCGCCGGTCTTGCGCAGGAACTGGTCTGCGAGCAGTCCGACGATGTAATAGCCCTCGATGAACCGGCCTTTCTCGTCAAAGAAGAAACAGCGGTCAAAGTCTCCGTCCCAGGCGATGCCCATGGCGGCATTGCTGGCAGTGACCGCCATGGACGTAGGCGTCCGGTTTTCCGGAAGCAGCGGGTTGGGAACGCCGTTGGGAAAGTTGCCGTCGGGTGCGTGGTGAACACGATGAAACTCGAACGGCAGATACGGTTCGAGGGCATCGATCACCTCGCCGGCACCGCCGTTGCCAGGATTCACCACGATGCTCAGGGGTGTCAGGGTATCCCGGTCGATGTAGCCCAGTAGGTGCTCGATATAGGGCTTCATGGCATCGATGTGAAAAAACTCGCCTGGCTGGCGGGCATTGCCCAGGGGTTCCCGGCAACCCTCCCGGATGGCGAGCAGGCCGTTGGTGGAACTGATCGGGCGGGCGTCCGGGCCGACCATCTTCATGCCGTTGTAGTCTCTGGGGTTGTGGCTGGCGGTTACCATGATGCCGCCATCCATGCCGAAATGGCTGGTTGCGAAATACACCTGCTCGGTGCCGCACTGGCCGATATCGAACACATTGGCACCGGCCGTGCGTAGTCCTTCGCTGAGTGCTGCCGCAATCTCGGGGCTGGACAGCCGGATATCGTAGCCGACGATCACCTTGCGGGCGCCGGTGACCTCCACATAGGACCGGCCGATGCGCTCGGCCAGTTCGGGATTGAGTTGGTCCGGTACCTTGCCCCGGATGTCATAGGCTTTAAAGCAGTCAAGATCCATGGTCAGTCTCCTCTGAATCGCTGGGAAACAGGCCCGTGCCCCGGAGGCCGGGCCCTGGTTTCAGGCCCGGGTCATCATCACCGGGATGGCTTCTTCTTCCACTTCGCCGTAGCCGGACTCCGTTTCCTGGGGCGTGCGGCCGTACTGGTCATCCAGTCGCTCGATGTCGTCCTCGCCGAGGTAGGCGCCGGACTGGACCTCGATCAGTTCCAGGGGAATCTTGCCGGGATTGAACAGGCGATGGACTGAACCGATAGGGATGAAGGTGGACTCGTTCTCCGAGAGCAGGAAAGTTTCCTCATCCCGGGTCACTTCGGCGGTGCCACGCACGATGATCCAGTGTTCGGCCCGGTGGTGGTGCTTCTGCAGCGAGAGCTTCTCGCCGGGTTTGACGGTGATCCGTTTGACCTGGAACCGGTTTCCGTTGTCGATGCTGTCGTAGCTGCCCCAGGGCCGGAACACTTCCCGGTGCACTTCGGTTTCCGGCCTGGCCTGTGACTTGAGCTCGTTGACGACGTACTTGACGTCCTGGACGCAATCCCGGCGGGCCACCATCAGCGCGTCCTTGGTATCGACGACAACCAGATCCTCCACGCCGACCATGGCCACGAGTTTGTCCGGTGCATGGACCAGGCAGCCGGAGGTCTCCCTCAGGCAGGCGTCGCTGTATATCGCATTGCGCCGCTCATCCTTGTTGCTGATGTCCCAGATGGAAGACCAGGCGCCGACATCGTTCCAGCCGGCATCCAGGGGCACCAGCGTGGCGCGGGTGGTTTTCTCCATCACCGCATAGTCGATGGAGTCCTCGGGGCAGTGCGCGAAGATTTCGGCCGGAATCCGCTTGAAGCCCATGTCCTGCTCCAGGGAGCGGGCGGCGAGCATGACGGTGTCATAGACATCGCGGCTGTGTTTTTTCAGCTCTGCGAGATAGACGTCGGCCCGGAACATGAACATGCCGCTGTTCCAGTAGTAGCCACCTTCCTCGAGCAGTGCCAACGCTGTGGCCGAATCCGGCTTCTCGATAAACCGCCGGACCGGGCGCGGCTCGTTGGGTTCAAGCTCCGGATTGCCGGCGGCGACATAGCCGTAACCGGTCTCCGGCCGGTCCGGGGTAATGCCGAACAGGACCAGGTTACCGTCCCTGGCAACCTTTATCCCTTCTGCGATGGCCTTGTGGAAGGGCTCGGTCTGATCAATGGCATGGTCCGCCGGCAGCACCAGCATGATGGCCCTGGGGTCCTGCCGGGCCAACTCGATGGCGGCCAGAGCCACGGCGGGTGCGGTGTTGCGCCCGAACGGTTCCAGCAGGATGGATTGTGGTGCTTTGCCAATGGCGCTGAGCTGTTCCTGAACCAGGAACCGGTGGTCCTCGTTGGCCACAATTACGGGTGCCTCAACCTCCGTTTCGGGCAGGCGGGCCAGAGTCTGCTGGAACATGCTTTGTTCGTTCAGCAGGGGAAGAAACTGCTTGGGGTAGGCACGGCGCGATAATGGCCAAAGCCGGGAGCCTGTGCCACCTGAGAGTATCACTGGAATCATAGTCCTGCTCCTTTCCTTGCTTCTTGAGGGCCCGGTGTCAGATCCGGGCGGTTTTCTGACCTCGGCAGTGCCGTTGGTCAGCCGTTGGTTGTGTGTCCGTTGATGCGCAGGTCCGTCGGGGGGAAGGGATCCGTCCCGCCGGGCCAGAGCGGCTCGATGCCATACAGAAACTCGATGTCGCCACCGAGGCGGGTGCTCTTCATCGGGCCATACTCCTCCAGGAAGGAGGCCATGCCCGGCAGGCCACTCCAGGTTTCGGTCCAGGGGCGCATCCAGGCCAGGCCCCAGCCGGTATAGAGCCCCTTGGTGATCTGCTCGTGGCCATTGATGGCGGCTATCCGGTCGGGCTCTTCCAGGCCATCCACCACGTTCTGGGCCAGCTTGACGAACCGCTCCCGGTTACCGTCGTAGGCCGGTGTGTCATTCACCTTGGCAAACACGGCAAGGAGCGTCAGTGGCTGCATGGCGTAGTTCAGGTACTCCAGGGCGCGGTCCTCGCGGCTGAGCTCCTTGGGCAGGTAGCCGTCGGAGGTGATCTGGCCCATGGCCTCGTCAAACTTGGAAAGGGACCAGGACCAGTCCTCACAGTCACCGGTCGCCACGGACGCGGACATGACCGCCCAGGCGGCCCAGTAGTCGTGATTGTTCACCTTCCTGGGCTCGCGATCGGTGTAGTACTCGCGCACGCCACCGACCACCCGGGAGAGCCAGTCCTCGATGCGGTCCATCCGCTCCGGTTCCAGGGCGGTTTCGCTGGAGGACAGCTTCACCCGCAGGTAGGCGTTGGCCGATGCCGCCAGTGCCCATTTGCGCACCGCCTGGCCAACATGATTGATGTTCTCCGGCAACAGGGCGTCGGCGCTGGCCCACTGTTCCAGGTTGTCCAGCACGCAGTCCCGGGCGGCGGGGCCGTCCCCATCCACCTGGTAGTCGTCGGCCGCGGCAATGACCGCTTTCTCGAAACCGCGGATGTTTTCCGATGCCTTCAGGTATTCCTGGTAGGCGGCCTCGTTGAGTTCGTTGCGGGCGCCGTCGCTGCCCTCGTACTTGCTGGTGAAGTCCATGTCACCGGTGTGCGGTGGCACCATCTCACAGTCGTAGTTGCCGGCATCCTCCCGGGCCTCGGGGATCTGGTAGTAGCCGAGCGGCGCCCTCAGGCCCTCGGTCGGGCATTCTGCGGCGTTGAGAACGGGCGTGGCGGCCAGGCTCAGCGCCGTGGCTGGGAGCAGGGCGCGCCAGGCTCCCGGTATTCGTCTCGGATCTTCCGTGCTCATAAGGCAACTCTCCTTTCAGAGTTGATGAATTGCTCAGATGTCCTGACGGCGGCAGACTTTGGCCGTGACCGTCAGGCCTTCGGTGACCTGTTCCGGTTCCAGCGCCAGGTCGAGGGACATGAACAGCTCGTCGTTCCAGCTCTCGCCGGTGGGCAGCTCGAACATGAAGCGTCCGGAGGTCTCGACCCGGGAGCCGTACTCGAGATCGATCCGGTCCTTCCGGCCGAAGACGAACCAGATGAACGCATCCAGTTCCTTCACGCCCGGATCGCTGAACTGGAGCTCGATCAGGTACTCATTACTCGGCAATTCCAGGAATTCACCACCACCGTTGAACAGCACTTCCGTGGTGCCGGCAGAGACCTTGGCGGTGTTCTGAAGCACCGGCTCACTGCCGTTGCAGCCGTCGGTCACCATCGGGACGACCTGGCGGTAGAACTCCACGCTGTCCAGGGTGTGATAGGCCGGCACTTCCCAGATCAGGATCTTTGGCGGCGACTGCCGGAAGTTGTCGGACATCAGGTATTCGAAGACGGAGCCGTTGTAGCTGCCCCCGGCGACGGCGAAGTTGAGAATCTCCACGCCGAGAAACTCCTGCAGGTAGCCGACAAAGTTGTAGTCCTGGGCGCCCTTGCTGTTGCTGGTGCCCATCAGGGTGATGGGAGGCAGCGAGTCATCACCGAACAGGGCGCTGGCCTCGGACGATTCCAGGGTGCCGGCGGCCTGGGTGCGGAAATCGTCCACATACTGGGTGGGCCAGGTCTGGCCGCAGATCCTGCGGGCGGCATCCTGCAGCGAGCCGTCCTTGCGGATCAGGCCGGTGCGCCGGGTCTCGAAGTTCTGTTTGGGCAGGGACTGGTAGGCCGGCATCTGCTTGATCCGGTCGGCCACCAGCTGCGCCGTGCGTTTGGCGCCAAAGGGGGTCCAGTGGTGGTCACGCTTGAAGTAGTAGGCGTCCTCCCGTTCCTGCTCTCTGAGCAGTGGGCTGAGGTCAGGCACGACCAGCCCGGCTGAGCGGAAACGTTCCAGCGCAGCGACATAATTGGTCCGGGCAAAGGGCCAGGAGTAGGACACCGGCAGGTACTCCGGTAGCTTGTCCGGATGTACCAGGCCCTTGGTTGGCTGGAATGCCAGGACCAGTTCCGTGCCGGTGGTCTGTTTCAGGTGCCGGGCAAACCGCCTGAGATGGGGAAGGCCCTCGGCGCTGGGACCGAATTGCTCGGGCAGTTCGGCTTCTGACCGGAACAGCCAGCCGTCCTTGCCATCGACGAGAACATTGAAGTTCTTCAGATAACTGGTGTCATAGGACTCGATCCGGGAAGCTGCCGGGCAGAGGTCGCAGCAGGGCTCGACCTCGTACTCCGGGAACTCCACCGCCGATGCGTCCGGCAGGCCGAGCGCAACCCCGGCCAGAGCCGCCGCCAGAAACCGCCCCGGCCACGGGGCGAGGCGGAGTGCACGCTTGCTGATGCGGTGCATGAATACCGTCTCCAGTTGTTTCACGGAATATCTCTTTGCCCTGTCACGGCTCAAATCGAGGTGTCCACCTTGTTCTCGCTCACGATCAGCCGTGGTGAGCCTTCCACCTCGAGGATGAAGAAGCTGAAGACTTTGCCGCGCTGAAGGTTGACCGGCGGAGTCGTGGCCAGCGCCTGGCCGTCGTCGAAGGCGCCCAGTGATACCTTGACCGCATTGATCTCGCGGTTGGCCACGTCCATGGAATCCAGGCCCTTGATGACGTCGACCTTCCCGTCGGCGGTCTTCAGTGAAATGGGCGCGTCAGGCGTCAGGTTGTAGAAGGAAATCAATGCCTTGCGAGGATTGTTGAAAGCTTCGTCCTCGAGGATCATCACCTCTCCGGAATCCATCACCACGGCGGTGTAGAACTGGTTCTTTTCCATGCTTACCTGTGCCGAGCGGCCGGCGACCGATAGCTGATAACCACCCTCCGGCAGGTAGATGTAGGGGCTCGCCTGCAGGGGCTCGATGTCCTTGAGGGATTTGCCGCCAATGGAGGCTTCGGGCACCGTGCCTTTTATGTCGGCGTTGACGACCCGGATGAACGCGGCACCATCCGGTGCTTCGGCGGCATACAGGGCGTCCTCGCCCGCCTGGGCGGCCAGAGGGGTGAGCAGAAATACCAGTAGCAGAGTCAGGGCCTTGAGTGATGAATGCATGTCAGTGCTCCTCGGGGTTTGATGGGTTGTGGTTGATGGCAGTTGCCAGTTGCTGATTGGCTTGGCCGAACCAGGCCACGGCCTGTTCGGATTCGATGGGCTGGGCCAGGTATCGCTCCGGGAACTCCCAGAGCACCAGGCTCGGCCGGTTGGTCCGGAACTCCTCGGACTGGAGGTATTCCGTCATGGGTTCGAACGGGCCTTGTCCCTCTTCGGCCAGGTTGATCAGGTCCTTTCCCAGGTAGCGGCGCAGGGCGCCCGGAAAGTCCCACAGGGGATTGGCGCTGTAGCTGGTGCCGACCAGCACCAGGTCGGTCTGCTGTTCCGAAAACAGCAGGTCAGTGGCGCTCTCTTCGCTTTTGGCCTTCACCGTTTCGCGCGTGTTGAAACGGTCCGGGCGGGGAGCCAGGTGCTCGAACAGCGGGTCCAGGGGCAGGTAGTTGAGCAGGTCGCCCTCATGCCGGATCGGTTCGCCCAGCGTGGTCACAAACGTCTGCTCTCCCCATGGCTGCTCGTCCAGGCTATGGCGGATGAAGCCCGAGGCATGGCGCGCGAAGACATCCGCGCCTGCAGGCGACCAATGGGTGTCGGTCCGGAGAAAGACCTGCGTTCCTTCCACCTGCGCCCGCTGCAGTTCGTCCAGCAGATCCGGCCCGGTGATGCCTTCCGATTCCAGGCGCTTAAGGAACCGGGGGTACAGCGCCTGCATTTCGGGGGCGGGGCGGGTATCGCCGAGTTTTTCGGTATAGACGCGGGCTTTGCTGGGTACCACCAGCACCACCAGGGGAATGTCCCGGGCGCGCAGGAACCGGTTGACCTCGACCACCCGTTGGAGGTTGGTGTCGATCAGTTCGGGATTGTCGGTGGCCGGGAACAGTTCCTCATCGGTGAACAGCCAGTTCTCACGCCCGATGGTTACGCCGGGACGCCCCTCGTCGAACACCAGGTAATTGATCGCGGCCCAGATGTTGGTCCCGAGGTCGCGGACCGGAAACCTTTCGTCATAGTGGTTCTCCAGGTGCCGGGCCAGCTCGCCGCTAATGGGATCGAGCTTTTCGGCTCCCCCGTAATTGGCGAGCGAGCGCAGGGACAGGCCGCCCAGGGTCAGGACGGTGACGATGAAGAGTCCGGCGGTCAGTTTTTTCGAAGTCCTGGTCATGGCATCACCTCAGAACTGGAAGTAGAGGAACGGCGAGAAGCTTTCCGCGGAGAGCTTGAGCACCGCCATCAGGAACACGGGAAGCAGCAGGGTAGGCAGCACCACCCGCAGCGGCGTGGCACGGACCCCGTCGAGGCTCCAGGAGAAACGATCCCTCATACCCATGACCACAACGATCAGGTAGGCCAGTACCAGGATCGCCAAGTTGAGGCCGCGGATGTCCTTCAGGTAGGCGCCGCTCAGCTCAAAGCCGGAGAAACTGAACATGGCGCTGTAGAACTCGAACGCCGATCCGATGGTCGAGGCCCGGAAGGTCACCCAGCCGACCATCACGAACAGGAAGGTCATGAGCCAGCGGCTGATCCGGAAACTCCGGGGTGCACCGGACACACCCAGGGCCCGCTCGATCGCCAGCAACCCGCCGTGCCAGGCGCCCCAGAGCAGGAACGTCCAGTTGGCGCCGTGCCAGAGACCACCGAGCAGCATGGTCAGCAGCAGGTTGCGATAGGTGCTGACAACGCCGCCCCGGTTACCCCCGAGCGGAATGTACAGGTAGTCACGCAGCCAGCTGGACAGGCTGATGTGCCAGCGCCGCCAGAACTCGGTGATGCTCTGGCTGATGTAGGGCTGGTTGAAGTTCTCGACAAAACGGAAGCCCATCATCAGGCCCAGCCCGATGGCCATGTCCGAGTAGCCGGAAAAGTCGAAGTACAGCTGGGCGGTGTAGGCCAGGATGCCCAGCCAGGCGTCCGCCGTGCTCGGATCGGACAGGGCAAAGGCGCTGTCCGCCAGCGGCGCGATTGAGTCGGCGATGAACACCTTCTTACTGAAACCCTGCATGAAGCGGATGGCGCCTTCGCCGAACTTCTCCAGGGTATGGGTGCGGTAGGCGAACTGGTCCGCCAGGTCCTTGTAGCGCAGGACCGGACCGGCAATCAGTTGCGGGAACAGGGCGATGAACGCGGCGAAGTCGACAAAGCGCCGGGTCGGCTCGGTGTCGCCACGGTAGACATCCACCACATAGGAAATGGCCTGGAAGATGTAGAAGGAGATGCCGATGGGCAGGATGATGTGGGCCAGTTCCAGCGGCTGATAGCCCAGGGACACGAACAGGCTGTTCAGGCTGTCCACGCCGAAATTGGCGTACTTGAAATAGCCCAGAGTGGCCAGATCCCCGGTGATACCCACGGCGACCCATTTCCGGGCCCTGGCCGTGCCGATGCCGCTGCGGTGGATGCCGAGGCCGATCACATAGTTCCACAGTGTGACCGCGACAAACAGCAGCAGGAAATCCACCCGCCACCAGGCGTAGAAGGCGTAACTGCCCAGCAGGATGACCCAGGACCGGTGCCGGAACGGCGTCAGGTAATACAGGCCCAGGAACGCCGGCAGGAACAGGAACAGGAAGATATTGGATGAGAAAACCATGGTCAGCCTCCGGCGTTACCGTTGTTGGAAACGGAGTTCGGCGTCAGACGTACGGCATGGCGCCCGTTCAGGAGGGCATCGAAGATCTCGGTCTGATAGGTGCCCAGCAGGCCCTCGAAGTGGATGCCCACGTCCGAGCGCGGAAAGCGCATGTTGACGTCATAGAGTTCTAGGTACTGCGGGTTGTCCGAGGCCAGGGGACCGCTGGCGTTGGCGGCCAGGTTGCCGCCAACGATGGTCATCGACACGGCCTGGTGGTAGAAGTCCTCCTCGAAGTTCCGGTCGGTGGCGCTCAGGTCCTTGACCTGACCGAGCACGCCGTAGGTGCCGTTGAGGGCGGCGACGTTGTTGTAGACCCGGACATTGGTGCTGTTGCGCACGCGGATGCCATTGCGCAGATTGTTCATCAACCGGTTTTCCCACAGCAGGTTGTCCGGTGACTCGTACAGGCCGATACCGTCGCCCTGGTTGTCATGAACCAGGTTCCTGGCGACCACGTTACGGCGACTTTGCCGGTCCAGCACGATGCCCGACAGGCCGTTCTCGTAGCTGTGGTTATTGATGATCCAGCTGTCGTTTACCTCCCGGGAGATGATGATGCCGTGCTTCTCCCTGGTGCCGTAGACCTCGTTGCCGGCGATCAGCAGATGGCTGGAGTAGTCGTGCGGGTCGATGCCGTAAACGATATTGTCGTGGTAGACATTGTTCACGATGGCCACGTTCTCGGCTTCGTAGCAGTAAAAGCCGTAATAGATGTCGGAGAAGGTGGACTCGACCAGCCAGGCTTCCGGCGCCGACCGTTGCAGACGTTTGTTGTCGTACTCCGAGTACTGGGCGACGGTGAAGCCGTAAGACTTACTCTGGTTGTAACCGAGATGCTGGAAGGTGGAGCCGAGTACAAAGGTCTCGCTGCCGCCCCAGCTGACGAAGAACGGTCGGAACTCGGACTTCCTGATGAAGGTGGCTGGCCCGTTCCCCTTCTCCCGCCAGCCGGTGATGGTGCTGTCGATCACGAACAGCCAGCCGTCATTGGCCATGAAGGCACCCCGTTCCTCGGACAGGCGCAGGGTCTCCTCCCGGATCACCAGGGTCGCTTCCGGCTGCACCACCAGGGGTAGACGTACCGTGTAGGAGCCGTCGTCGTTGCGCTCCATGTAACGGGGATTGCCGACCTGCTCGTACACGTCATCGAGCGTTGCCCGGCCGGCATCCACCAGGATCGCCTTGGGGTGGGAATACTGGCGGATTACCCATTCCCGGGCCCGGCCCTGATCGACGAAGTCCCCCAGGGCGGGAATATCACCGATGCGCTGTACGGATACCCGTGGAGCACCCTCCGGCCGTTGAGCCAGCTGCTGCTCCACCGCATCGCGGCTGTATTGCGATACGTCCGGCAGTTCCGGAAGCTCGGTGGCCACCTCCTCGCCCGGTACTACCTGCAGCCGATAGTCCTCCAGCTCGTACTGGGGCGCGGATTCCGATGGCTCCAGCCGGGTTTCCAGATTCGCCGCAGCCGCCACGGGTATCAGCAGGACGCAGGTATAAAGAGGCAGCAGGCGCGACAGTTGATGGTGTTTCATGGCCGTTTCCCTAGAATCGCTTCGCTACGTCGAGCACGACACGATGACGGGCGTCGTCCGCGTCCGGACCATAGGCGTCGCCCGGGAAGAAAACGCCGCCGCGCAGTCGCACGTCAAAGGTGTTCCAGGCAGCGCCGTCATCACCGTAGTAACCCAGTACCAGATCGACGGACTCGCCCAGGTCGTCACTGGTGCCGGTGAATCCCGGCTCGATCAGGTCGGAGGTCACGGTGCCGGCCTGGTCTGCCAGCCAGTAGCGGTGGTAGATGAGGTTGGCTGCCCAGTCGTCCCGGTTGGTGAGGGCGGTGTAGGCCGTGATGGTCTTCAGGTTGCTCCACTCGGGCTGGAAGGCCTCCCCGAACCGGGCGACCTGGGATCGGGTACCGGTGTACCGGGACCGGTTGCTTTCCAGACCGGTCTGGCGGAAGGCGTCGGATTCGTCGGCGTTGTCACCGCCGGAGGCGATGGCACCGTGGACGCCCGCGGTCCAGCGTGGGCTGTCCACAAGCTGGGCACGCAGGCCGATATCGGCAGCCCAGCCGCTGACATCCTGCTCCTGGCGGGACAGCAATCCGGTCTCGGTGGTAGTCAGGCGGGACTGGGCACCGGTCACGGCGGCGACTGACGCCAGGTACTGGAGCCGGCTGTGGGAGTGCCAGTCGAAGTAGGCGTTATCCGCCCGGGCACTGGCCCAGGTCAGTGAGTCGGTCACCCGCCCGGGCAAGCCATTGTCGGTCTCGGCTGCCAGGTCGCGATCATTGCTGTAGCGCTCGGCATGGGTCACAAGGAACGTGAGGTAGTGACCCTTGTGCCATTGCCACCGGGTCTGACCAAAGGCCCGGGCAATGTCCTGTTCCTCGACCGGCAGCTCGCTGACATCCGTGCGTGCCTCGGAAACCTTGTTGGCAATACCTGCGGTGGCGTCCAGCAGCGTGGTATCGAAAATCCAGCGGGTCAGGGTGATGTCATCGTCCCACCACATACCGGTGTCCTCCTTCAGTCGCTCACGACCGAAGCGGATGGATTCCCCGGGGTAGTCGGTAAGGCCGTTGTAGTCGAACCAGAATTCCCTGAGCGCAAAGAAGGCGTCGGTTTCGGTGCCGCCGATTTCATCACTGACGTCCACCTTGCCGGTGGCCCCGAACGCCTGCAGGCGGAGCTTGGAGCGCCAGTGCTGTGACAGCTGCCAGACCCACTCGGGCTTGAGGTCCAATGCCACTTCGTCCGACTTGGTGCTGGAGCCGGGCGTGGTGCCGAGCCTGCGGTCGCCTTCGCTGATCAGGCTGAGCTTGGCCCGGGTGTTGTAATCCAGAAGCCTCGGATAGGACACGTCGGTTTCGCTGTCCCGGGTTTCCTGTGCCCAGCTGGCTGTTGTGCCCAGGCAGCCGAGTACCATCATCAGTCCGGCCATTCCGGTGGTTCCGTTCGTTGCCATGTGGGTTAGCCCCCCTGACGTTGTCTGTTTGTTTGGTCTGAAGCGCCGGTCCCCTGGCGGCGTGCTGCCAGCTCCCGGTTCGCCAGTGTTTCAGCCGCCTGCTCCAGGGCCCTGGGCATCTGGGGCACCATTTCCACCAGAAGCTCTCTTGCCCGTGGCAAACCGGCATCGGTGGCGAGCAGGGCAAAGGACCAGGCGTACAGCCTGTTCACTTCGATGCCCTTGCCCTCCCAGAACATTTCGGCCAGCAGGTAATCCGCCTTGGCGTAGCCGCGCCGGGCGGCTTTGAGCAAATGGTCCCGGGCCTTTTGCGGTTCCGGCTCGCCCAGGTACCCCCGTTTGTAGATCCGGCCCAGCAGGTAGTCCGCCGAGGGGTAGCGCTCGCTTGCCTCGCGGGCGTACTCGATGGCCTTGCGGGCATCGATCGGGACAATTCGTCCCCGCTCATACAGCCGGGCGAGTGTCAGCGAGGCCTTCAGGTCCCCCTGGCTGCGGGACGTCTCCAGCAGGCGGATCACTTCTTCGGCGTCCGCCAGGTAGGTGTTGTCCATGATCAGGCGGGCCCGCCCGGTGATGGCGGGTACGTAGTCCGGAATCAGCAGCTGGTAAAGTTCGTTGGTTACAGCGACCTGCTTGGCGGGTGATTCGTCGTCGGACAGCCAGCGGGCGAACACATACAGATCGCGATCGTCGATCTTGCCCTGCTCCCAGGCCTTGCGGGCCCTGGCCACCAGTGCGTTGAAACGGTTGGTGTGTCCGTCCGCCAGGTAGACCCGGGCAAGGATCACCAGGCAGTCCGGATGGGACACCGCGATCGGCTCGCACAAGGACACGATTTCACCGGCCCGGGCCTGTAGCTGACCGTTCAGGATGTAATAGCGCGCCAGGGCAAGATCACCGGAGGGGTCGCTTTTCTGCCGTGCCCGCTGGATCCACTGCACCGGGTCGGCCTTGGGGAACTCCTGCGGGTGATCCAGGTAGAGCTCGATCAGCGGCATCAGCGCACTGTCATCGCCCGCCGCCATGGCTTTTTTCAGGTAGAACTCGCCTTTGGCTCGCTGGCTGACGCTTTTGCCCTCGCGGGCGTACAGCTTGCCCAGCCGGCTCAGGGCCCGGTCGCTGCCTTGCTCGGCCGCAGCCTGGTACCAGTGCAATGCCTTGCCGAAGGCCGCTTCGGATTCCTCGTCGGAGTACAGGTCGCCGAGCTCCACCTGGGCGTCGGCAAGCCCGAACTTTGCGAGTTTGGTCAGCTCCGCCCGGGCCGCGCCGACGTTGCCGGCGGCGGCCTCCTGCTCGGCGCGCTGCATGTCCGGGAGGCCGCTGCAACCGGCGATTCCCATCAGCAGGAGCATGGCTGTGGATGCCTTTTGGATCATGGCCTGGGCTCCAATCAGTTGCCGGATACTCGGTCGACGATGCCGTCCAGGGCGGACAGCTGGATGACATCAACGGTCACGCCGATGGGGCGGCCCACCGATTCAAGCGGCATGGGTTCCTCCGCCTGGATCAGGGCGTTGATGGCGGTGCCCGGCTGGTTGGGGGTCTCGGCGTCGACATAGAGTGATTCGATGGCGCCTGCGCGGGTCTCACCGCCGGCCAGGTGCAGGGTGACACTCTGACCCTCCTGCAGGTTTTCCCCCTCGGTGAAATTGAACCGGGCGATGATGTGGGCGGAGGCGTCGGTCGGGACCAGCACCGCGATCTGTTCACCCTTGCTCATGTACTGGTCCTTGGCGGGCAGCAGGTTGAGCACCTTGCAGTCACACGGACTGGTCAGGGTGCCCCGGACGCTCTGGCCCAGGAGTTCCTCGATCTGCTCGACGGTGTAATTGCCGTTGCCCACCAGTTCGTTGACGTACGCAAGCATGGGCGCATCGAAGGTGGCGATCGGCTGTCCCGCTTCGACCTGGTCACCGGGCTTGACCAGGGTGGTGACCTTGCCGTCCTTGGGCAGGCTGACCGGGATGTCCTCGGAGGCCACCATGGCGGTCTCTGCCTTGGTGACGAAGTAGATCTGCCAGAGCTGGTATCCGATGAAGGTAACGGCGATCAGGCCAATCCCCATCACCACCAGGCTCACAACCATCGCCCGGGCGCTGGCGAAGAACCCGAGTGCCTGGCTGGACTTGCTCTTGCGCGCCTTGGTGAAGTTCTCCCGGGACAGGGTGTTGAGGACATCTCCGGCGGAGACCAGCTCGCCACTGAGGAACGAGGTGATCAGGTAACGCAGGACCGAGACCTCGCGCTGGCCCAGGTTCTGGAATTCACAGCCGCAGCGGTCACTGTCGTGCCCCAGGTTCCTGGGCACGAATTCCACTTCCACCGCCATGTCCATGCCGTCCACCTTGAACACCAGCCGGCCGTTATAGACCTTCCCGCGGCGCAGGGACTCATTGCCCAGACGGATGCAAAAACCACCGGCAGACAGATCTTCCAGTGGAAAGCGCACGGGGGCGCCGTCGAGTTTCACGAAGAGTGTCGCCGGCATCCGGACCCTGGCGAACTGCCTCTGTGCTTCGGATTCGTGTACAAACTGCGGTGCTATCGCTGCCGTGTTCATTACTTTGACCCTTGAATGTTGGCTGTTTTGTTAATGCTTGATTCCCCGTGGCGCGGTTGGCGTCACACGATGAACATGACGGTTGCCAGGAAGACGCTTGAGGCAGAGAACGTCATGATCCGGGATGACCAGCGGTTCATGCGCTGCTGGAACGAGGCCGAATCCGTGCTGTAACTGGTCTTCTGGCGTGTCCAGGACTGCCGGTCGAGCCGGAAGAACACATAGATCTTCATCAACGACCCGAAGATCTGGTTGAAGTACAGGATCAGCGGGTAGGCCGGTCCGACCGGGTGCCCCGTGGCCACCAGCATGGCGCTCAGCACCAGGCGGGTAAGGCCGATCCAGAGCAGGTAGGCGATCAGGATCACGCCGGAGTACTTGATCGCTGCCACGATCGCGGCGGTCAGCCCCAGGATGCTGGTCCACATGGAGATCCTCTGATCCCAGAGCACGTACCAGGTGAACCACCCCAGGCGGCCCGGCCCCAGCTTGGTGGCCCGGCTGTTCTGGCGCAGGTTGTTGCCATACCACCGGAACATGAGCTGCCTGGCCGAGCGGATGAAACTAGGATCGGGTGGATGCTCGACGGTGTGGATGGACGCATCGGGCACGTAGAAGGTGTCGTAGCCCAGGCGCATCATGCTGTACCAGCTGGACTTGTCGTCGCCGGTCAGGAACCGGAACTGGCCCAGCCGCCAGTGTTTGAGGGAGTCGTACTCCACGTCGGAGATGAACTCCGGACGGGTCACCACGCTGGCGCGGAAGACCGACATCCGGCCGGTCAGCGTCAGCACGCGCCGGGACAGCCCCATGGAGCACATGTTGATGTGCCGCTGGGCGAAGCGCAGCTTGTGCCACTCGGACATCAGGTAGCTGCCCTTCACTTCGCAGAATTCGTTGGTGGTCAGAGCACCCACCCGTGGCATCAGCTTGAAATAGGGGGCGGTCTTGCGCACCACGCCGGGATCCAGGACGGTGTCGCCGTCGACCACCGCAACTATGGCGTTGTCATCGGGAATGGCGCGGGAAATGGCCCGGAAACCATAAGCGAGGCCGTCACGTTTACCGGTGCCGGGAATGCGGACCAGGTTCAGCTGGACCCGCTCCGGTGGGTTGAGCTTGCGCCAGAGCGAGCGCATCAGCATTTCATCGGACAGTTCGACGATGGAGGCGACCACGGTGGTGGGCCAGCCGCAGTCGATGGCCTCCCGGATGATGGACTTGTAGACCTGCGCGGTGGTGGCGGCGTCGATCCGGAAGCTGGTCACCATCAGGAAGACATGGGATGGCGCTCCCTCATCCCCCAGTTTCCGGGCCTTGTGGCGCAGGATCGGGTAGGCGTGATGCAGGAAGTACATGCCCCGGACAAAATGGGTGATGCCCACGGAGTAACGCCAGAGGCCGATGCCGCCAATCAGCAGGATGAAGTGCGCACCTCCCGGGACAATGAACTCCCTGGGCAGGGCGACCGCTAGCGATCCCAATGCCGCCAGGTACAGGCACCAGCCACCGGCACGAGAGAATGGGTTGTCCGGAATCATCGACATGGCCGAGGTTCTCCAGGGTTCATCAGTAAGGTCTGCTCATAAGGAGCCCCGGCGCACTGGGGTGCCGGGGCGCGGGTGTTACCAACAGATGCCTTCGAGCACACCGTTGGTGGTGGTTTTCATGAAACCCACCAGGTCCACGACCCGTTTGCCTTCGGGCACTTCCGCGATGACGGTTTCAAACAACTCGTCGTTGTTGCCGACCACCAGTACATCCCCATGGTCGACCACGCCGCGCAGATCGCTGTCCATCAGGTTGGAGAGATGGGGAATCTTCTGGTTGATGTATTCCCGGTTGGCTCCGTGGGTGCGGGCGTAATCCACGTTGCGGTCGAAGATCCGGAGGTCATAGCCCTTGCCGATAAGCAGCTCGGCCAGCTCCACCAGGGGGCTTTCCCTGAGGTCGTCGGTGTTGGCCTTGAAACTCAGGCCCAGCATGCTGATCTTGCGGCGGCCGTAACCGGTCACGATGTTGAAGGCCTTGGCCACCTGCTCGTTGTTGCTGCTCATGATGGAGCTGAGCAGGGGATGTTTGACGTCCATCTGGTTGGCCCGGTAGGTGAGGGCGCGAACATCCTTGGGCAGGCAGGAGCCGCCGAAGGCGAAGCCGGGGCGCATGTAATAGCGGGAGATGTTCAGCTTGTTGTCGAGGCACATCACGTCCATGACGTCCCGGCCGTCCACGCCCATGGACTTGGCGATGTTGCCGATCTCGTTGGCAAAGCTGACCTTGGTGGCGTGCCAGACGTTGCAGGTGTACTTGATCATTTCCGCCACCTCGATGGGCTTGCGGATCAGCGGCGCATCCAGATCGCCATAGAGTTCGGCAAGCAGTTCACCGGAGCGGTCATCCAGCTGCCCGATCACGGTCATGGGCGGGTGGTCGTAGTCCTTGATAGCCGTGCTTTCCCGGAGGAATTCCGGGTTCACGCAAACACCGAAATCCTGCCCGGCGATCTTGCCCGAGGCTTCCTGCAGGATCGGGATGACCACATCCCGCACGGTGCCCGGCAGCACGGTGCTGCGAACCACCACCAGGTGCCAGTCGTCCTTCTCGCGCAACGCCGTGCCGATGTCCCGGGAAACCTTCTCAACGAAAGTCAGATCCAGGTCGCCATTGGGCTTGCTCGGTGTGCCGACACAGATCATGGACATCTCGCTTTCCAGTACAGCGGCCATTCCCTCGGTTGTACCCTTGATACGGTGGGCGCGAACGCCGTCCCCCAGCAACTCTTCAAGGTCCGGCTCAACGATCGGCGATTTGCCGCTGTTCACCAGCTCGATCTTGACCGGGGAAACGTCCACCCCGACCACCTCATGACCGCGACGGGCCAGACTCGCCGCACAAACGGCACCCACATAACCCAGACCAAATATGCTTACACGCATGGTTTCCGCTCCCTTGTTGTTCCGGAAAGATGTCCCGGTGTTACCGGTTTCGGTGTTGCTTTCCGAAAAACGTCAAAAAAATTGTGTTTCTGAGGCTGTCTGCCAAGGCCGTTCTGTCCTGGCTTCGTGACTGCAAAAAAATGGTCCTTCACCGCGTTGTGAATCGGTGCGAACACGACCGGTTTTTTGCAGCCCTTTTTCCTGTTTCGGGCTTAGGAAAAATTTCCTCCGCTGGCCCTGAAACAGTTTTAAAGCGTACCGAAACAAATAATTAAATGCCTGTTACACAATGATAATTTTGATTTGTCGGCTTGATTTACATGTAGGAAATTTGGTGTGAATCCGGGATGGACAGGTGTGTGTCAACTGCTTGATTTTCAGTGGGAGCACCAGGCAGATCTGTCGTTTACACAGGCAGGAATGGGCGCCAATAATTTGACGAAAGCGGTTTTGTAAATTCGGTTTATCTATTTTGGGGAGGAAAACTATTTCGAAAACGTCTTAAAAATAGTTCTTGTTACGGGAACTTTCTGAACAATGTCCCGATTGTCATTTCCTGAATGGATCTTTTCTGCAAGTTCGTCGTGTTCGCCCGCCCTGGTTGAAATTGCGGTATTGAATATAGGGCTTGAATATTTCGAGCGCTCGTTCTATTTTTGGGTTCCGGAGGTCGAGATATGAACAATTCCAATAACACGAACCTTGGCAATACAGACTGGTCCCTGCACGTTGGCGGCAAGACCGCACTGGTCACCGGCGCCGCTGGTGGCCTGGGCCACAGCTTTACCCACTGCCTGCTCGAGGCTGGCGCCACGGTCATCGTCAGTGGCCGCCGCCGCGAGGCGCTGGAGTCTCTCAAGAGCGAATTCCCTGACCATGCTGACCGGATCCATGTGGTCACCATGGATGTCACCGACGAGGTCAGTGTCACCGAAGCCTTCGATACCATGGCCGATGACGTCGGCATTCCGGATGTGGTGGTTTCCAATGCCGGTGTCGCTACCAGTAAAAAGGCGCTGGACCTGACCGGCTCGGACTGGGACCAGGTGGTCGATACCAACCTCAAGGGCTGCTGGCTGGTAGCCAACGAGGCCGCCCGTCGTCTCTCTGCCATCAACCGGGGCGGCAGCATCATCATGATTACTTCCATCCTGGGTCATCGCGTGGCCGGCAACGTGGCGCCCTACGCGGCAGCCAAGGCCGGGGTCGAGCAGCTGACCCGGGCACTGGCACTGGAATGGGCCCGTTATGGTATTCGCGTCAATGCCTTGGCTCCGGGCTACATCGAAACCGATCTGAACCGTGATTTCTTCGCGACCGAGCCCGGCCAGAAAATGATTCGCCGTATCCCCCAGCGCCGCCTCGGCCAGGCGGGGGATCTGAGCGGGCCATTGCTGCTGCTGGCCTCGGACCTTTCCGACTACATGACCGGCAGCACCCTCGTGGTGGATGGCGGCCATCTTCAATCCTCGCTGTAAGGAGCAGGCTGTGGACTTCAATCTGAACCCCAGGAACGAGTCGTACCGGAAACGCATCCGGGACTTTGTGGAGCAGGAACTGTTGCCGCTGGAGCAGAACCCGGACGCCTATGACGAGCATGAGAACATTGCGCCGGAATATCTGGAGCAGATGCGCGCCAAAGCCAGACAGCAGGGCCTGTGGTGCCTGCAGATTCCCGAGCATCTCGGCGGCCAGGGCCTGGATATCTCCGGCATGGCGGCCTGCTACGAGGAAATGAACCGGTCCATCTTCGGGCCGGTGGTGTTCAACTCCGCAGCGCCCGATGACGGCAACATGATCGTATTGGCCAAGGTGGCCACCAAGGCCCAGCAGGAGCGTTGGCTCAAGCCCATTGTGGAGGGCCGGGTCCGGTCGTCCTTCGCCATGACTGAGCCACCTCCCGGCTGTGGCTCGGACCCCGGCATGATGCAGACTACCGCCACTCGCAAGGGCGACAGCTGGGTGATCCATGGTCACAAGCATTACATCACCGGGGCCGGGGAAGCGTCCCATTTCATTTTGATTGCCCGCACCTCCGACGATACCCGCAAGGGGCTCAGTGCCTTTATGTTCCATAAGGACGATCCGGGCTGGGAAGTGGTCCGGCGTATTCCGATCATGGGGCCGGAAGAGCACGGTGGCCATTGCGAGATCCGCTTCGATGGCCTGGAAATTCCCGACGAGAACCGGCTGATGGAAGTCGGCGACGGCCTCAAGGTGACCCAAATCCGTCTGGGCACGGCCCGCTTGACCCACTGCATGCGATGGCTGGGACTGGCCCGTCGTTCCCTGGAAATCGCCACAGACTATGTCGAGAAGCGTGAATCCTTCGGCCAGACCCTGGCCCAGCGTGAAGGTGTCCAGTGGCTGCTGGGCGAGGCCGCCATGGAGATCCAGATCGGCCGGCTGCTGACCATGCACGCCGCCTGGAAGCTCGATCAGGGCGACTTTGCCCGCAAGGAAGTGTCCATGGCCAAGGTTGCGGTCGCGGATACCCTGCACAAAGCCGTCGATACGGCGATCCAGCTCTGTGGTGCCCGGGGTTATTCCAAGGATACACCGCTGGAGTGGATCTACCGCTATGCCCGCCAGGCCCGTCTGGTGGATGGTGCCTCGGAAGTGCACAAGATGGTGTTTTCGAAGCTGCTGTTGTCGGAGCGCACCGACTTCTGGCACTGGGGAGTGAAGCCCTGATGTCTGCGTTGGCCGACACCTTCAGTAATTTCATTGTCCGGCAGAGCGGTGCCCGCGGTGCGCGGGTCATCGAGTTCGACAAGCTCTCCGGGGGCGCCATCCAGGACAACTTCGGGTTAACCCTGGAGCTGGAGGGCGGTGATCGGCCGGGCCGGCAGGAATTCGTGGTCCGGCAGGACGCTCCCTCCGGGGTGGCCGAGAGCCTGTCCCGGCCGGAGGAATTCCGGGTGTTGCAGGCCGCATTCGGCGCCGGGGTTACCGCTCCGGAACCGCTCTGGCTGTGTGAGAATGCCGAAGTCAGTGGCCGTATCTTTTATGTCATGAGTCGGGCTTCCGGTACCGCCTCACCACGGAAACTGGTCAAGGGTGATCTCACCGACGATCAGCGTCGGCACCTCGTGCGCCGGCTCGGTGCCGAGCTGGCCCGGCTGCACACGGTGCGGCCGCCGATGGATTCGCTGGCTTTTCTCGAAATGCCGACAGGGAACAATCCGGCCCTGAGCCGGGTGGCGCTGTACCGCCGCTACCTGGAGGAAATCGCGGAACCGCATCCGGTGCTGGAATGGGCCCTGAACTGGCTCGAGGATCACGCCCCTGAACCCGGCCCCACGGTGCTGTGCCACTGTGATTTCCGGACCGGCAACTACATGGTGGACGGCGACGAGCTGACCGCGGTGCTGGACTGGGAATTTGCCGCCTGGAGTGATCCCTGCGAGGACCTGGGTTGGCTCTGCTGCCGCAGCTGGCGCTTCGGCGGTGATGACCGGGAAGTCGGTGGTGTTGGTGACAAGCAGGATCTACTGGCCAGTTACCGGGAAGTGAGCGGCGCCGACATCGATCCGGCCGTTGTCAGTTACTGGGAAGTCATGGCGTTGGTGCGCTGGGCGATGATCGCGTTGCAACAGGCACGCCGGCATATGTCCGGAGAACAGCGCTCGCTGGAGCTGGCCCTGACCGGGCGCATGGTGGCCCAGATGGAATACGACCTGCTGAACCAGATTCCGGAATTGGAGGAAGGGCAATGATCAACGAGCCGGATAGCCGCGATCTGCTGACCGAGGCCCGCCAGGTGTTACTGGATTCACTGGTGCCTGAGCTGGCGGGGGAACAGAAATACCAGGCCCTGATGATTGCCAACGCCATGGGCATGGCCATCCGGGAGATCGAGCAGCGGGAGCGGGGTGAGCCTGAAGCCACCGACCAGGTGCTGTCGAAATTCCTGGCCGGACACCAGCTGCAGGATGACCCTTTACAGGGTGAACAGACCCTCGCCCGGGCCCTCCTTGAACGCCGGCTCGATGGCGATGATCCGGAACTGAGATCGGTTCTGAAGGGCATGACGGAGGCCCGGTTGCGAATCAACAATCCGGGCTTTCTGAAGTAATCCGGACAGTCCAACACGGTGCGATATGAACAAGTACAAGAACCTGAACAAGACCGCCGCCAATCATTCCGCCCTGACGCCGCTGACTTTGCTGCAGCGGTCCGCGCGGGTCTACCCGGACAAGCAGGCGGTCGTCGACGATGACATGAGTCTGTCCTACCGGGACCTGTATCGCCGTTGCCGGCAGATGGCGGATGCCCTGCGCGCCCGCGACATTGCCCCCGGCGACACGGTAGCGATCCTGTGCCCCAACAGTCATGAGATGCTCGAGTCCCACTACTCGGTGCCCATGGCCGGTGCGGTACTCAATTCCATCAATATTCGTCTGGACGCGGGCACCCTGTCATTCATCCTGGCCCACGGTGAGGCCCGCGTTCTATTCTACGACACCCAGTGGGAAAACCAGGTCCGGGCGGCGATTGCCGAACTGGAGGTGCCGCCACTGCTGGTGGCCATCGAGCGAAAGGCCGGCGCCAGTGAAGGCCTCGCGGAACTGGACTATGAGTCCCTGCTCGCGGAGGGTGACCCGGAAGCCTCGTGGTCGCAGCCGGATGACGAGTGGGATGCCATCACCCTGAATTACACCTCCGGCACCACCGGTAATCCCAAGGGCGTGGTCTACCATCACCGGGGTGCTTACCTGGCTGCCATGTCGAACGCCATGGCCTTCGACATGACCGCCGAGACTGTCTACCTGTGGACCCTGCCGATGTTCCACTGCAACGGCTGGGCCTACACCTGGGCGATCACTGCCGTCGGCGGTACCCATATCTGCCTGCGGGAAGTGGATACCCGGGAGATCTATCGCCGAATCGAGGAATACGGCGTGACCCACATGTGTGGCGCCCCGGTGGTGATGAACATGCTGGTGCAGGATCTCGGTCGTGAGAACCTGACCCTCTCCCGGCGCGCGCGATTCGCCCTGGGTGGCGCCGCGCCCCCCAGCAGCGTGATCCGCAAGGCGGAGGAAATCGGTTTCGAGATCACCCATCTTTACGGCCTGACTGAAACCTTCGGCCCGTCCACCTTGTGCGTGCCACAGCCGGAATGGCAGGCGCTGCCCCTGGAAGAGAGGGCGGTGAAGATGTCCCGCCAGGGCGTGCCCACCCATGGCCTGGACGACGTGGACATCCTCGATATGGCCAGTGGCGAGCCGGTGCCAGCCGACGGCAGGACCATGGGCGAGATCTGTATCCGGGGCAATACCGTGATGAAGGGCTATCTCAAGAACCCGGACGCTACCGACAAGGCCTTCCGGGATGGCTGGTTCCACACCGGTGACCTGGCGGTCATGCACCCCGACCGCTACGTTGAAATCCGGGACCGGGCCAAGGACGTGATCATCTCCGGCGGTGAGAACATCTCCAGCCTGGAGGTGGAGGAAGTGCTCTACCGGCACCCGAAAGTCTCAGAAGCGGCGGTGGTGGCCATGCCCGACGAGAAGTGGGGCGAGGTGCCCTGTGCCTTCGTCAACCCCATCGAAGACGGTGACGAGCTGACTGCCGAGGACATCATTGCCTTTTGCCGGGACAACATGGCGCACTTCAAGGCGCCGAGGAAGGTGGTGCTGGGCGAGCTGCCCAAGACTGCCACCGGCAAGATCCGCAAGAACATTCTCCGGGACTCTCTGTCCCGATGATCGGGCTGACCATGGTCAGCAGGAGGTTGCGATAGCGCGAACAACGCATTCAGACCCACGAAAACCGGCCCCGATGTAACGGGCCTGACAGTTCCAGTGACAACAAAGACAAGAACACAGGAGCAATACCATGAAGAAAACAAGCATGAAGAAACTGCTGGTTGCGATGACCGCAGCCGCAACTCTCGGTACCGCCGGGACCAGCTATGCCGAGGATCCGATCCAGATTGGCGGGATCTACATTCTGTCCGGCAGTGCTGCCACTTACGGTGAGTTTGCCCAGAAGGGTATCAACCTGGCGGTGGATGAAATCAACGCCTCCGGCGGCATCCTGGGTCGCCAGGTGGAAATGGTTTATGAGGACAGCCAGGGCAAAGCCTCGGTGGCCATCCAGGCCGCCCGGAAACTGGTCTACTCCGAAGGCGCGGACGCCCTGGTGGGCCTGGACAGCTCGGGTGTGGCCCAGGGCATGGTGCCGACCATGCCGGAGCTGCAGAAGCCCCTGATCATCACCCACGCGGCCACGCCGGATGTCACCGGTAAGCTGTGTAACCCATTCACCTACCGCATCAGCGTCAACGTGGCCCAGAACATGAAGGCAGCGGCGATGGTGGCGGCGGAAACCGATGCCACCAACTGGACCACCATCGGTCCGGACTACGCCTTCGGTCACCAGTCCTGGGAGTTCTTCGGTAACTACCTCAAGGACATCAAACCGGACGTGAACCTGATGTCGGAGACCAACTTCCCGCGCGTCGGTGCCGAGGACTTCACCCCGTTCATTGACCGGGTGATGAACTCCGATGCCGAGGGTGTGCTGATCTCCGTCTGGGGTGGTGACCTGGTCAACTTC
>NZ_JAWLHI010000022.1:0-54077 GCF_041690455.1 Marinobacter sp.
AAGCAGGGTGCGAATGATATTGCTGCTTACCGTAACACCACGGATATCCTCGATTTCCCCCCGGGTAATCGGCTGCCGGTAGGCGATCAGGGCAAGGGTCTCCAGCAATGCCCGGGAGTAGCGCTGCGGTTTTTCCTCGAACAGGCGTCCGACCCAGGGTGCGTACTCTTCCCGAACCTGCAAACGGTAACCGCTGGCCACTTTTTTCAGCTCAAAGCCCCTGCCCTCGCATGCCGCCTCCAGCTGAACCATGACATGCTCCATCACCTGCCTGGCCGGCCGTTCGTCTTCGGTGAACAGTTCCCGGAGCTGTTCCAGTGAAAGCGGCTTGCCCGCTGCCAGCAGGGCTGCCTCGGCAATGGCCTGAATCCTTAGCAGGTGTTCTTCATTCATGATCAGAATCCGGTGTCTTGGGGTTTCTGGACTTGATGGCACTCAGCTCGCCGCACGGGCCCGGACGTGAATCGGCCCGAGCGTTGCGCCCTGAACCACCTCGATCAACTGTTCCTTGACCAGCTCCAGTGTGGCCAGGAAGGTTACCACCACGCCCAGCCGACCTTCTTCAGGGGTAAACAGGCTTTCAAAGGACACGAACCGGTCGTCCTGAAGCACCGAAAGGATGTGTGACATCCGCTCACGGGTGGACAGGATTTCCTTCTCAACGTGATGGCTGGTAAACAGATCCGCACGCTTGAGCACCCCCTGCATGGCCAGCAACAGCTCCCGGATATCCACATCGGGATGCGGCTGACTGGACGGCAGCTTCGGCAACGCTGCGGACGCGCCGAACGTATCACGCTCCATCCGGGGCAACTCGTCGATATCCTCGGCCGCCTGCTTGAAGCGCTCATACTGCTGCAGCCGGCGTATCAGTTCCGCCCTGGGATCCACTTCCTCTTCATCCTCGGACTCCTGGCGCGGCAACAACATCCGGGACTTGATTTCAGCCAGAGTGGCGGCCATCACCAGGTACTCCGCGGCCAGCTCGAAGCGCATCGCCTCCACGGCCCCGATGTAGTCCATGTACTGCCGGGTGATCTCGCTGACATCAATATCGAGGATATTCATGTTCTGGCGACGGATCAGATACAACAGCAGGTCCAGCGGGCCTTCAAAGGCCTCCAGAAACACCGCCAGGGCATCGGGTGGAATGTAAAGGTCCTTGGGAAGGTCAACGACGGGCTTGCCGGAAACCAGTGCCAGCGGCGTCTGTTCATCAGGCGCCTGTTCTGCTTCCGCTACCGTGGTGCTGGTATCGTCCGTCATAGCCTTCCCTCGGATGACACTGACCGGGATCCGGTCAGCGGCTGATCGTTAGCGGTAATGCAGCCCCATGGCTGCCCGCACTTCCTCCAGCGTATCACGGGCCGCATCCCGGGCATGCTCGCGACCTTCCTGCAGGATGGAATGCACCAGGTCCGGGTTGTTCTCGTATTCCCGGGCCCGTTCGTGCAGCGGGCGCTGCTCTTCGACAATGGCGTCGATCAGCGGCTTCTTGCAGTCGAGGCAGCCGATACCGGCACTGCGGCATCCGGTCTGCACCCACTCCTGGGTGTCGGCATCGGAGTAGATCTTGTGCAGTGCCCAGACCGGACACTTTTCCGGCTCACCCGGATCGGTGCGGCGTACCCGCTGGGGATCGGTCTGCATGGTGCGGATCTTGTCAGCGACCGCATCCGGCTCCTCACGCAGGCCGATGTAGTTGTTGTAGGACTTGGACATCTTCTGGCCGTCCAGTCCCGGCATCTTGGATTCGGGGGTCAGCAACGGCTGGGGCTCCGGCAGGATGACCTTGCCGCCACCTTCGATGTAACCGTACAAACGCTCCCGGTCACCCAGGGAGATATTCTGCTGCTCTTTCAGCAATGCCCGGGCAGTTTCCAGGGCCTCGAGATCGCCCTCTTCCTGGTACCGTTTCTTCAGGTTCCGGTACAGCTTGGCGTTCTTCTTGCCCATCTTGACGATGGCGCCTTCCGCCTGCTCCTCGAAGCCCGGCTCCCGGCCATAGATATGGTTGAATCGGCGGGCGATCTCGCGGGTGATCTCCACGTGGGAGACCTGGTCGGCACCCACCGGCACCTTGCCGGCCCGGTAGATCAGGATATCGGCGCTTTGCAGCAGCGGGTAACCGAGGAAGCCATAAGTGGCCAGGTCCTTCTCCCGCAGTTTCTCCTGCTGGTCCTTGAAGGTGGGAATACGCTCGAGCCAGCCCAGAGGCGTGATCATGGACAGCAACAGGTGCAGTTCCGCGTGCTCGGGCACCTGGGACTGGATAAACATGGTGGAGGACCCCGGGTTAACACCGGCGGCCAGCCAGTCGATCACCATGTCCCAGACACTCTGCTCAATGCCGGAAGGATCGTCGTACTGGGTGGTCAGGGCATGCCAGTCGGCGATGAAGAAGAAGCACTCATACTCGTGCTGGAGTTTGACCCAGTTTTTCAGCACACCGTGGTAGTGACCAAGGTGAAGCTTTCCGGTCGGACGCATGCCCGACAAAACCCGTTGCTGGGAATCTACAGAACTCAAAGCACGAACTCCTTCTGTTGCGAATAGTGCGCCCCGGCAAAAGAGGCTGACCGAGCATTATAGTCTGATAGCCCCTCGCCGTTAAGGATACAGGCCAAAAAACAAAAAACCCCCGGACACCGTCTGGTGCCGGGGGTTTTTCCTTCAGGAGGAAAGGCTTACCAGCCAGTCACTTCCTTCAGGGCCTTGCCGATTTCGGCCAGGCTGCGCACGGTTTTTACACCGGCGTCGTTCAGGGCAGCAAACTTCTCGTCTGCAGTACCCTTACCACCGGAGATGATAGCACCGGCGTGACCCATACGCTTGCCCGGAGGCGCAGTCACACCCGCGATGTAGGAAACAACCGGCTTGGTTACGTTCTCCTTGATGAACGCAGCCGCTTCTTCCTCGGCAGTACCGCCGATCTCACCGATCATGACGATGGCCTCGGTTTCCGGGTCTTCCTGCAGCAGCTTCAGGATATCGATGAAGTTGGAACCCGGGATCGGGTCACCACCGATGCCGACACAGGTGGACTGGCCGTAGCCGAAGTCAGTGGTCTGCTTGACCGCTTCGTAAGTCAGGGTACCGGAGCGGGATACGATGCCGACCTTACCCTTCTTGTGGATGTGGCCCGGCATGATGCCGATCTTGCACTCGTCCGGAGTAATCACGCCCGGGCAGTTCGGACCGATCATGCGAACGCCTTTACGATCAACGTATTCTTTGGCGTACAGCATGTCGATGGTCGGGATGCCTTCGGTGATGCAGACGATCAGCTGGATGCCGGCGTCTGCCGCTTCGATGATGGCGTCCTTACAGAACGGAGCCGGCACATAGATCACGGTGGCTTCCGCGCCAGTCGCTTCAACAGCGTCACGAACAGTGTTGAATACCGGCAGGCCCAGATGCTCGGTGCCGCCCTTACCGGGGCTTACACCGCCAACCATCTTGGTGCCATAGGCAATGGCCTGCTCGGAGTGGAAGGTACCCTGGGAGCCGGTAAAGCCCTGGCAGATAACCTTGGTGTCTTTGTTGATCAGGATGCTCATTACTTACCCCCTGCGGCTTTAACGACTTGCTCTGCAGCATCCGCCAGGCTGGTGGCGGCAATGATGTTCAGGCCACTCTCGGCCAGTACCTTGGTGCCCAGCTCGGCGTTATTACCTTCAAGGCGAACAACCACAGGAACTTTTACACCGACTTCCTTTACAGCGCCGATGATGCCCTCTGCAATCATGTCGCAGCGAACAATACCACCGAAGATGTTAACCAGAACGGCCTGAACCGCGTCGTCAGACAGGATGATCTTGAACGCTTCGGAAACACGCTCTTTGGTCGCGCCGCCGCCTACGTCCAGGAAGTTGGCAGGCTGGCCGCCGGACAGCTTGATGATGTCCATGGTGCCCATGGCCAGACCGGCACCGTTAACCATACAGCCGATGTTGCCTTCCAGCGCCACGTAGTTCAGTTCCCACTTGGCCGCTTCCGCTTCACGGGAATCTTCCTGGGAAGGATCGTGCATCTCGTGGATTTTCTTCTGGCGGTACAGGGCGTTGCCGTCCACACCAACCTTGGCGTCCAGGCAGTGCAGGTCACCGGCCGGAGTGATAACCAGCGGGTTGATCTCGACCAGTGCCAGGTCGGCTTCTTCGAACAGCTTGGCCAGACCCAGGAAGATCTTGGTGAACTGACCGATCTGCTTGCCTTCCAGGCCCAGCTTGAACGCCAGTTCACGGCCCTGGTACGGCTGCGCGCCAACCAGCGGGTCGATCTCGGCCTTCAGGATCTTTTCCGGAGTCTCTTCGGCAACCTTCTCGATCTCCACACCACCTTCGGTGGATGCCATGAAGACGATACGACGGGTGCCACGGTCAACCACGGCGCCCAGGTACAGCTCTTCCTCGATGTCGGTCAGGGATTCAACCAGGATCTTGCTGACCGGCTGACCGTTCTCGTCGGTCTGGTAGGTAACCAGGTTCTTGCCCAGCCACTTCTCGGCAAACTCACGGATTTCTTCTTTGCTCTTGACCAGCTTTACACCGCCGGCCTTACCACGGCCACCCGCGTGAACCTGGGCCTTGACTACCCAGCCGTCACCGCCGATTTCGTCTGCCGCTGCTACGGCTTCCTTGGGAGTATCGCAGGCAATACCCTTGGATACGGGCAGGCCGTACTCAGCAAACAGCTGCTTGCCCTGATATTCATGCAAATTCATAGTAAATGTCCCGAATTAAAGAATTCCTGGTTTGCGTTACTTCTTCTTGCGACGGTTCGCGATATGGATCGCGCCGCCGGCAACAGCCAGAGCCGCCTCGTGCACAGACTCGGACAGAGTCGGGTGCGCGAAACAGGTCAGGGCCAGATCTTCCGCGCTGGAACCAAACTCCATCGCAATCACACCCTGGGCCACGATTTCGGAGGCCTGGGGGCCTACCACGTGGAAACCGAGGATGCGGTCAGTCTTGGCATCAGCAATGATCTTGACCAGACCACTGGCTGCATTGGCTGCCATGGCGCGACCGTTGGCAGCGAACGGGAAGGTACCGACGTTGTACTCTTCACCCTCAGCCTTCAGCTGCTCTTCGGTCTTGCCTACCCAGGCCACTTCCGGCGCGGTGTAAATCACGTTCGGAATGCAGTCGTAATTGACCTGCGGCTTGTGCTCGGCAATGCGCTCGGCAACCATCACGCCCTCTTCAGACGCCTTGTGGGCCAGCATCGGACCGCGAACCACGTCACCGATTGCCCATACACCCGGTGCTTCGGTCTTGCAGTTGTCATCCACGAAGATGAAACCGCGCTCGTCCATCTGGACACCGGCGTCTTCGGCCAGCAGGTTGTCGGTGTAAGGACGACGGCCAACCGCAACGATCAGCTTGTCGAACTTGGCTTCCTGCTTGCCCTTGGAGTCTTCATAGGTGACGTTGATCAGCTTGCGCTTGACTTCAGCGCCGGTCATCCGTGCACCCATGACGATATTCAGGCCCTGCTTCTTGAACTGCTTCAGGGCGTCCTTCGCGACCTGCTGGTCAACCGCCGGCAGGAAGGTGTCCTGGGCTTCCAGAACAGTGACTTCGGAACCCAGACGGGCCCAGACACTGCCCAGCTCGAGGCCGATGACACCGGCACCGATAACGCCCAGACGCTTGGGCACTTCCCTGAACTCCAGCGCGCCCTCGGAATCGACGATGTACTCACCGTCGAACGGAGCCGGCGGAATCTCGATCGGCTTGGAGCCGGTGGCGAGGATTACGTTGTCGGCTTCGTAAGTCTTGGTCTTGCCGTCCTTGTCGGTCACTTCCACCTTGCGACCGGCCAACAGCTTGCCGTGGCCGTGGATGGGGGTTACACCGTTGGACTTGAACAGACCGGCAATACCACCGGTCAGCTGCTGCACGATGCCGGACTTGCGCTCCATCATCTTGGCGATGTCCATGGACACTTCTTTCGCCATGATGCCCTGCATCTCGTAGTCGTGGCTGGCTTCCTCGTACTTGTGAGAAATCTCCAGCAGGGCCTTGGACGGAATACAGCCCACGTTCAGGCAGGTACCGCCAAGTACCTGGCTCTTGCCGTCTTTGGACGTCCAGGACTCGACACAAGCGGTTTTCAGGCCGAGCTGAGCGGCTTTGATAGCGGCCACGTAACCGCCGGGGCCGGCACCGATGACAATGACGTCGTACTTATCAGACATAATTTATCCCGTTCTCTGATTCGTTAAGTGTCAGTTCACACGTCCAGCAGAATACGTGCCGGGTCTTCAAGCATTTCCTTGATGGCTACGAGGAACTGCACTGCTTCCTTACCATCGATCATACGGTGATCGTATGACAGCGCCAGGTACATCATCGGCAGGATTTCAACCTGACCGTTCACCGCCATCGGGCGCTCCTGGATCTTGTGCATGCCCAGGATTGCGGTCTGCGGCGGGTTCAGGATAGGCGTGGAGATCAACGAGCCGAAGATACCGCCGTTGGTGATGGTGAAGGTACCGCCGGTCATCTCGTCGATGCCCAGCTTGCCTTCTTTGGCCTTGGTACCGTACTCGACAATCTTCTTCTCGATGTCGGCCAGACCCATGGCGTCGGAATCGCGCAGAACCGGAACCACCAGACCACGATCGGTGGATACCGCGACACCGATATCCTGGTAGCCATGATAAACCATATCGTTGCCGTCGATGGACGCATTAACCGCCGGGAAACGCTTCAGGGCTTCGGTTGCCGCCTTGGTGAAGAAGGACATGAAGCCCAGCTTGATACCGTGGCGCTTCACGAAGCTGTCCTGGTACTGCTTACGCAGCTCCATGATCGGCTTCATGTTAACTTCGTTGAAGGTGGTCAGCATGGCCGCGGTCTGCTGAGCCTCGACCAGACGCTTGGCGATGCTGGCACGCAGACGGGTCATCGGAACCCGCTTCTCCGGGCGCTCGCCCTGGGCCACGCTGACTTCCGGCATGCCGGCGGCAGCGGCCGGCTTGGCGGCACCACCGGAGGCCTTGCTGCTGTCGATGTGAGCCTGAACGTCTTCCTTGGTGACACGGCCATCTTTGCCGGTGCCCTTGACGGCGTTCGGGTCGACATCGTTTTCCTCGGCCAGCTTGCGAGCGGCCGGGCTCAGGATAGCTTCGCCGGAAGCGGCGTCTGACTTGGCCTCTTCCTTCGGAGCTTCCTCTTTGGCTTCCGGCTTGCTTTCGGCGGGTTTGGACTCACCCGCTGCGCCTTCCTTGAATTTGCCGATCACTTCGCCGCTTTCAACGGTATCGCCTTCATTCTTGACGATTTCCTCGATCACACCGTCAGCCGGTGCAACCACTTCGAGGACAACCTTGTCGGTTTCGATATCGACGATCAGCTCGTCGCGGGAACAGGCTTCGCCGGGCTGCTTGTGCCAGGTCGCGACGGTACCCTCTGCGACCGACTCCGGGAAAACGGGGGCTTTAATCTCAGTTGACATTACAAATCCTTAGTTCGGTAGCTCGTCAGATTTCAAACGCGTCGTTGACCAGTTTCTTCTGCTCTTCAATGTGAACAGACATATGTCCACAGGCTGGAGCAGCCGAGGCATCACGACCGGCATACTGAAGGTACAGCTTGGGGTTCAGGCGCTGCAGGGCATTACGCATGTGATGCTGGCTGCAGTACCAGGCACCCTGGTTCATCGGCTCTTCCTGACACCAGACCACGTGCTTGAGTTTGGTGTACTGGCTCAGCAGCTCGTCCAGGTCATCCCCCGGGAACGGATACAGCTGCTCGATCCGGACGATCGCAACGTCGTCGCGTTCGTCCGCCTTTTTCTTCTCCAGAAGATCAAAGTAGACCTTACCGCTGCACATGATCAGACGGGTGACCTTCTTCGGATCGGAAGGCTCCTTCTCGGGCAGAACCGTCTGGAACGTACCTGAGGTCAGATCATCCAGGCCGGAGGTCGCTTCCTTGTGGCGCAGCAGACTCTTCGGAGTGATGGCCACCAGCGGCTTGCGCAGAGGGCGCTTCACCTGACGGCGCAGCATGTGGAAGACCTGGGACGGCGTGGTCGGAACGCACACCTGGATGTTGTGCTCCGCACACAGCTGCAGGAAGCGCTCCAGGCGAGCGGAGCTGTGTTCCGGCCCCTGCCCTTCGTAACCGTGCGGCAGCAGCAGCGTCAGGCCACACAGACGGCCCCACTTGTGCTCGCCACTGGTCAGGAACTGGTCGATCACCACCTGGGCACCGTTGGCGAAGTCACCAAACTGGGCTTCCCAGACAATGAGCGCGTTCGGGGTGGTGGTAGAGTAACCATACTCGAACGCCATGACCGCTTCTTCGGACAGCAGCGAGTCATAGATCTCGAATTGTGGCTGGTCGTCGGACAGCTTCTGCAGGGAAATGTGGGTGGAGCCATCCTTCTGGTTATGCAGAACTGCATGACGGTGGGAGAATGTACCCCGGCCAATATCCTGACCGGTAAGACGGATCGGATGCCCTTCGTTCAGCAGTGTGGCGTATGCCATCATCTCGCCGTAGCCCCAGTTCAGGGCCAGAGCGCCCGCCGTCATCTTCTCGCGATCATTGACGATCTTGGACACCTGGCGCTGGACACTGAAACCTTCCGGCAGGGAGGTCAGTTGCTTGCCCAGCTTCTGGATCGTCTTCAGGTTGACGCTGGTCTTGCACTTGGCTGTCCACTCGTGCCCCAGGTACGGCGTCCAGTCAACGTACAGCTCCGTGTTGGGCTCCTTGACCAGAGACTTAACAACGTGCTCGCCATTATCCAGGGCGTCACGGTATTCAGTCTCCATCTGCTTGGCTTCGTCTTCGGAGATAACACCCGCCTCGACCAACTGTTCTGCATACAGGGCGCGGGTGGTCTTCAGTTTGCGGATCTTTTCATACATGAGCGGCTGGGTCGCAGCCGGCTCGTCGGCCTCGTTGTGGCCGCGACGACGGTAGCACACCAGATCGATGACCACATCGCCCTTGAATTCGTTGCGATAGTCCATGGCCATCTGGGTGGCGAACATGACCGCTTCGGGATCGTCCGCGTTCACGTGCAGGATCGGCGCCTGGACCATCTTGGCCACATCGGTACAGTACTCAGTGGAGCGGGCGTCTTCCTGCTTGCTGGTGGTAAAACCAACCTGGTTGTTGATGACGATATGGATGGTACCGCCAACGCCATAGCCCCGGGTCTGGGACATCTGGAAGGTTTCCATCACCACGCCCTGGCCGGCAAAGGCAGCATCGCCGTGCATCACAATAGGCACGACCTGAGTGCCATCGGTATCGCCACGACGGGTCTGGCGTGCACGCACCGAACCTTCAACCACCGGAGACACGATTTCAAGGTGAGACGGGTTGAACGCCATCGCCAGGTGCACTTCGCCACCGGGAGTCATGACGTTGGAAGAGAAGCCCTGGTGATACTTGACGTCACCGGAGCCGGAGTCCGCCAGTTTCTTGCCCTCGAACTCGTCGAAGAGTTCTTTCGGGTTTTTGCCGAGTGTGTTCACCAGAACGTTCAAACGGCCACGGTGGGCCATGCCAAGAACGATTTCTTTTGCACCGTAGGAGCCCGCGCGCTGGATCAGCTCATCCAGACAGGGAATCAGGCTCTCACCGCCTTCCAGGCCGAAACGCTTGACGCCGGGGTAACGGGAACCCAGGTACTTCTCGAGCCCTTCAGCCGCGGTCAGGCGCTCGAGGATATGCTTGCGCGTGGTTACTTCGTATTCCGGTCGTGAGCGAACCGGCTCCATACGCTGCTGGAACCAACGCTTCACCCGGGTATCGACGACGTGCATATATTCCGCGCCGATACTTTCGCAATAGGTCTTGCGCAGCCCGTCCACGATATCCGAGAGCCTCATGGTCTCGGAACCGAAATTCAGGGAACCAGTCTGAAATTCGAGATCGAGGTCGGATTCGCCAAGTTCATGGAACCGGGGATCCAGGTCTTCTACCTGGGGACGCTGCCAAACGCCGAGAGGATCGAGCTTCGCTTCCTGGTGGCCGCGGAAACGGAAAGCGTTGATCATCTGGAGTACGCGGATCTGCTTCTTGTCCGCGTCAGATGTGGCGCTGGCGGGAACGCCGCCGGTGGCCAGGAAACGCTGGTTTCGGGAAATATGCTCGAACTGTTCGCGGATGGAAGAGTGGACGATATCGCGGCCGTGGTAGCCGTCAACGCTGGGAAGCTTGTCAAAGTAGCTTCGCCACTCTTCGGGAACGGCGTTGGGGTCTGTCAGGTAGGTTTCGAAAAGCTGTTCAACGTAGGCAAGATTTCCACCCTGCAGGTGGGAAGTCTGCCACAACTGCTCCATTATGCTTTCGTGCATCTTGAATAGCTCACCTTGGGCTGGTGCGGGGAGCCGGTATGGTCGGTCAGGGGTAAAACTCAGTCAATACGGGTATCTACGGCATGACTTTGACCACCACACGCGACACGGATGTTTTCCATTCCCCAGTGGTTTTTATACTCGGCAAGCCGCGAAAAACCTTTTAAGTTATCGTCACGGCATGCGTAGTGTGCACCCGGCTAAGACTTTTGACCATAAGCCTTTGGTTGAAGGCCCCGCGTATAGCGAGGCCTTCGGGGTGCTAACCTGGTCAGAACAGTATAGCGTCTGTGTCGGAACCTGCTGATCAGGTTGCCCGTTGCAGCAGGAGGTTCCGGATGTGGCCGATAGCCCTTGTGGGGTTCAGGCCTTTCGGGCAGACACTGACGCAGTTCATGATGCCCCGGCAGCGGAACACACTGAACGGATCGTCCAGGTCAGCCAGGCGCTCCGCCTGGGCGGTATCGCGGCTGTCCGCCAGGAACCGGTAGGCCTGCAGCAGGCCGGCCGGGCCGATGAACTTGTCCGGGTTCCACCAGAAGGACGGACAGGAAGTGGAACAGCAGGCACAGAGAATACACTCGTACAGGCCGTCCAGCTTCTCCCGGTCTTCAGGAGACTGCAGACGCTCGATCGCAGGCGCCGGCTTGTCGTTGATGAGGTACGGCATGACCTTTTCGTACTGCTTGTAGAACAGGCTCATGTCGACCACCAGGTCACGGATGACCGGCAGACCCGGCAGCGGGCGCAGCACCAGCTTGTTATTCTTCACCACCTGGGAAACAGGCGTGATACAGGCCAGGCCGTTCTTGCCGTTCATGTTCATGCCGTCGGAGCCGCACACACCCTCGCGGCAGGAACGACGGTAGGACATGGTTTCATCTTTTTCCTTCACCAGATTCAGCACGTCAAGAACCATCAGGTCCTTGCCGGCGGGAATCTCCACCTCAACGTCCTGCATGTAGGGGGCGTTGTCAGTCTCGGGATTGTAACGGTACAGGCTTACCAACATTCTCTACATCCTCCCCTTAGTAAGTCCGGATCTTCGGCTCGAACATCGGCACAGTCTTCGGCGCAAAGTTCACATCACGCTTACCAACCCGCTTGTCCAGAGGGAAGTACATGGAGTGCTTCAGCCAGTTCTCGTCGTCACGCTCGGTGAAATCGTTCCTGGCGTGGGCGCCACGACTTTCCTTACGCTCGAACGCGGAAATGGCTGTCGCCAGAGCAACCTCAAAAAGATTGTCCAACTCAAGCGCCTCTATGCGAGCGGTATTGAAGGCATCACTGGTATCAGCAAGCCTGGTGTTACGAACACGCTCGCCAATAGCCTCCAGCTTCTTCAAGCCCTCTTCCATGCTCTTGCCATCACGGAATACACCGAAATACAGTTGCATGCAGTTCTGAAGATCCTTGCGAACCTCTGCAACGCTCTCACCCTCGGAAGCACTGTTCAGACGATCCAGACGAGCCATGGCACGCTTGATATCTTCTTCGCTAGCGCCGTCAACTTCGAAGCCGCCGCGCAGTTGCTCTTCAATGTGCAGACCAGCCGCACGACCGAACACCACCAGATCCAGCAGAGAGTTGCCACCCAGACGGTTGGCACCGTGTACGGACACACAGGCAGCCTCGCCACAGGCAAACAGACCCGGGATCGGCTTGTCGTTGCCGTTTTCGTCCTGAGTCAGAGCCTGGCCACCAACGTTGGTCGGAATACCACCCATCATGTAGTGACAGGTCGGCACAACCGGAATCGGCTCTTTCACCGGATCCACGTGCGCAAAGGTGCGGGACAGCTCACAGATGCCCGGCAGGCGCAGATTCAGAGTCTCTTCACCCAGGTGATCCAGCTTCAGCAGCACGTGATCCTTGTCGGGACCGCAGCCGCGACCTTCGAGGATTTCCAGAACCATGGAGCGGGCCACAACGTCACGGCCAGCCAGGTCCTTCGCATTCGGAGCATAGCGCTCCATGAAACGCTCACCCTCGGAGTTGATCAGGTAACCACCCTCACCCCGACAACCTTCGGTCACCAGCGTACCGGCACCGTGGATACCGGTCGGGTGGAACTGCCACATCTCCATATCCTGCATCGGGAAGCCGGCACGCAGGGCCATGCCGATACCGTCACCGGTGTTGATCATGGCATTGGTGGTGGAAGCGTAGATACGGCCAGCACCACCGGTGGCCAGAACCGTGGCCTTGGACTTGATGTAGCAGACTTCGCCAGTCTCGATCTCGATGGCAACAACGCCAACCACTTCGTCTTTGGAATTCTTGACCAGATCGACGGCGTACCACTCATTAAGGAAAGTAGTACCGCCTTTCAGGTTGGCCTGATAAAGGGTATGCAGCAGCGCGTGGCCGGTACGGTCAGCAGCGGCACAGGTACGGGCTGCCTGGGTGGGGTTGTCCGGACCCTTGGACTGACCGCCAAACGGACGCTGATAGATACGGCCCTGCTCGGTACGGGAGAACGGGAGGCCCATGTGCTCCAGCTCGAAAACAGCCTGGGGGCCTACGGAACACATGTACTCGATGGCGTCCTGGTCACCGATATAGTCGGAGCCCTTGACGGTGTCATACATGTGCCAGCGCCAGTCATCGTTGGGATCGGCACTTGCGATCGCACAGGTGATACCGCCCTGGGCGGACACGGTGTGAGACCGGGTCGGAAATACTTTCGTGATACACGCAGTGTTGACGCCGGATTCAGTCAACTGAAGGGCGGCTCGCATACCGGCACCGCCACCACCGACAACAATCGCGTCAAAAGACATGGTCTTGATGTTAGCCATCGATTAAAGCCCCCAAAGAATCTGAATGCCCCACACCACATACACGAAAATCACGAGCACGCAGGCAGCCTGGAACAGGAAACGCTGCATCGCGGATTTGATGTAGTCGGTGGAAACGGTCCATAAGCCAACCCACGCATGCCCGGCAATGGACAGCAGCGCCAGCAGAGTGAAGATCTTGAACCACCCCTGACCGAACAGAGCGGACCAGGACTGATAATCGACATCAGTGGTCACTAAGAAGCCAAGAAGGAACAGTGTATAAAGGGCTAATACGTAAGCGGTGACCCGCTGGATGATCCAGTCCTGGATCCCGTTACGACCAATGTTCGTTGCGCTGTTCATGCCCATACCCAGACTCCTGCCAGAACGATGAGAATGACGGAAACCACGATCGTAGCTTTCGCAGCGAGGCGACCGCTCTCAAGATCTTCACCGATGCCCATATCCATGAACAGGTGCTTGATACCCGCAACCAGGTGGTAAAGCAGAGCAGACAAAATGCCCCAGGTAATCAGCTTGGCAAGGAAGCTGTCCAGCAGTTCACTTACCCGACTGAAGCCCTCTTCCCCGGACAGGGAAAGCTGAAGCCCATAAAGCAGGAACGCAACACCAACAAAAATGATGATGCCGCTGATACGGTGCAATATGGACGTAATGGCTGGCAGCGGAAAATGAAACTTGCCGAGATCGAGATTTACTGGTCGTTTGCTATTCACAGCGCTCTCACACTCTCTCTTGGTTCCGCGAAGCCGGCGAGCCGACGTACGGATGGTTGGTATGTAAGGTTCGGCCGATCGATACGCTACCGATAACCGATTGGTTCAGGAGGGCGGATGCCATCCAGATAGCTTGCTATGCTGCAGCTCGCGTGAAAGTGCATCCCCGATTCCGGGCTACGGATTATAAGGAGTGACCCTTACAATTACAAACGCGCAGCCCGCTCCCCAGCCTGTATTTACGGGGGCTAAGCCATCTATAAGGATTATTGACAAATCCGTTTCTGCATTGCATCAGGCTCTGTGCGGGATTTCCCTGATTTACATCAATGGGGAATTCGATCTTTTTACGGCACCCTCCATTGACAAAAAAAGCTGACGCCCTATATTTTGCCGCCAGTTTTGCGATAATACGCGCCTTCTAGCGCATCGACACATGCAGATAAAGCTTCCAAAGCTGATAAATAGGAGAGCACCATGACCGACAGGAAAGCCACGCTCTCGGTGGGGGACAAGTCCATTGAGCTACCGGTTTATTCCGGCACCGTCGGCCCTGACGTTATCGACGTACGAGGCCTGGTCCAGGAAGGCGTTTTTACCTACGACCCGGGATTTGTTTCCACAGCGGCCTGCGAATCAGCCATCACCTACATTGACGGCGCCAACGGGGTTCTCCTGCACCGCGGCTACCCTATTGACCAGCTTGCCGAGCATTCCGACTACCTGGAAGTCTGCTATCTGCTGCTGAACGGCGAACTGCCGTCCGAGGAAGAGAACAAGCGCTTCCACGACACTATCAAGAACCACACCATGCTGCACGACCAGATGCGCAACTTCTTCAACGGCTTCCGCCGTGACGCGCATCCGATGGCCATCATGTGCGGCGTAGTGGGCGCGCTGTCGGCGTTCTACCATGACCAGATGGACGTAACCGACGAGACCCAGCGCCAGATCACCGCGCACCGCCTGATCGCCAAGATGCCGACCATCGCCGCCTGGTGTTACAAGTACAGCCTGGGCCAGCCGTTCATGTACCCGCGGAACGACCTGTCCTACTCCGAAAACTTCCTGCAGATGATGTTCGGCGTTCCCTGCGAGGAATACAAGCCAAACCCGGTTCTGGCCAAGGCCATGGACAAGATCTTCATCCTGCACGCGGACCACGAGCAGAACGCATCTACTTCTACCGTGCGTCTGGCCGGCTCCACCGGCGCCAACCCGTACGCCTGTATCGCTTCCGGCATTGCCGCCCTTTGGGGCCCGGCTCACGGTGGCGCCAACGAGGCGGTACTGGATATGCTGGCCGAGATCGGCGACGAAGCCAACATTGAGAAGTTCATCGAGAAGGCCAAGGACAAAGACGACCCGTTCCGCCTGATGGGCTTCGGTCACCGCGTTTACAAGAACTTCGACCCGCGCGCCAAGGTGATGCGCGAGACTGCGCACGAAGTTCTGAAGGAACTGGGTCTGGAAAACGATCCGCTGCTCAAGATCGCCCAGCGCCTGGAAAAGATCGCCCTGGAAGACGAGTACTTCGTGGAGCGCAAGCTGTACCCGAACGTCGACTTCTACTCCGGCATCATCCTGAAGGCCATCGGTATCCCGACCTCCATGTTCACCGTAATCTTTGCCATGGCACGCACCATCGGCTGGTTCTCCCACTGGAACGAAATGGTCAGTGGCAACTACCGCATCGGCCGTCCGCGCCAACTTTACACCGGCTCCGACAAGCGGGACTATCCGAAAAAGTAAGTCTTTCAGAGACTTGCCAGCCGGAACGAGAGAGGCCGCTGATTTCAGCGGCCTCTTTTTTTATGCACACATTCATCACCTACAACCCGAATGGATAGGTATCCGGAACCCCCGGCAATACGCCTGTGGCAAACGGCGTGATCGCCCGGGTCTCGTCCAGCCAGACATACTCATCGAACTGCTCAGGCAGGCAGGCCCGGAAATAATGGCTCTGCCGCTCCGTTTCAGGCCGATAGATCACACCGATTGCCCGTTCCAGAAACCGCTCCGACAACGCCTCAAGCACTCTGCCCTGCGCCTTTTTAAACGGGAGCAGAAATCCAGGGAGTTCGGTCTGATGGCATAACCGCTCGAAACTGCCCTCCAGCGACGGCCTGACCTGCTTGATTTCCATCGGCGCATCCCAGTTTGACGCCGCCGCCACCGTGCCATGATCGGTGCCGAACCCGATGGTATAGAGTTCCTTGCCAAACCGGGCCCGGCAAAGCCGGCCGATATTGAACTCTCCCCGCCGGCTCATGTCCGTCGCATCGGAATCGCCTACATGGCTGTTATGGGCCCAGACCACCGCCTTGCTGCCGTCTCCGTAGTGTTTAAGCAGCGACTCCAGGGTCTCGAACATGTGGGTATCCCGCAGATTCCACGCGCTGTGGGAGCCGTAATACATGGTGCGGTAATACTCCTCGGCATCCGCCACCAGCCGAGCATTCTGGATCGCATCCAGAAACCGGTCGGAATCGTGCTCCGCATAGCGCCGATGCCGGCTGAGTAACTCGTCGAGCATGTCGAGGACAGGCTTTTCGCAGGTCTGGTAATCCGGATTGAGCGCCGCTTTGGCGTAGGTTGCCGGCTCACCCTCGAACGGTGCCAGGCATTCATAGCGCTGCCGGGCATCAATCGCGAGATCCGGATCCACCTCTTCCAGGTACTCGAGCACCGCGCGGATAGAGCTATAAAGGCTGTAAAGGTCGAGACCATGAAACGCCACCCGCTCATGGGCCGGGCGTGCGCTGTTGTAGCCATGTAGCCAGTCGACAAAGCCCCGCACTTCCTCGTTGCGCCACATCCAGGTGGGGAAGCGGGAAAAGGCGGCCCATTCCGAGGGCGGGTATTCGGCGTGACGGACGTAATGATCCACCCGCGCCGCGTCCGGCCAGTCCCCTTCAATGGCCACGAAGGAAAACCCCTTCCTCTCGATCAGGGCTCGGGTGATACGTTGGCGGGCGAGATAAAATTCTGCGGTACCGTGGGACGCCTCTCCCAGAAGCACCACTCGCGCATCACCGATGCGCGAAAGCAGGTTATCGAGAGGCAGGGCATTCACGGAACTGAAGGGCTCGGCAAGACCGGCCATTGTCTTTGAAAGATCTGGTCCGCCTGTACCCGCGGAACCTCCAAAACCGAATGGATCATAACCAATGGCCATGGCGAGTCCTCCCCTCTGTCGGTGTCCTGATTACAGTCTAGTACACCAGAGGAAGCTCAGGTCAATTCTATGAAGTACACCTAACACAATGAAATAAATAGAAAGGGACCCGAAAGCCCCTTTTGGTTACAGCCTGAACCTACTGACAATCAGCGGGCAAATACTGCTCGTTCACGTTCTGGCCATAGCACGCCCAGCTGATCTCGCCGCTATCAACGGAAGGCTCAAGCACAATGTATTCTGACTCGCCGGAATCATCGACGCCCATTTCGACGCCGATCAGACCGTCGTCATAAACGTCGATAGAGTAGTTCTGCTCTTCATTTGCCAGGACCAGCTCGGGGTATCCCAACTCCTGCATTGTCACCGGCCAGGCCTGATTATCGTACGCGTAGGAAGTCACCCTTTCCTGAACACCCTGAGCCTCCGAGTAGGCTGCGGAGTAACGGGCTTTCTCCTCATACTGCTGATAGGCAGGTATGGCCACCGCAGCCAGAACACCAATAATCGCCACCGTTACCAGGAGCGACGCCGCCCCACCAGCTCCACCACCGACCCGGGGCACAAACATCGACAGTGTCCAGGCCCAGAGGCTACGGCGTGGATGCTTCACCTCCCTGCCCTGCGACAGTGCGACCGCGGTCGCCATCCGTTTGGTCAGCCACGGATAGTCACCGGTCAGCTCATTGAACGACATCCAGAAACCATTGGTGGCCTGCACCTGACTGACGTACGCATCCACATTGATGGTCTTCCAGCGAGTATCCCCGGCGGCAATCGCGGCAATGGCGGCCTTTATGTCCTCCTCGGACTGGCAACAGGCAACGCCGTAACGATCACAGGTGTATTCCTCAGCGCGCCGCAAAGCCGGGCCAACTATCGGCAACAACGAGCCTGGCATCACAAATGCACGCCAGGAAAGGTGCTTACGATGGATGTGGCCAAGTTCATGACCAATGTAGAAGTCGATTGCACCGGGCTGATCTTCCAGGGCATCGATCACATCCGTAAACAGTACGACAAAGTGACGCCCAAGGAACTTGGTGGCCAGTGCGTTAAAGAAATCCGTACGCAGCAGGTAAGCCTCAGGCACTTCCTTGACGCCAACCTTCTGGCAACAACGGACCAGCCGCTCATACAGATCCGGATATTGCTCCTGGCTGATCCGCACCCCCGAACCTTTCAGGTGGGAGATAAATGCGGAATGCGCAAACAGAAAGAACACATACCCCAGAAGCAGGTACAACAATACAATTCCGAAGGTCCCGACAAACAACGCCAGCCAGATAATCGCTGAAAACACGACCGCTATCCTGAGCAACGGTTTCTCGTTCTTGTAAACCAATTCCATGCTATTCCCTCAATTTAATGACTACAGGGTGACGGGCCACATCCGGGGCCCGGTTATCCAACCGGGCGAAAGCACAGGACAATGCACGAGGTGGTTCAGGGAGGAGGCGTCATTGCGGTGCGTCCGCACAGTAGACAAAGGAGTATAGGAACAGCATCAAATCACTGCCACGGCTGCCTGCCGATTTCACGGACCAGGTGGCCAGAGTGTGACCAGGTTCAATAATGCGATGCCTATTTGCTCGATAACGCGGGGGAACCGACTAGAAAATGCCCCATCAAACTACGACCGGGCAAACTATATTTCTCCGGGGCGTGCAAAAAAGGAGGCAATATTATGCGTTACTTAGCTGCACTCTTATTCACGGTGTTTTTCGCCGGTTCCGCACTGGCCAGCCAGTGCCCTTCTCTGATAAGCCAGATCGACCAACAGCTTCAGTCAGCTCAACTCGACAGTGAGACCGAAGCCAGCATCAGGGCTCTCCGGGATCAGGGGCAATCATTGCACAACCAGGGCAAGCATTCAGAATCAGTGAAGGTGCTCAGGAAAGCAATGGATAAACTGGACGCGACGTCCTGACAACCAACAGCCAGGTAGCGGTAAGGCCGTTAGCTGCCTGGCCCCCGCCTACCCTTCGACAATTCTCGATAGCCTTAGGACAGATCCATGAACGGGTCCCAACGGAGCGGGATCTGCGCTATGATCCCTATCGACTCGCAATAAAATGTTCTTCTCGACAATTTCATATAATCAACAACTTAGAGAACCCGGAGACAACTATGACAACCACTGCAACCTTCATCGGACTTGGTGTAATGGGCTACCCGATGGCCGGGCACCTGGCCAGAGCCGGCCTTGATGTCCGGGTCTGGAACCGGACGGCCGCCAAGGCCGAGCAATGGGCCGGCGAATACCAGGGAACCGCCTGCAAGACAATTGCGGAAGCCGTTGAAGGCGCAGACTTGGTCATGACCTGCGTGGGCGCAGACAAGGATCTGGTTGAGGTGTTCGAGGGCGAGGACGGCATCATTGCCAACGCACCCGAGGGCGCAATCCTGATTGATCACACCACCGCATCGGCGGGCGTTGCCGAGCGTCTGGCGGCGGCCGCGGCGAAACGGAATCAGGCCTTTATCGATGCGCCGGTTTCCGGTGGCCAGCAGGGGGCGGAGAACGGCAAATTGACCGTTATGTGTGGCGGGCCGGAGGAGGCTTTTGCCAGGGTGAAGCCGGTGATGGATTACTACGGCCGTGCGGTGAACCTGATGGGGCCTGCCGGTAGCGGGCAGAAGACCAAGATGGTTAACCAGATTGCCATCGCCGGCCTGGTTCAGGGGCTGTCAGAGGCGCTGCATTTTGCCGAGCAGGCGAACCTGGATGTGGCCAGGGTGGTGGATGTGATCTCCAAGGGCGCGGCGCAGTCCTGGCAGATGGAGAATCGCTCCGGGACGATGATCGAGGGGGAGTTCAACCACGGCTTTGCGGTGGACTGGATGCGCAAGGATCTGGGGATCTGCCTGGAGGAAGCGAACAAGATCAACGCGACGCTGCCGGTGACGGCACTGGTGGATCAGTTTTATGCGGATGTTCAGGCGATGGGAGGGAGTCGGTGGGATACTTCCTCGTTGATTCAGCGGTTGCGGAAGTTTCGGTGAGTGCGGGGTGGGCATGAACATGGGGTCAGATGAACAAGTTCATCTGACCCCTGAGAAAGTAGGGGTCTGAAGAAAGCTTTCTTCTGACCCCGGGGTTGACCTTAAGTTGGGGTCAGATGAACGAGTTCATCAGACCCCTGAGTATGGCCTGGCAATGGGGTCTGATGAAAACCTTCATCTGACCCCGTCCTGGAGGCTTACTTACCCTTCTCCCGCGGCTGCCACTTGCCGTTGACGTACCACGCGGACCAGCCGGTCGCCTTGCCATCCTTTTCCGACATGACGTACTGCTCTTTCGATTTCCGGCTGTAGCGGATCACCGTGGGGTTGCCTTCGGGGTCGGTTTCCGGGGCATCCATGAGGTAATCGTACTTGGGATCGATTTCCTTGCGGTGCGGTTTGATTTCCTTCACCAGCGGCGGGCGGGTTTCCCGGTTTTTGGGGAACTTGCTGGCTGCCAGGAACAGGCCGGAGGCGCCGTCGCGAAGCACGTAGGTGTCGTCCACTTTCTGGCATTGGAGCTCGGGCATGGGCACCGGGTCCATCTTGGGGGGTGCCGGTTCCCCGTTCTTGAGCAGTTTCCGGGTGTTCTTGCAGTCCGGGTTGGTGCAACCGAAGTATTTGCCGAAGCGGCCGGTCTTCAGCTGCATCTCGGAGCCGCACTTGTCGCATTCCAGGGTCGGGCCGTCGTAGCCCTTGATGCGGAAGGTGCCCTCCTCGACCTCATAACCTGAGCAGTCGGGGTTGTTACCACACACGTGCAGCTTGCGCTTCTCGTCGATCAGGTAGCTGTCCATGGCGGTGCCACACTTGGGGCAGCGGCGCTTCTTGCGCAGCAGGCGGGTTTCGCCCTCGCCTTCCACGTCCTCGTCGGCACTGACCACCTCATCGCCCGGAGTCAGGTTGATGGTGGTCTTACAGCGTTCCTTGGGTGGCAATGAATAGCCGGAGCAACCGAGGAATACACCGGTGCTGGCCACCCGGATTTGCATGTTGCGGCCACAGGACGGGCACGGAATGTCGGTCTCCGTGGGCGTGTTCGCGCGCATGCCACCTTCGGCTTTTTCCGCGGATTCCAGCTGTTGCCGGAACCGGGCGTAGAAATCATTGAGTACCTGCTTCCAGTCCTCGTCGCCCTCGGCAATCTCGTCCAGCTCGTCTTCCATGCGGGCGGTGAAATCAAAGTCCATCAGATTCGGGAAGGACTCGGATAACCGTTCGGTGACGATCTCGCCCATTTTCTCCGCGTAGAACCGGCGGTTCTGCAGGCGCACGTAACCACGGTCCTGGATGGTGGAAATGATCGAGGCATAGGTGGACGGCCGGCCAATACCCTGCTTTTCCAGTTCTTTTACCAGGCTCGCTTCAGTGTAACGCGGTGCCGGCTTGGTAAAATGCTGGCTCGGGTCGAGCTTTTTGAGGTCCAGGGTTTCGTTGACCTGGATATCCGGCAGCGCCACATCCTCGTCTTTCTTGCTGGACTGGGGTGCGGCCTTGAGGAAGCCGTCAAACTTGACGATGCGGCCACGGGTGCGGAGCTCGTAACCGTCATTGGCTACGACAATGGAGGTGCTCAGGAACTCGGCATCGGCCATCTGGCAGGCAATGAACTGGCGCCAGATCAGGTCGTAGAGCTTCTCTGCGTCTTTTTCCAGACCGGTAATGTCGGATGGACGACGGCTCACTTCGGTAGGTCGAATCGCCTCGTGGGCTTCCTGGGCGCCCTCCTTGCTGCCGTAGACGCGGGGCTTCTCGGGCAAGTACTTGTCGCCGAACTGTTTCCTGACGAATTCCCGGCAACTGGCAACCGCGTCCTGACTCAGGTTGGTGGAGTCGGTACGCATGTAGGTGATGAAACCCGCTTCGTACAGGCGCTGGGCCAGCATCATGGTTTTCTTGACGCTGAAGCCCATGCGGTTACTTGCCGCCTGCTGCAGCGTCGAGGTAATAAAGGGAGCAGACGGGCGTGACCGGGTCGGCTTGTCTTCCCGCTTGGCGACCTTGAAGCCACCTTCCTTCAGGCGCGCAACGTGCTCGTTGCTCTGGGTTTCATTGACCGGTCGGTAGGGCTGATCGTTGTACCGGGTCACCTCGAAGCGCACCGGATCCTTCGCGCCTTCTGGAGCCAGATCTGCGTGTAACTGCCAGAACTCTTCCGGGATGAACTTGCGGATTTCCCGCTCCCGCTCGACGATCAGGCGCACAGCCACCGACTGGACCCGGCCGGCGGACAGACCACGGGCAATCTTGGCCCACAGCAGCGGTGACACCATGTAACCCACGACCCGGTCCAGGAAGCGGCGGGCCTGCTGTGCATTCACCCGGTTCCGGTCCAGATGGCCGGGATCGTTGAACGCCTCCTGAATGGCACGCTTGGTGATCTCGTTGAAGACCACGCGCCGGTATTTATCGGAATCACCGCCAATGGTTTCCTGAAGGTGCCAGGCGATGGCCTCCCCTTCGCGGTCCAAATCCGTTGCCAGATAGATGTGGTCGGCGGACTTGGCCAGGCGTTTGAGTTCACTGACCACCTTTTCCTTGCCGGGAAGGATCTCGTAGCGGGCCTGCCAGTCGTGGTCGGGATCCACACCCATGCGGGCCACCAGCTGCTCACGGGCCTTGCGCTTCTTGTGCTCGGCCTTCTCTTCAGGACTCATCTTGCGGGTCAGCGCCGCCTGGCGCGCCCGTTCCTTGGGGTCGGTCTGGGAACCGCTACCGCTGACCGGCAGGTCCCGGATGTGCCCCACGCTGGACTTCACGATGTAGTCGGAGCCCAGGTACTTGTTGATGGTCTTCGCTTTCGCTGGCGACTCGACAATTACGAGACTTTTACCCATATCGGAGATCTGTTTCCTTGGCGACAAATCGGTCAATTATTCAGCAAACCGTAAACTCGCTGTAAAATCAGGCGGCTAGAAAACACGCAGGAGCCGCCATTCTGTATAGGCTCACTGTTTTACAGGGTCAAGATTGGCAAGACAACCCATTCTTTATTTTCTTGGGGGCTTTTTTCACAACTCACAAACAGCGAGGCCCGGCAGTTGCCGGGCCTCCTGTTCACAGAGCGATCAGTTCCGCAAGCGGAATCAGACGCGCTCCCACACAGTGGCAATGCCCTGACCCAGGCCGATACACATGGTGGAAACACCAAGCTTACCGCCTTTGGCCTGCATGACATTCAGCAGTGTGGTGGAGATGCGGGCACCGGAACAGCCCAGCGGATGGCCCAGGGCAATCGCGCCGCCGTTCAGGTTCACCTTCTCTTCCATAACACCCAGCAGTTTCAGATCCTTCAGGACCGGCAGGGACTGACCAGCGAAGGCTTCGTTCAGCTCCCAGAAGTCGATATCTTCGACTTTCAGGCCTGCACGCTTCAGTGCCTTCTTGGTGGCCGGAACCGGGCCATAACCCATGATTGCGGGGTCGCAGCCAGCCACGGCCATGCTGCGGATCTTGGCAATCGGGGTCAGGCCCAGGGCCTCTGCCCGCTCGGCGGACATCAGCACCATGGCAGAAGCGCCATCGGTCAGCTGGGAAGAAGTACCGGCAGTTACGGTACCGTTCTTCGGATCAAACGCCGGACGCAGCTGAGACAGAGACTCAACGGTGGTTTCCGGGCGAATGGTCTCGTCTTCCTCGATCAGCTTCACAAAGCCGTTCTCGTCATGACCTTCGATGGGAACGATTTCATTCTTGAAGCGGCCTTCAACGGTCGCTTCGTGGGCCAGGCGATGGGAACGGGCACCGAACTCATCCTGCTGCTCACGGGTGATACCGTGCATCTTCGCCAGCATTTCCGCGGTCAGGCCCATCATGTTGGAGGCCTTGGCGGAGTACTTGGACGCAGCCGGGTTGTGGTCGAAGCCTTCAGTCATGGGGACGTGGCCCATGTGCTCGACACCACCAACCATGAACATGTCACCGTTGCCAGTCTGGATCGCCTGGGCGGCTGTGTGGATGGCGCTCATGGCGGAGCCACACAGACGGTTCACAGTCTGGGCCGCGGATTCGTGCGGGATACGGGTCAGCAGGGAAATCTGCCGCGCCACGTTAAAGCCCTGCTCCTTGGTCTGGTTTACACAGCCCCAGATCACATCTTCCACTTCTTTCGGGTCGAGCTTCGGGTTGCGCTCAAACAGTGCTTCGATCAGCGCAGCCGAAAGGGTCTCGGCACGTACGTTGCGGAAACAGCCGTTTTTGGCACGACCCATCGGAGTCCGCACGCAATCGACGACGACAACGTCTCTCGGATTAAGGCTCATAGATCTTTCTCCGTTCGGAAATCTCGTTAGGGTTAGCCAAAGAACTTCTTGCCGGTCTTGGCCATTTCACGCAGCTTCTCAGTCGGGGCATAAAGCGGGCCAAGATCTGCGTACTTGTCTGCCAGTTCGACGAACTTGTCGACGCCCATGTCGTCGATGTAGCGCAGAGCACCACCACGGAACGGAGGGAAACCGATACCGTAGATCAGGCCCATATCTGCATCGGCCGGGTCTTCAACAATGTTGTCTTCCAGACAGCGAACGGTTTCCAGGCACAGAGGGATCATCATGCGGGCGATGATCTCTTCCTCGTCGAAGTCCTTGCTGCCGCTAACCACAGGCTCGATGAGCTTGTAGGTTTCTTCGTCGACAACCTTCTTCGGCTTGCCCTTCTTGTCTTCATCGTAGCGGTAGAAGCCCTTGTCGTTCTTCTGGCCGTAACGGTCGTTCTCGAACATCACGTCGATGGCGGACTTGAAGTCGGCCTTCATGCGATCCGGGAAGCCGTCTGCCATCACTTCGTTGGCGTGCCTGGCGGTGTCCATGCCGACTACGTCGAGCAGGTAGGCCGGACCCATGGGCCAGCCGAATTTTTCCATGACCTTGTCGATCTTCTGGAAGTCGGCGCCGTCACGTACCAGTGCGGCAAAACCACCGAAGTACGGGAACAGAACACGGTTAACCAGGAAGCCCGGGCAGTCGTTGACCACGATCGGGGTCTTGCCCATGGCCTTGGCGTAGGCAACGGTGGTCGCGATGGCGCGATCACTGGTCTTCTCGCCACGGATTACCTCAACCAGCGGCATCATGTGCACCGGGTTGAAGAAGTGCATGCCACAGAAGTTCTCCGGACGCTTCAGGTTCCTGGCCAGAAGGTTGATGGAGATGGTGGAGGTGTTGGAGGTCAGGATGGTGTCCTCGCGAACCGCGTCTTCGGTCTCGCGCAGAACGGCATCTTTCACCTTCGGGTTTTCAACAACTGCTTCAACAACCAGGTCTACGCTCTTGAAATCACCGTAGTTCAGGGTCGGCGTGATGTTGTTCAGGACGTCGCCCATCTTGTCGGCGTTCATCTTGCCCTTGGCAACACGCTTGGACAGCAGCTTCTTGGCCTCATTCAGGCCCAGCTTGATGCCGTCCTGATTGATGTCCTTCATGATGATCGGGGTGCCCTTCAGTGCGGACTGGAAGGCCACACCGCCACCCATGATACCCGCGCCCAGTACGGCGGCCAGGTTCACATCAGAGGCTTCCTTCTCCCAGGCACTGGCTTTCTTCTTCAGGGCCTGGTCATTCAGGAACAAGCCGACCAGGCACGCGGCGACGTTGGTCTTGGCCATCTTGGCGAAGCCCTTGGCTTCCACTTCGATCGCCTTGTCGCGGGTCAGACTGGCATGCTTCTGCATGGTCTTGATGGCTTCCACCGGCGCCGGATAGTTCTTGCCAGCCTTGCCGGCCACGAACGCCTTGGAGATCTCGAACGCCATCATGCTTTCCATGGCGTTGAGCTTGATCTTGCCCTTCTTCTCTTCCCGGCGAGCCATGTGGTCCAGCTTGCCTTCGTTGCACTGGTTGATGATGGCAACAGCCGCGTCCACCAGCTTGTCAGCCTCAACGACGGCATCCACAGCACCGGTCTTAAGAGCGGCATCGGCACGGTTCTCGGTACCACCGGCAATCCACTCAACGGCATTGTCCACGCCAACCAGTCGGGACAGACGTACGGTGCCGCCAAAGCCCGGGAAGATGCCCAGCTTGACTTCCGGCAGACCTACCTTGGCCTTCGGGGCCATAACCCGGTAGTCGGTTGCCAGACACATTTCAAAACCACCACCCAGCGCGATACCGTTGATGGCGGTGACGGTCGGGACCGACAGGTCCTCAATCGCGTTGAATACTTCGTTGGCTTTGAGGTTGTTGGCCACGAGGTCTTCCTCGGAACCGGCAAACAGCTCGGTGAACTCGGTGATATCCGCACCGACAATGAAGCTGTCCTTGGAGCTGGTGACTACCAGGCCCTTCAGATTCTTCTGGGACTTGAGTGCTTCGGCTGCGGCACCAAGCTCTTCAATGGTGAGACGGTTGAACTTGTTGACTGACTCGCCCTGCAAGTCAAAGTCCAACTGAGCGATCCCGCCTTCGATCTCTTTAACCGTGATGGCTTTACCTTCGTAAATCATCAACTGATCTCCAGTCTGTGTTTGGAACTGCTGACAGCCACCTGAACTTATCCTTCCCGGTGGCCGCCCGTGCAGCGAGATTTCGGTCACTGCCCGATCATCCGATCCAAAAATTCATACAGTCGTTTGAATCGTGAGGGCACACGATGAAAAAAAACCGAGCGTTTGTCAATTTGTTTCTTGCTGAAGGCGTGCAAAAGTCTCCGTCTGAACGGAGGCACCCAAAGGGAAGAACATCCGATTTGTTGTATATCAAGGAGATAACTGCAATCGACTGCTAAAAGTGATCCCTGTCACACTGATTTCAAAGTAATTGACAATTGCAGCCTCCGCTGCCGGCAAAATCGCTTGCTTGGCCGGTACAGTTAATTTACCTTCGAAGTACGACTTTGGTCGAGAATAACAACACAGTTTTACGGAGAGTCATCCGATGAAAGACGCCCGCCTGCGATTTGTATCCCTTGCTATCGGCTTGATCGCGCTTGCGATTGCGTCCCTGGGAGCGAAAGCCCAGGAGGCCTCCGACAGCTTCCTGGCTGAGCTGCATAATTTCCGTATCAGCAACTACATGGCACTGGATGCCTATTATCGTTTCAGCGGAACCGGAGACACCGACACCCTGAATGAAATAGTGGTGGGTATCAACACCGCCAACGACGCCATGAACAGTGTCAGTCAGAGCACGGCCGGCGTCCTTTCCGGAGACCAGATCGAAGCGCTCAATCAGGAATTCGACAAGTTCAAGGCGCTGATGCGGGACAACATCAATGACGTGCGCAATCGCGGCTATCCGGACCTGCGACTTGTCTCGGACATGGCAAACCAGGCTTTGACCATGAACAACAAGGCCACCGAGCTCTACACTGCCGCCCGGGAAAGCAGCGAAACCGATACCAACCCACGGGTGGAGGCGGCACGGATGGCCGCGGTGAAGATGGCCCAGATGATGGCCAAGTATTCGGTTCGATCCAACTCAGCAGTCACCCAGACCTTCCAGGGCTCGGATACCGAGACCTCCCTCGATGAGCAGGCCCGTGAATTTGATGAACTGCTTGCGACCGTGCAGCAGGGCCCCGCCCAGGGAGAGCTCAAGACCCTGCTGGAGGACATCGGCTCCAAGTGGCAGTTCATCCGCGGCTCCTACATCAACTACAACGAAAAGAACGTCGGCTTCGTGATTGATCGTTATTCCAAGGGCATCCTTAACAGCCTGGCCACCACCATCGACCTTTTGCAGAATCCTGCTTCCTGATTGGCCGCCGACCTCTGACGGGGTGTAATTCCCCGTCAGACTTCATTTTTTCCCGCCCCTGTATTGATACCTGTCAGTTTCCCGCTACACTCTTTCGATTAGATTTGGACTACTATTTCCTATGTAAGCCCGATGCGAAGGAGTGATGCGATGTCCGCCTACAAGAAGATGCTCGTTGCCATTGACCTGACGGAAGAAGCTCCGCAGGTACTGAACAAGGCAAAAGCGATCAGCAGCGCCCATGGCGCCGAACTGATGCTCGTACACGTTGTTGAACCGGTGGGCTATGCCTATGGCGGCGACATTCCCATGGACCTGACCGAGCTTCAGGATCAGCTCGACAAGGCTGCCAAGGACCAACTGGCAAAATATGGGGATGAGTACGGCGTGGCCAAGGAAGACCAGGTTGTTACCGTGGGTCGCCCTGAATCCGAGATCCACCGCCTGGCAAAAGAACAGGACGTCGACCTGGTCATTGTCGGCAGCCATGGCCGCAAAGGCTTCCAGCTGCTGCTCGGCTCCACCGCCAACGGCGTTCTCCACGGCACGGAATGTGATGTTCTCGCGGTGCGCATTCACTGATCCGGCAGACGTTTGCTACTGAAGGGCGGCCGATACGGCCGCTCTTGCTCCAGTTTACTGACCCGCCTGCTCTTCCAGCTCCATCCAACGCTCGATGGTCTGCTCCAGTTTTTGCTCCGCCTCCGTCAGTTTCTGCAGGGTAGCAGAGACTTCCTCGGCCGGCCCGGAGTAGAAATCCGATCCTGAAATGGTTTCCTGCAGCTCCGCCACTTCCTGTTCAAGCGCTTCAATTTTCGCAGGAAGCTGCTCCAGTTCCAGTTTGAGCTTGTAACTGAGCTTGACAGGTTTGGCTTTCGCAGGTGCCTTCGACGCCGCGGCATCGCCCTTCGCGGGCTCACCCGATTTCGATTGTTTATCCTGCTTGTCCGGCCGGTTGCCGCACTGCTCCGAGGGAAAACGACCGCCCTGGCGCCGCCAGTCAGAATAGCCGCCCACGTATTCCCGAACCCGGCCGGTGCCGTCCAGGAAGATGGTCTCGGTCACCACGTTATCCAGGAACTCACGGTCGTGACTGATCACGATGACGGTGCCCTTGAACTCGGCCAACTGTTCTTCCAACAGTTCGAGGGTTTCCACATCCAGGTCGTTCGTGGGCTCATCCAGAACCAGGATGTTGGCCGGCTTGCTGAACAGCTTGGCGAGCAGCAGACGGGCCCGCTCGCCGCCCGAGAATACCCGAACAGGCGACCGTGCCCGCTCTGGGGTAAACAGGAACTCCTGAAGGTAACCCAGCACGTGCTTGCTCTGGCCATTGATTTCGATGAATTCCCGCCCCTCGGAGAGGTTATCGAGGGCGTTACGCTCAAGATCCAGCTCGCCGCGCAGCTGATCGAAATAGGCCACTTCCAGATTCGTGCCGAGGCGGATAGCTCCGTTTGTTGGCTTGAGATCACCCAGCAGCAAACGTACCAGGGTCGTCTTGCCGGTACCGTTCTCACCCACCAGGCCGATCTTGTCGCCCCGGAGGATGGTCAGATTCATATCCCTAATTACCTGGGTACCATCGGGATAGGCAAATCCGGCGTCGCGGGCTTCCACCACCAGCTTGCCGGAACGGTCAGCCTGCTCCACGGCGAAGCTGGCGGTTCCGCCCCGGACCCGGCGCTGACGGTGCTCCTCGCGCATGGCCTTGAGCGCCCTTACCCGACCCATATTACGGGTACGGCGCGCCTTGATGCCCTGGCGAATCCACGCTTCCTCTTGCTTGAGCCGCTTGTCGAACAGAGCGTTCTGGCGCTCCTCTTCCTCCAGAGCCTTTTCCTTGAGCTCCAGGTAGCGATCGTAGGTCGCCGCAAAGCTGACCAGCTTGCCGCGGTCCAGCTCGACGATCCGGGTTGCCATGCGGCGGATGAACGCACGGTCGTGACTGACAAACAGCATGGCTCCGCGGAACTGGGTCAACGCCTCTTCGAGCCAGGCGATGGCGGGCACATCCAGATGGTTCGTCGGCTCATCCAGCAGCAGGATATCCGGCTCGGCCACCAGGGCACGCGCCAGCAAAACCCTGCGCTGCCAGCCCCCGGAGAGGGTGTTCAGGCGCCGGTCAGGATCGATGCCGTATTGCCCGAGAATAGTGGTGACCTTCTGGTCCAGTCGCCAACCGTCCAGGGCCTCGAGACGCTCCTGAACCTTTGTCATTTTCTCCAGGCTGGCCTCGTCGGCCTGCTGCGAGAGCCGGTGAAATTCGGCGAGCAATTCCCCGGTTTCCGGAAACGCCCCGGACACCACATCATAAGCGGTTCGGGTATCGTCAGATGGCAGGTTCTGCGGCAGTACGGCCAGCACAGCACCGTCGTCCAGGCGTACGGTGCCGCCATCGGGAGTGACTTCGCCACTGACGATCTTGAGCAGGGTGGACTTGCCCTCACCATTACGCCCCAGAAGGCACACACGATCGCCGGCCTCGATCACCAGAGAGGCATGATCAAGCAGCGGGTGCATACCATAGGCAAGGGACACCGAATCCAGAGTTAACAAAGGCACGTTCAGGTATTCTCCGTTTTGATAATGCTGACAGGGTCACCGACACGGATGCTGCCGGGCTGGTCGTGAATGGCATTCATGCCGAAGATGACGCCTTCCCCGGTACGGCGGTACCCTGAAAGTGTGCGAAGCGGCTGGGCTGAAGGGTCTTTCAACCCCTTATCCGGATCAACGGTGGTCATGATACAGCGGGAACAGGGCTTTACCAGCCGGAATTGCCGGTCACCGATCTGCAATTCACGCCAGTCATCCTCTGCCCAGGGCTCTGCGCCTTCAACGACAATATTGGGGCGGAAGCGGCGCATGGTGACCGGGTGCTCGAGGCGACCGTTCAGCTCTTCCAGCGATGCAAGGTTGGTTATCAGGAACGGAAAGCCGTCCGCAAATCCGACCCGGCGATACTCCCCGACCCGATCCGCGTCTACCCGGCGGAAGGTCTCATCCGCCATGTAGACAAACCGGAAAGACTGACCGCAGAAGCGGGAGAGCGCGTCGTTGGCCCCCGATTCTCCCAACCGGGCCTTCACCCAGTCACGCCAGACCAGCACGGGGAACATCTCATCGGTTGAAGAGAGCCGGAAGCCCCCCTCTCCAGGAATATCCACCTGGACCTGGCCCTCCGAAAACCGGGCCTTGATCCGGGCCAGCTGGGGATAACTGCGCTGGGTAACGAAACGACGCTCATCATCCACAATCATCCACCGCCGATCCCCCGCCGGTCCGAAGTCATCCATATCAAAGGAATCAACCTGGATACCAGCCAGCGACTTCACCGGATAGATATAAAGCGAGTGGATATGCATGCTGCGCGCCTCCCGTACTGAGAAGAATTGGGTATGGCTGCCGAGTATAACCGAGAGGAGGTTCGGGCGCTGCGCCTGAGCGGAGCCCTGAAACGAAGAAACCCGGCTTTTTTCAAAGCCGGGTTTCGGAATCTGGAGCGGGAAACGAGACTCGAACTCGCGACCCCAACCTTGGCAAGGTTGTGCTCTACCAACTGAGCTATTCCCGCATTGCTGAACGGTTATTGCCGTCAACGGAGGCGTATTCTACGGATCAGACTCCGGCCGTCAACCTCTTTTTTCAACTTTTTTACAGGACCGGGAAAATTGCTCAGATCCCATGCAATTCGTTGAATTTTCAGGCAGGGAGATCAACTCTGCCCTGCTTCATTACCGGCAGCCGCAGCCATCTGGGTATCGTCGCAGTGCAGGAAGCTGGAACTCTGCAACCACTCCTGATCCGGATAATACTTGAAGACCAGCTGACCGCCCTTGAGATTGTCGACCACCTCTTCAATGACCTGGTTATCCACTGCCGGGCAACCCAGGCTGCGGCCGATACGACCGTACTGATCCACCCAGCTGTCACTCACATAGTCCGCGCCATGAATGACGATGGCACGCTGACGGGCCAGATCATTCACGCCCGGCTCCAGTCCGTCCAGGCGCAGGGAGTAGCCGTGCTTTCCATAGTAGGACTCGCTGGCGCGGAACAGGCCGATGCTGGACATATTGCTGCCCTCGACATTGGAGAATGCCGTAGAACGGAAATTGCCGGATTTCCGGCCATGGGCAACGAGATCCCGGAGCACAAGGTTGCCGGTGCGAACGTCGAAAATCCACATACGCTCTTCACTGGACGGCAGCGAAAAATCGATGACCGCCAGGCGCTCAGGCATGGCCACGCCGTTTCCGATTGCGCACCTGGAAGCGTTCACCGCCATGGAGAGAACCTGGGGATCCAGCCTGGGCGCGGATTCGGTCATACGCGCCAGGAGGCTGCCATCAAGAGTTTCTGACTGGGCCTGCAGGCTTACAGTGGCCAACAGGGGCAAACACAGGGAGAAGGCAATACGCCGACTGCGTCTCAACATCTTCATTTACCGTTACAAAATGATTGGCGATTCCGGATCGTCCATAGCCGGATTACCTGAATTTTGGCTCATTCTATCAGGACCAAATGATAAACCGGTCTAATCGTACGCTTTTTATACAAAACGGTAACAAATCGCTCAAGAATGCAATCGGAGAGTTACTGCCCGAAAGACTTCCCTCCTTCGAGATAATCCTGCTCTTCCGGGGTGGACGTCCTGCCCAGCGCCCGGTTCCTGTGGGGGAATCGGCGGAACTTCCGAATGATGGCCCGGTGCTCTTCCGCCGACTCCAGGAAACTTGCAATGAAATCGCCCGGAATACCGCTGGTGGTGGCCACGAGCTGCCCATAACACTCCACTGAGAGGTCCTGATCCTCCAGGCGCTCGGAGTGCTGCAACGGCATATAGAGGAAAGCGCGCTGGACCGGTACAAGAGCCATATCCATCCCTTTATGCATGGCCTGCCGGCAAAGCTTCCGTGCCAGGGTGTCCTGCTCGAAGGCGAGCGCCCCGCCCCGGAAGATGTTCCGGGAGAACTGGTCCAGCAGGATGATTTCCGCCAGGGCGCCGCCCGGCTCGGTGCGCCAGTGGTCGAGGCCCTGTTCGGAAGCGAACAGCACCATGGAAAGAAAACGCCGGCGTACCTCCTGATCAAATTTTCGGTCTGACCGGAACCAGCGGTTGCGGTGAAAGTGGTCCGGAAGCCCCTGCTCGTCGAGCTCTCCGAACCAGAAATCCAGAATCTCTTTCCAATCGAACATTAACCTACACCCTGATATCTTGGACTTAAGGAAGCGCACAATTGTGCAGGATTACGACGGGGTTCCCCTAACTGATTACCCAGGAGCAGGAATGACCAGCAACCACCGCATTGTTCTTTTGGCCCACGGAAGCAGCGACAAACGCTGGTGCGAAACCTTCGAACAGCTCGCCGCGCCAACCCTCCAGGCCGTATCGGGCTCCCGCATTGCCTATATGGAGCTGGCTTCACCGTCCCTGGAGGAGACCATTGCCGAAGGCCTTACCGAGAATATCAGCGAGTATACGGTCGTGCCGCTGTTCCTGGCTGCTGGCCGACACCTGAGAAAAGACGTCCCGGCCATGATCGCGGACCTCGAGAAAAACCATGACGTAAAAATCCATCTTGCGCCACCAATTGGCGAAAATCCGCTACTTGGCCAGGCCATCAAGGATGTTGTTACCCTGCAACTGGAACAGACCGGGACGTCGGCGTCCTGATCAGGGAGCACCGAGGGAGGCACAAGGTTATGGCAAAAAGGATTCTGATTACCGGCGGCACCGGCTTTATCGGAAAAGAGCTCTGTCCCCGCTTACTGGAACGCGGGGACCAACTCTCGGTATACAGTCGGCAACCCCCGGAAAACGTCAAGGCAGTCTGCGGCCGGGTCGAGGCTGTGAGCGATCTTGACTCGCTTCGCTCCAGTCCGGGTTTTGATGCGGTGATCAATCTGGCCGGGGAAGGCATTGCCGACAAACGCTGGTCCGCCAGCCGCAAACAGGCGCTGAGGGATAGCCGGATCCAGCTGACCGAACAGCTTGCTGATGTGATCAGAACCTGGGAGACGTCACCGGAAGTGATGGTTTCCGGCTCGGCCGTCGGTTTTTACGGGGACCAGGGTGCGGCGCCTGTTACCGAAGACACCACTCCCCATGATGAATTCACCCATCGACTTTGCAACGACTGGGAAAAGGCGGCCATGGTGCTCGCTGGCGAGAACACTCGTGTCTGCCTGTCCAGGACCGGGGTGGTCGCCGGCCCGGGCGGTGGGTTCCTGCAAAGAATGCTGCTGCCCTTCAGGCTCGGACTGGGCGGCCGGTTGGGAAGTGGCGAGCAATACATGCCCTGGGTGCACCGAACGGATGTCGTGAACGCGCTGATCTGGATGGTCGACACAGAAACCGCGCAAGGCCCCTACAACGTCGTCAGCCCCAACCCGGTCACCAATGCCGAATTCACCAGGACACTGGGCAAGGTTTTGCATCGCCCCACCCCGTTCCCCGCACCGGGGCCGGTTCTGAAAGTTGCGTTGGGGGAAATGTCGCGGCTGTTGCTGACCGGGCAGAATGCCAGGCCGGCGAGACTTCTGGACGAGGGGTTCGAATTTCACTTCGAGGATCTGGAATCGGCCCTGCAGGATTCGGTGGGAAAGCACTAGCCGCAACGAAATTCGGGCGTCCGACAGACGCCCGAAATTTTTTTGATAAAAAGCGTTGACACTACCCCAAGGCTTACTTAATATACGCGCCACCTCGACGAGGCAAGCTTTTGAAAACGTTGCGTCCCCTTCGTCTAGTGGCCTAGGACTCCGCCCTTTCACGGCGGCAACAGGGGTTCGAACCCCCTAGGGGACGCCAATTTTTCCTTGCCCGAGATGATTCAGCTTCCCTGCTGAACATGATCTCGATTCCTCAGACCGGCTTTCCGCCGTGCTTGCCCTGCTGCTTTTTGCCCTGATGGCCGTGTTGCTTCTGATCTTTCATCACGAAGACTCCAACACCCACGAAAAAGCCCACCATCAGAAGTACCGTTACAATTCCTGCGATTACCACGGCGTCCATATACATAGCTACTCTCCTTCACTTATCAAACTTGATTAAGCTCAGGTTACGCCGGCCCTGAATGCAGGGTATTGACCCAGGTCAAACCAACCTTTCGAGTACGGATACGCAAAAACACCAATCCGTCACACAATTCTCTACAGTTTTCCTGCATTTGCAGGGAATTTGCCAAAGACAACTGCTATATTCGGGATTGTAGCCAAGGCACTGGTTTCCTCTCCCTGAAGGGTGGCTGTACTCACGACATGCCGAATTTGTCGAAGCATTTCCAACGTTTGCGCACAGGCTCCCCCCTGTCCTTCAGGCTGCTGGCCTGGATTCTTCTGTTCAGCTCGGCCTTCACCCTGATCGCCTCGGGTGTTCAGCTGTACTCGGACTATCGCAAAGATGTGGGCCTGATCGACCAGCGCCTGAAAGTCATTGAATCCGGATACGCGTCCAGCCTGGCGAGAAGTCTTTGGGCCCTGGACCAGAAACTGCTGCAAACCCAGATGGAGGGCATCCTCAGCCTGCCCGACATTACCCACCTCAGGCTACGAATCGAGCCGGACTCCGAGCTGGTTATGGGCAGTATTCCGCGGGGTGCCGAGACCAAAACCCACAGTTTCACACTGGTGCACGAAGGCGACCAGAGTTTCAGGCTCGGCGAACTGACTGTCACCGCCAATCTGGACCGGGTCTACCGGGAGATGAAACAGAAGATCGGGGTCATTCTCACCACCCAGTTCCTGAAAACATTATTCGTCTCCATCCTCATCCTCTTGATAATCCGCCACCTGGTCACCCGGCACCTCTCGGACATGGCCGCCTACGCCCGTGATTTTTCCCTGGAGAATCTGTCTGAGCCCCTCACACTGGACCGCCCGGATTCACGGGCCAACCGCAGTGACGAGCTCGGGCAGGTGGTAGACGCCATCAACCAGATGCGGGAACGCCTCAACACCGACATAGCGCGACAAAAGCGGGACGCCGCCGAGATCCGGAAATTCTCCAAGGCCATCGAGCAGAGCCCCTCCTCGGTGCTGATCTGTGATCGCCAGTGGCACATTGAATACGTGAACCAGAAATTCACCCAGCTCACCGGGTTCGATCGCAAGTCCATCCTCGGGAAACATCCGGCGGAACTGGGCGATGAAGGCGGCCAGAACCGAGAGCGCCAGAACCTGTGGCAATCCATCCGCCTGCAGGTGCAGCGCGTTGGTGTCTGGCAGGGTGAGGTCAACAGCATCCGCAAGAGCGGTGAGCGCTTCTGGGAACAGTTGGTGGTGACGCCCATCAAGGACAACGATGGCGAAATTACCGGCTACCTGATCCTCGGCGAGGACGTCAGCATCCGGAAACGGTACGAACAGCAACTGCTCCGGCAGGCCAATTACGACATCCTTACGGGTCTGCCCAACCGGATGCTGGCGCTGGACCGCCTAAAGCTTGCCCTGGCCCAGGCCCGCCGCGAGAATACCCTGGTGGGAGTCATGTTCCTGGACCTGGACAACTTCAAGCACATCAACGACACCCTGGGCCATGATGCCGGTGACAATCTCCTGATAGAGGCGGCCCGGCGTATCTCCAGTTGCCTGCGCGGCACCAGCACCGTCGCCCGCCTCGGGGGCGATGAATTCCTCGTGGTTCTGCCGGGGCTGCCGGGGCCGGACGCGTGCTCCCAGGTCGCTGAGCGGATACTGAAGACCTTTTCGCCACCGTTTACCCTGAATGCCCAGGAGGTCTTTGTCACCACCAGCATCGGCATCGCCATATTCCCCACCGATTCGGACAACAGCGGCACCCTGCTCCAGCACGCGGATGCCGCCATGTACGAGGCCAAGCACAATGGCAAGAGCGCTTACGCCCACTTCTCGCCGGAAATGAGCGAGGTGTCCCATGAACGGCTCCAGATGGAATCGTTGATGCGCCGGGCCCTGGAACTCGATGAATTCGAACTGCACTACCAGCCGATCGTGCACACCGAATCCGGCAAGCTGCAGGCAGCGGAAGCCCTGCTGCGCTGGAACAACCCCACCCTCGGGCTCGTCATGCCGGACCGGTTCATCCCGCTGGCCGAGGAAACCGGGCTGATCACGCCGGTTGGCGAATGGGTGCTCCAGGAAGCCTGTCGCACCGCGGTCGGTTGGGGCAAGAACACAGGCAGAGGTATCGGCATCTCCGTCAATGTATCCCCACGCCAGTTCCGTGATCCGGGCTTCCTGGATACGGTAATGGGCGCACTGCACAGCAGTGGCCTCAAACCGGAACTGCTGGAGCTTGAGATTACCGAACGCCTGCTCCTGGACAACTCCATTGAAACGGCAACCATCCTCTATCAACTGGATCAGGCCGGAGTGAGACTGTCCGTCGATGACTTCGGCACCGGCTACTCTGCCCTGAGCTATCTGAAAAGCTACCCCTTCGACGTCCTCAAGATCGACAAATCCTTCGTCAATGACGTCAACAAGGAACCGGAGGATGCCTCCCTTGTCCGTGCCATTATCAACATGGCCCACAGCCTCGGCCTCAAGGTCATTGCCGAGGGCGTGGAGGACGAGAGCCAGGCGGATTTCCTCCGGCAGGAGCATTGTGACTATTCCCAGGGTTACTATTACAGTCGGCCACAAACCGGCAAAGATTTTGAAGGCTGGCTCAAGAACAATCACCGGATACCGGTCTGAACAAGCGGGAAACGGGTTATGGATAACAAGATACTGGTGATCAATTGCGGCAGTTCCACCCTCAAGCTTGCCCTCTTTGACGACCAGAGCCTGAACTGCACGGCAACGGGACTGGCAGAGCGCCTGAACCATGACGATGCCGTAGCACGGATCGGAGAAATCGAAGGCGACATTCCATTACCGCCTGGCGCGACTCATCGCCAGGCTCTCGAAGCCATGACGACGGCCCTGAAAGAGTCCGGATTGCTGACAGGAGCGCCTGTCGCCATCGGGCACCGGGTCGTCCACGGCGGCGAGGACTTCCGGGAAGCCGCCCTGATAGACGACGGGGTTCTCAAGGCCATTGATGCCTGTGCCAGCCTGGCGCCGCTGCACAATCCGGTTAATATTTCCGGCATCGAGAGCACCCGAAGCCTGTTTCCGGACGTCCCCAATGTGGCCGTATTCGATACGGCCTATCACCAGACGCTACCGCCCAAGGCCTACCTTTACGCGGTTCCCCATTCCTACTACCGGGACTGGGGAGTTCGCCGCTATGGCTTCCACGGCATCAGCCACAGTTACATGCTGACAGAAGCAGCCAGACGCCTGGATAAAACTCCGGCGTCGACTTCCATCATCTCCGCCCACCTCGGCAACGGATGCAGCATCGCCGCTATACGTGACGGCCTCAGCGCCGATACCAGCATGGGCCTCACGCCCCTGGAAGGTCTGGTCATGGGCAGCCGCAGTGGCGATATCGATCCCGGACTGTTCGACTACCTTAAATCCAAAGGCATCGCCCAGGACGAACTGCACCACGTGCTGAACCACGAAAGCGGCCTGCTCGGACTGTCCGGCCAGACCAATGATATGCGGACACTGTGTGAACTGGCCGAACACGGCCACGAGCCATCACGGGTTGCGATCGAGGTTTTCTGCTTCCGGCTGGCCCGGTATATCGGTTCGATGATGGCCTCCCTGCGCCATCTGGACGCCCTCGTGTTCACCGGCGGCATTGGCGAGAACAGTGACCGGGTACGGCAACAGACCCTGGATAGCCTGCAGCTGCTAGGCTTCGAACTTGATGACGAGTTGAACCGTTACGGCGGCGAATTCAGTGGCGGTCATATCGAGGGGCCTGGATCAAGATTTCCGGTACTGGTGATTCCCACCAACGAAGAACTGGTGATTGCCCGGGAAGCCGCTCGCCTCGCCAAAGCTTCAAACGGAACCCAAACGCCAGGATAATCACTATGGCCAAAAGTCTTTTTATCGCACCTACCTCCATGGATGCCGGCCTCACCTCGGTCTGTCTCGGATTGCTCCGGGCACTGGAGCGTGTGGGCGTCAGCGTCGGCTTCTACAAGCCGTTCAGCCAGTCGGTCCACGAGGCCGAGTCCCTACATAACGCCGGGCAGGACTCCTCCGTCGCGTTCGTCCGTGATCGCAGCCACCTGGACACACCGGAACCCATCCCACTGAAGAAAGCCCAGCAATTGCTCAACCGGCATCAGTCCGATCTGCTGATGGAGAATGTGGTGGGCGAATTCCACAAGGTAGCCAGCAAGGTCGATGTGGTAGTGATCGAGGGCCTGGTGCCGGACCGTAGCGAAGCCTACATTGCCCGCCTCAACGTCGAGGTGGCGAGGAATCTGGGCTCCGAAGTTATCCTGGTCAGCACCCCGAAGAATTGCAGTGCCGAAGAGCTGGAAGAAGAGCTGGAGTTTTCGAGCCGGCTCTATGCCGACCCGAGTGATCCGGACGTCATTGCCGCCATTCTGAACAAGGTCGGAGAACCGGAACAGTCAGGCCTGACGCTACACCGGGACAGAGAGCCAACAGCCAGGATCGACTATCAGAAAGAGTGCCCGATATTCAGCAAAGGTCGGCTCCGTTTGTTGGCAGAGGTCCCCTGGCAGCCGGAGCTGCTGGCACCGAGGGTATCCGACATCGTACGCGAGCTGGGTGTGCCGGTGCTCAATGAGGGTCAGATGGAGAAACGGCGGGTCAAAACAGTCTCGGTGTGTGCCCGCACCATCAGCAACATGACCGACACACTCAAACCGGGAACCCTGATGGTTACCCCCGGCGACCGGGAAGACATCATTGTCACCACCGCCCTGGCGGCGCTCAACGGGGTTCCGCTGGCCGGTCTGATGCTGACCGGGGGCCTGATGCCGGCGAAGTCCGTCATCGACCTGTGTCGGCGGGCCCGGGATACCGGGTTGCCGGTACTTGGCTCTGACACCAATACCTACGAAAGCGCCTACATGCTTGCCAACCTGTCGTCTGCCATTCCGCTGGATGATCCGGAGCGGATCGAACAGGCCATGGATACGGTTGCTCCCCGGATCGACGCCGAATGGCTGCGGGAACACCTGCGGGTGGAACGCCAGAGCCGGTTGTCTCCGCCGGCTTTCCGTTACCAGCTGTCCGAGCGGGCACGGGCTGCCAACAAGCGCATTGTTCTGCCCGAGGGCAACGAACCCAGAACTATCCAGGCGGCGATCACCTGCCATGAGCGTAAGCTGGCGCGCTGTGTGCTAATCGGTGACCGGAACGAGATCGACAGCGTTGCCGCTACCCTGGGGCTGACCCTGCCGGATGACATCGAGGTGATTGAACCGGCGGCCGTGCGCAACCGGTACGTGGACCCGATGGTCAACCTCCGCAAGCACAAGGGACTGACCCCGCAGATGGCCGAGGCCATGCTGGAGGACAACGTGGTGCTGGGTACCATGATGGTTGCCCTCGATGAGGCCGACGGCCTGGTCTCCGGTGCCGTGCACACCACCGCCAACACCGTGCGCCCTGCCCTCCAGCTGATCAAGACCCACGATCAGGCCCGGGTGGTTTCCTCGGTGTTCTTCATGCTGCTGCCAGAACAGGTTGTGGTCTACGGAGACTGCGCCATCAATCCCGACCCGAACGCCGAGGAGCTGGCGGACATCGCCATCCAGAGCGCCCAATCCGCAGAAGCATTCGGTATCGAACCGGTGGTGGCAATGATAAGTTACAGCACCGGTGAATCCGGCACCGGCCAGGACGTGGACAAGGTTCGCGAAGCCACCCGGATCGCCCGGGAACGGAGGCCGGACCTTCTTATAGACGGGCCGTTACAGTACGATGCCGCAGCCATCGAGAGTGTGGGCCGCAGCAAGGCGCCGGACAGCAAGGTGGCCGGCCGTGCCACCGTGTTTGTGTTCCCGGATCTGAATACCGGCAACACCACCTACAAGGCGGTCCAGCGCAGTGCCAACGTGGTCAGCATCGGCCCGATGCTGCAGGGTCTGCGCAAACCGGTAAATGACCTTTCGCGCGGGGCTCTGGTGGAAGACATTGTCTTCACCATCGCCCTCACGGCGGTACAGGCAAAACAGGTGGAGGATGCCGGGCTGGCGTGAGCCTGCCCGGTTAACGCTTGAGGCTTTTCTGGCGGGTCTTGCGGATCCGGCGGCCTTTCTTCAGGTCGTTATCCTTCTTGACCTTCTGGCGCGGCGTCAGACGGTCCACCTTGCCGGCGAACGGGTTCTCGCTGGAGCGGAACTCGAACCGGATCGGGGAACCTGTCACCTTCAGCACTTTCCGGAAGGTATTCTCCAGGTACCGTTTGTAGGCACCGGGCAAGGCCTCGGTCTGGTTGCCATGGACCACGATGACCGGAGGATTAGATCCGCCCTGGTGCGCGTACCTGAGCTTGATACGGCGGCCATGGACCATGGGTGGCTGATGCTGGGCTACCGCATCCTGCAGGATCGCCGTCAGGCGGTTGGTCGGCCACTTGGCCATCGCAGACTCGTAACAGGCTTCCACGGATTCGTACATCACCCCGACACCGGAACCGTGCAGTGCGGAAATATAGTGCTTGTCCGCATAATCGAGGAAATCCAGACGGCGAAGCACCTGTTCCTTGACCCGCGCCCGGTCATCCGGATCCATGCCGTCCCACTTGTTGACGGCAATCACCAGTGACCGGCCGGCATCCAGGACGAAACCGATGAGATGCAGATCCTGATCCACCAGCCCTTCGCGGGCGTCGATCACCAGGATCACCACATGGGCGTCATCAATGGCCTGCAGGGTCTTGATGATGGAAAACTTCTCCACCACCTCACGAACGTTCTTGCGCCTGCGTACACCGGCCGTGTCGATCAGCGTGTATTGCTTGCCCTGGCGCTCATAGGGAATGTAGACGCTGTCCCGCGTGGTTCCGGGCATGTCATACACCACCACCCGGTCTTCGCCGAGCATCCGGTTCACCAGGGTGGATTTGCCCACGTTGGGGCGACCCACCACACCGATCCGGATTCCCGGGTACTTGTCAGCCCGGTCTTCCTCTTCGGCATCTTCCGGGCTCGGCAGCAGTTCGTCCAGCATGGACCGGATGCCCCGGTTATGGGACGCGGCAATCAGGTACACGGACTCGAAGCCGAGGCTGTAGAAATCAGACGCCGCAACATCGGGATCCTGGCCATCGGTCTTGTTCACCACCAGGTGCGCCTGCTTGCCGCTCCGGCGCAGATGGTCGGCAATCATTTCGTCCCCGGCGGTCAGGCCGGCGCGGCCATCCACCAGGAACAGCACGATGTCCGCTTCCTCGACGGCCTGCATGGACTGGCGTGCCATTTCGGCGTCGAGGCCAACCTCATCGCCGGTCAGGCCACCGGTATCGATCACGATAAACCGCTGGCCTTCGTAGTTGCCCTCGCCGTATTTCCGGTCACGGGTAAGCCCGGGGAAATCCGCCACGAGGGCGTCCCTGGAACGGGTCATCTGATTGAACAGAGTGGACTTGCCGACGTTCGGGCGTCCGACAAGGGCAATTACTGGGGTCATAATGATGCGTTACTCTACTGGCCTGAGTTCGAAAGACACCAGGCGGCCGCTGTTTCCAAAAACGAGCAGATTACCATTGCTCAGGCGCTGTGCCGGTAAGCGGATACCCTCATCATCGAATTCAAGCTGACCCTGGAGACTGCCGTCTTCCTGGGATATGGCATGGAGGTAGCCTTCGAAATCACCGACTACCAGATAATCTCCGGACACCATCGGCTGGGTCAGCTGACGCCAGGACAGGCGGTCCTGGACCCAAAGCTCGCGGCGATCCGAACCCCGCAGGGCAACAATGTCGCCGTTGGCCGAGGCAAGGTAAATGGAACCGTTACCGATCATCGGTGAATAAAGACTGGATGCCTTCTTGCTCCAGATTTCCTGGCCGGTACGGATATCAAGCAGTGCCAGCTTGCCCTGGTAACCCACCACCATCAGTGCGGACTCCAGCACCAGGGGCTGCCCGCCAATATCGACCAGGCGCTCCAGTTCGGTACGTCCCTGCGGCTGGCCGAGCTCGTACTGCCACATGGGCTGGCCGGAATCGGCAGACAGCGCAATCAGCTTGCCGTTGGCGAAAGAGGCAATGACAATGTCTCCACCCACCAGTGGTGCCGCAGCCGCCCGCATGGTGAGTACCGGCACCTGGCCATCGTATTGCCAGAGCTTCTCGCCGTCAGCAGCGTTGAACGCCAGCACACGACCATCGGTGGTCTGGATCACTACCATGGATCCGTTGGATTGTGGCGCAGCCAGCACTTCCGTCGGCAGTGGTGCCCGCCATCGTTCCTCGCCACCATCACGGGAAAGCGCGAGCAGGTCCGCTTCCCTGGTGACCAGGTACAGCTGGTTGGCATCGCCACCGATGCCCGCGAAGATCCGGTCCTCAAGTTCCCGTTCCCAGAATACTTTGCCATTCTCGGGAGCCACCGCCACCAGCTCTCCGTCTGCCGACGCAGCGTAGACGGTATCGCCGGCATTCAGCGGCGCAAGGTACAGGAATTCACCGTCATGGCCATCACCCACGGACATGCTCCAGACCTGCTTGAACTTCACGGTCGGATCAATCTCCGGAACCGGTGCCGGCTGTTCAAACGTATCCGTGGTGCTGCATCCGGTGATCCCGGCCAACGCCAGGAATCCTGCCAACAGAAACGGTTTCGGGATGCTCAAACGAAGCCCCGGCATCAGGCGTCCTCCCTGACACCCAGGTCAGACAGTTTCAGTTCGAGGATGCCGCTACGGCCCTGGGAGCTCTGTTCGCGGGCGGCAAGGTAGGCTTCTTTGGCGGCCTCCCGGTCACCCTGGGCAAGCAGGATGTCACCCTTCAATTCGGAGAAGATGGGGGCAAAGCTTCCCGCGTTGCTCACACCATCGATGGTGGCCAGGGCCTCGTCATACTGGCCGGCCGCAAACTGAGCACGGGCCAGGCGATTCTGCACCACCAGGGTCAGAGCGGCGTGGTCTCTGGCCTTCTCCAGTGCCCACTTGAGTGACTCGACGGCCGCTTCGGCATTGCCCTGCTCCATCATCTGCTGACGGGCAAGGATCAGGTTGCCATAGACCGCATACGCACTGTCTGTGTAGTCTTCCCGCAGCTTTTCAGCGACAAAGGCCACGGTCTCACCGGAGGTTTCGTCTGCCTGATCGCTGAATGCGTTCAGCAGGTTGGCAAACTGGTTCGCCGCTTCGGTCCGCTGTTGTGCCTGATGGTTCTGCCAGGCCTGCCAGCCAAATACGATGGCGAGTGCGGCACCGATACCAATCAGCAGGGAGCTGCCGTTCTTCTTCCACCAATCCTTGATCGCCTGGACCTGTTCTTCTTCGGTGCGCAGTTCAGCCATGATGACTCCTGTTGGAAATTATTGCTTTTGTAACGTTGAATTCAGTTTGAAAGTACGTCAGCCAGTACTTGTCCCAGTTCTGCCCGCCGGACTTCCCTCTGCTGCTCGTCGGAGCGCAGGGGTTTCAGGCCGGCTGTGCCACCGGCCACTTCGTTTTCGCCAAGAATCACGGCGTAGCGGGCGCCGCTCTTGTCCGCTTTCTTCATCTGGCTCTTGAAACTGCCGCCTCCACAGTGGGTTACCACCACATGGTCGGGGAGCTGGTTCCGGAGCTGCTCGGCCAGGGCCAGGGCCGGAGCAACGGCACCTTCACCCATGGCGGTTACGTATACGTCGGCATTGCTGTTCACGTAGTCCGGAATCAGCCCCAGAGTTTCCAGCAACAGAATCAGACGCTCAACCCCCATGGCAAAACCGACTGCAAAGGTCGGCTTGCCACCAAGCTGTTCCACCAATCCGTCATAGCGACCACCGGCACAAACCGTACCCTGGGCGCCCAGGCTGTCGGTGATCCACTCGAAAACGGTCTTGCCGTAATAGTCCAGGCCTCTTACCAGAGCCGGGTTGACGGTGTACTTGATGCCGGCGGCATCCAGCAAATCGCGCAAACGATCGAAGTGGGCCCGGGAATCTTCGTCCAGGTAATCGTCCAGATTCGGGGCGTTTTCAAGGATCTTGCGGGTCCCGGCATCCTTGCTGTCCAGAATGCGCAATGGATTGGTTTCCAACCGGCGCTGGCTGTCAGCATCCAGCTCGGATTTGTACTGGCTCAGGTAATCCACGAGTGCGGCCCGGAAGACCTTGCGGGCTTCGGAGGTGCCGATAGAATTGATTTCAAGCCGGGTATGGCCAGACAGTCCCAGCGCCTGCCACAGACGGGCGGTGAGGATCAGCAACTCGGCATCGATGTCCGGGCCGCTCATCCCGAAGCACTCCACACCGATCTGGTGGAACTGGCGGTAGCGGCCCTTCTGTGGCCGCTCGTGCCGGAACATCGGGCCGGTGTACCACAGGCGACGGGTCTGGTTGAACAGCAGACCGTGCTCCTCCGCGGCCCGCACACAGCCCGCAGTGCCCTCGGGACGCAGGGTCAGGCTGTCGCCGTTCCGGTCCTCGAAGGTATACATCTCTTTCTCGACAATGTCGGTGACTTCACCGATGGAGCGCTTGAACAGGTCCGTCTGCTCGACGATCGGCATCCGGATTTCCTGGTAGCCGTATTGTCGCAGAACTTTCCGCACCGTCGCTTCCACAAACTGCCATACCGGCGTCTGTTCCGGCAGGATATCGTTCATCCCGCGAATTGCCTGAATTTTAGCCAAGTGAAACCCTTAACTGTTTCTGATGGTTAACTGGTGAACGTAAGAGTGGTCAGTCATCTGACCGGACGATGATGGCCTCTTCCTGCTCTTTCCTGCGTGCCACTTCTTCCCGGATCAAGCGCTCCAGATCGTCGGTCAGGGTGGCGTTATCCAGCTTCTGGTTCGGCTTGCCGCCCATGTAGAACAGGTTCCTGGGGCTGCCGCCAGTGAGGCCGATGTCGGCTTCCTTGGCTTCCCCCGGACCATTGACGATGCAGCCGATAATGGCGACGTCCAGGGAGGTGTTGACATCCTCCAGCCGGGCTTCCAGATCGTTCATGGTCTGGATCACATCAAAGTTCTGCCGGGAACAACTCGGGCAGGCGATGAAATTGATGCCGCGGCTGCGCAGGCGAAGGCTCTTGAGAATGTCGTAGCCAACCTTGATCTCCTGGACCGGATCGGCGGCCAGGGACACCCGGATGGTATCGCCGATACCGTCCATCAGCAGCATGCCCAGGCCAATGGACGACTTCACTGTGCCGGAACGGAAACCACCGGCCTCGGTGATACCAAGGTGCAACGGCTGCTCGATCTGGCTGGCGATCTTCCGGTAGGCGTCCACCGTCATGAACACTTCGGAGGCCTTGAGACTGACCTTGAAGTCCTGGAAATCGTGACGATCCAGGATGTCGATGTGGCGCATGGCGGATTCCACCAGCGCATCGGCGGTGGGCTCTCCGTACTTACGCTGAAGGCTCTTTTCCAAAGAGCCGGCGTTGACGCCGATCCGGATCGGAATGTTCCGGTCCCTGGCGGCACTGATCACCGCGTTCACACGATCGTCGCGACCGATATTACCGGGATTGATGCGCAGACAGTCCACACCCAGCTCGGCAACCCGCAGCGCAATCTTGTAGTCGAAGTGGATGTCCGACACCAACGGAACCGATACCCGCTCACGGATCTTGCCAAAAGCCTCGGCCGCATCCATGGAGGGAACCGAGACCCGGACGATATCGGCACCCGCCTCTTCCAGGGCCCGGATCTGGGCCACGGTGGCATCCACATCGCAGGTGTTGGTGTTGGTCATGCTCTGCACCGCGATCGGTGCGTCACCACCCACCGGTACATTGCCAACCATGATCTGGCGGGATTTACGTCTCTTGATCGGGGATTCGTGCTTCATGTCTGACTGACCAATAAAATATCGACTGTACCTGTCAGAGGGACAGGGTAAATTCGGTGCGGTTGTTGGCAACCCGGAAGTCGCCCAGGTCGACAGGTTCGCCCTGGAAACGGACGGACCCTACCGCATCCACGGCTCCGATAACCACCCGGAGCGGTGCGTCCCCTGACACATCTATTCTGTCACCCTGGCGTTGCAGGGATGCGACCAGGCGGTTGCCGTCTGCATCACTCACCTGCACCCAGCAATCCCCCGTAAAGGTCATCTGGAGCCTGGCCGTATCACCAATCACCACCGGTTCTTCAGGATTCTCTACCAGGGGTTTCGGCTCCTCAACAACAGGAACCGGCTGTTCGACAGCCGGTTCCTGAGCCGGTTCCTCAACCGCAATTTCCTCAGTCACCGGTTCAGGGGGCTCTCCCCCGACCGCGTCGCCGGCAACACTTTCGGGCTCCGGAGCCGCAAGCTCCTCTTCAACCGATTCCGGTTCAACAGCATTCTCTGCCACCGGAGAATCGAGTGCGGAGGGGGAATCCGCCTCTGTCAGATCCGCCTCGGACTGACCCTCCGAGGTCTGCTCCGTCGATTCTTCGGTGATCGGCGCAGAGTCATCCTGCAAGACAAAGCGATATGACAGATAGCCGGCCAGAACAACCGCCAGGATCCACACCAGGGTTTTCGCGATCCTGCGTTTTTGGTGTCGGCGCCGTTCGATGTCCACCAGCGGATTGGCTTCCTGCTGCTGTTCACGCTCAATACGAAGCGGCTCCAGCTCACGGTCAAGATCCGTAATCACGCTGTCCGGGTCCAGTCCCACCTGACTCGCGTAGGCGCGGACATAACCTTTAAGGAACAGTTCGCTGTCGATCCGGGTATGCTCACTGTTCTCGATCGCCTGGATGATAGCGGGCCGCAGGTGTTGTGCCCGGGCGATATCGTCGACACCAAGCCCCAGCTTTTCCCTTGCGCGCTTAAGTTGAACGCCGACAGGATCGCTTACCACTGATTGGGGATTTTCATCACTGGTCATTAGAAATCAGTACCTTATATTGTTGGTATTCCACTGACTCCGGATATTCATTCTTCAGCAACATCGCCAGGCTCGCCTCCTGGTCCTTGTCATTGAAATAGCGGGCGATGCGGATGCCCGTGTACAGACTTTCCGCGGAATGCGTCATGCGCGGATTCCGGGCGATGGCTGTGGAAAGTCGGCTGTAATAACGTGACGCTGGCTCGTACTCGCCCCGTTCCACCAGTACCCGCGACAAGGCAAGCAGTGGCCTGGCATCTCCCCGGGACAGCTCGACGGCCCGGCGGTAGGACGTGACGGCGTTATCCGCCTCTTCCAGGCGCTCCTGGGCCATGCCAAGATTGAAGAAGACCGAGCCCCGGTCCTCGTATTCGGTGTCCCGTGACGCTGCCCGGAACTGGTCTCGGGCATCCGCGAACCGGCCCTGGCTGTACAGGAAGGCACCATAGTAAACCCTGGCCCGGGTATAGCCTCCATCGGCACTGATTGCCTTGCGGAAACTGGATTCGGCAAGCTCAGGCTCGCCTTCGGTATTGTAGATCAGCCCCATGGCCGCCAGGGCTTTGGGAGATTTCGGTTCCAGCTTGAGGGCCCGGTCCAGGTGATGCCGGGCACGGTCAATATTCCCCTGACCGATGTAGGCCGTGGCCAGTTTCACGTAGTTATCAACCGCTTCCTGGCGATCGGCTTCCCGGGAGAACCGGCTGTCAGTAGTGGTAACACATCCGGCGAGCCCTGTGGCCATCGACATCAAAGCTACCAGGAAAAAACGTCTTATCACCGGTCTAGTCGCCACTGTTCTGCAGTCCTCGCATCTGGTTTGTGAATCAGGGGTTCACCTGCTGTACCTCAATGTACCGCTGACTGCGGCGGGTACGGTCCTCGACCCGGCCAACGAGCTGCCCACAGGCTGCATCAATATCATCACCCCGGGTCGTCCGGATGGTGGCGATATATCCGGCCTCATTGAGGACGGTCTGGAACCGGCGGGTGGCGTTCATGCTCGGGCGCCGGAAATCGCTCTCCGGGAACGGATTGAAAGGAATCAGATTGATCTTGCAGGGCAGCCCCTTCAGCAGGACGGCCAGTTGCCGGGCGTGTTCCGGCTGGTCATTCATCCCCTCGATCACGGTGTACTCAATGGTTGCCTTGCGCTTGTCCGGCAGCCGGCCGAGATACCGCCGCGTTGCCGCGAGCAATTCCGCTATCGGGTACTTTTTATTCAACGGTACCAACTGGTTACGCAACTCATCATTGGGGGCATGGAGCGAAATGGCCAGTGAAACATCTGTAACCTCGCCCAGACGGTCCAGTGCCGGCACCACACCGGAGGTACTCAGAGTGACCCGGCGCTTGGAGATACCGTAGGCCAGATCCTCCATCATCAGGTTCATGGCATCAACGACGTTGTCGAAGTTGAGCAGTGGCTCACCCATGCCCATCATCACCACGTTGGTGATCGGCCGGTCGGCGTTGGGATCGAATGGCATAAAGGCCTTCCGGGCCACCCACACCTGGCCGATGATCTCCGCGGCGGTCAGGTTCCGGTTGAAACCGCGCTTACCCGTTGAACAGAAGGTGCAATCCAGGCTGCAACCGATCTGGGAGGAGACGCACAGAGTGCCCCTCTCGCCATCGGGAATCAGCACGGTCTCGACACTGTTGCCGTTATCCATGCGCATGACCCACTTACGGGTGCCATCCTTCGAGGTTTCGTCGTAAACCACCTCCGGCCCGCGAACCTCGGCCACCGCCTTGAGCTTTTCCCGGAGCGCCTTGCTCATATTGGTCATTTGGTCGAAGTCATCCACGCCGCGCTGGTGGATCCACTGCAGCACCTGCTGCGCACGGAAGCGCTTCTCGCCGAGGGTCTCGAAGAAAGCCTCGAGCTTGGCCTTCGGCATCCCCAGCAGATTGGTTTTTTCAGCAGCAGCTGTCATGTCATAACCTCGATCAAATAACCAATTCGGGGCAGTCGAAGACTGCCCCTTACAACCAGATCAGCCGCGCGGGCAGATCTCGTTGTCATTGAAGAAATAAGCGATTTCGCGCTCGGCAGAAGCCGCGGAATCAGAGCCGTGAACGGCGTTGGCATCGATGGAAGATGCGAAATCGGCGCGGATGGTCCCCGCTTCGGCTTCCTTCGGGTTGGTGGCACCCATCAGGTCACGGTTCTTCAGGATGGCGCCCTCGCCTTCCAGAACCTGAACCACAACCGGACCGGAGGTCATGAACGCTACCAGGTCGTTGAAGAACGGACGCTCTTTGTGCTCAGCGTAGAATCCTTCAGCCTGCTCCTGGGTCAGGTGCATCATCTTGGCAGCAACAATCTGCAGGCCAGCCTTCTCGAAACGGCTGTAGATTTCGCCGATCACGTTCTTGGCGACTGCGTCGGGTTTAATGATAGAGAGCGTGCGCTCGTTTGCCATGGTAAGTCTCCAGTATGGTTCGGGTTAAAAATTCTGGCCTGCGATTATACGCAGTCCGGGGGCTACTGCCTACCGCACTGAGCGCAGGCGGCTAACGACATCAACGATTTGCGAACTGGCAAAGGCCACTTCTTCCTCGGTGGTGAAACGCCCCATGGAAAACCGCAGCGCCCGGTGCGCCTCTTCGTCGCTCAGGCCGATGCCTCGCAACACAAAAGAGGGCTCGATGGTTGCGGACGAACAGGCCGATCCGGAGGAAACCGCCAGATCCCGCAGGCCGAGCATCAGCGACTCCGCCTCCACGCCGTCAAACGAAAGATTGACCAGCCCCGGCACACGGTGGGACTCGCTGCCATTCACGGTTACCCCTTCAAGACCTTCCAGGCCCTTCAGGAAGGCGGCACGCATGGATTCGAGCTTTCCCATCTCCGCTTCAAGCCCGTCTGCGGCAATTGCAAAGGCCTTGCCCATGCCCACAATCTGGTGTGTCGGCAAGGTCCCGGAACGCATTCCCCGTTCGTGCCCCCCGCCGTGCATCTGGGCCTCGATCCGTACATCCGGCGACCGGCGCACATACAGCGCACCAATGCCCTTGGGTCCATATACCTTGTGCCCGGACAAAGACAGCAGGTCCACCGGAGTCCGATTCAGGTCAATGGGCATCTTGCCGGCTGCCTGGGCGGCGTCCACATGGAACAGCACGCCCCGCTCTCGCAGCTCACTGCCGATCGAGGCGATATCGGTAATGCATCCCAGCTCGTTATTCACCAGCATCAGGCTGACCAGGACCGTGTTGTCCCGGAGCGCCTCGATGACCCGGCCCGGAGGAATCCGGCCGTCCGCATCGGGGGCCAGCCAGGTGACTTCCACACCCCGACCCTCGAGCCACTTGCAGGTATCGATCACCGCCTTGTGCTCGATCTTCGAGGTGATGACATGAACATCCCTGCGATCACCTACCGCACCCTTGATCGCAAGGTTGTCGGATTCGGTGGCACCGGAGGTCCAGACAATCTCCCGGGGATCGGCGGAAATCAGGTCGGCGACCTGTCGTCGAGCAGCCTCAACAGCCGCCTCCGCCTGCCAGCCATAGGCATGGGACCGGGAAGCAGGGTTCCCGAACACACCGTCAAGCGTGAGATATTTCGCCATTTCGTCGGCAACGACGGGATCAACGGGCGTCGTGGCCGCGTAATCCAGATATACGGGCTTTTTCATGATATGTAAGAACGTTCTGTATCAGGCCGGCGCCTGGTCGGTCAGACGGTCGGTGTTGATGGTTTCAGAATCCTTGCCGTCCTGGCGACGGTTCTGACGATCCGCAACCTGACGGATTTCATGCTTCTTCATCAGATCCCCGAGACTGATTTGGCTGAGGAACTGGTGAATCTGATCACTCAGATCAGACCATAGATGGTGGGTAAGGCATTTCTCCCCGTTCTGGCAGTCACCCTTGTTGCCACAACGCGTGGTATCAAGGGATTCACTGACCGCATCCACCACCTCGGCGATGTAGACACGGTCGGCGTCACGGCTCAGGCGGTAACCACCACCAGGGCCACGGATACTGACAACCAGTTTCTGCCGGCGCAGACGGGAGAACAGCTGTTCCAGGTAGGATAGCGAGATTTCCTGCCGGGACGATATATCCGCCAGACTGACCGGCCCCTGATCCCCGTGAAGGGCCAGGTCCAACATCGCCGTAACAGCATAGCGGCCTTTGGTGGTCAGTTTCATGGCAGTCAGCCCCGCGACGGGAATGAATCTCGATTAACAGATGCGAGTATGAATTGACCAAGTAATTCAGTCAAGTATTCAACCCCGCGTATCCGTGTCATCCCGGACGCAGTCAAAGTCCTCTTCATCCAGCGGCGGCAGTTCGCCATTCTGGTATTCACTGTTAACCTTCCGGATGGCCTTGCACATGTTCTCGATACGGTCATCGACCGCGTGCATGTGATCAAGCAGAGCACGCATCGCCCGCGCCACCGGGTCCGGCATTTCCTCGGTAACCCCGTAGGCATCGAAGCCCATACGCTCTTCCATCTCCTTGCGGCGGACATCGTCTTCAGACTTGCGCTTGACGATCACCCGCCCCGGTATGCCAACCACCGTGGCACCGGCCGGCACCGCCTTGGTCACGACCGAGTTGGAACCTATCTTGGCACCCTCACCCACCTCAAATGGCCCGAGGATCTTGGCACCTGCACCGACGACGACACCATCTCCGATAGTCGGATGGCGCTTGCCCTTGTTCCAGCTAGTGCCACCGAGGGTAACGCCCTGATAGAGGGTCACATCATCACCGATAACCGTAGTCTCACCGATGACCACACCCATGCCGTGGTCGATAAAGAACCGGCGCCCGATGGTCGCCCCCGGGTGGATCTCGATGCCGGTGAACCAGCGGGCAAGGGTTGATACCGTGCGGGCCAGCCACTTGAGCCCCAGATTCCAGAGCCAGTGGGCAAACCGGTGAAACAGCAAAGCATGGAGGCCCGGGTAATTGGTGAGAACCTCGAACGTGTTCCGCGCCGCCGGATCCCGGTGAAAAACACTGTTAATGTCTTCCCGCAATTGTTCAAACATGGCCTTCTTCCTGTCCCGTCGCCGATGACTCACCATCGGTGGATTGGCGTTGATTTTGTGCCTTGCCGGCTGCCTTTTGGGCCGCCGTCAGGATGCCACGGAGAATGTTGACTTCCATCTGATCAAGTCTGGCCCGCTGGAAAAGCCTCCGCAAGCGGGTCATCAGCTGGCGCGGATTTTCACGGCGGTGAAACTCCACATCCACCAACATCTGCTCGAGGTGGCCGAAGAATCCTTCCACATCCCTGACCGAAGCCGGAGACACATCCCAACCGGCATCGCCCGGTGCCGACATGGGCTTGAGGTATGGGCTCCCCTCGCCACCTTCAAGGTTACGAAGGTAAAGCATCCGCAATTCGTAACACATCACCTGTACCGCCATGGCCAGATTCAGGGAGCTGTATTCCGGATTGGACGGGATATGAATGTGGTGGTGGCAATGCTGGAGCTCATCATTGCTCAGGCCGTTGCTCTCACGCCCGAACACCAGCGCAACGCTGCCTCCGGCAGACGCTTCCGATGCAGTTTCGGCCGCTTCGGGAGGCGGCATCACCGGCCAGGGCACCTTTCGGCCTCGGGCACTGGTACCCATCACCAGGACGCAATCGTCAATGGCCTCTTCCAGGCTGCCGACAATCTGCGCACGGTCGAGCACATCCGAGGCTCCGGCGGCGCGGGCGTAGGAGGCTTCGTCCGGAAAGGATTTGGGATTGACCAGCCAGAGGTTCCCCAGCCCCATGTTCTTCATGGCCCGGGCAACCGCGCCAATGTTTCCCGAGTGGGAAGTTTCCACCAGAACAATGCGGATCCGGTCGTTATAGGTGTCCGTGCCTTCCAGGGGGAGCGCGGGTTTGTGCATGGTCAAAAGCCCGTTTCTGTCTGCAGAGTGAACCAAGCGCGACATGATAGCAGAACCACCACCCTTCCACCTCTCCGGAAATTCCGTAACTAGCCGCCATCCGTGGTTTTCCGGAGTCAAAAAACATACAAGGAGGGTGATCTTTTGCTATCATACCCGGCCTCCACACACCTGGATAATGAACACTCAGATGCAACCAGCAATCAAAATGGCCCTGCGCGTTGCGCGTCAGGGGTCCGACTACCTGAAAGCCCATTTCGAGCGCCAGGAACCCAACGGCAAGGACGAGAGCGAACGTCGCCGCCAGCTGGATCGGGTTGAGCAGTCCATTTATGACAACTTCAAGGAGCAACTCGAGAAGTCCTACAAGGACCACACGATTGCTCCGCTGAACGAGGCCAACGCCGGCACCAGTGAGAAGAGCTGGCACATCTTCCCGGTGTTGGGTCGCGAAAACTTTCTCCGTGGCATCCCGGATTTTGTCCTGGCCCTGTCCCAGAAGCGGAACAACCGCACCGAGAACCTGCTGATCGTGAACCCGATTACCGGCGAGGAATATTCCGCGTCCCGGGGCCATGGTGCAGCCCTGAACAGCCGCCGGGTACGTACGTC
>NZ_JAWLHI010000023.1:0-53509 GCF_041690455.1 Marinobacter sp.
TCCATGATGGTGGTCAGCGCGGACTCCATCAGGACATCCTTCACGTTCGCGCCGTCGTCCTTGCCGATCGGATGGCTGGCATCGATCTGGATCTCGAAGTGCATGCCGTTCTTGACCAGCAGCACGCCGGTCGGTGCGTCGGCAGCGCCGGTGTAGCCTGCAAAACCGGACTCGTCTTTCAGGCCGGTGGTCTCACCGTTTTGCAGCTTGACGACCAGCTTGCCGCCGTCAACGGAATATTTTGCTGCATCCTTGTGGCTGCCGGAAGCCAGCGGTGCAGAACTGTCCAGCAGGTTACGGGCCCACTCGATCACCTTGGCACCACGAACCGGGTTGTAGCCCGGGCCCTTGTCAGCGCCGCCTTCTTCTGAGATGGCATCGGTGCCGTACAGGGCATCGTAAAGGCTGCCCCAGCGGGCATTCGCCGCGTTCAGGGCGAAACGGGCGTTCATGATCGGAACCACCAGCTGCGGGCCCGCCATGGTGGCCACTTCCGGGTCGACATTGGAAGTGGAGATTTTGAAGTCAGCCGGCTCTTCCACGAGGTAGCCGATGTCTTTCAGGAAAGCCTTGTATTCGGCCATGTCCAGCTTCTGACCCTTGTGGTCACGGTTCCAGCTGTCCATTTTCTCCTGGATAGCGTCACGCTTTGCCAGCAGTTCGCGGTTGCGCGGGGCCAGTTCGTTCACAATCTTGTCGAACTCTGCCCAGAATTTGTCAGGATCGACACCGGTACCCGGAATCGCTTCGTTGTTTACGAAATCATACAGATTCTTCGCGACCTGAATGCCGCCAATTTGTACGCGTTCTGTCATCGTTGTCTGCCTCAATGCGTTTGATTTCCCGACTCACATTTATAGTCGGAGCCTGGATCCCTGTTTACCCCCGGCGCCAGGTCGTGCCTTCCCTGGAATCATCCAGAATAATGCCCATCTCCGCGAGCTCGTCGCGAATCCGGTCGGCCTCGGCAAAGTTTTTCGCCTTGCGGGCGTCGGCCCTGGCCTGAATCAGCCCCTCGATTTCCTCAGCGCTCAGCTCGCCTCCGGTATCAGCCTGGAAAAAGGCTTCCGGATCCTGCTGCAGCAGACCGAGGACAGCACCAAGGCGAACAAGCACAGCGGCGCTGTTCTTCGCCTCATCCTCGTTACCGTCACGACGGTGCTGATTGATCTCATTGGCCACACCGTGCAAAACGGCGATCGCCCCGGCAGTGTTGAAGTCATCATCCATGACTTCCGCGAACCGGCGGTCATGCTCGGTTTCGGGCACATCCGCCTCTTTGGCCGGAACAATGCCTCGCAAAGCGTGGTACAGCTTGGTCAGCGTTCGCCCTGCCTCGGCCAGGTTATCTTCCGAGTAGTCCACCTGACTGCGGTAATGGCTTGATACCAGGAAGTAACGCACGACTTCGGCCGGATATTTGTCCAGAATCTCGCGGATTGTGAAGAAGTTCCCCAGGGATTTGGACATCTTCTCCTTGTTCACGCGAATGGCGCCAGCGTGCATCCAAGTATGAACGAACTTGTGCCCGGTAGCGCACTCCGACTGGGCGATTTCGTTTTCATGATGCGGAAACAGCAGGTCCGGCCCGCCACCATGAATGTCAAAGGTGTCACCCAGACACTGAGTCGACATGGCGGAGCACTCAATGTGCCAGCCAGGACGGCCATCGCCCCAGGGTGAAGGCCAGCTGACCTCGCCCGCCTTGGCAGCTTTCCAGAGCGCAAAGTCGGCCGGGCTCCGTTTGGCCTCCTGGACATCGACCCGGGCGCCAGCCACCAGGTCTTCCAGTTTTTTCTTGCTCAGCTTGCCGTAGTCCGGGAAGGACTCCACCGCAAAGTAGACGTCGCCATTCTCTGCCGCGTAAGCGTGGCCACTGGAGACCAGCTTGTGAATCATGGCAATGATCTCGTCAATATAGGCAGTGGCCCGGGGCTCCTCGTCCGGAGACAGTACGCCGAGTTTGGCCTCGTCCTCGTGCATGGCACGGATCATGCGCCCGGTCAGGTCCGAATAGACCTCGCCATTCTCATCGGCCCGGCGCAGAATCTTGTCGTCAATATCCGTGATGTTCCGGACGTAGTGGACGTCATAGCCCCGGTGGCGCAGGTAGCGGGTAATCACATCGAAAGCCACCAGTACCCGTGCGTGGCCCAGGTGACAGTAGTCGTACACGGTCATGCCGCAGACATACATGCGCACCTTGCCAGGCTCGATGGGCCGGAACTCTTCTTTTTGCTGGGTGAGCGTGTTGTAGATTCGGATCACTTGCCCCCCTTACCCCAGGAATCCCGCAGGGTGACGGTACGGTTGAATACCGGGCGGCCGGCGGCTGAAGTCTGTTCCTGATCACAGAAGAAGTAGCCCTCACGCTCGAACTGGTACGGCAGGTCCGTGCGCGGGTCCGCCAGCCCCTTCTCGACCCGGGCGCCTTTCAGAACCACCAGGGATTCCGGATTCAGGTGGTCAATGAAATCACCATCCTTGTCGCTGTCCGGGGATTCATGGTTGAACAGGCGGTCGTAGACATTGATGTCCGCTTCGACACTGTCTGATGCGGAGACCCAGTGAACCACACCATTGGGTTTGTACCCTTCGGGGTTCACGCCGAGCGTATTCGGATCATACTCGCACTTCAGTTCAACGATCTCACCACTGTCGTCGCGGATGATTTCCCGGCAGGTCATGACATAACCGCCACGCAGACGCACCGCCTGGTCCGGTGCCAGCCGCTTCCACTTGCGTGGCGGCTCCTCGGCGAAGTCTTCCCGATCGATATACAGCACCTGGCTCCAGGTAACCTCCCGCTCGCCCATATCCGGGTTCTGCGGGTGAACCGGCAGGGTCAGGGTTTCGGTCTTGTCTGCCGGATAGTTGGTCAGGGTCACCTTGAGCGGACGCATCACACACATGGCACGCGGGGCACGGGTGTTCAGATCCTCCCGAATGGCATGCTCGAGCATGCCCACATCCACGGTGCCGCCAGCCTTGTTCACGCCGATCATGTCGCAGAAGGTGCGGATGGATTCCGGGGTGTAACCACGGCGCCGCATGCCTGAGATGGTGGGCATGCGCGGGTCATTCCAGCCATCCACGTAGTCCTCGTCCACCAGGCGCTTGAGCTTGCGCTTGGAGGTGATGGTGTAGTTCAGGTTCAGTCGGGCAAACTCGATCTGACGCGGATGGCAGGGAACGGAAATATTGTCCAGCACCCAGTCGTACAGCGGCCGGTGGTCCTCGAATTCCAGGGTGCACAGGGAGTGGGTAATTCCCTCCATGGCATCGGAGATCGGATGGGTGTAGTCGTACATCGGATAGATGCACCACTTGTCGCCGGTCTGGTGATGATCGGCGTAACGGATCCGGTACAGGATCGGGTCCCGCAGGTTGATGTTCGGAGACGCCATGTCGATCTTCGCCCGCAGCACCAGTTCACCGTTCTGGTACTTGCCATCCCGCATATCCCGGAACAGCTGCAGGTTCTCGTCCACCGGACGGTCCCGGTACGGGCTGTTCCGGCCGGGCTCCTTCAGGGTGCCCCGGTATTCGGCCATCTCGTCGGCGGACAGCGCACAGACATAGGCCTTGCCGTTGCGGATCAGCTCCTCGGCAAATTCGTAGAGGGCATCAAAGTAGTCAGAGGCATACCGGACCTCACCGGCCCATTCGTAACCAAGCCAGTGCACATCCGCCTTGATGGCGTCGATGTACTCCTGGTTTTCCTTTTCCGGATTGGTGTCGTCAAACCGCAGGTTGCACTCGCCGCCGAAGGTCTCGGCAATGCCAAAATTCAGGCAGATGGACTTGGCATGACCAATGTGCAGGTAGCCGTTCGGCTCCGGCGGGAAACGGGTGACGACTTTGCCGGTGTGCTCACCTTTGGCAATGGCATCTTCGATCAGGCTCTGGATAAAATTGTGGGCTTTCTTCGACTCGGCGCTCATACAATCTCTGTTGGACAGGGGTTGAATCTTGAACCGCGTATTATACTCACAAATCCTTTCCGGACTCATGCATAGCGCAAAACTCTTGAGTACAATAGCGCCCTGAAACCTCTATAAACCTGTACAGGAAACCCTGATGATTCTGCTGCAAACCAATTTCGGTGATATCAAGCTCGAACTGGACTACGACAAGGCCCCGGAAACCGCCAAAAACTTTGAACAGTATGTTCGTGACGGTTTCTACGACGGACTGATCTTTCACCGGGTAATCAGCAACTTCATGATTCAGGGTGGCGGCTTCGAGCCGGGCATGACCCCGCGCAAGACCCGGGAGCCGATCCAGAACGAAGCGGACAACGGCCTCAGCAACATGGTTGGCACCATTGCCATGGCGCGGACCATGGATCCGCATTCCGCCACCGCCCAGTTTTTCATCAACGTGGAGAACAACGGCTTCCTGGATCACACCGCCAAGAATGCCGAGGGCTGGGGCTACTGCGTATTCGGCAAGGTGGTTGATGGTATGGATACCGTCAACAAAATCCGTGCCGTGCGCACCACCATGCGCGCCGGCCACCAGGACGTTCCCGCCGAGGACGTGATCATCGAGAAAGCCGAGGTTCTGGAGGACGCGTGACCACGCTGTTTATCTCCGATCTGCATCTGGAAGAGTCGCGTCCGGACATCACGGACGCGTTTCTGGCCTTCCTGAAGGATAAGGCCATGGGTGTGGAGCGTTTGTATATCCTTGGGGATTTCTTTGAGGCCTGGATCGGTGACGACGAGCGCACTCCCCTGCAGGAAACCGTCGCCGCCGCCCTGAAGGAAGTGAACGAGAGCGGTACCGAGATCTTCCTGATGCACGGCAACCGGGACTTCCTGATCGGTGAGGATTTCTGCAACCGTGCTGGCGCCACCCTGCTGGATGATCCTACTGTGGTGGATCTTTACGGCACCCCCACCCTGCTGATGCACGGCGACAGCCTGTGCACCGCAGATGTGGAATACCAGAAGTTCCGCGCCAACATGCGCAACCCTCAGTGGCAGCAGATGATCCTCGCCCGCCCCCTGGAGGACCGCCAGCAGATGGCCCGCCAGTTGAGGGAAATCTCCATGGCCAAGAATCAGGGCAAGGCCGAAACGATCATGGATGTCACACCCGAAGAAGTTGTGAAGGAGATGGAGGCCCATGGCGTCCAGCGCCTGATCCACGGCCACACCCACCGGCCCGCCATCCACGAACTGCAAGCCAATGGGGAGGATGCACGCCGCATCGTCCTTGGTGACTGGCACCAGTACGTCTGGTGGCTGGAAGTGGAGTCGGGCAAGGAGCCGGAGCTGAACAAAGCCCCGTTATGACGACGGGGCTTCGGACGGCTCGCGATAGGTCTCGAGCCGTCTTAGCCAGCCTGGCAGCCAGCGCTCACGCTCGATCGGATTCTCCGCATTTTCGGCACGGCGGGTGAGCACTTCCCCGGCCGCTGACCGGAAGGCGTCCAGCGCGGCCTGCTCCTGCTCAGGACTCATCTCAAGCAGAACCTGCAGCAAGCCCCAGCCTTCGCCGTTATAGCGCTCGGATACGGCAAGCCCCTCGCCCTTGAAATTGACGTAATCCATGACCGCGTAGACGCCACCAGGCGTTGCACTCAGCTGCGCCAGATGCTCTGTAATCCGCTCCCGATGTTGCTCAGACGCTGCTTCAACCACCTTGTCCAGGGACTCCCTGGCCCTGCGGAAGATGAATTCGGCCTGAAGACCCTGGGTACCCGCCAGGAACTCCCTTAACTCCGCCACTCGGGTGGAATCTTCTACCTCCAGAAAGGTCTCCCGATCCGGCCAGGGCGCATCAAATGGCTCAAGATTCATCAGCCAGTCCGGCACCGCCGCCTGGCGCTGGGTCATATACTGGATCAGCTTGGGAAAACTCTCGACAAAACGTCCATCCACCCCTTCCGGATACCAGATGAAGTGCCCTATACCCAATGACGGGAAAGCCTCCCCCTCGTTCCAGTGCACCAGGCACTTCAACTTGCCGGCACACTCGTTCTGGAAAATCTTCTGACCGACCCAGTCCATCTGGGCAGGCTTGAGAGCCAGGGAAATATCCGCGCCCGTTGCAGGCGCGGCAGTTTCGGTTTCCTCTGCTGGCTGACTGGATTCAGCGGTCTCCTCGTTTTCCGGGCCGGAATCACAACCGGCCAGGATGAAGGAAGAGAGCAGCAGAATCAGCGGGAAGAATGCTTTAACCAATCAATCACCTCATAGACATGATCATCCGGCGGAAACACCGGATAGAACACTTTCTGGATTTCGCCATCTTTGGCAATGAGCGTCACCCGCTTGTTCAGGGTCACGCCTTCAACGGTAAACAGCGGAAGCTCCAGTGCCTGTGCCAGCGCCAGGTTCTCATCACTCAGCAGTTCAAACGAGATCCCCAGTCGATCGATGGCCTCCTGCTGGTATGCCATATCCTGGGTACTCACTCCAAAAACCTGTGCACCCAGCTCAGCCAGCTCCTGATGATGATCCCGGAATGCGCAGGCCTGCGGTGTGCAGCCCAAGGCTCCCGGAATTTGTGCCCACCCATCCGGGGATGGCCGGTCCGGGCGCCCGGTGCGGGGATAGAAGTAAAGCACCACGGTGCCCGCCAGACTGCCCACATTTACCGGGCGCGCCTCAGAGCTGGTCAGCGTGACATTCGGCAGGGCCTGTCCTTTCAGGTGATCACAGGCACCGTCGTCCACTGGCGCCGGGGTATTCTCGGGGATGCTTGTCATGGTTGTTGTCTCCTGTGGCATGAACCCGGTTATACCACGGTGACCGGCGTTTGGTTCAGCAAACGCCATTATGAAGCACCCGGCTGTCCGGAGTAATGACCCCCCGCTTAACATTCCTTCAGATTCCAGGAGTTTCCGGTTCAGTTAGCCACCATTATTTCTGTGAAGCATTTCAAAATGTTACGAATTTATTACCGATTTATGCCGTTTGCTTATATAGAGTCTGCGCTCCGGCACCGGCCCCGCCCGGTCCGGACGTCAAAAATCAAAAAAGGATGTAGTATGAAGAACGCATTGATTTGCTCGGCTCTGTGCGCTGCCCTGGCTTCCGGCGTTGCCCACGCGGATAACCACGGCACCTCCGGTTCCAACGGCCTGACCACCAACGATCTGGTCGCAAACGGTTATGCGGAAGCACGCCTGGGCTTCGCCGATATGGGTCTGAGCGATGATGCCATTGTTATTGCCGGCACCTTTGGTACGGCTCTGGACCAGGTTCTGCCGGGCCTGGGTGCAGAAGCTGAGCTGACACTGACTGCTGCGGATGCGGAGCAGAGTTACTCCGATGGCTTTGGCAACAATTACAAGTTCGAAGCAAGCTACTTCGGCCTCGGCGGCTACGCCACCTACACCCTGAACCTGGATGAGCAGGTCAAGGGACTGGAACTGCTGGGCAGGGCCGGCCTGGTTTACGTGGACGCTGAAGTTGACACTGAATTCGGCTCTGGCAGCGATTCCAGCATCGAACTCGGCGTGGGCATTGGCGCCCGCTACAACCTGCAAAACAACCTGGCTATCGTAGGCCGCTTCGACACCTACGACATCGATGTCCTGAGCATCGGTGCCACCTACCGGTTCTGATATCTCTCGATATCTATCCAGAACCGTCGGGCCCTGTTTCGGACAGGGCCCTGCAATACCCCATCACTCCATGACATGCTCGGCCAGTTTCGCCTTGATTTCTTCGGGAATCGGAACCGATTTCTCGTGCTCGTAGTCGAAGTGGATCAGCACCGACACACCACGGGCAATCTTCTTGCCGTCCTGCCAGGCTTCCTGGATCACGCGGAACGAACTGTTTCCGATCTCGCCGATTCCGGTGCGGATTTCCACCGGCATGTGCCAGTAGCTTTGGGCCAGCAGATCGATTTCCAGGCGGGCCAGGATCAGGGGCCAGGTTTTCACTTCCAGTGTCGGGTGAAAAATACGGAAGATGGGCGTCCGGCCCTGTTCGAACCAGACCGGCAATGACGTGTTGCTGATATGGCCCAGGGCGTCTGTGTCGCTGAACCTGGGTTCAATCTCGAGTGTGAACATCCTCGTTTCCTGTCTCTATGTCTCTGTGCGGGTTATTCGTGCCGCAGCGCATCGATGGGGTTGAGCATGGCGGCTTTACGCGCAGGAAAATACCCGAAGATGACGCCGATCGCCACGGAAAAGGAAAAACCCACGGCCATCACGGTCGGCGAAATCACGAAAGGCATGTTCAGCTGCCAGGTGACCAACCAGGTGCCACTTACGCCGATAACGAGACCGATGAGGCCGCCGAGTGTGGACAGGGCGATGGATTCAACGAGGAACTGCGTGAGCACATCCCGGGCCCGGGCCCCGATTGCCAGCCTGATTCCGATTTCCCGGGTGCGCTCGGTGACCGACACCAGCATGATATTCATGATGCCGATGCCCCCCACCAAAAGACTGACGGCCGCGATAGCGCCCAGCAGGATTGTCAGGGTGTTAGTGGTACTCTCCAGGGTCTGGGCAATGTCCTGGGTATCCCGGACATAGAAATCGTCAGCACCGCCGTTGACCGGATTGCGGCGCTGGCGCAACAGGGATTCTATCTGGTCCTGCACCAGCCCCGTGGAGCCATCCACCAGCGCGGACACGTAGATTGCGCTGACGTCCAGCTCACCCACCAGCCGGCGCTGGACTGCCTTGACCGGCATCAGGATGGTCTTGTCCCGGTCCTGGCCCATGGACTCGCCCTTCTCTTCCAGCACACCGATGACCCGGCAGGCGGTACGCCCTACCCGGATGTTTGATCCCAGCGGTTCCTGCCCCAGGAACATTTCCTCGATCAGGGTCTTGCCGATGATGCACACCGCGGCACCGGAAGACAGCTCGCCCTCCTCGAACTCGCGGCCATACTCCAGGTAGTGGTTGCGCACAGCAAAATATTCGTTGGTGGTTCCGATCACCGGAATGGTGTCGTTGGCATTACCGATTACCACGGTGGCACTGGTGGTGAGTGCCGGAGCCACCAGGATGCCATCCACCTCGTTGCGGATAGCCTCTGCATCCGCCAGTTCGAAATTCTCCGCACTGGTCCGAAGTCCGCCGGGTCCCCGCTGGGCAGTCCCGGGCATGACAAACAACAGGTTGGAACCGATGCTGGCAATCTGCTCAGTCACGCTGCGGGTCGCGGACTGCCCGAGGTGCACCATGGCCACCACACTCGCCACGCCAATGATGATGCCCAGGGTTGTAAGAAACGAACGCAGTTTGTTACGGGCAATGGCCTGCACCGACATGCCCAGGGTATCCAATGCTCTCACGGAATCACCTCCGCAGGCGCACCGTCCCGGATCAGCTTGCCATCGGTGAAAAATAGTACCCGGTCCGCATAGCGGGCGATATCCGGCTCATGGGTTACCATCAGGATCGTGATTCCCTTCTGTTCACGGATGGACACGAGCTCCTTCATAATCTCCCCGGCCATGACGGTATCCAGATTGCCGGTGGGTTCATCCGCCAGCAAAACCGGAGGCTCCGTTACCAGGGCCCGGGCTATCGCCACCCGTTGCTGCTGGCCACCGGAAAGCTGGGCGGACGTTGCGTGCGCCCGATCAACGAGTCCGACGGTGGTGAGCGCCTTCATCGCCAACTCATGACGCCGCGCTGGCCGAACTCCCTCATAAATCAGCGGCAGTTCAACGTTACTCAGGGCACTGGTGCGGGGCAGCAGGTTGAAGCTCTGGAACACGAAGCCCATGAAGTTGCGGCGCAAAAGGGCGAGCTCATCGCGGTCGAGGCCACCGACCTCAACCCCCCTGAACCAGTATTCCCCGGAGGTGGGCACATCCAGGCAACCGAGAATGTTCATGCAGGTGGACTTGCCCGAGCCCGACGGCCCCATGATGGCAACGAACTCCCCGGCCCGGATGCTCAGGCTGACACCATCCAGGGCGCGAACCTCGGTTGCAGCGCTGCCGTAGATCTTATAGATATCGCGCATCTCCACCACGGATGGCGCGGATTGCGGCACGGCCGACCCACCAACGTTACCTGGTTCAATCATGGAGTTACCGCCGCCTGCATGCCGGTAATCACTTCGTCACCTTCCGCCAGCTCGTCACCGGGCAGTTCCGTGTAGCGGCCATCGGAGGCCCCCGTTTCTACCACCATCCGGGATGGCTCACCGTCGCGCAGCACCCAAACCGTGTTTGAGGGACCGGATCGGTTTGATCCGGCCCGGGCGCCGGGGTGGCTGAACAGGCCGCCACCTCTGGCATCGGTCGCCGGCGGGGTAAAACGGAATGCCATGTTCGGCACCCTCAGGACATCCTCCCGACGGCCGGTTTCGATGGTAGCGGTGGCCGTCATGCCCGGCTTGAGCAACCCTTCGCTGTTATCCACGGAAAGCACAGTGGTGTAGGTGACCACGTTGTTCTCGACGGCCGGGTACAGGTGAACCTTGAGCACTTCGGCAGAAAACTCCCGACCCGACCAGGCATCCACGGTAAAAGTTGCCATCTGACCGGCTTCCACCATCCCGACATCGGCCTCGTCCATGGACACGTGAAGCTCCATGGCTTTCAGATCCTCGGCCAACAGGAACAGCACCGGTGTCTGAAAACTGGCCGCCACGGTATTACCAGGTTCGATACTGCGCTGCAAAACCACGCCGTTGATGGGAGAGGTAATCACCGTTTTTTCGAGCCGGGTGCGGGCCTGAAGCACAGCAGCCTCGGCCTGTCTCACCGAGGCCAGGGCATAGGCCAGCTTCGCTTCTGCCCGCTTGCGAACAGCTACGGCGGCATCCAGCTCCGCCTGGGCAGTAGTACCTCGCTCACGCAATGCGCTGATTCTTCGTTCATCCACCTGCGCTTCCTGCAGGGTAGCCTCAGCCTCTGCCACTGAGGCCCGTGACAGGGCAAGCTGGGCTTCGGCCTGTTCCAATGCCACTTCCAGCTCATCGGTGTCGAACAGAGCCAGAACCTGGCCTTCGGTCACCTGGTCGTTCTCGTCCACCAGGACCTGCGTGATCAGCCCCGATATCTCAGCACCCACGGAAACCTCACTCTTGGGTTCCAGGCTTCCGGTGGCAGTGGCTGTCAACACCATATCGCCGCGGTCCAGGTTGTGGGTCCGCCACTGCACTTCGCCGTCATCGGGCCACAGCCACCAACCGGCAATTGCCGCCAGCGCTGCCAGCACCAACAGCCATATCAGCCGCCCGGCCCTGCCCCGCTTGCGCTCCGAACGTATAACCCGATTGACCTCCTCCGCCATTTCCTGCCGGGACGCCTCGTCTCCCTGTTGCATCAACTTCTCCTTCCAGATCGGATTACATATGCCACGGACTTGAGACACGTCAATATGCAATCTGCCGGGTAGCTTCTATATTGCCATCACAGGACGTGCATTTTTTGGCCAACTCATCAGCGCCATCAACGTTTCTGCCCACAATATGTATCAAGGCTCGGCCGCATGGCCAACAAAAAGCCAGGGAGATTTGAATTATGGGTAGTAAAATTCTGGGATCCGTCGTGCCAGGCATACTGGCTGCGGGTCTGGTAACAACACTGGCCGGCTGTAGTGGCAGCGATAATGACGCCTCACTGGGTACTCCCCAGGGCGAGTCCATTGTTGAGGCATTCCTCACCGAAAAAGTCGTCCAGATCGGTGGTGCCACCACCGCGACAGCACGTGCTGACATCAATGGGACCGACTGGGCGGTGTACAACATGGCCAACCGGCTGGCGATCACTCCGATTCAGACCACCGCCGGAGCGGTGCATGAAATCGAGCTGGAAAGCTTTATTCAGGATATTCTTGTGGTGCCCTACGAGGGCCGCACCTATGCATTGGCGGCAGTGCGTGAGTCCGGCATTGCGGTGGTGGATATTACCGATCCGGCGGCGATGCAGGTGTTGCATACCACGCCGGTGAATTATTACCAGGACGGCATTGTTTTCGCCGAAGGCGGAGGTGATCTGGTAACGGACGTAGTGATTGAGGGTCATGGCTTTATCAAATCGCTGGAAGCCGATGACACCAATCTTTGGATTGCGGACGAGAGTTACGGAATTCACAGGACAGCACTCGCCAATGTTATCAGTGCGACACCGATGCTGGAGGATGATGGCACGCTCCTTATCGACGATGAGGTCTACACCCTCCAGTATTCAGGGGAACACCCATGGGGTGCCCCCGCCGATTTGCAGTTACATGCTGACGGCAACCTGTATGCCGCCATCGGTTTCCTGGGTCTTGGCGTCTATGATCCGGCCACCCTGGACCGCATCGGTTACTACAACCTGTATACGGATACCAGCGTCTCCGAAGACTGGTTCCTCAATATGGACGTAACAACAGAGGTCCAGACCGGCACAACTGCTGATGGATTGGGGTACCTCGACTCCGATACCGGCATGCCCAACCATAACCAGGCATCGTTCGAGATCCAGGAGGTGTGGCATGGTGATGTTGACGCAGCGACACCCTGGGCGGATTTCGACCGCTATGGCAAGTACTACTACAAGGCCAACAAGCTCGATGTCGAAACATACGGGGATGGCGGCCAGACCATTGTCTACCTCGCCTATGGCCTGGCCGGCCTGGTAGCGGTAGATGCCACTGATCTCGCCAGTATTACTTATCAAGGGTATGCCCCGGCCGTCCCTGCCCATGGCCCGGATGAGCCGACCGGCGAGCAATCACAAAGCCTGTTCCCCTACTTCGGTGTGGGCATGCTCAAGGAAGCTGGCGTTATTGATGTCGAGGTGGACACAGCCAATAACCGGGTTTTCTATGCTGATCACTTCGCTGGATTGGTCGCCCTCGAGAACGCTGATGCGCCGGCAGGAAACTGGCAACAGGCAGGGGCTCCCTATGACAACGACCTTTTTCCGGACCGGTTGCACTGGCCCGACTACGAGTTCGTCACCTCCTACGACATGGGCGCCTGGGACCCGGACGATAATGAGTCCCTGCCGATCTGGATGTATGAAGCTCCGAGCCTTCTGGTCACCGGCGAAGTCAGCGGCCATGGCAACGCACTGTTTCTGATGCCCACACTCAGCGACACAACCGGCGCTGTGGATGTGGTTCAGGCCACCGGTGCCGGCGGCCTGAACTTCATGGACCTTGGCGATCTGACCACCGATGCGACTGACATGAGCACCAAGTTCACGGTCCCCGCCTATTTCGCCAGTACCAATGAAACCTATGCCGATGCCGATGGCACACCAACCTCGCCCCTGGCAGTTGGTCATACTCAAGGCGTGGCGGCCACGCAGCAGTATCTCTACATGGCCGACGGCCCCCATGGCATGAGCGTATGGCAGATTGCGGACGCCGATGGTAACGCCCTGGACGAACCGCACGTGGTTGCCAACACCGTGGTCGATGAATACGAGGTGGACAATCCCGATGGATCCACCGTTTATCCCACACCCCATGCCTACAACGTGATCCTGGGCGGCGAAGGCAGCCTGGCCCACGTCATGTCCCAGAGCCTGGGCCTGCGCCGTGTCGATGTCAGTGGTGCAGAGGCTGGCCAGGGTGTCCCGGGCGCGCCGCTGTTACTGACCCCGCAACCCTCGGACTTCTACGAGCACAACCTGGCAACAGGCTCCTACGGCGATATCAGCCGGCAGGACCATGCCTACGACGTGGATTTCCATGACAATTACGCCGTGGTAGCCGACGGCAGCAACGGTCTGACCGTGTACGACATGACCATGAACCCGGCTGACGGCACAGGCAATCACGTGGTTGCCAATCTGGGCTCAGCGACTGGCAATCCTCTATTGGGTCGCGCCTCCGGCGTGGAACTCTGGACCAATCCTGAAGACGGCAAGATCTATGCCTTCGTCGCGTCCGGCCATTCCGGCATCGCGGTGGTGGACATGACCGGTCTTCTGGTGGACGGAGTAACCCCGGGCATGGAACTGGTCAAGATCTTCCAGCCGATCAAGATCGAGGAAGAGCTGGATGGAACCGTGCATATCGGCAAGGCGGATAGTCGTAGCGTGGATGTCGATGTGGTGGGAGATCACGCCTACTTCAGCTACGGCGGTTTTGGCCTGCTGGCCTACAACATTGAAGACCTGTTGGCGCCGTTGCCGGAGGGTGTCGAGCCGAACAAGATCTGGACCATGGGAAGCGGCGGGTACGACTACCGTCCCGAGGCGGTCGCCCAGTATCGGCTCCAGGCCGAACCGGGACTGGAAGATTCCGATCCCGAAGCCCTGTACATGACACCGCAGTACTTTCCGGCTGATACCCTGCTGATTGATGGTGATGGCCACTGGTACACCCTGGACGAGTCAAAACTGCTGTTCTACGTGGCCTATGGCGAAGCCGGTGTTGCCAAGCTCGACTGGAGCGATCCGGCCAATCCGGTGCTGATGGAACACCAGCAGACCGTGGGCGAAGCCACTGGAACCGCGATCGCGAATGGACGGGTCTACGTGGCCGATGGCGGCGGTGGGCTGGTGATCTTCCGTCAATAAATCATCAACACCATAACGAAGAAGGCCGGGAATTCCCGGCCTTCTTCGTTTCCGCTGCTCTAAATCGGGCTCAGAACCGGTAGCCCACGCCCAATGTGAATACCACCGGATCGATCTCCATCTCAACCGTTTCGTCAATCGCCCCGGAGAACTTGGCATCTGTGTCCAGCAGGGTGTAGCGAACGTCGAAATTGACCAACACCGGCACACCGAAATCCAGCTCAACCCCCGCCAGCACCGTGGGATCGAAGGTGCTGTCCAGATTGACATCAAGCCCGGACAGCCTGGCGTTCTCATCGTAGAACTTGTTGAAGGCAACCCCTCCGCCAAGGTACGGCGTAACCGCCGAGGTATTCTGGAAGAAGAAGTTCATGGTGAGGTAGGTCGGCACATATTTGACGTCCCCGATGTTGCCAATGCCCAGATCCTTCAACCGTTGGTTGCCTTCGAGGTCCGGCGAGTACGGCAACGAGGAACTGATTTCCAGGGCCACAGAGTCCGTGACAAACCACCCCAGGGTACCGCCGAGGGTGACGTCGCTGTCCAACTGCACACCGCTTCGGGATATGGCTGAAAAGCTCTCACTGCCGGTATCCGGGTCCATGGCACTGACGCCGGCCCTGACATAAAAATCACCGGCTCCGGCGTGAACCGGGCCGGCGACTCCCAGCAATGAAACAACAGCAGCACTGGCCAGATTCGCTGCAGAAAATCCCTTCATGATGTTTCCCTCCCAGGAAAGTTTGTTGACGGGATGAGATACCGCTATCTAGAGTTTAGACAAAATCAGCTCCCCGACCATGAAATGGAGTTTGCAAGGCATGCCAAACCTTGAGCCTGCGAAGCTTGGCCTACGTACCCGGATTTTCAAATTACTGTTCGAGTCAGACACCCGCGCGGCCAAGGCTTTTGATATCGCCCTGGTCATACTGATTTTCCTGAGTGTCGGCATTGTCATGCTGGACAGCATCGAAGGCTATCACCAGCGTTACGGAGATCTGTTTTTCTACGCCGAATGGTGCATTACCGTGCTCTTCACCATTGAACTGGCCCTGCGCATATATTCCTTACAGAAGCCCTCGCTCTACCTCAAAAGCTTTTATGGCATCATCGATCTGCTTGCCATCCTGCCAACGTGGCTGACACTGATCGTGCCCGGCACCCACACTCTGATTGTGGTCCGGCTGCTCAGGGCTTTGCGACTGTTCCGGGTGATGGACATGATGATACTGGAGGGAGAAAAGAGGCTCCTGCTGGATGCCATGATCCGAAGCAAACATCAGATTCTGCTGTTCCTGTTCACCGTCCTGATGCTGATAACGATCTTTTCTTCAATCCTTTACCTGATTGAACCCTCCGAAGCGGGGTTCACCAGTATTCCGACGGCGATCTACTGGGGTATTGTCACCCTGACAACCGTCGGCTACGGCGATATCACACCCGTCACCCCTCTTGGGCAGTTCATATCGGTGGCCATCATGCTCATCGGTTACTCGATCATTGCTCTGCCCGTGGGCATCTTCTCGGCGGAGGTGATCCGTGCGCTGCGTGAAGAACGCTATTCCCATGAGGCCTGCCCCGGCTGCGGCAGGGATCACCACGAACGGGATGCTCGCTACTGCAAATTCTGCGGGACCTGGCTTGACGAAGACACGATCGACCCCCGCAAGAAAGCAAAAAGCCCCGAGGCCTGAGGCCCCGGGGCTTTCATGTGCGGGTTCGCCGGACTGAGAGCTTACTGCTCAACAAACGCCCGTTCGATCACGTAATGACCCAAATCCCCGCCCCGGGCCTCGCGGAATCCCATCTTGTCCAGGATCGCGCAGGTGTCCTTGAGCATGCTCGGGCTGCCGCAGATCATGAAACGGTCGGTGTCCGGATTGAAATCCGGAAGCCCCAGATCCCGGGTGATCTTGCCCGATTCCATGGCGTCGGTCAGTCGGCCCTCGTTGCGGAACGGCTCGCGGGTGACCGTCGGGTAGTACAACAAATTGCCCTTGACCATCTCGCCAAAGAATTCATTCTCCGGCAGCTCCTCGATCTCCTTCTGATAGGCCAGTTCGGAGATGTAGCGCACACCGTGGGTGAGGATGACCTTGTCGAACGCCTCGTAGACTTCCGGATCCTTGATGATGCTCATGAACGGCGCCAGACCGGTGCCGGTGCTGATCAGCCAGAGGTTCTTGCCGGGCAACAGGTTATCCAGTACCAGGGTACCGGTGGGTTTCTTGCTGAGCAGGATTTCGTCGCCCGGCTTGATCTGCTGCAGGCGCGAGGTCAGGGGGCCATCCGGTACCTTGATGGAGAAGAATTCCAGCTCTTCCTCGTAATTGGCGCTGGCGATGCTGTAGGCGCGCATCAACGGCTTGCCATCGGTCTCGAGACCGATCATCACAAAATGACCGTTCTTGAACCGGAACCCCGGATCGCGGCTGGTCTTGAAGCTGAACAGGGTGTCGTTCCAGTGATGGACGCTGGTGACTGTTTCTTTCATCAGGTTGCTCATGTAAACCTCGTACCTGCGCTCAAGCAAAAAGCGTGAATCGTCTGAATATCAATTGCCTGAAGTGTAACCCACGTTTAACCTATCGATGAAATGGGATATACCCATAACCTTATTCGACAAAATCGATTTATGGCGCTTCCTTATGAAATTCAGTTTCCGTCAGCTTGAGGTGTTCCTCGCCGCCGCCCACTTCCAGAACATCACCCGGGCCGCTGATTCCCTGGCCATGTCCCAGTCCGCAGCCAGCAGCGCGCTCAAGGAGCTGGAAAGCCAGTTCGATATCCAGCTGTTCGACCGGGTCGGCAAACGCCTTCAGCTCAACGAACTCGGGCGCCTTTACCGGCCCAAGGTGGAATCGGTACTGGCCCAGGCCGGGGAACTGGAGCAGGCCTTCAGCAAACACTCGGAAGTAGGCGCCCTCAAGGTCGGCGCCACATTGACTATCGGTAACTATCTGGCTGTCGGCGTCATGGCCCAATACATGAATACCCCTACCCGGCCCCGGGTCTCCCTGGAGGTTGCCAACACCAGCACCATTGCCCGGCGGGTGAAGGACTTTGAGCTGGACATCGGTCTGATCGAGGGGGAGCTGCAGTCGTCCGAGCTGGAGATGATTCCCTGGCGGGAGGACGAACTGGTGGTGTTCTGCTCCCCGACCCATCCCCTCGCCAGCAAGGGAAAACTGACCGACGACGACCTGCGGGAAGCCACCTGGATCATGCGTGAACAGGGCTCCGGTACCCGCCAGAGCTTCGAACGCGGCATGCACGGCCTGCTGCCGGATCTGAATGTGTTGCTGGAACTGGAGCATACCGAGGCAATCAAGCGGGCGGTGGAAGCGGACCTGGGCATCGGCTGCCTGTCACAGGTGGTCCTGGTCGATGCCTTCCGCCGCGGGAGCCTGGTGCCACTGGAAGTGCCTGAGCACCGGCGCTTTGACCGGCAGTTCTACTTTATTTTGCACAAGCAGAAGTACCGGAGTGCAGGGATTGATGCGTGGATGCAGCTTTGCCGCGAGTTGGAGTAACGATGAAGACGGGGTCAGATGAAAGCGTTCATCAGACCCCATTTTGGGCCGAAGCGCTGAACCAGGGGTCTGAAGAAAGCCTTCTTCTCACCCCATCCTGGACCGATGCTCTGAGCTTGAGGCAACCCTCGAAGCAGATCTAAGACGGGGTCAGATGAAGGCTTTCATCTGACCCCAACTTATTAGCGGGCCCGTGCTAGCCCACCGGCCCACTGTGGAAGCGAAACTCACTATCCGGCGCCTCGATCAGCTCCTTCTCGATCGCCAGAAACTCCCCCACCCGCTCATCCACGGGTCCGCCATTGGCCTGCACCGCCAGCTTCAGGTAATCCTGGTAATGCCGCGCCTCGGATTTCAGCAAACCGTTGTAGAAGTCCGCCAGCTTGTCATCCAGGAACGGCGCCAGGGCGGCAAAACGCTCGCAGGAGCGGGCTTCGATGATCGCGCCGACAATCAGCACATCCACCAGCCGACCGGGATCCTCGGTGCGCACCGCCTGCCGCAACCCGGCGGCATAACGGGCCGGTGTCAGGTGGCCATAGTCCACACCGCGCCTGTTCATGATCGCCAGCACCTGCTCGAAATGGCGCAACTCTTCCCTGGCCAGCCGGGACATCTTGTTCAGCAGGTCGCTGTTGTCCACGTAGCGGTACATAAGGCTGAGCGCCGTGGATGCCGCTTTCTTCTCGCAATGGGCATGGTCGATCAGCAACAGGTCCTGGTTTTCCAGAGCGTTGTCGATCCACTTCTGCGGGGTACGGCACGGGAGGAAATCGTGAATCTCTTGCAGGGCGTCGGTCATATCGGATTTCAGGCTGAAAATTCGGGAGGCGGGAGTATAGCGCACTTAGCAGATTCCTCCGACCTCTGTCCAACTTAACTTTATAAGGGGTTTCCTATAGAATGCAGCGCCAGTTCAGGGAGTCTCTGAATAAATCCTGAAACCCCATCGGTGATTTGAGGTGTTATTCAGAGGCTCCCGTGGCCTTTTCGCCATAAAACTCCCGCCAGGCATGATGCCAGCCGCGGGACATTCCAACTGATGAGGGTCCATATCGTGTTAGAAGCCTATCGTGAACACGTTGCCGAACGTGAAGCCCTGGGTATCCCGCCCAAGCCCCTGAACGCCGAGCAGACCGCAGCCCTGGTTGAGCTGCTGAAGAACCCGCCGGCGGGTGAAGAGGAAACCCTGGTATACCTCCTGGAAAACCGCATTCCGCCGGGTGTGGACGAAGCCGCTTACGTGAAAGCCGCCTTCCTGTCTGCCATCGCCAAGGGTGAAGCCACTTCCCCGCTGATCAGCAAGGAATACGCTGTAAAGCTGCTGGGCATGATGCAGGGTGGCTACAACATCGAGACTCTGGTTGAGCTGCTGGACGACGGCGAACTGGCCGAACTGGCTGGTGAGCAGCTGAAGAAAACCTTGCTGATGTTCGACGCCTTCAACGACGTGAAGGAAAAGATGGACGCCGGCAACGCCGTCGCCAAGGCTGTTGTTGAATCCTGGGCCAATGCCGAGTGGTTCACCAACAAGAAGAAGGTTCCCGAGAGCACCAAGATGGTTGTGTTCAAGGTAACCGGCGAAACCAACACCGATGACCTGTCCCCGGCTCCGGATGCCTGGTCCCGCCCGGACATCCCGCTGCACGCCCGCGCTGCCTACAAGATGGAACGTGACGGCCTGAAGCCGGAAGAGCCCGGCGTTACCGGCCCGATGAGCCAGATCGACGAAATCAAATCCAAGGGCCTGCCGGTTGCCTTCGTAGGTGACGTGGTCGGTACCGGTTCTTCCCGTAAGTCTGCCACCAACTCTGTTCTGTGGTTCTTCGGTGAGGACATCCCGGGCGTGCCGAACAAGCGTGCCGGCGGTGTCTGTATCGGCAGCAAGGTCGCCCCGATCTTCTTCAACACCATGGAAGATGCCGGTGCTCTGGTCTTCGAAGCCCCGGTCGACGACATGAACATGGGCGACGTGATCGAAATTCGCCCTTACGAAGGCAAGATCCTGAACGAAGCCGGCGAGACCATCTCCGAGTTCAAGTTCAAGTCTGACGTAATCCTGGACGAAGTACAGGCCGGCGGTCGTATCCCGCTGATCATCGGTCGTGGCCTGACCAACAAGGCTCGCCAGGCCCTGGGCATGGGTGCTACTGACATCTTCCGTCTGCCGAAGGATCCGGAAGCCGGCACCAAAGGCTTCACCCTGGCCCAGAAGATGGTCGGCAAGGCCTGTGGCCTCGAAGAAGGCAAAGGCGTTCGTCCGAACACCTACTGCGAGCCGCACATGACCACCGTCGGCTCCCAGGACACCACTGGCCCGATGACCCGTGACGAGCTGAAAGACCTGGCCTGTCTGGGCTTCCAGGCCGATCTGGTCATGCAGTCCTTCTGTCACACTGCTGCGTATCCGAAGCCGGTTGACGTTGAGATGCAGCACACCATGCCGGACTTCATCCGCACCCGTGGCGGTGTGTCCCTGCGTCCGGGCGACGGTATCATCCACTCCTGGCTGAACCGCATGCTGCTGCCGGACACCGTCGGTACCGGTGGTGACTCCCACACCCGTTTCCCGATGGGCATCTCCTTCCCGGCCGGCTCCGGTCTGGTTGCGTTTGCTGCCGCTACCGGCGTAATGCCGCTGGATATGCCAGAGTCTGTTCTGGTTCGCTTCAAGGGCGAAATGCAGCCGGGCATCACCCTGCGTGACCTGGTACACGCCATCCCGCTGTACGGCATCAAGCAGGGCATGCTGACCGTTGAGAAGAAGGGCAAGATCAACGAATTCTCCGGTCGCATCCTGGAAATCGAAGGTCTGGAGCACCTGACCGTCGAGCAGGCGTTCGAACTGTCAGACGCCTCCGCCGAGCGTTCCGCTGCCGGTTGTACCATCAACCTGTCCGAAGAGTCCGTGGCCGAGTACCTGCGTTCCAACATCACCATGCTGCGCTGGATGATTGCCGAAGGTTACGGCGATCCGCGCACCCTGGAGCGTCGCGCCCAGCAGATGGAGGAGTGGCTGAAGGATCCGAAGCTGATGCGTGCCGACAAGGACGCAGAATACTCTCACGTGATCGAGATCGATCTGGCCGACATCAAGGAGCCGATCGTTTGCTGCCCGAACGACCCGGACGACGCCAAGTTCCTGTCCGAAGTTGCTGGCGACAAGGTGGACGAAGTGTTCATCGGTTCCTGCATGACCAACATCGGTCACTTCCGTGCCGCTGGTAAGCTGCTGGAGCAACACAAGGGCGCCCTGAGCACCCGCCTGTGGATGTCTCCGCCGACCAAGATGGACCAGCAGCAGCTGATGGAAGAAGGCTACTTCAACACCTACGGCACCGCCGGTGTTCGCACCGAGATGCCGGGCTGCTCCCTGTGCATGGGTAACCAGGCACGTGTGGCTCCGAAGTCGACTGTTCTGTCCACCTCCACCCGTAACTTCCCGAACCGTCTGGGTGATGGTGCCAACGTGTACCTGACCTCTGCGGAACTGGCAGCTGTGGGCGCGGTACTGGGCAAACTCCCGACTCCGCAGGAGTACATGGAGTACGCCAAGGACCTGAACAGCATGTCGAAAGAGATCTACCGTTATCTCAACTTCGACCAGATGGAGGAGTACACCAAGAAAGCGTCCGAGGCCAACGTTGCCTAAGTCGTTTTTAGAGTAACCTCCAGAAAAACGCCAGCCTCCGGGCTGGCGTTTTTTTATGCTCCCCTTTCAGCCGGCCCGGTCAGTAGAAGATCAGCCGGATCAGGATCGCGGCCACCATGACCAGCGTCAGCCATTTCACCCATCGGGCCCCCTGGCTGCTCACGTTGACCTTAACCGCGAGGAAGGCACCAACGATATTACCCAGCGCCAGGGTCAGCCCCATCCCCCACCGCACCTGATCGTTGAACGCAAAGATCAGCAAAGCCGGAACGGTATAGAGCAGGATGATCGACACCTTGAACACATTCACCTGGGGCAGGTCGATTTTCAGAATCCGGTACAGCACCACCAGGAACAGCGCCCCGACCCCGACCTGGATAAAGCCGCCGTACATGCCGATCAGGAACATGGCAAAGAAAATGACTGGTCCGAGGCGGTCCGTGGTCAGCGGGCGGGTATCCAGCCTGGGTTGTGGCAACAGCATGAACACCGATACGCCGATCATGGCCAGCACCAGCACCAGCTCGAAGATGGCATCCGATACCCGGGTCGCCATCCAGGCCCCCAGCAGCGAACCGATGACCGCCGGCACTGCCAGGTAAAGGCTGACCTTCAGGTTGCCATGCCCCATACGGCGAAAGCCGCTGACGGCGGTGACACTCTGCAGGGTAATTGCCACCCGGTTGGTGCCATTGGCGACCTGGGGCGGCAGCCCCAGAAACATCATCAAAGGCAGGGTCAGCATAGAACCGCCGGCGGACAGCACATTGATAAAGCCCGCGACACCACCGATGCACAGCAGAGCCAGCACTTCCACAATGGTCATGGGCGCAGCTCCATCATGCTTTCGCCGGGGCTGTCACGATTCCCCGGCCGTGGCGGCTGCTCCGGATAAAGACCAGTACGAAAATGACCAGCCCGGCGGCATCCAGCATCACCTGACCGTGGGGCCAGAGCATCAGCGCGCCAATCGGGAACATCACCAGCCGGACAACCGGATGCAATGGATGCTCCAGATAGCCTTCCAACCCGGCGATGATGGCGTAGACACCGAACAACGCGAAGCAGAACACCCGGAGCATCTCGGTGATGTCCCCGGTGATCAGCGGCGAGTAGGCAAACAACAAAGGTACGATATACAGGCCCTTTGCCAGCTTCCAGGCGGTGAATCCCGTACGCATCTGGGGCGTGCCGGCGATAGCCGCGGCGGCAAAGGCGGTCAGGCAGACCGGCGGGGTTACGTTGGAATCCTGGGACAGCCAGAAAATGATCATATGGGCCGCCACCAGCGCCATGGACAGGGTTGCCGGTGACAGCGCCTGGTCCAGCAACTGGCTGCTGAAGGTATCCGGAACCACTGCCAGCAGTTCCATGGCGATTGCCCGATCCATCGGCGCATTGAGCAGATCCATCTTGTCCGGCGCCGCCAGCATGAAAACCGCCTTCGCCTGCTCGGGCAGGTTGCCAGCCATAATCATCTCGAGCAACTGGCTCTGGGCAATCAGTTGGTAGATGGCCGGGGCCGACAACGTCGCCAGTACGATATAGGCGGCGGTGACCGGTAACCCCGTACCCAGAATCAGCGAGGCCAGAGCGACCAGAATAATGGTCACCAGCAGGCTGCCACCGGCCCAGTCGGTAATCATCAGCGAGAAGGTATTGCCGATGCCAGTGGTGGAGACCACCATCACGATCAGACCAACGGTAATCAGCAGGATCGCCGTGGTCATGATATTGCGCGTTCCCATGGCCAGGGCATCAAGAATATCCCGGAAGCCCATGGGGTGTTTCGATAACCACGAGGCCACAATCACCGAAAGAATGGCGATACCCGCCGCATAGGTCGGGGTGAAGCCATAAATCAGTGCTGCCACCAGAACCACCAGCGGCAACAGGAAGTGCCAGCCGTCCTTGAGCACCTCGGCCAGCCGGGGCGCCTGATCATCCTCCAGCTTGACGGCATGGCTGCGCTTGGCCTCGATGCGTACAAACATCGCGACAGACAGGAAATACAGCAGTGCCGGCAATGCCGCCACGCCGATAATCGTCAGGTAGGACACCTGGGTGTACGACGCCATGATAAAGGCACCGGCCCCCATGACCGGCGGCATGAGTTGCCCCCCGGTGGATGCAGCAGCCTCGACCCCCGCCGCGAACCGGGCCGGAAAGCCGGCTTTGCGCATCAAGGGAATCGTGATAACCCCGGTGGAAACGGTATTGGCCACACTGGAACCGGAAACCGAACCCATCAGACCGGAAGAGAACACCGCCACAAACCCCGGCCCGCCAACAAAGCGCCCGGCGGCACAGCGGGCCAGTTCGATGATGAAATCCCCTGCCCCGGACTTCACCAGGAACGCCCCGAACAGGATGAACATGAACACGTAGGTCCAGGAGATGCGTGCGATGGAGCCCAGCATACCCTGGCCCCCGATGTAGGAGCGGAACAGCACCGTCTCCCAGCTCAGGCCCGGGAAATTGAAGATGCCGTCAACGTACTGGCCCCACCAGGCCACGTAGGTCAGCGCGACCATGCAGAGTACGGGAATGAACCAACCGACAGTCCGCCGGGCAAATTCCAGTACCAGGATCACGGCCGTAATCGACACCAGCCAATCCGTGGTATTGAAATTGACACCCCGCTGGTAGAGCGCGGTCTCGAAAACGATCAGGTAAAACGCACAGGCCAGCGCCAGCAGGCCCAGGACGACATCCATCCCCAGCACAAATTTTTGCCCGGCGGTGGTCCGGGCCCTGAACATCGGCGTGGTCAGGGTACAGATCAGCCCGAACAACCCGAAGTGCAGAGCCGAGGTCCACAGCTCGGACAATGTGGAGATGGTGTTGAAGTACAGGTGTGTCAGTGAGGTCAGTATGGCGAGACCGAAGATCACCGGCCCCAGGAGCCGGTGATCGAGGCGTTCGCTGGCCCCACTGACACTCTCATCCCGGATCCCTTCGGGGGATCCGTCCTTTTCCGTTTCCGCCACCGTTATTTCGCGATCAGCCGGTCAGGAATGGTCAGCCCCTGCTCCTGGTAGAAACGGGCCGCGCCCGGATGCAGCGGCATCGGCAAGCCGGCAATCGCCTTTTCCAGGGCCATGGCCTTGGTTGCCGGATGGATGTTGTTCAGGAACGGCAGGTTGGCATAGATGGTCTTGGTGATCTCGTACACATCTTCCTCCGACACATCGGCCCTCACGGCCAGAATGTTCGGCTGGGCAATGGTGTTGATGTCCTCTTCCTGATTCGGATAGGTCCCGGCCGGGATGTTATAGGGTGTCCACAGCTCAAAGTCGCTGTTCACTTCGGCCAGCTGCTCTTCGGTGAAATGCAGGGTGGTGATGTCCTCACCCATGTTGGCATAGGCACGGGTGACCGCCGAAGCCGGCACGCCGGCAGGGATATTCATACCGTCGATGTTGCCGTTCTGCAGGGCATCGGCACTCGGGCCATAGCCCAGATAGGCCATGTCCATCTGCTCAAGGTCGATTCCGAGATTGCCAAGGATGAAACGCCCCGAACCTTCGGTGCCGGAGTTGCGGGCGCCGATAGAGAAGGTCTCGCCATACAGGTTGGTCATGTCCTCGATGGTGCCGGTCTCGGCCAGCTCCTTGCTGATGACAAAGTGCTCCACGTTCTGCCACAGCATGGAAACCGAACGCAGGTTCTTGTAGGCCTTGGGTACCGGGCCGGTACCGTTCCAGGCATAGGCTCCGTAAAGACCCTGGAGAATACCGAACTGGATCTGGTCTTCATCCATCAGCTTCAGGTTCTCACCGGACCCCGCGGAGCTGATGGCAGAGACTGAAATACCGGTTGTCGGCTCAAGCTTGACCTTGATCAGCGTGGAAATGGCGACACCCACCGGGTAATAGGTACCCCCGGTCGTGGCCGTTCCCATGACATAGTTTCCTTCCGCCTGTGCCGTGAGCGGAGACAGGGAAACCGCCGCGGCAGCGGCCAGCCCCATGGCGGATTTCAGGAAAGTTCGCTTGTTCATAACCCGCTGCCCCTTTTCTTTATTTTTACTGGTTTGGTGGACTTTAACCTTCTCAACATAGTCGCTGGATCCGCCCGTTTCCACCCGGAAGGTAAACATAACTTTCTGTTACGGAACAAAAAAGCCCCCGACACAAGTGCCGGGGGCTTTTCTTATCCGGGATCATCTCCCGGCCACAGTTACTGCCTTACGGCAGGTTGTGGTACCGCGCCTTGATGGCCTTGTCGAAGCCGGCCAGGATATCGGCATGCGGCTTATCGCCGACCTTGGATACGACGACGATGGCGATGGTGGCGAAGATGAAGCCCGGAATGATCTCGTACAGATCAAGGATACCACCGGACATGTTGCCCCAGATTACAACGGTCACACCACCGACGATGATACCGGCAATGGCGCCTGCCCTGGTCATTTCACGCCAGAACAGAGACAGGATCAGAGCCGGACCAAAGGCGGCACCGAAGCCTGCCCAGGCGTAGGACACCAGTTCCAGAACCTTGCTGTCCGGGTTCAGCCCCAGGATACAGGCGATGATCGCGATGCCAACAACGGCAAAGCGGCCAACCCACACCAGCTCGGCCTGGGAAGCGTCCTTCCGGAAAAGTGCCTTGTAGAAGTCCTCGGCCAGTGCAGAGGAAGACACCAGCAACTGGGAATCCGCGGTACTCATGATGGCGGCCAGGATGGCAGCCAACAGGATACCGGCAATTACCGGATGGAACAGGGCGTCAACCAGCAGCATGAAGGCGCGCTCACCGTCTTCCAGCGGGGTGTCGAAATAGCCGATGGCGGCAAAACCGACCAGCAGCGCACCCAGCAGACCCAGACCACTCCAGATCACGGCAATGCGGCGGGCAGTCGGAACGTCGTCTTCGCTACGGATGGCCTTGAAACGGGCCAGAATGTGCGGCTGACCAAAGTAACCCAGACCCCAGCCCAGCAGGGACAGGATCGCCAGGATACCCAGGGATTCACCGTCCGTGCCGGTAAAGGCATTCATCAGTTCCGGGTTCTTGGCTTCCATGGCACTCATGGTTTCACCCCAGCCACCGGCCAGGTTCATGGCCATGATGGGTACCAGCAGCAGAGCCGCAAACATCAGCAGGCCTTGCACCACGTCAGTCCAGGAAACCGCCAGGAAACCACCGAAGAAGGTGTAGGAAACCACCGCGATGGTACCGACCACTACGGCGACGGTGTAATCCAGGCCGAACACGGTTTCAAACAACTTGCCGCCTGCAACCAGACCGGAGCTGGTGTAGAACAGGAAGAACAGCAGGATGAAGAAGGCACAGACCACCCGGAGGATCCGGGTGGTATCGTTAAACCGGTTCTCGAAGAATGACGGCAGCGTGAGCGAGTCACCGGCAGAGAGTGAGTAGGTGCGCAGGCGGCTGGCAACGAACAGCCAGTTCAGCCAGGTACCGACCAGCAGGCCGACGGCAATCCAGATGGCCTCGAAACCGGCGGCATAGGCATAACCGGGAAGACCCAGCAGCAACCAGCCACTCATATCGGAGGCGCCAGCACTCAGTGCAGAAGGCAGCGGACCGAGGGAACGGCCGCCGAGAATGTAATCAGAGAGGTTGGAAGTACGTTTCCAGGCCACATAACCGATGCCCAGCATCAGTAGGATGTAGGCGATAAAGGTTATCGTGACCCCTACGTTGTTTCCTATCATTTCGGTTTTCTCCCCGTGCGCTTTTTGGGTTGCTTGTTGTTGACTTGCAACGGCTCTCCTTCTGCACCCTGAGCCCAGGATGAGAGGGACAACCCTGATCCGGGCACGTCACCGCCCGAATTCAGTGAGACTTCCATGTCTTCTGTTCTTTTTGATCCTTAAACCTTTTCAATACCCAGCGACAGCAACGAGGCATTGCCCCCGACTGCCGTGGTATTGACCGTCCTTGTGCGCTCTGTTGAAAAGCGCTGCAGGTAATGGGGCCCCCCCGCCTTGGGCCCGGTACCCGAAAGGCCCCGGCCGCCGAAGGGCTGAACCCCCACCACTGCTCCGATCTGATTGCGGTTGACGTAGGTATTGCCCACTTTCACCCGCTGTTCGATATACGACGCGGTGGACTCGCTCCGGCTGTGAATGCCCAGCGTCAGTCCGTACCCGCTACCGTTGATTTCGTCGATGACCTCATCCAGCCGCTCGGCATCGTAACGAACTACATGAAGAATTGGCCCAAAGTGCTCATCTTTCAGATCTTTTATGCTTTCGATCCCATAGGCGGACGGGGCAACGAAGTGGCCCGACTCACAGGTCAACGGCATCGGCGTCCTGGCAATCAGCCGTGCGTTCCGGTCCAGTTCTTCAAGATGTGCCTGGAGCGCCTCCTTCGCTGCCGCATCAATTACAGGGCCAACATCGGTGCGGTGCAGCTCCGGATTACCAACGGATAACTGCTGCATGGCACCGGCGAGCATCGTCTCCATACGATCCGCCACATCGTTCTGGAGATACAGCACCCGCAGTGCCGAGCAGCGCTGCCCGGCACTGGCAAAAGCAGACTGCAACACATCCCGTACCACCTGCTCGGGAAGCGCGCTGCTGTCCACGATCATGGCGTTCTGCCCCCCGGTCTCGGCAATCAGGGGCACGATTGCCCCATCCCGACCGGCCAGCGTCCGGTTCAGCAGATGGGCAACCTGTGTAGATCCGGTGAAGGCGATGCCGGCAATCCTGGGGTCCGGGGTCAGTATGCCGCCAAGTTCTTCGCCATCACCGGGTAACAGTTGAATCACATCCGGCGGGAACCCCGCCTCAAGCATCAGCTCTATTGCCCGGTAGGCAACGAGGCTGGCCTGCTCCGCCGGCTTGGCAATCACGGTATTGCCGGCCACCAGGGCCGCCATGATCTGGCCGGTGAAGATGGCCAGCGGAAAATTCCATGGGCTGATGCACAGGAAGACGCCGCGGCCTTCCATATACAGTTCATTGCTCTCACCGGTTGGGCCCGGCAGAGCAATCGGGCTGCCAAAACGGGCACGACCCTGAATCGCGTAGTAGCGGCAGAAATCCACCGCCTCGCGGACCTCGTCGATACCGTCCTGGATGGTCTTGCCCGCCTCGCGACAGCAGATCGCCATCAGTTCTTCCATGTTCTGCTCGAGCAGATCCGCATACCGTTCCAGATACCGGGCGCGCTCGGCCACCGGCCGCTCGTTCCACGCCCGGAAACCCGCATCAGCCGAGGCCAATGCCTCTTCGGCCTGATCCCTGCCTGCCCATACCACGGTTCCCGGGCTTTTTGATACATCGTAGGGGGAGCACACTTCTTTGCGCTGCCCTTCAAGCACCCGGGTGCCCCGGATTACCGGGCCGGCATGCCAACTGGTACTGGCCCACTGTCCCAGGCGACTGAGCAGCGGCTCCAGATGCGCCTCCACATGGGTATTCGGGCCACGGGAATTGGTCCGCTCGCCGCCATAGATGCGTTCGGGTAGCGAAATCCGGTCATTGGCCAGTGCCCGGTATTTCTGCAGCTCCCGGACCGGATTCAGGACCAGGTCTTCCACCGGCGTCTCGGCATCCACCAACCGGTGGACGAAAGACGAGTTGGCGCCATTCTCGAGAAGCCGTCGCACCAGGTAGGGCAACAGGTCCTTGTGGGCACCGACCGGGGCATAGATCCGGACCGGAATGTCGTGTTCCCGCAGGATACTGTTATACAGGGCATCACCCATGCCGTGCAGGCGCTGAAACTCGAACTCCCGGCCCTTGTTGCGGGCCATGGCCAGGGCCGAGGCCACGGTATGGGCATTGTGGCTCGCCAATTGTGGGTACAGTGCCCCACGGGTGTAGTCACTGAGCAGGTAACGCAGACAGGCCAGGTAGGAGGTATCCGTCGCTTCTTTCCGGGTAAAGACCGGGTAACCTTCCAGCCCCAACTGCTGGCAGATCTTGATCTCGGTATCCCAGTACGCCCCCTTGACGAGGCGAATGGGAATTTCGTCGCCCTGCTCCCTGGCCAGCTTCGTCAGCCAGCACAGCGCCGGCAAGGCACGCTTGGAATAGGCCTGGATCACCATACCGAAGCCGCTCCAGCCCTTGACGGTTTCCGAGCTGTAGACCTTCTCGAAAAGCTTCAGGGACAACTCCAGCCGGTCCATTTCCTCGGCATCGATGGTAATGGCCACGTTGTTCCGACGGGCGACCGCGATCAGGTCACAGACTGTCTCGTAAAGCTCCTCCATCACCCGGTGTTCCTGCGCCACTTCGTAGCGGGGATGCAGGGCGGAGAGCTTGATCGAGATGGACGGGCGCGGGGCTCCGTTGCCGGGATAGCTGTCGTTACCGACGGCTTCAATCGCGCCGAGATAGTCCTTCAGGTAGCGCCCGGCATCTTCTTCGGTCAGCGCTGCTTCACCGAGCATGTCAAAGGAGTAGGTGTATCCCAGCTGCCGGTATTCACGGGCGTTCTTCAATGCCTCATCGATATCACGGCCAAGCACGAACTGCTTACCCATGATCGCCATGGCCTTGTACATGGCACTACGGATGACCGGTTCGCCACTGCGCTTGACCAGTCGCTTCCAGATATTGGAGGGCAAGCCGTCCAGGCGCTTGTCCATTCTGACCACGCGGCCGGTCAACAACAGCCCCCAGGTGGAAGCGTTTACCAGCGTGGATTCACTGCGGCCCACATACCGGTTCCAGTCCGCAACGGACATCTTGTCTTCAATAAGCGCATCGGCCGTATGCTTGTCGGGGATGCGCATCAGCGCCTCGGCCAGGCACATCAGCAGAATGCCCTCTTCGGTGTCGAGGCTGTATTGCTGGAGCAGTGCATCGACCATGTGGACCGCGTCATCCTGCTCCCGGACTTTCCGGATCAGATCGGTTGCGGTGGCGGTCACTGCCCGGTGTTCGGCGGTATCGCTCTGGGCAAGGGGAATCAGCTCATTCAGGTAGGCGGACTCATCAACGGCATAGTTGGCGGTCAGAGCGTGCCAGAAAAACGATCTCGGCTGCTCCTGATAAACCGGTTCTAATACCCTGCTCGCTTGAAACATCTAAGCGCCCCTGAAAGAAACCGGTATGCGTACCGGTCGACCATTTATCCTTGTTATAGAGAAGCCGCTACGTCCTGACGGCAGTTCATTGAGGGTATAAGTTAGTATTACTACGGATCCACGGCTTACAGAATCCTACGATTCTTTTGCAAAAACGTCCGGAACAGGCAGTTTTTTAGATATTCAGGCGACTTTTTCGCCAAATCGCAGTTTCGAGGGAGTCGTTCCCTTGTGTTTCCGTAGCGTGTTGGTGAGGGCGCTCTGGGAAGAGAAGCCTGTGCGGTAACTGACTTCCGACACCGACAATGATGTGGAAACCAGAAGCTGCACAGCCTGATCAATGCGGGTCTGCAACAGGAACTGATGGGGAGTGATGCCGGTGACTTCGCGGAACATCTCGTGGAACCGGCTGACGCTGAGACACGCCACGCCGGCCAGATCTTCCACCCGGATCTTTCGATGCAAATTTTCCATGATGTAACGGCGGATCACCTCGGGACTGATGGTATTCCGGTTGGTGATTACCTCACGGGTGTCGTTCAGTCTTTCGGCCATGCAGTGGAGAATACTTGCAGCCAGGTGACGCTTCATGCCGTCATTGTCCGGAGCACGGTCGAACTCCCCGGCAGCAAACTGGACAAGGCCCTGAAGCCGGTTATCCATCTCCAGCGTCCGCGGCCGTTCGAACAGCGGTGCCATCCGCTCGTAATCCCTGTGGGCCGGCGTATTGAGCGTCGGCATGTAGGGATCCAGATTGATTACCAGGACGTGGTTCTGGTTGTCTCCGCAGTAGTCGTGTCTTGCTTCCGTGGGCACCAGGCAGGCTTTCCAGGTGTCCAGGTGGGAACCGGTGCCGTCAACGCTCAGATCAGCCTCGCCCCGGACACCAACGACCACCTGATGGTGCTCGTGACGGTGTTGGTGCGATGCAATAGGCAGCTTTAACAGGCGAGCGTCCAGCATTATGACAACCGGCTTCAACTGAGAATGTCACTCAATTAAATCAGATCCGGACAGAAAGTGCACCAAACGGGCCGTTTCTGGTCATTCTTACTCCGTCCGGGTCAGCGGGAGGCGGTAACCAGGGAACGGACAAGGCAGGCAACCTGCTCGCTGACTTCCGCCAACGGGGCCGCGGCATCAACACGGTGATAACGGTCCGGGGCTTTGCCGGCACGCTCAAGGTAGGTGTCGCGAATGCGCTGGAAAAAGGACACGGCCTCCTGTTCGAAGCGATCCAGGTCACCCCGGTGACGGGCCCTCGCCATACCAGTTTCTACCGGCGCATCCAGGAGAATGATATGGTCCGGCCGGATATCGCCCTGAACCAGGTTTTCCAGCAGGGCAATACGCTCCCTGGACACTCCACGCCCACCGCCCTGATAGGCGAAGGTCGCGTCGGTAAAGCGGTCGCAAAGCACCCATTGACCAGCTTCCAGTGCCGGGAGAATCCGGGTATGCAGATGCTGGGCGCGGGCCGCAAACATCAGCAGAAGCTCCGTCAGCTCGTGCACTGGCTCATCCCGGGGCGCGAGCAGCAACTCACGAATCGATTCAGCCATGGGTGTCCCACCCGGCTCCCGGGTGACAACCACATCAATGCCTTCGGAACGCAGCACCTCGGCAGCATTGGTCAGCTGGGTGGACTTGCCGACGCCCTCGGTACCCTCAAAGGTGATGAACTGACCCCGCCTCACTGGCTCTGCTCCTGGCTGGCGCTCTCGCCATTCCCGGGAGACGGAGACGACCGGTAGTCGTCACGGCGGTTGAGCTGGAATTCCCGGACCGCTTTCTGATGCTCCGCGAGGGTGCGTGAAAACTTGTGGGTGCCATCACCCCGGGCAACAAAGTAGAGGGAATCCCCGTCTTTTGGGTGCAAGGCCGCGTGAATTGCCTCCTGACCCGGAAGAGCAATGGGAGTCGGCGGCAGACCATCAATCCGGTAGGTGTTGTAGGGAGTGTAGGTGCGCAGATCCTTGCTGCCGATCCGGCCCTGGTAGTTATCACCCATTCCGTAGATCACGGTCGGATCCGTTTGCAGTCGCATGCCCTTCTCCAGACGCCGCACAAAAACCCCGGCTACTTCGTCCCGTTCGTGGGGGACACCGGTCTCCCGCTCGACTATCGAGGCCATGATCAACGCCTCGTAGGGGCTGTCGTAGGGCAGGCCCTCCTCGCGGTTTTTCCATTCTTCCGCCAGGACGGTTTCCATGCGGTTGAAGGATCGTTTCAGGAGATCCAGGTCGGAATCACTGCTGGCGAACAGGTAGGTATCCGGAAAGAAACGACCCTCCGGGTGCTCACCCTCCGCGCCCATCGCCGCCATGACTTCCTCGTCACTCCAGTCGGCAGTTTCCTGGCGGAGTCTTTCGGCACTGGCCAGCGCGGCCCTCATGTCCTTGAAGGTCCAACCCTCGATGAACTGGATACTCCAGTGTTTTACGTCACCGGCCACCATGGCTTCGACCATGTCCCGTGCCGACATGCCATCGGTAAATTCATACTCACCGGCCTTGATACGGACCTGTTCCGGATTCAGTCGGCCATGAAGCCTGAGCCAAAGACTTTTTTCAACGAGGCCCTCGGTTTCCAGTTGCTGGGCAACCCGGCTAAAGGCGGTTCCCGCCGGCACATTGAACAGCACCGGTTCCTCAATATTTACCGGCTTCTCAAGGGTTTCCAGCCCCTGCCAGACCCACAGTCCGGTGCCGGCGGCCGCCAGCACGGTAAGAGATACGCAAACAATCAGTAACTTCTTGAGCAAAGGACTTATTCCAGTGTTTCGAGCGGATCGCAGATTGTCGCAAGTCCGCTATCGACAGGCAAATCCTGACCGGCAAGATTGCGAACCGCAACCACGCCCAGGACGCTGTTCAGAAGATAGAAGGCCCGACACGCCGGCCCCGTGATATGTTCCGACAGCAACGGGCGCTCACTCACCACTTCGCCCCTGGCCTCAAGACGTTCCAGCACCCAGTCGCGCATGACGCCGGCAACTGCCAACGAATCCCGGGGCGGAGTAATCCAGCCTTCTGTGGTGTGCAGCAACAGGTTGGTCCGGGTTCCTTCCACCAGCTCGCCGTCCCCGTTGGACTGCAGGACTTCAAAGACGTCCCCGCTCAGTTCGCGGGCCGCCATCACCTGCTCCAGACGGTTCAGGGACTTGATGCCCGCGAACAATGGGTTGACGGTCAGGGGAATGCGGGAATAAGTGACCGCAACACCTTCGGAGGGAACACCGGGCGGTGCAGCACTGGCGGAAACCAGCAGATTTGGTGTCATATCCGGATCGGGACGGTAACCGCGCCCTCCGGCACCACGGGTCAGGATCAGTTTGAGTACCCAGCGGGTATCGGCGCGGGAGTGACCATAATGGCTGGTGGCACGGGCAAAGACATCCTGCGCCTCTGCCCTGGTCACCGGAATACCCAATCTTCCGGCATCCCGGACCAGGCGATCCAGGTGGTAGCCCACCAGGGTACCCCGGGTACCGACCATGAGAATGGTTTCAAAGAGGCCGTCGCCGTAGGCCAGGCCGCGGTCGTTCGCAGGCAGGCCGCCGTCCTCCGCCCAGAACACCCCAAGCACGGCCGATCAGCCCTCGTAACGACGGAAGATCAGTGTTCCGTTGGTGCCACCGAAGCCGAAAGAGTTCGACAAGGCCACCTGCAGATCCGCCTTGCGGCACTCATTGGGCACCAGGTCCAGATCGCAGCCCTCATCGGGATTGTCCAGGTTGATGGTCGGCGGCAGAACGCCCTCCCGCAAGGCCAGGACCGAGAAGATGGCCTCGACCGCACCCGCTGCGCCCAGCAGGTGACCGGTCATGGACTTGGTGCTGCTCATAGCCAGCTTTTCGGCGTGGGTGCCGAAAACACTTCTGACGGCTTTGACCTCGGCCACATCACCCACCTGCGTGGATGTGCCATGGGCATTGATGTAATCCACCGCCTCCGGATCAAGGCCGGCATCGCGGATGGCATTCTGCATGGACCGGGCAGCCCCCTCGCCAGACTCTGGCGGCGCGGTGATGTGGAAGGCGTCGTCACTCATGCCAAAGCCGATGACTTCGCCATAAATGGTCGCGCCCCGATTCCGGGCATGGTCCAGGTCCTCAAGCACCAGCACGCCGGAACCGTCACTCAGGACAAAACCGTCCCGATCCCGATCCCAGGGGCGACTGGCTTTTGCCGGCTCGTCATTGCGGGTCGAAAGAGCCCGGGCTGCAGAAAACGCGGCAACACCGGTGCGGGTGGTCGCCATCTCCGATCCGCCGGCCAGCATGACGTCGGCATCCCCGTAGGCAATGGTCCGGGCGGCGTAGCCGATATTGTGGGTACCGGTGGTACAGGCGGTCACAATGGAGATGTTGGGACCCCGGTAACCGAAGCGGATGGCGGTATTACCCGACACCATGTTGATGACGGACGCAGGTACAAAGAACGGCGAGACTTTCCGGGGCCCGGACTTCTCCATCTGGATGACGCTTTTTTCAATGAATTCCAGGCCCCCGATACCGGAGCCGATGGCAACACCCACCCGCTCCCGGTCGAGCGCGTCGAATTGCTCTAACCCGCTGTCATCAACTGCCTGCTGGGCGGCAATCAGTCCGTAATGGATAAAAGCGTCGAGTTTCCGGGCATCCTTGGTGGACAGGTACTGGCTGATATCCAGATCCTTTACCGCCCCGCCGATCCGGGTGTTGTACCCGGAGGCATCAAAACGGTCGATCATGCCGATCCCGCTGCGTCCGGCCTTGATGGCATCCCAGGAGCTCTGCACATCATTACCGACCGGTGAAAGCATGCCCATACCCGTAATGACAACCCGTCGTTTACTCATATCCCCTTGCACCTGATCTTGTCCGTGGAAAAACAGAACGCCGATTGAACCTGAATTTCAGCCAATAAAAAAGCCGTCCCCCGATGTTTCACAAGGACGGCTTTTTGCCTGGCTTACTTAATCGCAGAGTATCAGGTGTGCGCGACGATGTAGTCGATCGCGTCCTGAACAGTGCCCAGCTTTTCGGCCTCTTCGTCAGGAATCTCGGTTTCGAATTCCTCTTCCAGGGCCATAACCAGCTCAACAGTGTCCAGTGAGTCAGCGCCAAGATCCTCTACAAAAGAAGATGTGTTCTGAACTTCGGACTCTTTAACGCCCAACTGTTCACAAACGATCTTCTTCACGCGCTCTTCAACTGTACTCATAATGTCCTCACTTTGTGTGTCAACCAAGCAACTCAAGTGCTGCCAGTTTAGATTAAACCCTACCTGCAAACAAGCAGGGACTCAGTCAAACATGTTGCGCGACAAGGAGTTGCGCAGAAGCCCCTGATACGGGGCTTATCCCATGTACATTCCACCGTTTACGTGAATGGTCTCGCCCGTCACGTAAGCGGCTGCATCCGACGCCAGGAAAGCCACCACAGCGGCCACTTCCTCCGGCTCACCCAGACGACCGGCGGGTATGATTTCCAGCATAGCCTCGCGCTGCTTGTCGTCCAGTTTTTTGGTCATATCCGTGTCGATAAAGCCAGGCGCCACACAGTTGGCGGTGATGCCCCGGTTCGACATTTCCTTGGCCAGACTGCGGGTAAAGCCTTCAACACCGGCCTTGGCGGCGCAGTAGTTGCCCTGCCCCGGGTTGCCCATACCGGCAACCACGGAACTGATGTTGATGATACGTCCCCACTTGGCCTTGGCCATACCCCGCAGGACTGCCTTACTGGTGCGATACACACTGGACAGATTGGTCTCCAGGACCGATGTCCAGTCGTCCTCTTTCAGACGCATCAGCAGATTGTCCCGGGTAATGCCGGCATTATTCACCAGAATCTGGGGCGCACCGGATTTTTCCGTCAACGCCTTGAGGCCAGACTCTATACTTTCCGGGTCCGATACATCCATGACGATGCCGTAACCTTTCAGGCCCGCATCCGCAAACGCCTTCGAAATCGACTCGGCGCCCGCTTCACTGGTGGCGGTACCTACAACCTCGGCGCCCTGCTGCGCGAGCGCCTGGGCAATGGCCTTGCCAATGCCACGGGTTGCACCGGTAACCAGTGCAACTTTACCTTCCAAAGACATGAAAGACTCCTTTCGTCAGGATTGGCCGAAGGCTTCCAGAGCCTTCGCCAGTGAATCCGGATCCTCGATTCCGTAAACCGGGAGGCTACGGTCAATTCGCTTGATCAGCCCTGCCAGTACCTTACCGGTGCCGCACTCAACCGCCATCTCGACGCCTTCGGACACCAGCTTGCGCACGGAGTCCGTCCACAGCACCGGTGAATAGAGCTGCTTGAGGAGGTTGGCCTTGAGCTTGTCAGCATCGGTTTCAGCCGATGCGTGGACATTCTGGACCACCGGAATGACAGCATCGTTAAAGCGTACATCGTTAAGCGCTTCGGCAAGCTCCTCGGCGGCGCCTTTCATCAGGGCGCAGTGAGAGGGCACACTGACCGGCAACGGCATGGCCTTGCGGGCGCCCTGCTCCTTACAGACCTCAATGGCACGGTCGACGGCTGCAGCCGAACCGGCAATAACCACCTGGCCCGGCGCGTTGAAGTTGACGGCAGAGACCACGTCACCCTGGGCCGCACTTTCGCAGGCGGCGACCACGTCGGCATCATCGAGGCCGAGAATCGCGGCCATTTTGCCTTCGCCGGCCGGAACCGCCTGTTGCATGAGCTCGCCCCGAAGGCGGACCAGCTTGACGGCCTCGACAAAATCCAGGCTCTCGGCGGCTACCAGAGCGCTATACTCGCCCAGGCTGTGGCCGGCGACAAAGCTCGGTGCACGACCGCCGGCGACAAACCACTGTCGCCACAGGGCAACACTGGCTGTCAGCAGCGCAGGCTGGGTAACCATGGTCTGGTTAAGCTCCTCGGCCGGTCCTTTCTGGCAAAGATGCCAGAGATCGTAACCAAGCACGTTGGAGGCTTCAGCGAATGTCTTGTTGATGATAGGCCAGGCCTCGGCAGCGTCACTGAGCATGCCGACAGACTGGGACCCTTGTCCGGGAAAAATAAAGGCTGATTTCATAGGGCGAATCTTATCGTCATTGAAGGGTTTCGGGAGATTAGCCAATAGTACAAGTTAGGCCAATTATCCGCGAATGCACGGCAGATCAGGGACAGACTTTAGTCTCAGGCTCAGAGCATGAGATCATCCAGCCTTTCATTGATGCGACGGGGAACTTCCAGCTGCACCTCCCGGACGGCCTGGCGGATGGCGGCCAGCATGGCCCGCTCATTGGCGTTACCATGACTCTTGATGACCACACCCTGAAGCCCGAGCAGGCTGGCCCCATTGTGCCGGGACGGATCCATCAGCTGCAGGAGCCGGCCAATGATCGGCTTCGCCAGCATGCCCACAAAACGCCCGTAAAGCGAACGGGTAAAGGCCTGCTCCATCAGTTCAATCAGCAGTCCGGCCACACCCTCACCGGTTTTCAGGGCAATGTTGCCGACAAAACCATCGCACACCACCACATCGGCCACATCCCGGAACAGGTCACTGCCTTCCACGTAGCCGATGTAATTGATGGTTTCGCACTGGGCCAGCATGTGGGAGGCAAGACGCACTTGCTCGTTACCCTTGATCTCTTCCTCCCCGACATTGAGCAGGGCCACCCGGGGCTCGGTCTGACTGCAGATGGCCGAGGCCATCAGCGATCCCATCAGCGCATACTGATACAGATTCTCAGCGGTGGAGTCGACATTGGCACCAAGATCCAGAACATGGCACTTGCCGCGAAGGGAGGGAATCAGTTTGGCAATGGCCGGGCGCTCAATACCCGGGTACATCCGGATGATCGAACGGCCGAAGGCCATCAGGGCACCGGTATTGCCGGCACTGACACAACCCTGGGCCTCATCATCGCGGACCAGACCAAGGGCAACAGCCATGGAGGAATTCTTCTTATGGCGCAGGGCATGGGACGGGCGCTCGTTCATCCGGACCACATCGGCCGCTTCGACCACCCGGATCCGGGCATGCCCCTCACGCAACAAAGCCTCAAGCTCACTCCGGATACCCACCAGAATGATGCTCAAGGCTTCGTTTTCACGCACTGCCAACAGTGCCGCGGACACCACCACTTCGGGCCCGCGGTCACCGCTCATAGCGTCTATTGCGATGGTAACCGGGGTCACGGTATTTCCATCCGACACATGGGCGGTGACTGGTCGCAACGAGATTACTCGTCGCGCGCTTCGATTACCTGCTTACCACGGTAAAATCCGTCCGGAGATACGTGGTGACGACGATGAACTTCACCAGTGGTTGCATCGGTGGACAGAGCAGTAGTGCTCAGAGCGTCGTGAGAACGGCGCATGCCACGCTTGGAACGGGTCTTACGGTTTTGCTGTACAGCCATGATTATGCTCCTGACCTGTTAACGTAAAAATAACGTGTGTTCATTGTAACGCGCCGACTCCCGATCGGAGGCTGCGCCCGGTTAATGCTTCGTCTTCTTGAGATCCGCCAGCACACTGAACGGATTCTCTTTTCCCGACTCTGCCGGCCCGGCCGGAGTACCGTCGGGCTCGAGGGCTTCCAGATCTTCCCGGGCCGGACATTCATTCCGATCGTGAAGCGGGAACGGCGGCAGCACCAGCAACAGCTCATCCTCTGCCATGGCCCAGAGATCCGCACTGAATCCATCGGTCAGGAACGGCTCGAGCTCTCTTGGCAGCTGTTGCGCCTGCTCGTCACTCGTTACCAGCCCCAGCACAAACCGGGAATTCAGCGTAGTGGCCATTGGCCCCATACACCGCTGACACTCCAGATCCACCGGTGCTTCCAGTTCACCCGAGACGATGCGGCGGCGCTCGCTGTCCATGGAAAATGACAGCCTGACGCGGCACGCAGCACCCTCGTCAAACCCCAGAACCGCTTCTCTGAAACGAGCCAAGGCACTGAGAGGAATCACTCCCTCCAGCACGGTGTTCTGCTCCGCCAACCGATAGGGGTCAACGGATTTTGGCAACTCGGCGTTTGACGCTTTTGACATAGGCGCGCAATTTTAGGGGCGAGACCCGCCGGTGTCAAAGACTTCGTTGCCATTTCGCCACGGGTTACCATGGGGATACGGGTATTTAACGACAAAAGGACCTCGGCAATGACCAAACCCCTGCTACTGGCCTCATCCTCTCCCTACCGCAAGGCCCTGCTGGAGCGCCTGGCCCTGCCCTTCACCACCGCCAGCCCGGATATTGACGAAACACCACGACCCGGTGAGCCCGCGGACGATCTTGCCCTGCGACTTGCCGAAAGGAAGGCCCGGGCCCTGACAGCAAGACATCCCGGCCACTGGATCATCGGCTCCGACCAGGTCGCCTGCCTACCGGACGGCACCCTGCTGCACAAACCCGGCAACCACGCCCAGGCCGTGCAACAGTTACGCCAGAGCAGCGGACACAGAGTGGTATTCCTGACCAGCCTGTGCCTGCTGGATGCGGATAGCGGCGAATGCCAGCTCATCTGCGAACCCTTCACGGCCCACTTCCGGACCCTGTCCAACGAGGAGATCGAGAGCTACCTCGAACGGGAACAACCCTATGACTGTGCCGGGAGCTTCAAGATGGAAGGCCTGGGCATCACCCTGTTCGACCGGCTGGAGGGGCGCGACCCCAACAGCCTCGTCGGTCTACCCCTGATCGCCCTCAACGGGATGCTGCGGGACTGGGGGTGCAACCCGCTGCTTGAGGGCTGACCGGACCTCAGCGCAACTCCAGTCGGGATTCGAGCAACTGGCCGGCAAAGCCCTCGCCAAAGGCAACACCCAGTTGATCCACAAAACCCTGGAGCGGGGATTTCCGGTGGCTGTAATCCACCAGCTTCTCCGCACCAACCACTTCCCGGGCGACAGAGGAAGTGCTGCCCAGGCCGTCAATCAGCCCCAACTCCATTGCCTGCTCACCGCTCCAGACCAGACCACTGAACAGCCGTTCATCGTCGGCGAGGCGATCACCCCGGCCTCGCTTTACCGCCTCAATAAACTGGCGATGGGTATTCTCCAGCACCGAGCTCCAGAACTGGACTTCACCCTCATCCTCCGGTGAGAAGGGATCCAGGAAGGCCTTGTTCTCACCCGCAGTATAAAGGCGGCGCTCAACCCCCACCTTGTCCATGACTTCCGTAAACCCGAAGCCGCCAGCGATCACACCGATAGAGCCCACCAGGCTGGCCCGGTTGGCGTAGATTTCATCCGCGGCCGCTGCAATGTAGTAAGCCCCCGACGCGCCAATGTCGGAAATGACCGCGTAGACTTTCTTGTCGGGATATTCTTCCCGAAGCCGCTTGATTTCATCGTAAACGTAGCCGGACTGGACCGGACTTCCGCCGCCACTGTTGATTCGCAACACCACGGCCTTTGACGATCCGGCCTCGAAGGCCGAACGCAGCGAACCGACAATATTATCAGCGCTGGCCAGCTCGTCCGCGGCGATGGTGCCGTTGATCTCGATCACCGCGGTATGGGCACCGGTTCCGGCATCGAGACTTTCCCCGAACGGAAAGCGGATCAGGAACAGCAACGCAAACAGATAGCCGAACGTCAGGAACTTGAAGAAGATCCCCCAACGGCGACTGCGACGCTGCTCTGCCTGGAGCGACATGACCAGCTTTTCGATCAGCTTCCAGTCGCGATTACTCTCCGGCGGCATCTCGGGCCCTTTCCTGCCCAGCCACGAACGGCCAGAAGACTTCCTGGCCGGCTCATCACCCCATTCCGGCGACTTGTCAGAATCCCACTCACTCATGCATACATCCTGTCAGCAACTGCATTGGCACCACCGGGCTCAGAGTCCCAGTATGCGACGAAGATCCGGCACCGATTCAACGATGGCATGGGGGTCGTACCCCCCCAGCACGTCCCGCTTGTGCACCCCCCACTCGACACCGATAGAGGGCATACCGATACGGCGAGCCATCTCAAGATCATAGCGGGTATCGCCGATCATCACCGCCTCGGACGGCTCAATCCGGTAAAATTCCAGGATTTCCTTCAACATGGCCGGGTCCGGCTTGGACCGGGTCTCATCGGCGCACCGGGTGATTTCGAAGTGCTCACCCAGGCCGCTGGTGACCAGCGCGCTCTCAAGCCCCCGACGGCTCTTGCCGGTCGCAACCGAACAACTACGCCCGAATTCCCGCAGGTCGGCAACCAGCTCGGCCATGCCTTCGAATACATTCTGGGGCGTGGTCACCTTACTGAAGAAGTAGCGGGCGTAACCCTCCCGAATGGTGTTCATCTCGTCCCGGGAGATGCCCGGGTACAGCTTTTCCAGCGCCTCAACCATGCCCAGACCAATGATGTCCCGGTAGGCCTCACGCTCCAGCTCGGGGTAACCCAGCTCGGTGGCCGCCTGGTGCAGGCTGTCGGCAATGTGGTCGACCGAATCCACCAGGGTGCCATCCCAATCAAATATCACTACTTTTACTTTCATTGCTCTGATCCTGTCTTGCGCGCCCCGAGGGTTCGGAGCACGCGTTCAAAAGCTTCGTCGTAGGGCGCCTCAAGCCGCATCGGCTCGTCACTGCCCGGCAGGCGGAACTCAAGGGCCCTGGCATGAAGCATGAGTCGCTGCCCACCAATGGAACGGAAGGCTTTCATACTCACTTCATCCATATACTTGTCATCGCCCGCGATCGGATGACCCGCCCAGGCACTGTGCACCCGGATCTGGTGAGTCCGGCCGGTCACCGGTGAGGCCTCAACCAGGGTATAACCCTGGAACCGCTCCAGGCACCGGAAAGTGGTCAGCGACTCCTTGCCCGCCGTGTCGACCCGAACCCGACGCTCCCCATTGGGCATTTCGTATCGCAGCAGGGGCTCATCCACCCGAACCACACCTTCCGGCCAGCTTCCGGCGACCAGGGCGTGGTAGAACTTGCGCACCCGCTTCTGACGCAATTCATCCTGCAGATAACGCAGGGCCGAGCGTTTCTTGGCAATCATCACCAGACCGGAGGTATCGCGATCCAGCCGGTGCACCAGCTCAAGAAAACGACTGTCGGGCCGCGCCGACCGGAGCACCTCGATAAGACCGAAGCTCAGCCCGCTACCGCCATGGACCGCAATACCGGAGGGCTTGTTCACCACGAGCATCTGCTCGTTCTCGAAAATGACCGCAGCTTCCATCACGCCCTGCACCCGGCTCCCGGGCTTCACCTGCTCCGGCTTTTCCTTGCGCACAATCGGCGGGATACGGACGGAATCGCCTGCCTTCAGCCGGGTATCCGGCTTGACCCTACCCTTGTTTACCCGGACTTCACCCTTGCGAACAATCCGGTAAATGATGCTCCTGGGTACGCCCCGCAACCGGGACATCAAAAAATTATCCACCCGCTGGTCGTCATTATCCTCATCGACCGTAACCCACTGAACCCCCTGACGCACTTCCTGGCCCGCCCCGGAAGACTGGGTGGCAGCACCATCTTTATTATTCCTGGCGGTTGGCCCCGGTGGTCGCTGACGGGATCTGGGGTGTTTTTTCGCAACAGGCTTGCGTGACATGGAATTCCTTGCGGACGACGCGTTTTGAGGATTGAACAGCCGCTGTAATACTGTTATATTCCGGCGTGCTCTGCCGTTTGTCTACGGCCTGGCCTACTCAAGCCAGAAGCCGGAGCGGCAGAAGTATACCGACACTATCAGAGAGTTTGAACGCCGGCGCCCGAACAGATAGCGGGAACGGCGCAGGAAATGCTTCCGGAATACGCTTCCGCAGACCGATGAAAGGCTGGCAGGAACCTCCGGAAGAACAAGAACCGTGCGGAAAACCGACGGGCGACATCGCGAAGAATCATTGCCACGCAAGGCCGGGCCGTCCAGCTTACCAATACGACGTGAGACCCAGGCACCTGTGTGAACCTGAAAATGGATAACATGCGTCAACAGACATTCACCCTATACGACCTCTCCCTGCCAACAGGCAGAAAGACCGTCGGCGGTGGTACTGAACCAACGGAATCACACTCCATAAGGGTCTGATTCGGTCTGGGCCGCCGGCTGCCTGAGTTGTAACAGGCCCGCGGCACGCACGTTTCGCTTCGCTGATGCGAATCCCCCCGGTTTTCTGTCAAAACCAAACGACAGGAACCCTTTCTTTCCATGAAAAGAATGCTCATAAATGCAACTCATCCTGAAGAGTTGCGCGTAGCCCTGGTCGATGGCCAGCGTCTGTTTGACCTTGATATCGAATCCAGCTCCCGCGAGCAGAAGAAAGCGAATATCTACAAGGGTCGGATTACCCGTGTAGAGCCCAGCCTGGAAGCTGCTTTCGTAGACTTTGGTGCCGAGCGCCATGGCTTCTTGCCCCTGAAGGAAATCTCCAAGGAATACTTCAAGAAGTCCCCGGGCCAGATCGAAGGCAAGATCAACATCAAGGACGTCGTTTCCGAAGGCCAGGAAGTCATTGTCCAGGTCGACAAGGAAGAACGCGGCAACAAGGGCGCAGCCCTGACCACGTTCATCTCCCTGGCCGGCCGTTACCTGGTCCTGATGCCCAACAACCCCCGAGCCGGTGGCATTTCACGCCGCATCGAGGGCGACGAACGGGCACAGCTCAAGGAAGCCATGAATGATGTCCAGGTTCCCAAGGCCATGGGCATTATCGTTCGTACCGCCGGGATCGGCCGTACCACCGAAGAGCTCCAGTGGGACCTCGACTACCTGGTGCAGTTCTGGGAAGCAATCACCCAGGCCGCCGGCGAGCGCAAGGCACCCTTCCTGATTCACCAGGAAAGTAACGTCATCATCCGCGCGGTGCGGGATTACCTTCGCCAGGACATCGGCGAAGTACTGATCGATGCTGGAAACGTCTACGAGGACGTACTCAACTTCGTGCGCGCCGTAATGCCGACTTTCGAGAACAAGATCAAGCTGTACAAGGACGAGATTCCGCTGTTCAGCCGTTACCAGATCGAAGGACAGATCGAAACCGCCTTCCAGCGCGAAGTGAAGCTGCCCTCCGGCGGCTCGATTGTGATCGACCCCACCGAGGCCCTGGTTTCCATCGATATCAACTCCTCCCGCGCCACCAAGGGCCAGGACATCGAAGAAACCGCCCTGCAGACTAACCTCGAAGCGGCAGAAGAAATTGCCCGCCAGCTGCGCCTGCGCGATATGGGCGGCCTGATCGTGATCGATTTCATCGACATGACCCCGGCCAAGCACCAGCGCGAAGTGGAACAGAAAATGCGTGAAGCGCTGGAGATCGACCGGGCACGGGTCCAGGTCGGCAAGATCTCCCGCTTCGGCCTGCTGGAAATGTCCCGCCAGCGTCTGCGCCCGTCCCTGGGTGAGACCCGCAGCGAGGTCTGCCCGCGCTGTGAAGGCCAGGGCACCATTCGTGGCATCGAATCACTGGCCCTGAGTATCATGCGCCTGATCTACGAGGAGTCTTCCAAGGAGAAGACCGGCGAGGTCCGCGCCGTCGTGCCGGTATCCGTTGCCACCTTCCTCCTGAACGAGAAGCGCAAGCAGCTGGCCGACATCGAATCACGCCAGAACGTCCAGGTCGTGGTGGTTCCGGTGCCGCACATGGAAACTCCCCACTTCGAGATTCTGCGCCTCCGTCAGGACGAAACCACACCCGAGCACATCTCCAGCCACCAGGTAGCCCAAGAATACAGCGAGCGCGAAGAAGAAATCTTTGAAGCGCCGAGTGCCGAAAAACCGGTACGCGAACAGGCCGCCGTGAAGGCAATCAGACCCTCCGCACCAGCGCCGACGCCCACCGTGGCAGAAGCAGCGGCCCAGGAAGAAGGTCTGTTCCGTCGGCTCGGTCGCAAGATCGCCTGTTTCTTCGGCGGCGAAAGCCAGCAGGGCGAAGAGCGCGAACAGAGCAAGCGTCCGCCCCGCCAGGACCGGAGAACCCAGGAGCGTCGCAAGTCCCGGGTAGCCCGGGATGACCAGCGCTCCGGTGGCAACCGCAGCGGTGAGCGCCGCCAGGGCACTCAGCAGCAGGGTCGCGGTGATGAAACCCGTAACCGCGGCCGCGGACGCAGCGATGACCAGAACCGGGGCGGCCAGGGCCGTCAGGGTAGCGACAAGAGCCAGGACAAGGCTGCCGAAGGCCGCAAGGACAACAAGGGCCGCAGCCAGGGCCGTAACCGTCCGCAGCGGGACCAGAAGGACAACCGCGAGCAGAAGGATAGCCGCGGCCAGAAAGACCAGCAGCAGGCCAAGCCCCAGAAGGAGCAACAGCCTCCCAAAGAGCAGAAGGATACTGCCCAGAAAGGTTCCGGCGGTGACAAGCCCCGCAAGCCGCGTCGCCAGCGTAACCGTGATGGCTCCCCGGCCGAGGCTCCTGTTAGCACTCCGGCAGACCGCAAGGCCTCTCGCAGCGACAAGCACCAGAAGGACACTCAGCCCGAGAAAGCGGCTGAGCCGGAAAAGGCGACTGGCACTGCGGACAAGAGTTCCGAGCAGAAGGCCGAAGTACGGTCATCTGCACCGGAGAAAGCTCCGGAGTCTAAGCAGGAACCTCGTCCGACGGCTGCCGTAGCCGCTGAAGAAGCCGAAACCAAACAAGCGCCTGCCAAGGCCGAGAAGGCGGATCAGGGTAAAAAGCCTGCCAAGGCGGACCAGCCTGCAAAGGCAGACCAGCCCGCAAAAACCGAGTCGGCGGACAAAGCTGAAAAGCCCGAAGCCAAGCCAGCCGGTAAGGAATCGGCCAAGCCTTCGAAGACGGAAGCGGAAACTCCCAGGCAGGAGGCTGCCAAAGCCGAAGAGTCCAAACAGGCGCCCGCCAAAGCTGATAAAGCCAAGGCCGAGGACGGCAAACCGGAGGCAGTGCGCTCCGATGAGCCCAAGCCGCAGAGCGCCAAAAAGGAGCCTGCGAAAGCCGAGCCTGGCGAAGCTGAGGCAACCAGGGCGGAATCGGCAAAGCCTGAGCAGCCGAAGGCGGAAAAACAGTCAGAGGCGGTAAGCCCCAAAGCAGAAGAGCAAGTAACCGCTCCGAAGAAGGAGGCACCGCAGGCTGAGAAAGCTGAGAAGCCCGAAGGTCAGGCCCCGAAAGCGAAGGCAGAGGCCAAAGAGCCCGAGCCGAAGTCCGCCAGCAAGCCCGAGGCCGAAAAACCGAAGGAAGAAAAGGCTTCCGCACAGCGTGCTCCGGAACCCAAGGCGCCCGAAGCACCCCGGATTTTCCAGGGTGAAAGCGGAAAGCCGGAACTGGACCTGCCGGTTACGCCGGGCCGGGCCTATAATGATCCACGTGAAGTCCGTCGCCGTCAGCGAGCGGCGGAAGAAGCCCAAAAGGCCGGGAGTAACTGATAAATGTTATCCAATTCCGACATAGAAGCGCTGGAAGACATCCTGTTTGCGGAGCCCTGGGGTGATGACGCCCTGGACTTTTTCGGGCTCCACGGCGTGGTTTGCGCCAGCGTCGTCGGCCCGGCTGAGCTGAGCGCGGAAGATATCTTCCGCCTCGCCACCGGCACCGAGGAGGTGCCTGGCGGAGAAATTCCCGAGGTATTCCGCCGCAGCGTCACCCAGCTGGCAAAGGACATGGCCCACGCCCTGGATATGGGGCAGGCCCTGGAGCTGCCAGAGCCGGAGGACGGCGATCCGATGAATGCCCTGGAAAACTGGTGTGCAGGATTTGTTGAAACGTTCCTGGAACATGAGGAAGAGTGGCTGGACGCCGCCAGCGAGGAGGAAACCGCAGATCTCATGGTTCCCATGCTGACCCTGTCCGGTCTGTTCGACGACGAGGACTTCCAGAAGGTCCGCAACAGCGACAAGCTGTCCCGCCAGATGGCCGATGCCATCCCGGACTCACTGACCGACCTCTACCTGCTGTTTCACGCTCCGGACTAAGCCGGAGCCGCAACACCCGCAGGTTCGTGAAAATGATGCCAGACCGGCTCCAGCCCGTCTGGCATTTTCATGATATTCCCCAGTTCACACCAGGGTGCTCCCGGAAAGTGGAAATCACTGCCCTGGGATGCCCACATCCCGTTGCGCCGGCATAGTTCCGCCAGAAAGCCGAGATCCCCGCTGGACTGACCCGAGGTGGACACCTCGATGCCCTGCCCTCCGGCCCGGCAGAACTCCGAGGTCAGCTCCCGGAGCTTGGTGGCAGTCAGCTTGTACTTGCGTGGATGCGCCAGCACCGCAATACCGCCGGCGTCAGTGATCCACTGGACTACCTCCGGCAATTCCGGCCAGTAAGCACGCACATCGCCGGGCTTTCCGGCGCCCAGGTACCGCTTGAATGCCTGGGCGGCATTACGGACAACACCCGCCTCGATCAGCGCCTCGGCAAAATGGGGCCGCCCGGGCACATCACTACCGGCCTTGGCGGTCGCCCGTTCCAAAAGGTCCGGCACCTTCAGGCGCTGGAGCCGCTCGGCTATCATGGCCGCCCTGGCCCGGCGGTTGTCCGTCTGCTGCGCGACCCGGGCAGTGAATGCAGGGTCCTCCCGATCAAAATCCAGGCCGACAACATGAATCGTCCGGCCTTTCCACAGGCAGGACAACTCGATTCCGGACACCAGCGTGATTCCGGATTCGCTTGCGGCCCTTGCCGCTTCAGGAAGACCGTTCAGGGTATCGTGATCCGTCAGGGCCAGGTGCGTCACCCCCTTTTCAGCAGCACGGGCAATAAGGTCCACTGGTGCCAGGGCACCGTCCGAGGCCGTGCTGTGGCAGTGCAGATCAATGCACAAATTCGGGGGTTGGGGTATAGTCACAAAAAATCCTTAACCGGTTGAGAGAGCTTCATGTATTACGCCATTATCAGTGAAGATATCGAGAACAGCCTTGCCCTGCGCCAGTCTGCACGCCCGGCTCATCTGGAACGCCTGCAGGCACTGAAAGCGGAGGGCCGGTTACTCGTTGCCGGGCCACATCCGGCGATTGACACCCCCGAGCCCGGCGAAGCGGGATTTACCGGCAGCCTCGTGATTGCCGAATTCGACTCGCTCGAAGCAGCCCAGGCCTGGGCCGACGCCGATCCCTACATCGAGGCCGGCGTGTACCAGAAGGTGACGGTCAAACCCTTCAAGGCGGTGCTTCCGTGAAGCGCTGGGCTGCGCATGAGTTTATTGTAATGGTGACCGGCTTGAACAGCGGGTCATCTGTGACAAAATTGCGCCTTTAATATTTGGTGTTTTTCACTATCCAATTCTGGGAATGTAATCCGTGACGCCTTTTCGCCTGATCATCAGTCTGTTGTTCATCGTATCATCTATTGCAGCCGCCCAGGCCAGAACCGTGTGGGTTGATGACAAGCTCTATCTTCCGGTTCGCTCGGGCGCCGGTAGCCAGTACCGGATTATCGAGAATGCCGTACCCAGTGGTACAGCCCTGGAAGTGCTCGAAACCGGGGAGAGCTACACGAAGGTCCGCACACCCAAGGGTACCGAAGGTTGGGTGGCGAGTCAGTACCTGAGCAACGCGCCCATTGCGGCCGACCGCCTTCAGGCCGCCAACCGGGAGCTTGAGCAGACCAAGACCGAACTGGCCCAGCTAAAAGAACAGCTGTCCGAGGTCACGGAGGAGCGCAATGCCCTGGAAAATGCTGAGTCCAACCTGTCCAGTCGCTCCCAGGAACTGCAGGAAGAGTTGCAGCGGATCAAGAGTATTGCCGCCGATTCCATCAACCTGGAACGCCGCAACCGGGAGTTGAACGAGGAGAACCAGAAACTCCGCAACGACCTGGAAGTGCTGACCGCCGAAAACGAGCGACTTGAGGCGAGCAAGGAGTCCGACTTCATGCTGCTGGGAGCCGGCCTGGTGTTTGGCGGCGTCCTGCTGGCACTGATCGTCCCGATGCTCAAACCGACCCGTAAGACCGACAACTGGGCCTGAGCTTAGAGTTCAGGCCGGTACATCCGGACAAAAAAGAAGGGCGGCCCACGGGCCGCCCTTCTTCGTTTCCGACCGCTGAATCAGACCAACGGCTTCTCGGAGACGATGATGCCGTTGTTGTCGGCATACACGTAATGCCCCGGATGGAAAGTGACGCCGTGGAAGGTAACCGGGATGTTCAGATCACCAATACCGCGCTTCTCGGTTTTCCGGGGAACAGTACCCAGCGCCTGCACACCCAGGTTGGTCTGCCCGATCTCGTCCACGTCACGGATACAGCCGTAGATGATCAGACCGGCCCAGCCATTGCTGGCCGCCTTCTCCGCCAGCATATCGCCCAGCAGCGCATTGCGCTTTGACGCACCGCCATCAACTACCATGACGCGGCCGTGTCCGGGCTGCCCCACCTGTTCCTTGACCACAGAGTTATCCTCGAAGCACTTGACGGTGACAATCTCACCGCCAAAGTTTTTCACGCCACCGTAGTTATTGAAGCCGGGCTCGACCACCCGGACTTCCGGAAACTCGTCACACAGATCCGGGGTAATAATGTCTGCCATGTTGTCACTCTCCTTTGTCCGGAAATGGAATCAGTCGATCTTCTCGTCGGCCAGGAAGAACCAGGTATCCAGAACCGAATCCGGGTTCAGGGATACCGAATCAATACCCTGGTCCATCAGCCACTTGGCCAGATCCGGATGGTCCGACGGGCCCTGGCCGCAGATACCGATGTACTTGCCAGCCTTCCTGCAGGCCTGGATGGCGTAGGACAGCAGGATCTTGACAGCGTCATTCCGCTCATCGAACAGGTGGGCGATGATGCCCGAGTCCCGGTCCAGACCCAGGGTCAGCTGGGTCAGGTCGTTGGAGCCGATGGAGAAACCGTCGAAGTGCTCAAGGAACTGGTCCGCCAGCAAAGCGTTCGCCGGCAACTCGCACATCATGATCACCCGCAGCCCGTTATCGCCACGCTTCAGGCCATTCTCGGCCAGCAGGTTAACCACCTGCTCCGCCTCACCGACGGTCCGTACGAACGGCACCATCACTTCCACGTTGGTCAGGCCCATCTCGTTGCGTACTTTCTTCAGGGCACGGCACTCGAGCTCGAAGCAGTCCCGGAAGGTATCGGAGATGTAGCGAGAAGCACCCCGGAAGCCCAGCATCGGGTTCTCTTCATCCGGCTCGTACAGAGTGCCACCAATCAGGTTGGCGTACTCGTTGGATTTGAAGTCAGACAGCCGAACAATCACTTTCTTCGGTGCAAACGCAGCTGCCAGAGTGGAGATACCCTCCACCAGCTTGTCCACGTAGAAATCCACCGGGGAGTCATAGCCGGCAATGCGCTTCTCCACAGTCTGCTTGATATCCCGGGGCAGTCCGTCAAAGTTCAACAGCGCCTTCGGGTGCACACCGATCATCCGGTTGATGATGAACTCCAGGCGTGCGAGGCCAACACCCTCGTTGGGCAATGACTGGAAATCGAAGGCCCGGTCCGGGTTGCCGACGTTCATCATGATCTTGAACGGAATATTCGGCATGGAATCGACGGTATTCTCGCGCAGCTCGAAATCCAGCGCGCCCTCGTAGATCATGCCGGTGTCACCCTCGGCGCAGGAGACTGTCACGTCCTGTCCGTCCTTGAGCACTTCGGTGGCATCGCCACAACCGACAACAGCCGGAATACCCAGCTCCCGGGCAATAATGGCCGCGTGACAGGTCCGGCCGCCACGATCGGTAACGATCGCTGATGCGCGCTTCATGACCGGCTCCCAGTCCGGGTCAGTCATGTCGGTTACCAGAACGTCGCCCGGCTGCACGCGGTCCATCTCGTTGATGCTGGTGATGATTTTCACCGGACCACTGCCGATCTTGTGGCCAATGCTCCGGCCTTCCACCAGCACCTTGCCGGTTTCCTTCAACAAATACCGCTCCATCACGTTGGCACCGACCCGGCTCTTCACAGTCTCGGGGCGCGCCTGGACGATGTAGATCTTGCCATCGTCACCGTCCTTCGCCCACTCGATGTCCATCGGACGGTCGTAGTGCTTCTCGATGATCATGGCCTGCCTGGCCAGTTCTTCCACTTCGGCGTCGGTGATGGAGAAGCGGTTGCGGTCTTCCTGGTCCACCTTGACGGTCTCGACATACTCGCCTTCGCCGGGGCTGGTATGGTAGACCATCTTGATGGCCTTGCTGCCCAGGTTACGGCGCAGCACCGCCGGGCGGCCGGCTGCGAGGGTGGGCTTGTGAACATAGAACTCGTCCGGGTTCACGGCACCCTGAACCACCGTCTCACCCAGGCCGTACGAGGAGGTGATAAAGACCACATCCCGGAAGCCGGATTCGGTATCCAGGGTGAACATGACGCCACTGGCCGCCGTCTCACTTCGCACCATCTTCTGGATACCAGCGGACAGGGCTACCAGCTTGTGATCGAAGCCGTGGTGTACCCGGTAGGAAATGGCCCGGTCATTGAACAGGGAGGCAAAGACCTCCTTGACCGCGCGGCGAACCTGCTGGAGGCCTACGACGTTCAGGAAGGTTTCCTGCTGACCCGCAAACGAGGCGTCCGGGAGGTCCTCTGCGGTGGCAGAGGAACGAACGGCAACGGCCATGTGCTCGTTTCCGTCCTGCAGCTTGGCATAGGCCTCTGCCAATGGCTTTTCCAGGACTTCAGGCAAATCAGTCTCGATGACCCACTGGCGAATCTGGGAACCGACGCGGGCCAGTTCGTTCACGTCGTTAACGTCCAGTTTATCGAGGGCATCATCGATCTTGTCCTTGAGGCCGTCGGTCGCCAGGAACTCACGGTAGGCGTGCGCGGTCGTGGCAAAACCGCCCGGAACGGTGACACCTGCGTTGGCGAGATTACTGATCATTTCGCCCAGGGAGGCGTTCTTTCCGCCTACCCGGTCGACATCAGACATTCCCAGGTGATCAAACCAGATAATGTAATCTTCCAAAGCGCGTCTCCCTTAGAGTCTGTGAAGCAAAGAGCAAAACCGGGCCAGCGATATTCAGCGGCAAATGCAGGCAATATCCACTGCGGAGTCTCGAACTTGGCGTGTATGATACTGTAACCTGCGGAAATTACCTAGGGCACTCACTGTCAGATTTGGAACCGGACCCACACCATGAAACGTACTGCCTTCTTCATTTCCGACGGCACCGGCCTGACCGCCGAAGCCCTCGGCCACGCTCTTTTGGCCCAATTCGAGAAAATCGACTTCGAGCGCGTGACCGTTCCCTACATCGATGACGAGGACAAAGCCCGGGCCATGGTAACCCGGATCAACAAGGCCTCCGAGACCGATGGTGAGCGGCCGCTGGTATTCGACACCATCGTCGACAGTGATATTCGCGACATCATCTCCCGCGCCGACGGCTTTATGGTCGACATCTTCGGTACCTTCCTTAATCCCCTGGAACAGGAACTGAATGCCTCTTCTTCCTACACCGTAGGCAAAAGTCATTCGATCAACAACGAAGGCAGTTACGAACGCCGGATCAAGGCCGTCAACTTCGCCCTGGATAACGATGATGGCGCCCGCACCCGTCATTACGACGAAGCGGACCTGATCCTCATCGGCGCCTCCCGCAGTGGCAAGACACCCACCTGCCTCTACCTTGCCTTGCAGTATGGCGTAAAAGCCGCCAATTACCCGATTACCGACGAAGACCTGGCCGACCAGCGCATGCCCAAGGCCCTGCGCCCCCACCGGGAAAAACTGTTCGGCCTGACCATCGACCCGGAACGCCTGGCCACCATCCGCAACGAACGGCGGCCCAATTCGCGCTACTCATCCATCCAGCAGTGCATGCATGAAATCGAAGAGATTGAACTGATGTACCGACGGGAGCGGATTCCTTACCTGAATACCACCGCGTATTCGGTGGAGGAGATTTCGACAAGGATCATGGTGACCACCGGACTGAAGCGGCACCGGTGATGATGAAGCAGGGGTTAGAGGTAAAGGTGGGGTCAGATGAAGGCTTTCATCTGACCCCCACTTCACC
>NZ_JAWLHI010000024.1:0-52491 GCF_041690455.1 Marinobacter sp.
GCAAGCAGGTCAGTAATATCCATAGGGTTCCTCGGAGGGCTTTTTCTTTTAATCCATAAGCGGCAAACTCACAGTATGAGCAGCATAGCAGACAACATCGGGAGCGTAACCCGACGCATACAAAAAGCAACATTGCAGGCGGGGCGGGACCCCGGCAGTGTGCGCCTGTTGGCGGTCAGCAAGACCCGACCGCCGGAAGACCTGCGTGAAGCCTTCGCTGCGGGGCAGACCGCGTTTGGCGAAAATTACCTGCAGGAAGCGCTCGAGAAGATCGAGGCCCTGGACGATCTGGACGGCATCGAGTGGCATTTTATCGGGCCAATCCAATCCAATAAGACCCGGCAGATCGCCGCATCGTTTGACTGGGTGCACAGTGTCGATCGGCTGAAGATCGCACGCCGCCTCAGCGAGCAGCGTGCGGCGTCACTACCACCTCTCAACCTCTGCCTGCAGGTAAACATCGATGAAGAGGACACCAAGTCCGGCTGCACCCTGGAGGAGCTGCCCGAGCTGGTTTCGGCAATCGGCGATCTTCCCAACCTCAGCCTGCGGGGCCTGATGGCCATTCCGGATCCCGACCAGCCGGAATCGGAGCTCAGGTCCAGCTTCCGAAAACTGGCCAACGCCGTCAAATCCCTGAAGCAGGAATTTCCGGAAGCCGGCCCGCTGGACACTCTGTCCATGGGCATGTCCGATGACCTGGAAATGGCCATTGCCGAGGGCGCGACCTGGGTCCGGGTTGGCACAGCGGTGTTTGGAGCCCGGCCGCCAAAGGAGCCCCAGAGCTGAATCTCTCAGTTCCTGCTATCATCCGGTTCAAACTGTTAACCGATCAACCGTTGGAGTGAACCTTGAGCACATCACCCACTATTTCATTTATCGGGGCCGGCAACATGGCCAGCGCCATCATCGGCGGCATGCTGGACAACGGCTACAAGGCCGGTGATATCTGGGTCAGCGCCCCGGATGACGGTCATCTTCAGGCCATCCGCAAGCGTTTCGGCGTCAGCGTCACCACCGACAACCGCTACTGCGCCCAGCAGGCCGATATGGTCATCCTGGCAGTCAAGCCCCAGGTCATGGCCGATGTCTGTCGTGATATCGCCCCGGTCGTTCAGAACACCCGTCCCCTGATGGTCTCCATTGCTGCCGGACTCACTGCCGACACCCTGGACGAATGGCTCGGCGGCGGGCTACCCATGGTGCGGGTCATGCCCAACACGCCCTCGCTGGTGGGCAAAGGCGCTGCCGGCCTGTTCGCCAATAGCCAGGTGAAGGACGATCAGAAGAAGATGATCCAGGCAGTCTTTGAAAGCATCGGCTCCGCGCTTTGGGTGGACGACGAAAACCTGTTGCACGGGGTTACGGCCCTGTCCGGCAGTGGTCCCGCCTACTTTTTCCTGATGCTCGAAGCGCTTGAGGCGGCAGCCACAGAGGCAGGTATTGAACCGGCCACCGCCCGGGAACTGGCGATCCAGACCATGGCCGGGGCCGCTGAAATGGCCGCCCGCAGCGAACACGATCCCGCCCAGCTCAAGCGCAACGTCATGTCCCCCGGCGGCACCACCGAGCAGGCCATCAACACCTTCGAGGAAGGCGGGCTGCGAGACCTTGTCAAGAAAGCCTACGGCGCGGCATTCAAGCGTTCGGAAGAAATGGCCGAAGAACTGGCCGGCAAACAGTAACCGATAACGGAGACACAGCTTCATGCTGGCAGACATCCTGATCACCATCCTGCTGATCGCGTCCACCTTTTATCTGACGATTGTGCTGCTGCGTTTCCTGCTGCAGCTGGCCCGGGCCGATTTCTACAACCCGATTTCCCAGTTCGTGGTCAAGGCGACCAACCCGCTGTTACGCCCCCTTCGCCGCTTTATTCCGGGCTGGGGTGGCATCGACGGCGCCTCCCTCGTCCTGGCGGTCATCATCCAGGCGATCACATTCTTCTTCATCCTGGTCGCACTCAATGGTGGCATTCCGGCGATCAACCCCATCACCCTGATGGTCTGGGCGGTGCTGAACGTGCTCAGCCTGATCGTGAAAATCTACTTCTGGTCCGTCATTGCGGTAGTGGTGGTGAGTTGGATTGCTCCCCAGAGTGGTCACCCGGCCATCCAGCTGGTTGCCCAGATTACCGAACCGGTCATGCGGCCGGTGCGCAACGTGATGCCATCCATGGGCGGGCTGGATCTGTCACCGATCATCGTGTTCCTGATCCTGAACGTGATCTCGGTGGTGATCGACCACATGAAACTGGCTGCCGGTCTCGGATCCATCGGCCTCGGCATGTAAATCTGCCTTCCGGATATACATTCGGTAACACCCGGAAACGAAAAACAATGAAGCCAAGCCGCAAAATCATCTTGTTGATTTTGCGGCTTTTTATTGCCAAAAATTGTGACCTGTCCGGCGAAATGCCAAGGCAAGGTACACATGGATCGAGAAGACGGGATAGTATTACTACTTATTCATGAATTGCTGTAGTCCGCGCGCCCGGCTGGCAGCGGGCGCCGGTATACCGGGAAGTCGCGCAGAAGGAAACTCCAATGAACCCGCAGGGAACTCTGTCGCAGCAGGTAGAGGCTTACCATAACTGGAAAAAGGAACTGATCCGGCAGATCGGGCGCTATCGCCTCTGGCTGCAGGATAACGACCTGTTTTCCGACGACATCAGCACCCGCATTCGAAACGGTCTCGAACTGCTCATCGAGGATGAGCTGACCATTGCCTTCGTCGGCGAGTACTCCCGGGGCAAGACCGAACTCATCAATGCACTGTTCTTCTCGGAGTATGGTCAGCGCATGCTGCCCTCCCAGGCCGGCCGGACCACCATGTGCCCGACCGAGCTGTTCTTTGACCGTACAGCCAATCAGAATTACCTCCTGCTGCTGCCGATCGAAACCCGCACCGGCGAACTGTCCCTGCAACAACTCCGCAAACAGCCAGAACGCTGGGTCAAGCATGAACTCGATGAGCGCGACCCGGAAATCATGCGCGAAGTCCTGGCCGAGGTTGCCAGGGTCAAGAGCGTGCCACCACAAGAGGCACGAAACCTGGGCTTCGACGAAGCCATGCTCGAGCATGATCGCAACAACCCCGGTAACGTTCTGGTGCCAGCCTGGCGTAACGCCCAGATCAGCATCAGACACCCCCTGTTCGAACGCGGCCTGCGCATTCTCGACACCCCGGGCCTGAACGCGTTGGGTTCCGAACCCGAACTCACCATCAGCATGCTGCCCCGGGCCCACGCTGTGATTTTCGTGCTCAGCGCCGACACTGGTGTCACCGCCAGCGACATGACCATCTGGAAGGAGCACATCGACACCGAACACGCGGATCACCGGGCCGGCCGGTTTGCGGCCCTGAACAAGATCGACGTGCTTTGGGACGATCTGCAGGGTGAAAAGCACACCCAGGAGGCCATCGAGCGGGTACGCAGCTACACCGCCGACCACCTGGGCATCCGCCAGCACGACGTCATTCCGCTGTCGGCCAAGCAGGGACTGATCGCCCGTGTGCGCCGGGATGCCGACCTGTTCGAGCGCGCCAACATCGGCCAGCTGGAGCAGCTGATCATCAAGCGCATCCTGATGCACAAGGAGCAGCTGATCACCCAGAGCCTGATCAACGATCTGCTGGGTATGCTCCAGAACAGTCAGGCTGCGATGCAGACCCGGCTGGAGGCACTGGAAGAGGAACTCCAGGCCTGTTCCGGCGCCACTATGGACAAAGCGGCCCTGAGCCGGCTCGCGGAGCGGGCACAGAAAGATTATGACTTCTACTACAAGAAGCTCATTTCCCTGCGCTCCAGTCGCCGGCTGGTGGATTCCCAGGGCAAGACCCTCAAGAGCCTGGTCAGCGAGCAACGCTTCGAGGAGCATGCCGAAAAGATCCGGACTTCCATGTCGAAGAGCTGGACCACCGCCGGCATGAACCGGGCTATGGATCACTTCTTCGAGCTGCTGGAAGCTGACCTCACCAACCTTATGAGCGAAGGCCACCTGGCGGAGAAGATGGTGGGCGCCATCTACCGGCGCTATAACGAAGATACCCGGGCACGGCACCTGGAACCCATCCCGCTACGCGCAGGGCGGCATGTCATCGCTATCCGGGAGCTGCGCAAGAAAGCCAGGCGCTTCCGGATCAGCCCGAAAAACCTGCTGACCGAACAGTCCCTGCTGGTACGTCGCTTTTTCAATGTCATGGTGGGAGAGGCCCGCACCCTGCATAACCGGGTACGTAAGGACGTTGAACGCTGGCCCCACGAGGCCCTGCTCCCCATCATGCAATATTCCATGGAACAGAAGCAGCTACTGGAGCACCAGATCCGGCGCCTGCGTGACATGGTCAGAAGCGACCGGGACGGTCGGGCCGAGCGGGAGAAGCTGGAAACCACCATTGCCGACCTGCGTCGCCAGCTTGAACTGGCCGACGGCATGCAGCGGCAGATCCGCAAGCCGGCCCCGACCCTGATCCAGCAGAAGGTGGTAAACATTTCCGGGGTCGTTTAGGCCCTGCCTGCTGACACCCGCTCCCGGTTGCAGCCATCCCCACCCGGCTATAAACTGCTGGGCTGGCGATGGCTTTGCTGTCGCTGTTCCAGTTACTTACGGATCGAACCAGGAACCTGTCGCGCCGATGCCCGATTCCCTGCCCGCGGATTCTGTCGGGATAGTTACCCCACAGTCTTACCACTTTGACACTCCCATCGAGCTGGCCTGTGGCCAGGCGCTGGGAAACTACGATCTGGTGGTGGAAACCTACGGCGAACTGAACGCCGACGCCAGCAATGCCGTGCTGATCTGCCACGCCCTCAGTGGCCATCACCATGCCGCCGGCTACCACAGCATGGACGATCGCAAACCCGGATGGTGGGACAGCTGCATTGGCCCGGGCAAGCCCATCGATACCAACCGTTTCTTCGTGGTCTCCCTGAACAACCTCGGCGGCTGTCATGGCAGCACCGGCCCGAATTCGGAAAACCCGGCCACCGGCAAGCCCTATGGCCCGGAATTCCCGGTGGTTACCGTGAGTGACTGGGTGAAAAGCCAGGCCCTGCTCGCCGACCGACTCGGCATCCAGTGCTGGGCAGCGGTGGTTGGCGGCTCCCTGGGCGGCATGCAGGCGCTGCAGTGGAGCCTCGATTACCCTGACCGGCTCCGGCACGCGGTGGTGATTGCCTCCACGCCGAGGCTGACCGCCCAGAACATTGCGTTCAACGAGGTGGCGCGCCAGGCCATCACCTCCGACCGGGAATTCCATGGCGGCCGCTACTATGATTTTGACACCCTGCCCCGCCGTGGCCTGATGCTGGCCCGGATGGTCGGCCACATCACCTACCTGTCCGATGCCTCCATGGGTGAGAAATTTGGCCGGGAGCTGAGGGAAGAAGCCTACAAGTTCGGCTATGATGCCGAATTCCAGGTGGAGAGCTATCTGCGCTACCAGGGCGAGCGGTTTTCCGAGACCTTCGATGCCAACACCTACCTGCTCATGACCCGCGCTCTGGATTACTTTGATCCGGCCTATGAGCATGGCGGTGACCTGTCCCGGGCGATTGCCGCGGCCGAGTGTGAATTCCTGGTACTGTCATTCAGCACTGACTGGCGGTTTACGCCCCAGCGTTCGGAAGAAATGGTGAACGCGATGATTTCCGCCCGGAAGAAAGTCAGCTACGCCGAGATTGATGCGCCCTGGGGGCACGATGCCTTCCTGATCCCCACGCCACGGTATACGGACATTTTCACCGCTTACATGGATCGGGTAGCAAGGGAGGTAGGCGCATGAGACCTGACCTCGAAATCATCCAGCAGTGGGTCAAACCCGGTCATCACGTTCTGGATCTGGGCTGTGGTGACGGCACCCTGCTCGACTTCCTGCAGCGGGAACGCCAGGCCACCGGCTTCGGCCTGGAAATCAACCCGGACCACATCACCACCTGCATGAGCAGGGGTGTCGCCGTAATCGAACAAAACCTGGACACCCAGGGCCTGGACAATTTCGATGACGGCATGTTCGATATCGTATTGATGACCCAGGCCCTGCAGGCGGTGCGCCGCCCCGACAAGGTGCTGGATGAAATGCTGCGGCTGGGTCGGGAAGGCATCGTGACCTTCCCCAACTTTGCCCATTGGCGGCTGCGCTGGGGACTGGCCCTGAGTGGTCGTATGCCCGAATCCGAAGCACTGCCGTATAAATGGTATAACACCCCCAACATCCGCCTGTGCACCTTCAAGGATTTCGAGGCCCTGTGCCGTCAGAAGGGCATCAGGATCAAGAGCCGCCGGGTGGTGGACGGTCAGCACCAGAACAGCTGGTCTGCCCGATTGTGGCCTAACCTGTTGGGGGAGATCGCCATTTACCGCATCACACGGGAGAACGAGCAATGATCAAACAACTCCGGATTTTCACAAACTTTCTGGCGGGCATCCTCCTGACCATGGCAGCCTTGCAGGCCCAGGCTGCCGGCTCCAAGGACTTCGGCGACTACCAGCTGCACTGGAGCGTGCTTCCGAGCACCTTCCTGTCACCCGAAGTCGCCAGGGCCAACGACCTGCAACGGAGCAAGGGCATCGGCATCGTCAATATCTCCATCATGCAGGAGCAGGACAACGGTACCCTCAAACCTGTCGGTGGCCAGGTAGAGGGCAAGGTCAGTAACGATATCCAGCAGGTCAATTTCCTGGCGTTCCGGCGGATCCAGGAAGGCGATGCGGTCTACTTCATCGCCGAGTACCAATACCCCTCCGGTGAGCTGATGACCTTTAACATTACCGCCCATCCAACCGGCCACCAGCAGGACCTGTCGGTCCGGTTTGCCCACACCCTGTTCAGCGACTGAACCATGTCACAGCAACTCGTCATCGCCAGCAACAACAAGGGCAAGATTGCCGAACTCACCGAACTGCTCGCGCCCCTGGGCCTGACGCCAATCCCCCAGGGAGAGCTGGGTGTGGGTGAGGCCGAGGAACCGGCGGTTACCTTTGTTGAAAATGCCATCCTGAAAGCCCGGCATGCTGCCCGGGAAACCGGCCTGCCAGCGCTTGCCGATGACAGCGGCATTGCGGTGGACGCCCTGGGCGGCCTGCCCGGAGTCCGCTCGGCCCGGTTTGCCGGCGAGGATGCCACTGATCCGGACAACGTAGAGGCCCTTCTCGACGCCCTGAAGGGTGTCCCTGATGAAGATCGCGGGGCCCAGTTCCATTGCGTACTGGTCTATCTGCGCCACGCCGATGATCCGACCCCCATCATCTGCCACGGCCGCTGGCCGGGCCGGATTCTGCGCGAGCCCCGGGGCGACGGCGGTTTCGGCTATGACCCGGTTTTCCTCGCGCCAGAGCACGATTGCAGCGCCGCAGAACTCAGCCGGGCCGAAAAGGGCCGCATCGGCCATCGTGGCCGCGCCCTCGCCCAGCTACTCGAACACCTGAAGGCGGAGCTCTGAGGCCATGTCCGCCACTACCCCGGTGGCGGTAAATCCGCCCCTGAGCCTCTACATCCACGTGCCCTGGTGCGTGCGCAAGTGCCCCTACTGCGACTTCAACTCCCACGCGATCCGCGGCGACATCCCGGAAAAGGCTTACCTGGCAGCGTTGCTGGAGGATCTGGAGCAGGATTTGGCGCTGGTTCAAGGCCGGGCGATCCAGACGGTCTTTATCGGCGGCGGCACGCCCTCCCTGATGACGGGCGATTTCTATTTCCGACTGTTCGAAGCGCTTCGGGACAAGCTTGCTTTTGCTCCGGATGCGGAAATCACCCTGGAAGCCAATCCCGGCACCCTGGAACAGGGTCGCTTCGAGGCCTTCCGGCAGGCCGGCATCAACCGGCTCTCCATCGGCATCCAGAGCTTCAACCCTGAACACTTGCGAGTGCTTGGCCGCATCCATGATCGCAACTCGGCCCACCGTGCCGTGGAAGCGGCCCGAACTGCCGGCTTCGACAACTTCAACCTGGACTTGATGCATGGCCTGCCGGGACAGACCCCGGATCAGGCCCTCTCGGACCTGCGCGAAGCCCTGTCCCATGAGCCACCTCACCTTTCGTGGTACCAGCTGACCCTGGAACCGAACACGGAATTCTACAGTCGCCCGCCGGATCTGCCCGACGATGACCGGCTCTGGGACATCTACCGGGCCGGCGTTGACCTGTTACGGGAGAACGGCTTCGACGACTACGAAGTATCGGCCTGGTGCCAGCCCGGACGAGCCTCCCGGCACAACCTGAATTACTGGACTTTCGGCGATTACCTGGCGCTGGGTGCCGGCGCACATGGAAAGGTCAGCCTGGCGGATAGCAGCATCCGGCGCTACTGGAAAACCCGTCAGCCGGAGGCCTACCTCAATCGCATTGGCAGTCGCACCGCCGGCGTCGAAGCCATTGAACCGGACGAACGGCCGCTGGAATTCCTGATGAACGCATTGCGGCTGAAGGCCGGTGTGGCGGAATCGCTGTTTACGGAACGAACGGGTTTACCCCTGGGGTCAGTTAGGGTACAACTTGATCAATTACGGAAGGAAGGATTGCTGGAAAGCCACCGGTTGCAGGCAACGGAGCTTGGCCAGCGATATCTCAACAGCCTGCTGGAGCGTTTTCTCTGATGGACCCGGCACATGGATGGGCAGCCTTGCCAAAAACGCTGAAGACCAGTCTGATCACAACCGTAATCCTGCTGGGCGGCCTGATACTGGTCAATCAGCCACTTCAGACCGGCTCTGCGCCCCAGGGCATTGTCAGTTTCCAGTTCGCGGCCACCGCTGACCAGACCCATGCCATCCTTCGCAGCTGGCGGTCCGACGGCCAGTTCTGGGCCCGGGTTTCCCTGTGGCTTGATTTCCTCTTTATCGCGGCTTACCTGCTCGCCCTGCTGCACCTCACCCGCCACCTGATGCGGGACCGGCCCGGCGTCCGGGAGCGGGTCGTCGGGCGCTGGGTACGGGCGCTGTTTGTGGCAGCGAGCGCGGCGGATGTCACCGAGAACATCCTGCTGCTGAACAACTTCAACCCACCCACTGATGTGGTCAGCCTTTCCGCCACACTCTGTGCGCTGATCAAGTTTACCGGCCTGACCCTGGGCGTGGCCGGCCTGGTAATCATCCGGGCCGCCAGGCGACATCCCCTCGCCCACGGCTGACCCGGTAGCCGGGGATCAGTTGGTGCGGTGGAACAGCAGGTCCCAGACACCATGCCCGAGCCGCTCACCGCGCTTCTCGAACTTGGTAATCGGCCGGTCATCGGGACGCGGTGAGAACTCACCGGGTTCCCGGGCATTGGCAAAGCCTTCCGACTCACTCATCACTTCCATCATGTGTTCGGCGTAGTTCTCCCAGTCGGTCGCCAGGTGCAATACACCGCCAACCCGAAGCTTGTGCCGGAGACGCTGGACAAACTCCGGCTGAATCAACCGGCGCTTGTGGTGCTTCTTCTTGGGCCAGGGATCCGGGAAAAACACCATCACCCGGTCCAGGCGGGCATCCGGCAGGCACAGGTCGATGACATCATTGGCATCGATATTGTAGATGCGGACATTTTCCAGGCCCCGGTCCTCGATTTCCTTGAGCAGGGCACCAACGCCCGGCAGATGCACTTCCACCCCGATGAAGTCCTGCTCCGGTGCGGCCTCGGCCATCTCGGCCAGGGACTTACCCATACCGAAGCCGATTTCCAGGTTGAGCATGGCATCGCGGCCAAACACCTCACGGGGATCGATCATGCCATCCTCGCGGCTCAGGCCGTACTTGGCCCAGCCCCGGTCAAAGGCTTTCTTCTGGCCCTCGGTCATACGCCCCTGACGGAGCACAAAACTTCGAACACCACGGCGGGTGGTTACCGGCGAATCCGAGGCTTCCTTCTTGTCTTGCGGTTCATTCTGGTCAGTCATCTGGATTCCTTAACCGCAGGGTGCGGGTTGTGGTTGACAGTCTGGCCACAGTTTACCAGAGTCCGCCGGCTCAGGCGGATACCACCGAGTGCCGGCCCTGTTGCCGGTCGAGCTGACGGTAGCCAAGCGCTTCCACAAGGTGGGCGTAGGACACCGTGTCCACCGCCTCCAGGTCCGCCAGCGTGCGTGCCAGCCTCAGGATACGGTGCAGCGCCCGGGCCGACAGTCCCAACCGTTCCATGGCCCCGGCCAGCATCCGTTCGCTGTCGGCATCGAGGCGACAGGCATCCTGCAGGGCACGACCGGACAACAGGGCGTTGAGCTGGCCCCGTTCCAGCTGGCGCGCTCGGGCGCCTTCTACCCGGGCACGCACCGAGGCACTGGTTTCCCCTTCCGGTCCCGACTGCATCAATACCTCGCCGCTTTGCACCGGCACCTCCACGTGCAGGTCGAAACGATCCAGCAGGGGGCCGGATATTTTCGAGCGGTATCGCATCACCTGGGAAGGCGTGCACTGACAGTCGATGGAGGGGTGACCGCTGTAACCGCAGGGGCAGGGATTCATCGCCCCCACCACCTGGAAACGGGCGGGGAAACGCACCTGCCGGGCGGCCCGGCTGATGGCGATTTCGCCGGTCTCCATCGGCTCCCTCAGCACCTCGAGTACCCGGCGCTCAAACTCCGGTAACTCATCAAGGAAGAGTACGCCCCGATGCGCCAGGGAGATCTCACCGGGACGGGGGCTGCTGCCGCCACCCACCAATGCCACGGCCGAGGCGGTGTGGTGGGGTGCGCGGAACGGCGGCTCCCGCCAGCGTCCTTCCCGGACCGGCAATCCTGCCACCGAATGCACGCTCGCCACCTCCATGGCGGCCTCGTCCGTCAGCATGGGCAGGATGCCGGGCAAACGGCTCGCCAGCATGCTCTTGCCCGTCCCGGGCGGACCAAACAGCAACAGGTTATGGCCACCGGCTGCTGCCACTTCCAGCGCCCGCCGGGGCACCCGTTGGCCCCGCACCTCGGAAAGATCGGCCGCCGGCTGGCGGTCGTCCGCGGCCTGCGTCCGGGTCACACCGGGGACCGGAACCAGTCGCGCCCGGCCGGAGAGATGCTCGCTCACCGTCAGGATGTGGGCAGCCGCCAGCACATCATCCCGGCTCGCCAACGCCGCTTCTTCGGCGTTGGCCTGGGGCACCAGCAGCTGACGCCCCTCACTCCGGGCCGCCAGCACGGCCGGGAGAATGCCCTTGAGGGGGCGAAGCGCGCCATCCAGGGACAGTTCACCAACGAACTCGCAGCCCTCCAGGCTCTGCTCCGGAATCTGCCCGGAGGCTGCCAGGATGCCCAGGGCAATCGGCAGGTCAAAGCGCCCGCCCTCCTTAGGAAGATCGGCTGGAGCAAGATTGATGGTGATGCGTTTGGCAGGGAATTCGAAGCCGGCGTTCAGCAGTGCACTGCGCACCCGCTCCTTGCTTTCACGGACACCGGTTTCCGGCAATCCGACGATGGACAGGGCGGGCAGGCCGCCCGAGAGATGAACCTCCACGGTAACCGCAGGGGCCGACACGCCAATGCTGGCGCGGGAATGGACAACGGCAAGCATAATCACCTTCCATGGTTTGTTCCGGCGGGCATCCTGCCCACCAACAGGGCATTACTAGCCCTGGAGTTTCTGTTCCAGCTCGGCGACGCGGGATTCCAGTGCCTCCACCTTTTCCCGGGTCTTCATCAGTACCGCCTGCTGGGCATCAAATTCCTCGCGGGTCACCAGTTCCAGGCGCGACAGGACCGACATCACCGTGGCGCGGGCCTGGGTTTCAAAGTCTTCCCGGGCGGCACGGGCCATGTCGGGGACGAACTGACCGAATTGGCCCTGTAACTGAGCGAGTATATCCTGCGGACCTTTCACGTTTTACCTCACTGGTTCCCAAACTTGCGGATTCCGGCCTGGGCCGGACACCAAAAAGCAGTCCCGGGAGTGTATCACACACGCGGGCCTGCCATACTGTTGGCTGTCGGCTATATAATGGCTGCCGGCGCTGCGTGGCGAATGGCTCCAAAATGGACCGTCGGGCAGCGAGCCGCCCTGTTTTGGTGCACGCTTTTGCGCCAATCTGGGACAAGCAATCGATATCTTGTTGTTTTATAATTATTTTTTTGCGTTGGCATACCCGATGCTAGAACACTCGTACGCAATCCGCACAATTGGTGTGCGAGGTGGCAGCATCCCGAACTCAACAATCGGCCGACGGGCCCTCACTGTTGGGACGGCTTTACCAAGGAGAAAGCAATGAAACTTGTGACAGCGATCATCAAGCCTTTCAAATTGGATGATGTCCGTGAGGCACTATCCGAGATTGGCGTTCAAGGCGTAACCGTCACTGAAGTCAAAGGCTTCGGTCGGCAAAAAGGCCACACCGAGCTCTACCGTGGCGCTGAATATGTGGTGGATTTCCTGCCCAAGGTCAAGGTCGAGATCGCCATCGGCGACAACCTGCTGGACCAGGTTATCGAGTCGATCACCAAGGCAGCCAACACCGGCAAGATCGGTGACGGCAAGATCTTCGTGACCGAACTGCAACAGGCGATCCGCATCCGGACCGGTGAAACCGGCGAAGAAGCGGTCTGAACCTGATCTGACCAGACAGTCAGCCAACGCAAAAAACCTATAACCTGAAGAGCCTTGTGCGGAGGGCTTCAAATGGAAAGCAATCTTTTTCACCTGCAATACGCTATAGATACGTTTTATTTCCTGGTGTGTGGCGCATTAGTCATGTGGATGGCGGCGGGCTTTGCCATGCTGGAATCCGGCCTGGTGCGAGCCAAGAACACCACTGAAATCCTGACCAAGAACGTCGCGCTGTTCGCGATTTCCTGCATCATGTACCTGGTCTGCGGTTACGCCATCATGTATGGCGGCAGCATCTTCCTGTCCGGCATTGCCGACGTGGACGTTGCCGGTGTGCTGGGTGATTTCGCCGGCCGTGAAGACGGCTTCGAGGGTGGTTCCATCTACTCCGGCGCCTCTGACTTCTTCTTCCAGGTGGTGTTCGTTGCCACAGCCATGTCCATCGTTTCCGGTGCCGTGGCTGAGCGCATGAAGCTGTGGGCCTTCCTGGTCTTTGCAGTATTCATGACCGGCTTCATCTATCCGATGGAAGGTGCCTGGACCTGGGGCGGAGCCTCCGTGTTCGGCATGTACAACCTGGGCGACCTCGGCTTCAGTGACTTTGCCGGCTCCGGTATCGTGCACATGGCCGGTGCTGCTGCGGCCCTGGCTGGCGTACTTCTGCTGGGTGCCCGTAAAGGCAAATACGGCCCGAACGGCGAGATCCGCGCCTTCCCGGGTGCCAACCTGCCGCTGGCGACCCTGGGCACCTTCATCCTGTGGATGGGCTGGTTCGGCTTCAACGGCGGTTCCGTCCTGAAACTGGGCGACATCGCCAGCGCCAACTCCGTGGCCATGGTGTTCCTGAACACCAACACCGCCGCTGCCGGTGGCGCGGTTGCCGCCCTGATCACAGCCCGCCTGATGTTCGGCAAGGCTGACCTGACCATGCTGCTCAACGGTGCCCTGGCCGGGCTGGTGGTGATCACTGCCGAGCCCTCCACCCCGAGCGCCCTGACAGCCACCCTGTTCGGCGCCATCGGCGGCGTCCTGGTAGTGCTCAGCATCGTGACCATGGACAAGCTGCGTATCGACGATCCGGTGGGTGCCATCTCCGTACACGGTGTGTGTGGTCTGCTGGGTCTGCTGCTGGTGCCGGTCACCAATGGGGATGTCAGCTTCAGCGGACAGATCATCGGCGCGCTCACCATCTTCGTCTGGGTCTTCGTGGCCAGCCTGGTTGTCTGGGGCATCCTGAAGGCCGTCATCGGCCTGCGGGTCAGCGAGGAAGACGAGTACGAAGGCGTGGACCTGTCCGAGTGTGGTATGGAAGCCTATCCGGAGTTTGTCAGCGGCAAGCAGTAAGGCCGCTGTGAAGGAGGGGTCAGATGAAAGCGTTCATCAGACCCCGACGGTACCGCAGACTGGACGTGAATATGGGGTCGGATGAAAGCTTTCATCTGACCCCTTCTTTATTCAGACCCCCTGGAACAAGGCGTCGTCGGCATGGCGCAGATACAGCAGCAACTCCATCTCCGCTTCCCGCATGCTGTCAAATGGCCCCTCCATGGTTCCCTCCCGGGTCTGGAAGTACCACTGACCGTTGATCATTTCAAAGCGCTTACTGCGGAACCAGTTACGTTCCTGCTCTCCCTTGCGTACATCCATAACGACTTCCTCTGCAACTTCCTCTGGCTAGATCCAACGCGAATGATCGAAAGGCGATCACTGCCTAAAGTCTAGATCAGACTCCGGAAGTGTCTAATTTTGCGTCACGCTTCCTCTGGCGCAACCTGATCCTCCAGGGCATCCAGCATGAACTGCGGCATGGCCAGGGCACCGTGATGGACGCCCGGATTGTAATAACGGGTGACAAACGGACGATTCGCTGAATCCTCCTCGCGGAAATAACGCAACGGGTTGGCCTTGCTGGCCATGGTGCAACTCCACCAGCCGGTGGGATAGACCGGCTGGGGGAACGGCAGAGTCTGCACGTGTTCGAAACCGGCCTTGCGCATGTCCTCATGGATCGACTTGATGATGGTGTCGGTGTGCAGCAGCGGTGATTCACTCTGTTGCACGATGATGCCGCCCTCCCGGAGGGCCAGCATGGCATCCCGGTAGAAATCCAGGGCGAACAGGCCTTCGGCGGGGCCCACCGGATCGGTGCTGTCGATAATGATCAGGTCAACGCTGTTGGGCTCGATGTCCCGCATCCACTGGATACCGTCACCGAAAAAGAAGTTGGCGCGGGGATCGTCATTGGCCTCGCACAGTTCCGGGAAATATTTCTCGGACATGCGGGTCACCCGCTCGTCGATTTCCACCTGCCAGGCTTCTTCAACGCCCGGATGCTTCAGCACTTCCTTCAGGGTGCCGCAGTCACCGCCCCCGACAATGACGACCTTTTTCGGGTCCCGGTGGGTGAACAGGGCCGGATGGGTCATCATCTCGTGGTAAAGGAAGTTGTCACGGGTGGTCAGCATCACGCAGCCATCCAGCACCATCAGGTTGCCAAAGGTCTCGGTCTCGTAGATTTCGAGTTTCTGGAACGGTGTCTGCTCCTCATGCAGTTTTTTCTTCACCTGCAGGGAAAAAGCCGTACCCTGATCCTGAAAGACCTCGGTAAACCATCCCTCGTTCAATGCTGTCATCTGTTGCCTCCCGCTGTGCACCATGGGCTATGTTGAAAGGGGCGTATTGTAGGGCCGGGATCCCGGCAGCCAAAGTATTTATGGCTGCCCGGAAGCAGGTAATTTCCACATCCGGTTCTTTCAGCCTACGGAGGTTGGCCCTACAATGGCGCCCATATTTCCGGCACCCGTCCGGCCCGGTTTCCTGAAAGGATAGCAAGCATGAGCGAAGCCAGCGGCACCCCTGCCCACAAGGTATACAACATCGCCCACTGGAGCGACGGTTACATCGGCGTCAACCCGCAGGGTGAGGTCCTGATCAGGCCGGACCGGGGCCGCACCCCGGCCGCCATCAATCTGCCCGAACTGACCCGCAGCCTCGGCCAGTCGGGAGTGCAGCTACCGGTGCTCATCCGTTTCACCGACATCCTCCATGACCGGGTCAACACGCTCTGCAATGCGTTCAACCGTGTTGCAGCGGACCAGGGCTACCAGGGCCGCTACACCGCGGTCTACCCGATCAAGGTCAACCAGCAGCGCCGGGTGGTGGAAGAACTGCTGGCGGCAGAACCCGCTGCCTCCGCCGGCCAGATCGGCCTCGAGGCGGGCAGCAAGCCGGAACTGATGGCGGTACTGGCGCTGTCCCGCCAGAACGGCTCTGTGATTGTCTGCAACGGCTACAAGGACCGTGAATACATCCGTCTTGCCCTGATTGGCCAGAAACTGGGGCACCGGGTCTTTATCGTGGTGGAGAAACAGTCCGAACTGCCGCTGATCCTGGAGCAGGCCCGGGAGCTTGAGGTAACGCCACTGATCGGCGTGCGTGCCCGCCTGGCTACTATCGGCAAGGGCAACTGGCAGAATACCGGGGGCGAGAAATCAAAGTTTGGCCTCTCCGCCAGTCAGGTCCTGGATGTGGTGGAAACCCTTAGGTCTGCCGGCGCCCTGGAATCCCTGCAACTGCTGCACTTCCATCTGGGCTCCCAGATTGCCAACATCCGGGATATCCAGACCGGCCTGAAGGAATGCGCCCGCTTCTACGCCGAACTCCACAACCTCGGGGCACCCATCGGAACCGTGGATATCGGCGGCGGCCTGGGGGTGGATTACGAAGGCACCCGTTCCCGCAGCAGCTGTTCCATGAACTACAGCGTGTCTGAATACGCCTACAACGTGGTCCACGTACTCCAGGCCGAATGCGAGCGCCAGGGCATTCCGCACCCCGACCTCATCAGTGAGTCCGGGCGAGCCCTGACCGCCCACCACTCGGTGCTGGTCACCAACGTCATCGACCAGGAGCAGCCGGACAATCGCACCCCCAGCGAACCAGACGCAGAGGCACCGGCGCCCCTGCACGACCTCTGGCGGGACCTGGCCAGTCTTGAGGACAGCGAATCCCCCCGGTCGCTGGCGGAAATCTACCATGACGTGCTGCATGCCATGGCCGAAGTACACAGCCAGTTTGCCCACGGCCTGCTGTCCCTGACGGAAAGGGCCCAGGCGGAAACCCTGTATACCCGCTGCTGCCGGCTACTCAGGAGCCGGCTGGACAGCGCCAACCGTGCCCACCGGGAAATCATTGACGAGCTCAACGAGAAGCTGGCCGACAAGCTGTTCGTGAATTTCTCGTTGTTCCAGTCCCTGCCGGATGTCTGGGGCATCGACCAGATTTTCCCGGTGATGCCGATCAACGGCCTGAACCGTCCCCTGACCCGGCGGGCGGTCATCCAGGACATCACCTGCGATTCCGACGGCCGTATCGACCAGTACGTGGATGGCCAGGGCATCGAGACCACCCTGCCCCTGCCGGAGGAGAACTGCGACGGGCCGCTGCTGATGGGCTTCTTCATGACCGGCGCCTACCAGGAAATCCTGGGCGACATGCACAACCTGTTCGGCGACACCCACTCCGTGGACGTCCGCCTCGACGACCAGGGCGGTTATGCCATCGGCGACCCCATCACCGGTGACACTGTGGCCAAGGTACTGCGCTACGTGAATTTCGAGCCGGACCAGCTGCTGGAAGCCTATCGCCGGAAGTTCTCCGCCAGCGAGCTGCCTGAGAGCCAACAGAAGGCCTTGCTGGCTGAATTGGCCGCGGGGCTGGAAGGCTACACCTACCTGGAGGAATAGCGGTCGCCGCTGCGGCCCCGCGCGCCGGCCGCAGCGGAAAACTTTTCCGATTTTTTGTGGTCCCACTGATCCGGCATCTTCATGCCCTCGTAAATCCTGCGACTGACAAACCCGCGACGAGTGCATAGAATGATGACCAGAACAAGCTCAAGCCATGCGACTGTCAAGGAGCGTCCGGTGACAACACTGGATCCGAAACCAGCAAAACCCGAGGGCCGAAAGGACCCCTGGAGCCAGTTGCTGGACAAAGTGGGCAAACACCAGGACCGTGAGGCCTACCACGCGCTGTTCGAGCACTTTGGTCCGCAGATCAAGTACTACGCCATGGCCAACGGCCTGGCGAGCCACGCGGAAGAACTGGTGCAGGAAGTGTTTGTCTCGATCTGGCGGCGCTCCTGCCTCTATGACTGGCGGAAGGCGGCGGCCTCCACCTGGATCTTCACCATTGCCCGTAACCAGCGCATCGACATGCTGCGCAAGATGCAGAGATCCAGTGCCGAAATGCTGGTCGAGACCGAAGACCTCTGGCAGATCCCTGGCGATAACGAGGATGAACCGGTCACCTCTCTGCACCGTCTTATGTCTGAGCGGCGAATCCGCGAATCACTGAGTCATCTGCCCGAAGAACAGATCACAGTGATTGCCAAGGTTTATATGGAGAACAAGTCCCACCAGATGGTTGCGGACGAGCTGAACATTCCCCTTGGTACGGTGAAAAGCCGGGTTCGCCTGGCCCTGAACAAGCTGAAAGTGATTTTGCAGGATCAGAACGTATGACACGGCACCATCCCGACAGCCTGACTCTCATGGAGTACAGCGCAGGAAACCTGAGCGAGCCCCATGCCCTGTGTATCCGGCTCCACCTGGATAAGTGCCCGCACTGCAGGAGCCGTGTAGACACCCTGGACAGCCTGGGCGCAGTGATGATGGAAGAGCAGCCCAAGGTCAGTGTCTCGGAGAGCATCTTTGACAACATTCTGTCCCGCATCGACAGTGAGCCCGCCAGCGAACCGGTGCAACCGGCTCCGCCGAGGATGAGCGCACTGCAGAAGCTGCTTGGGGATGACCTGAACGAGCTGCCCTGGAAGCGACAACTGGGCGATGTCAGTGTATTGGACATCAGCGAGAAATTTCCCGGCCAGAGCGAACAGGTGGTATTACAGAAGCTGGCGGCTGGAGGCAAGGCACCCGCTCACACCCACCGGGGCAATGAAACGACGATTGTCCTGCAAGGTGCCTTTGCTGACCAGAACGGTGTCTTCAACCAGTGGGACTTTGTCGTGCTCAACGAGCAGGATGAACACAAACCGGTTGCGGTTGGCTGTGAAGACTGCATTACGTTGTCCGTTCTCAGCGCTCCGGTGAAGCTGACCGGCAGGTTTACCCGCCTTCTCAACCCATTTATCCGGTAGGTTGCTACTTTTGATTCTGCACCGCCCTGCCATTCGGGGCGGCGCAGAAGCTGACCTCACCAGGGCAACTCGCCCCCATCCCAGCTGAAGAAACGCCCGTTACTGCCCGCATCCAGTGTTCCGATCACCCTCAGCAAATTGGCCGCGGTTTCCCCGGGCTTGTGCACCTGCAGACTGGCCAGTGACTGCTGGAAGGGTTCGCTGAGCCCCGACTCGGTCGTTCCCGGATGCACGGCAACACAGCTCACCGGCCGACATCGCCTTGGCAACTCCACAGACAGGTTCCTGACCAGCATGTTGAGCGCCGCCTTGGAGCAACGGTAGGCATACCATCCACCAAACCGGTTATCTCCGATCGATCCGACCTTGGCCGAAATCGCGGCAATCCGCTTGAACCGGCGATGTCGCAAATGGGGCATGGCCGCGCGCATCACAGTGCCAAACCCGGTGCAGTTGACGGCAAAGGCGCGCGCCATCGCCCCGGGCTCAAGATCCTCGATCCGTTTCTCGGGAAAGATCTCGCTGTCGTGCAGCAAGCCGGCGGCATAGATTACGGTGTCCAGCTCGCCATCCGGACCCAGCATTTCCGCCAGGCTATTACCCACCTCTTCCACGCTGCCGGCTTCCGCATCCCACCGGGCCAGTCGCAACCGACTGTCCGGGATCCGCTCCCGCAGCGCCTCCGGGTTCCGGCACAGCCCAAAAACGGTCCGTTCGGGATCCGTATCGAGTAACTGGCGGGCCAGGGCGGAGCCTATCGCCCCGCTGACACCTGCAATCAAAACCTGCTTCATGGTGCGCTCCAACTGATTGAAAAGACTACCAAAGGGTTTTCAGAAAATCCCATTGATCGAACCCAACAGGTCGATACGTTTTTTTTTATGAAGTTGCGCCACTTTTTACCCGATTCGTGAAGACCAAAGTGTTCAAACAGCCGTATGAATCACCAGTTTGAAGACGAGAACCGGGTTGAGACGCCCGGGCCCATCACATCCAGGCTGACTGACCTGAAAACGACGAGGAGAGCGTCCATGCAATACCAGGCACCTGCGAATGACCTTCGCTTCCTGCTTTTTGATGTCTTGGGAGCAGACAAGCTGCACGAGCTGGAAAAGTACGCCGACGCCACACCGGATCTGATGTCTGCGGTGATTGACGAAGCCGGCAAACTGGCGGCGGAAATCATCCAACCCACCAACCAGACCGGTGACCGGCAAGGCTGTCAGTACGATCCGCAAACCCGGAGCGTGACGACTCCGGATGGATTCAAAGAGGCCTACCGCAAATTTGTTGACGGCGGCTGGACCGCCCTCGACGCGCCCCTGGAGTTCGGCGGCCAGGGCCTGCCTCACACCCTCAAGTTCGTGGTGGATGAAATGGTGTGCTCCACCAATCTGTCACTGGGCATGTATCCGGGCCTGACCCACGGAGCCATCAGCGCCCTTTATGCCCATGGTTCCGAAGAGCTCAGGCAGACCTACCTGGAAAAGCTGATTTCCGGTGAGTGGACCGGCACCATGTGTCTGACCGAACCCCAGTGCGGCACCGACCTGGGCCTGATCCGTACCCGGGCCACGCCCAACGATGACGGCAGCTACAGCCTGGAGGGGACCAAGATCTGGATTACCGGCGGAGAGCACGATCTGGTCGACAACATTGTGCACCTGGTTCTGGCCAAGCTGCCCGGTGCGCCGGATACCACCAAGGGCATTTCCCTGTTCGTGGTACCCAAGTTCCTGCCGGAATCCGGCGAGCGCAACCCGGCCTTCTGTGGCGGCCTGGAGCACAAGATGGGCATCAAGGGCTCCGCCACCTGCGTGATGAACTTTGAGGGCGCCAAAGGCTGGCTGGTGGGCGAACCCAATGACGGTATGCGGGCCATGTTCACCATGATGAACGAGGCCCGCCTGATGGTCGGCATGCAGGGCCTTGGCCTCGCCGAAATGGCCTACCAGGAGAGCCTCGGCTTTGCCCGGGAGCGCCTGCAGAGCCGTTCGCTCAGCGGCCCGAAAAACCCGGACGGCCCGGCCGACCCGATCATCGTGCATCCGGACGTGCGCCGCATGCTGATGCGCCAGAAAGTGCTGAACGAGGGCATGCGCGCCCTCGCCCTGTTCACCGGCCACCAGCTCGACCTGTCGGTGGCGCACCCGGATGCGGCCGTTCGTGAGTCCGCCGATGATCTGGTGCAGCTGTTGACCCCGGTGGTCAAGGCATTCCTGACCGACGAGGGCTTCAACAACGCCAACACCGGCTTGCAGGTCCTCGGTGGCTCCGGCTTCACCACCGATTGGCCGCTGGAGCAGCTGGTCCGGGACGGCCGGATTGCCCGCATCTACGAGGGCACCAACGGCATCCAGGCCATGGACCTGGTGGGCCGCAAACTGTCACTCAAGGGCGGCCAGCTGGTGCGTACCCTGTTTGGCACACTGACCGGCTACCTCAGGGACAACCCGGAGGCGCCCCATCGCGAGGAACTGAAAGGTGCGATCAAGGCATTGGAACAGGCCACTCTATGGCTTGCCAGCAACGCTCCCAAGGATCCCGAGCAGGCCGGTGCGGCCGCGACACCCTACCTGCGCCTGATGGCCCTGACCGTGATCGGTTACCTGTGGTCACGCATGGCCCGTGTTGCCGGCGAACAACTTGCCAGCGGCGAGGGCAACCAGCCGTTGCTCGAAGCCAAGCAGGTATCCGCCCGTTTCTATTTCCAGAAGCTGCTGCCGGAAATCGACTGGCTGCTCAGGGACATCGAGAGCGGCAAGGACAGCCTGATGGCATTTTCCGATGACCATTGGGCTGCCTGATGACCGGATAGCACCTCACGGCCACGCCGTCGGGCGTGGCTTTTTTGTCCCTGCTTTTCGTCTACCCTGGTTGCCTGGGTTACAATTGCCCCCTTTGATTCGCGCCGGCAAAGTCCGGCTACTGACGGAGGCTGAATGTCCGCGGACGATTACGCTTTTCGTTTCGGGGGAATCGAGCGGCTCTATGGCCGCCGTGCCCTGGACGCATTCCGGAATGCCCACATCGCCATCGTCGGCCTCGGCGGAGTCGGTTCGTGGGCGGCCGAGGCTCTGGCCCGCAGCGGTATCGGTACCCTCACACTGATCGACATGGATGACATCTGTGTATCCAACACCAACCGACAGCTGCATGCCCTGGAAGGACAATACGGTCGCACCAAGACCGACGCCATGGCCGATCGGCTGAGAACTATCAACCCCCATGCCGAGGTACGGGTTCATTTTGGCTTCCTGACCCCGAAAAATGCCGCCGAGCTGATTACCCCCGAGATGACCGGGGTGGTGGATGCCATCGACAGCGTCAAGGCCAAGGCCGCCCTGATCGCCCACTGCCAGCGACGCAAGATTCCACTGGTCTGTGCCGGCGGCGCCGGTGGCCAGATGGATCCCACACAGATCCAGGTGGCAGACCTTGCCAAAACCACCCAGGACCCGCTGCTCGCCAAGGTCCGCAACCTGTTGCGGCGGGAATACGGTTTCTCCCGCAACCCCAAGCGGCGATTTGGCATAGAGGCCGTATACTCACTTGAGCAGCTCACGTATCCTGCGGGAGATGGTGAAGTGTGCCTGCAGAAACCGGCCAGCAACGGCCCGGTCCGGCTGGACTGCGCCTCCGGCTTCGGGGCCGCCAGCCCGGTGACCGCCAGTTTCGGATTTATTGCGGCGTCGCGCCTGCTCAACCGTATTGCCAGGCGCGCCAACCTGTAATTCAAAGGACCTGAAACCTATGCCTCTCAGCACTGTCATGCTTCTCGCCAGCATCGGCGTCCTGTCCCTGTTCTGCCAGTGGCTGGCCTGGCGGGTCCGAATGCCGGCCATCCTGTTCCTCCTGGCCGGCGGTATCGCCGCGGGACCGCTCTTCGGCTTCCTGGTACCAGAGCAGGTATTCGGGGAACTGCTGTTCCCGGTGATTTCACTGGCGGTGGCCATTATCCTGTTCGAGGGCAGCCTGACCCTTCGCTACGAAGAGATTCGCGGCCACGGCAAGATGGTGCGTAATCTGGTGCCGGTCGGCTCCATCGTCACCTGCCTGATCGGCACCCTGGTGGCACGCTGGGCTCTCGAGGTGTCCTGGGAAGTTGCACTGCTGTTTGGTGCCATTTCCATTGTTACCGGTCCTACCGTGATTGCACCCCTGTTGAGATCGGTCCGCCCGAAGTCCAAGCTGGCCAACATCCTGCGCTGGGAAGGCATCATCATCGATCCGGTGGGGGCCCTGCTTGCGGTACTGGTGTTCGAGGGTATCGTTTCCTGGGGTCAGGGCAACGTCTTCAGTCATTCTCTTTATATTTTCGGCAAGACCCTGATGGTGGGTTTCCTGATCGGGGCGGCGGCCGGCTACCTGAACGGTCTGGTGCTGCGCAAGCACTGGATTCCCCAGTACCTGCACAATGCCGGCACCCTGACCTTCATGCTCGGGGTCTACGCCATTTCCAACGAACTGGCGCACGAATCCGGCCTGCTCACGGTCACCATCATGGGCATCTGGATGGCCAACATGAAGCGGGTACCGATCGAGAGTATCCTCGAATTCAAGGAATCCCTCAGTGTCCTGCTGATCTCCGCCCTGTTCATCATCCTGGCTGCCCGTGTGGAGTTCGCGGCCATTGCCGAGCTTGGCTGGGCCCTGGTCGTGGTCCTGGCCGCCCTGATGCTGGTGGCCCGCCCGCTGAGCATCTTCCTGTCGGCCATCGGCACCGACCTCAACCTTCGGGAAAAACTGTTCCTGAGCTGGATCGCGCCCCGGGGCATCGTGGCGGCCGCGGTCTCGGCGTTGTTCGCATTCCAGCTCCAGAAGCTCGGCTATGAAAGCGCCGGCACCCTGGTGCCACTGGTGTTCATGCTGATCATTGCCACGGTCACCCTGCAGAGTCTGACGGCGCGACCAGTGGCACGGCTGCTCAAGGTCGCGGAGCCGGCCGAATACGGCTTCCTGATCCTGGGTGCCAACAATGTCGCCCGGATGATTGCCCAGGCTCTGAAGAAGCATGAGGTCCCGGTCACCCTGGCCGACACCAACTGGGAGAATGTTCGCCAGGCCCGCATGGATAACCTTCAGGTCTACTTCGGGAACCCGGTGTCCGAGCACGCCTCAACCCACCTGGACCTGACCGGCGTTGGCAAGCTGCTGGTCATCTCACCCTACAAGCACATGAATTCACTGGCCACCTACCATTTCCTGGACTGGTTCGGGAAGAACTGTGTGTTCAGTCTGGCCGAGGGAGACCAGGACCAGAAGGCGCGCCACCAGACGGCAGAAAAAATCCAGATGACCCGGGGACTGTTCGACGGCGTCAGCTACGCCAAGCTGGCAAGCCTCGCCAGCCAGGGCTATACGGTACGAACCACCCAACTGAGCGAGGAGTTCAGCTACGAGGATTTCCTGGAGAAATACCAGCGCCAGGCCCTGGTACTGTTCGTGTTCGACAGCAAGGGTTACATCTCGCCGGTCTGCAAGATGGAAGACCTGAAACCGGAGCAAGACTGGGTGCTGATCAGCCTGGTACCGCCCCAGCCGCAGAAGGAACGCAAGGAGAAAAACAACGGAGGGAAAGCTGCAAAAGCGGCAGCCGAAAAGGCCGGGGACGCGGAAGATCAAGACTGAGGGCCGGAGCCCTCAGCGGTGGTAAAGAGCCCTCAGCGACAGTCCAGCACCAGCTTGCCCCGGACATGCCCACCTTCAAGCGCTTCGTGGGCTTCCCGCACCTGATCGAGGGTAAATTGGCCGTCCACGTGCACCCGCACATCGCCGTCCTCGATCAGCTCGGCAATCTCCTCCAGGTGGAAGACATCCGGGCGTACGGTCATACCGTGGGCCCGCAGCCCCATTTCTTCGGCGATGCTGATAATCTCGTCCGCGGTTACCGTGGGAATGGTCACCAGGACACCGTTTTCACCCAAAGTGTGCAGGGAACGCTTGCCCACATCGCCGCCCATCAGGTCCAGCACCATGTCCAGGCCGTAGCAGTCGTCGGCAAAGTCGGTGGTGTGGTAGTCGATCACTTCGTGAACCCCCAGCTCCGCCAGAAAATCGCGGTTTCGCGCGGAGGCCGTGGCAATCACATGGGCACCCCGCTCCAGGGCGAACTGCACCGCGAAATGGCCGACACCACCGGCACCGGCGTGGATCAGGATCTTCTGGCCGGATTCCAGCTTGCCCATCTCGAACAGCCCCTGCCAGGCAGTCAGTGCCGCCAGGGGCACACCTCCGGCCGTCACCAGGTCGAGTTCCTCGGGCACGATCGCCAGCTCATCGGCCGCGGCCAGGGCATACTCGGCGTAGCCGCCGCCGGCGGCCGGGAACCCCACCATGCCCATCACGCGGTCTCCCGGCGCCAGGGTGGTAACACCGTCGCCTACGGCAACCACCTCGCCGGCCACATCATAGCCGGGCGTCCAGGGCAGCGAGTTCTCGATCTGGCGCGCCGCAAAGCCCAGCCCCTTGCGGGTCTTCCAGTCAATCGGGTTCAGGCCGGCGCCATGAACCCGCACCAGCACCTGGCCATCGTCAGGCTGTGGCACCGGGCTCTCGACCACCTGCAGGACATCCCGTTCACCAAAACGGTCATAGACCACGTGGCGCATGGAAGTGTCGATGTTATTTTCGTTAGTGGGTTCCATGGGTCTCTCCAGACTTCGGTGGTAATGGTCGGTGCTAACTGAGGCAGACGCTTTCAGACTAGCAGAAAACGGGCTCCGGGGAAGCTCAGTCCGGGGCCAGGCCCTTGCCGCCGCTGACCGAGGCCGCCGACAGGATCTCGGCAAACACCTGCGGTGCCCGGGACGGTCGCTGGGTTTTCATGTTGACGCAGGCATGGGTGGAAACCGCCCGCACCAGGGTTTTGCCATCCGCCGGGCGCACCAGCTGGAACTGGCGGGAAGAGCGGAAGCGCCCGTCAAACCCGGTCAGCCAGGTACCCAGGATGAGCCGGTCCCCCGCGTTGGCGGAGGCCAGGTAATCGATCTCGGTACGGGTGATCGCCATGGCTTTACCGGTGGACTCGTGCAGCTCCCATGTCATACCCAGGCTCTCGATGTGGGCCCAGCTGACGTCTTCCAGCCAGCGGACGTAAACCACGTTGTTGGCGTGCCCGAGGCGATCGGTGTCCTCCTCGCGCACGGTAATCTCGAGGGTGAAGGGATCCGGCAGATCCCAATCAATGTTCTGGTCGGCGGTCATTCGTCAGTGTCTCCGAGCCCCGGAATGGCGTGCAACGGTAGCCGCCCGATACGGTCGTTGTGAAGTGAACCAAAGTATAGAACCCCGTCGTGGGGATTCACCGAGGTGATTTCCTGCAAGTGAGTGCCGCGGGTATCGTGCAGACTGGTAATGGGATTACCGTCCCGGTCGAAGGCCACCACCAGGCCATATTCCTGGGGCGCCGGTTTCAGGCTGTCCGGGAGCTTTGCGACCAGATCCTTGAGCCACGGCGACCGGTGCAGGGCATCCACCTGGGCATTGCGCAGTGTGGGGAACGCTACCCAGAATCGGCCTTCATCATCCACCGCCAGGTTATCCGGGAATCCGGGCAGGTTGTCGGCAAAGACTTCGGCCCGGCCGGCACGGGGGCCTTGTAGCCAGTAGCGCAGGATCCGGTATTTCCAGGTCTCGTTGACCAGAACAAAGTCTCCGTCCGGCGAAACCGCGACGCCGTTGGCGAAGTGCAGGTTACCCAGCAGGACCTCGGCCCGACCGGTGCGGGGTGAATAACGCAGAAGACGACCGTGGGGGCGCATCTCCAGCAGGTCGAGCCGGTAGTCCGGCTGATGGAAGCGTGAGCTGGCATCGGTGAAATAGATGGTGCCATCCGGACCGATGTCGACATCGTCGGTAAACCGGAACGGGGTGCCTCCGGCTTCCCGTGCCAGCACGGTCATGGTCTTGTCCGGCGCGATGGATAGCAATCCCTTCCAGGCATCTGCAACAATCAGGTTACCCTTCTGATCAAACACCATCCCCAGCGGCCGGCCACCGGTCTCCAGCCAGCTCTCCATGCGCCCGTCCGGGAAGACGCGGACGATGAACCCGTCCTGGGTACCGCTGTACAGAACGCCGTCCGGTCCGACCGTGGTGTCTTCCGGGCCATAGACCTGGCCGCGGGCCAGCAGGTCCGCCAGCCGAAGCCGTTCGTTGGGCGCCAGGATCCCGGTCAGCGGTGGTGGCGAGGGCGGTTCCCAGGCCTTGCTGTCAATGGGCGACGGCGTCAGCAGAAAACTGCCGAGCAAAAGAAACACCACCAGCAACCCGATCAACAACCACTTCATAGAGTGCGTCCGCCCGTTGTTATTTTCCAATTTCCCCGCGAGGACAATGGCCTAACCATAGCAGACAGGGGCCAGACCATGAAAACGGCCCGCGTCAGAAGGCCACGGATTCAGTCTTCGTTCTCGAGGAAACGGCGGCAAAGGGCGGCAAAGGTATCGGCTTTCTCGGCATGCAGCCAGTGGCCGGTGTCCTGGATGATACGCAGCTCGGCCGACGGAAACAGCTGCATGATCTGGTCCCGGTGCTTTTCCTGGATGTAGGCAGATTCCGCGCCCTTGAGGAACAGGACCGGGCCATTGAAGGGGCCGTCCCCCTCCGGCGCTTTGGCCAGGTTTTCATAACAGGCATCGATCACCGGAAGGTTCAGCCGCCACCGGAACATAGGGCTGTCGGCAGTCTGCTCCTCGCTGGGCACCCGCTCCAGGTTCTTGAGCAGGAACTGCCGGACGCCGGGGGTCTCGACGAACTCCGCCAACAGCTTGTCGGCATCCTGACGGGAGCGCACGGCGGACAGGTCGAGACTTCTCAGCCCCTCGAGAATGGCGTCATGACGGGGTTTGTAGCTGACCGGTGCGATATCGGCGACGATCACTTTCTCTACCCGTTCCGGCGCCATCAGGGCAATCTGCATGGCTACCTTGCCTCCCATGGAATGGCCCAGGATCGAGGCTTTATCCAGCCCCTGGGCATCCATGTAGGCCAGAACATCTTCGGCCATAGAGGGGTAGTCCATGGTATCGGTATGTGGGGAGCTGCCGTGATTGCGTTCGTCCAGGGCGTGGATCTGCCATTCATCCTGCAGCCGGCGCGCGATCCCCCCGAGGTTTTCCAGTGACCCGAACAGGCCATGCAACAGGATCAGGGGTTTGCCTTCGCCGGTAATTCGATGATTCAGCTCGACACTCATGGACAGACAGCCTCCGCATTGGAAAGGATTGTTCTCGGAGCGGATACATTACCATTGCCAGCCCAGCGAGCAAGGCAGGCGAATGTCGGGACGAAAAAAAGCCGGGGGGATACCCGGCTTAAGGTCATAGGCTGAACGCCTGTCTGATCAGCAGTAGAAGATGCTGTCCAGGTATTCCGCAAGAGCAATCACGTTTTTGCGTTCCTGCTCGCTATGGGGCACAAAGATTTCCTGATCCATACAACACCTCCATCAAGTGTGCATTCATTACTCCAACCTGATGTGTTGATGCTATCGTTGTATGGCAAAGAGGCCGTTGACAAGTTGTCCCATACGCTTGACATTTTGTACCAGTGTCCATGACAGCCTGTTAACTTTCAGAAGGAATGTTGTGAGTTCCTCGCACCCGGATACCCCTACAGCCCCGACTCCCGGCGTTGCCGCCTCCAGCACGTTGGCGCTGGTGCATTACCTGGAGCGCCAGGGTGTGCTGGACCGGAGCCGGATCGCCCGAATCATCGGGCTGGGCACCGGTGAGCTCGAAGATCCTGACCGCCGGGTGCCTGCCGAGGCCCATTACCAGCTGTGGGAGTATGCCGAACAGATCACCGGGGACCCCGGTGTCGGACTCCATGCCGGCAAGCTGGTCGACCCGGAACGTATGGGTCTGGTGGGGCACGTGTTTTTCAACTGCGACACCCTGGGCGAGGCGGTGACCCAATATGTCCGCCTGCACCGGCTGATCAACGAATCGGTCATCCTCACCTTCGAGCAGAGCGGCGACACCGCCATCCTGACCTGGCAACCGGATGCCCCGGAACACTACTGTCGCCAGGATATGGACCGGACCCTGGCCGCCGCCATGAGCCGGACCCGGCACTTCATCCACCCCGGTTTCCAGGCCGAATGGACCGAGATCGCCCATGAAAAGCCATCCTACGCCAATGAATACGAGGTCCTGCTGGGCGACCAGGTGAGTTTCGGGCATGGCATCACCCGCGTTGCCTTTGATACCCGGCACCTGAGCCATCCGATACCTCACCGCAATCCCTATGTGTATTCGGCGGTTCTTCGCCAGGTGAATTTCCTGCTGGCCCGACTGCAGACCCGCCGCTCCTTCAGCCGGAAAATCCGCCGGCTGATTTCCCGGCAGATGGCGACCGACCGGATTGATGCCGACACCCTCGCCCGCCAGTGTCACATGAGCCGCCAGACCCTCTACCGCAAACTCAAGAAGGAAGGGCTGGGCTTCCACGAGCTGGTTGAGGAGGTGCGCAAGGACAAGGCTCTGCGTTATGTTGCCGCCGACCATTACGCGCTGGGTGAGATCGCCTTCCTGCTGGGCTTTTCCGAGCTCAGCGCCTTCAGTAGGGCGTTCAAGCGTTGGACCGGCCGGGCGCCGGCCCAATACCGGGCCGAACACCTGGGCGCCGGCACTGGCAGCACGAACCCGGGGAGTACACAATGATGGAGGGCTTTTCGCTGATCGCCATTGCTATCGGCCTGCTTTACCTGGCGGCACTGGCATGTATCTACAGGATCCTGCTGACCTACCGCACGTCCCAGGGCGCCATCGCCTGGATCATAGGTTTACTGGGTCTTCCGTACCTCACTGTGCCCCTGTTCCTGCTGATCGGCCGGAACCGGTTCGGTGGTTACGTCAAGGCCAGACGGATGGGTGACGAATCCCTGACCGACCTGCTCAATCGGTTCGAGCAGCAGACCACATCCATCCCGGCCCCCGGCAATGACCGCTTCCAGGATGAATTGCAGGTGTTGTGCAAACTTGGCCGCCAGCCCTTCACCGCTGGCAACCAGTGCACCCTGCTGCGCGACGGCGAAGCCACCTTCGAAGCCCTGTTCGAAGCCATGGAGGATGCCCGCCGCTACATCCTGCTCGAATTCTATATCGTCCGCTCGGACCGGGTCGGCCAACGCATCAAATCGATCCTGGAACGGAAACTGGCACAGGGCGTGGAGGTTTGGTTCCTGTACGATGACATCGGCAGCGTCTTCCTGCCCCGCCGGTACCTGCGGGAAATGTCCCAGGCCGGCGCACGGGTCGCCTCGTTCGGCGACGGCAACATCCGCCGGCGGCGGTTCCAGATCAACTTCCGAAACCACCGGAAGCTGCTGGTGTGTGACGGCAGGGTGGGTTTTGTCGGCGGCATCAACCTGGGTGATGAATACCTGGGCACCGCCATGGACCAGGATCCCCTACGGGACACCCACTGCCGGATCGAGGGCCCGGCGGTAAGCGGCCTCCAGCTGGCCTGGCTGGAGGACTGGAATTGGGCCAGTGACGAGCTGCCCAACCTGGACTGGAGTGCCGGCGAGCACACCCCGGGCGACCAGGAAGTGCTGATCCTTCCCACCGGACCGGCCGATACCTGGGAGACCTGCACCCTGTTTTTCCTGAACTGTATCAACAACGCCCGGTCCAGGATCTGGATTGCCTCACCCTACTTCGTCCCGGACTTCCAGATCATGAATGCCCTGCAGCTTGCGGCACTTCGGGGCGTCGATGTCCGCATCCTGATCCCGGAAACCCCGGACAATCACCTGATCAAACTGGCCGCCTACTCCTACCTGGTGCAGGCCAGTCAGGCCGGCATCGGCATCTATCGCTATCAGCCGGGCTTCATGCACCAGAAGGTGGTGCTGGTGGATGACCGCTATGCCGCCGTGGGTACTGCCAACCTGGACAACCGTTCCATGCGCCTGAACTTCGAGATCACCGCCATCAACACCGACCGACAATTCGTGTCAGATGTCGAGCAGATGCTGGAGGAGGACCTGAAAAGTTGCCGGCTGATGACAGAGCGCGACTACCGGGACCGCTCGATCCTGTTCCGGCTGACCTGCCGGGCCATCCGCCTCAGCGCCCCCCTGCTGTGACACCGGCCTCAGACTGGCTCCCGGCCACTGGAATGTGCGAATATGCGAGCAATTCCAATTCCATGCAGTAGCCGTAAACCGACATGAACGCTTTCAAACCCCGTGAGACCCTGACCGAGCAGGTCGCCCGCCACATCGAAAACCTCATCGTTTTTGGCCAGCTTCGCTCCGGCGAGCGTATTTACGAGGGCTCCATGGCCAAGCAGATGAATGTCAGCCATGGATCAATACGGGAAGGGTTACTCCTGCTGGAAAAGCGGCACCTGGTGCGCAACGTCCCACGCAAAGGCGCATTCGTCACGACCCTTGACGACTACTTTGTGCGGAGCCTGTACGAGACCCTCGAGCTCTACCTCACCCACACGGGACGAAAGCTGGTGCGCCAGTGGCAACCGTCAGACATGGAGCGGCTTGAGTCACTGCACCGGCAGATGAAAGCCTGTTACCAGAACAATGACCTGATGAAGTTCCTCGAGCTGGGCATCGAATACACCAAGGCGTCCCTGGTCTACGCCGACAACTACTTCATCGTGAACGCCATTGATGACCTCTGGCCCTCAGCCCGGCGTTGCGCCTTCGCTGCGTTCCAGCACGGTGGCAGCCAGGTGCTGGAGGACAACCTCGCCAACATGGAAGAGTCCATCAGCGCGATCCGGGACCGCGACGAAGAACGCCTTGCCGGCATCCTCCACCGTTTCGCCCTGCAACAGTGCCAGCAGGTACTGGACGCCATTGCCGGGAACGAACAGCGGAGCTGACCGGCCTCCTCAATAGAACAGCTGGGTGAAGGAGAAGCCGATGTTGAGGTATGCGCTCCAGTTGTCCTCGTTGTTGTAGGCACCCGCCAACTGGACCGGTCCAAGGAACGTGTCCACCCCCGCAAACAGGCTCCAGGACCGGACCGAACCATTCCAGCTGGCATCACCCAGGGAATCCCAGGCGTTACCTGCCTCGACCCCGACACCGGCAAACCACGGCATCAGCGGACCGCCAAAACTCTGACTGGCATAGGCTGCCGCCATGGCGGCGCTCTCGCCGGTAATCTGGCCAGGGGCAAACGCTGACAGGCGCCGGAAGCCACCCAACCGGACATGGTTCTCAACCCCGGCCTCGCCCCGGGTCACATCCTCCGCAAACATCAGTCCTGTCAGGGTCAGGCCCTGCCAGCTTCCGGTGCCAAGAAGCAGCGTGGTCACCGAGTCAAAATGACGGTCCGACCCGAGGTCTTCCCGTTCAAACCGGGCCTTGACGCCGGCAAAGGCCCCGGCGGTGGGGAAAAACGAATCGTTCAGGGAATCATGGACCAGTCGCAGTATCACGTTGCCCTGGTGGATGGCGTCTTCCGGCGCGACCGGCTCCCCCAGTTCCTCATCCACCGTGGCGTAGCCGCGGGTGTAGGTCAGCCGGGCTTCGGCATCACCGCCCAGCTCCATCCCCAGGACCAGATCCGCGGATCGGAACGTAACATCCACCTCGGCGATCTGCCGGCCGGCTTCGTCATAAACGCCGAAACTATCCCGGGAATACTCACCACCCAGGACCAGGAAGCGGTCGTAGCCATAGTCCAGGGGCTGATACCACTGGGTCCTGACCCAGGGTTCGGTGCCCAGTTGCAGGCCGGTATGCCACTCGCCCCCCAGCCGGTTGAGTTCGGTCATGCGCAATGCGGAGGCGATATTGAACCGGGTTTCGCCATCGAAATTGTCCTCGTAGCCAAGCCCGAAGGACAGGTAATTGGGCCCCCAGGTCTTTTCCCGGGGCTGGATAACCAGCACGGTGCCATCCGGAGAGGGAGACAGCGAGTAGGAAACGGTTTCGTAATAGCCAAGACCGTAGATCCATTTAAGATCCTCCTCCAGGGCCGGGACATCCAAAGGCTCACCAACGGGCTGGCGAATTCTCTCCCGCAGGAAATCCCGGGCGAGCCGTCCACTACTCTCAATCTCGATGCGGGCAATCGGGCCGGCACTGAAGGCCCGGCTGGCCATCCGCGCCTTGTAGGCGGTCCAGTCGGTGCGTGAAACCTGTAATGGTCTAAGCTCGCTGGCATGGTTGCGGGCAGCGGTCGCACCCAGCTCGAACAGCAGCGGCGCCTGGTAGAAGTCCGCCGAGGAGTGCCCCGACAGGTCCGGCCGGATCAGGATGTCCTGCTCACCAAGCAGGTCCAGCTGCTGGTCCGTATTGCGGCGGGTCAGCAGGGTGGTGAGCTGGCCCACCACGGAAAAGGCCTCCCGCAGGTCATCGGTGTCCATGAGCGGATCAGTGATATCCACGGCGATGATCACCTCTGCGCCCATATCCCTGGCCACACTCACCGGCAGGTTGTTGGCGACACCGCCATCCACCAGCAGGCGGCCGTCCAGCTCCACCGGGGCGTAGACACCCGGAATACTCATGCTCGCCCGGACCGCCTCAGCCAGGTTGCCGCGGCCGATGACCACCTGCTCCCCTGTGCCCAGGTCGGTAGCCACGGCCCGGAACGGAATCGCCAGCCGGTCAAAGTCCTCGACCAACGCAGCATTACGGGTCAGTTCGTTAAGAATGAAACCCAGGTTCTGACCGGCGACAATCCCGCCACCGACATGAAAACCATCGGCACGGACACCGAGACCGGGCAAGACCGGAAACCGCCAGTCATCTTGCTTGCGCCGGATCGGTTTGTAGGCCCGGCCCGGGTCATCCCGGAAACTGGACAGCCAGTCCATTTCGATGAACCGCTCCTCGATCCTGGCAACCGACATGCCTGAGGCATAAAGGGCACCGACCGCAGAACCCGCGCTGGTGCCCACCACCACATCCACCGGAATATTCATTTCCTCCAGCACCCGGAGTACCCCGACATGGGCCATGCCCTTGGCCCCGCCACCGCTGAGTACCAGGCCCACGCGGGCACGCTCGCGCTCTTGCGCCAACAGGGATACCGGCACCAGCAGACACAGAAGCAGGATAATCAGAGTTTTCAACGGACGCGTCCTGTTACCAGATACACTCAGCGTTTGTCCTTGTCATCCTCGTCGACCAGGGACAGGTGCGAGACATCCGGGACCATGGGCGGCGGCAGCTCCCGCTCTACCCCGAGGTCCGAACCCGCCGGCGCCAGGGTCCAGTCATCCAGGTGCTCGAACATCGGCGCCTCGGCTTCCTGATGCTCTACCAGGTTCACCCCGACGGGATCGAGGTTGAGACCACTGCCAGCGAGGATGTCGTCCACCTTCTCTCCGGCTACCGCCAACCGATCCCCCGGTTCTACCTTCGGAGTTGCACCATCGCTGGCCGGCGCAGGGGCGCTTGCGGTCGGTTTGGGTGCCGGCTCGCTGCGCACCGGAGCCTCGGCCCCGGAGCGTGACGGCTCTGGCGCGGGCCGGGCACCGGGCATGGGTTGCACATAGGCCACCATGCCATGCTTTTTCAGCACCGCCCGGTACTTCTCGGCCTGAGCCTCCTTGAGCTTGTTGCGTATGACCACAGGCTGGCCACTGAACATCCGTTCGACCTGCTCCACAGAGGCCTTGAACAGCGCCCGGGCGTTGTTTCTTGCCGTCTGCTCATCGGTTCCTGCAACACACTCGCCTTTGAATACCAGCTGAAACATGATGGCTCTCTCCCTACCGTTTTCGCTCTTGAAAGAATAGTTGATCCGCTCGCCCGGAGCAGCCCCGCCTGCCTGTATACAGACTGCAAACAATTGAAAAACTTTTGCCACCACGGGCGCAAATGGCGGCACACTCTGCAATAATGGCCTGCAACGAGATGTTACACTTTGTTACACTACCCAAAAGGAAACCAGGGAGTGGACACATGAGCCTTCGAACCTTCCCCCGCACCATCATCGCCGGCCTTCTCCTGGCAGCGCCCCTGGCGCACGCCGAAAACATTGACGTGCTGATGAGCCAGGTCTTCCCCCAGCAGCAGGCCACCTACATCGGCTATGAAAGCATCATCCGAGAGGATATTCCGGTGGCGGCAACGGTGGATCGCAAATACCTGATCGTGGATTTCCGCTTCGCGGCGGGCGAACCGCCCACCGAGCAGCTGCAGGCCAGTGTCCACAAGGTCTGCATGACTCTGCTGAAGGACCGTGACCTTGTCCGCAACCTGTCCGAATCCGGCTATGACATGGTGTCCGTCGCCTTCGACCGGCGCTCCCAGTTCGACTGCCTGTAATCAGCGGCAGGTCAGCCCTGCCGCCCCAGCAGCTTCGGAAATACCTCCAGCGCACTGTTCACCGCATCCAGGTTGAACGCCTCCACATCCGCCAGCAGTTTTTCACCGTAACGGGTGACCGACGGTGACCGGTGCCGCTGCCCCCAGGCCACGATCCGGCGGGCAAAATCCTTCATCTGTTCCGGGTCCCCACTCTCGCGGACCGTTTTCCACTCATCGCCAAAATCCCGGGCCAGCTGCTGTCGCAGCCAGCCTCGCTCCTGCATGCTCAGGGTCTGGGCCAGCAAGCGTTCCTCCTCTTTCGGCTCGCCATCCTCTTCTGCCTGCTCCACCGTCGCCTCGACTTTCGGCAGCGTCACGGTGAATACCGAGCCCACACCGGGCTCACTTTCCACCGCCAGATCACCGCCCATCATGCGCGCCAGCTTGCGGCTGATTGCCAGCCCCAGGCCGGTGCCGCCGTAACGCCGGGTGTTCTGCCCCTCCTGCTGTTCGAAGGCATCGAAAATCCGGTCCAGCTGGTCCGAAGGTATCCCGATCCCGGTATCACTGACCCTGACCACCAGTTGATAGAACTGGCGCTCCGTCGCTTTGCCATCCTCGTCCGGAACATTTTTCAGCGGTTTTGCCGTGGCGCGGACAGTCACACCCCCTTCGTGGGTGAACTTGATGGCATTGCCCACCAGGTTAAACAGGACCTGGCGCAGCCGAGTCTCGTCCAGCATCATTGCAGCGGGCATTCTCGAATCCACGCTCACTTCCAGGGTAATGCCCTGGTCGCGGGCGCGAAGATCGAAAATATGCCGGACATCGCTCAGCAAGCGGCGCACCGATACCGCTGAATAGTCCAGGCGCATCTTGCCGGCCTCGATCCGGGACAGGTCCAGGATGTCATTGATCAGCATCAGCAGGCTCCGGCTGCCAGCGCGAATGGCGTCCAGGTAGCTGCGCTGCTGGGGATCGGTCACGCTGTTACTGAGCAAATCGCTGTATCCGATCACGGCGTTCATGGGGGTCCGGATCTCATGGGACATGTTGGCCAGGAACTCGCTCTTGGCCCGGCTTGCGGCCTCGGCCTCCCGGGCCAGCCGCTCGGCCTCGAGCTTGGCTGCTCGCAACTCGTCCTCGCTCCGGCGCAGGGCATTTTCAGAGCGGATCCGCTCGTCCACCTCCCGGGACAACTTCCGGTTCCAATACAGGAAGATCAGCACCACCACGATGGCGATCAGCACCACCCGTCGCACGACGGTGTAGTCGGTTTCCTGTTCGATATCCAGGTGAATCCACCGGTTATAGATAGACTCGGTTTCCGACGCCTCCAGGTTCGACAGGCCCTTGTTAAGGATCCGGTGCAGCTCCGGATTGTCCTTGCGCACCGCCAGCCTGAGATCGTACTGGTAGGGGGTAATACTGGTAATCCGGAGATTGGACAATCCCAGGCGAGCGACCGTGTAGCTGACCGCCGGGATGTGGGTCACCATGACGTCCAGATCGCCATTGGACAGCGCCAGCAACCCCTCCTCCACATCCCCCATGGGATACAGGTCAAGGTTGGGGTGGTTGATCAGCAGGTAGTCGTGGGCGGCATGGCGATTGACGACACCCACACGCTCACCCCGCAACTCCCGAAGGTCGCCGATAAAGCGGCCATCATCGCGGATCACCAGGGCAATGGGTACATTCAGATAGGCGCGTGTAAACAGGTATTCGTTTTCGGTACGGGGCGTTCTGGAAAGACCGGGAAGGATGTCCACCTCGCCGTCCACCAGCTGCTGTTCCGCCCGGGAGCGATCGCCTGCCAGGCTTCGACTGAAGCGGATGCCCAACTCGGATTCCAGCCGGGTGACCAGATCCGCCACCAGGCCGGTGGGCCTTTCATCCTGCTCGTATTCGAACGGCGGCCAGTCCGAGCGGAAGGCTACCCGCAGATTGGGATTGCGTTTGAGCCAGTCCAGATCGGTGGCCGAAAGTTCGACGCCACTGCGTTCCATGGATGGCACATCCGCCTGCAACCAGGACTGACGGATCACCCGGTGCTCGTTATGGCTGATGGCGGCAATCGCGCTGTCGAGAACCCGGAACAGACGGTCCTGCTTCGCCGGCACCTGGAGCGTCACATCCACCTGTTTGTCATCGAGCAGTCTGGCCAGGCCGATGCCATTGATCATCGCTGACTGCAGATAGTCGGACACCACCGGCACCGGCCCCACAAATGCCTGTGCCTGGCCGGAGAGCACGGCGCTGACTGCCTCACCGATCCCGTTCACCGGCACCGGCTGGAACTCCTCCACCGGCTCCAGCATCGCGTACTGATTGGTGTCACCCTCGATGATGGCCACCTGGCTCCCCTCCAGATCCGCGAGGGACTGGATGGCGGCATCACCGGCACTGACAAACAACCCGTATGTCAGCGTCATCAGTGGCTTGGTCATGCGCTGGCCGCCGGCGATCCGGGTTCCCGGTGCGTGGGTGGTCAGCAGCGCATCGGTCTCCGGTGGTACGGCACCGGGTTGTTCACTGTCACCCAGGACCACCGGATCCACCGGCACACCCAGCTTGTCGGACAGGCGGGCCAGGTAATCGATGTAGGTTCCGGCCAGCACGCCGTCGCCGGTATCGAAAACCAGCGGCACCTGCCCGCCCCGGACGCCCACCACAAACCGTTCCTGCTGTTGCAGCCACTCAAGGTCAGACTGGCCAAGCACCGGCGCTGGCGAGGGCTGGGGAGGATCCGCCAGGACAGGGGATTGAAACAGGCCGAACAGGCTGCATAGTAACAGGGAGCGAAGGACGACCTTCACTGGATATCCTCCCGGGATTCGCTAAAGTTCAGTGAACAATACCTGCAAACGTTGGCGATTTCATTCAGACACCCTCAACCAGGAGACAGTACTCCATGGACACCAGCAAACATTCCCTGAGCACCCTGTTCGAGCAACTAGGCATGGCGTCCGATAACAAGAGCATCGAGGACTTTGTCGCCAGGCATTCCCCGCTCCCGCGGGAGATTGCCCTTCAGGACGCTCCGTTCTGGTCGGAAAGCCAGTCCCACTTCCTGGAAGAAGGGCTGGAGGAGGATAGTGACTGGGCCGAAATCATCGACGAGCTGGACGCAATGATGCGTCACTGATCGTCCGGACCGGGTCCGGACTTGTTGCGCCGGGCCCGGGGATGACTCTGGTCATAAACCCGCGCCAGATGCTGGAAATCAAGGTGGGTATAGACCTGGGTGGTGGCTATGTCGGCGTGGCCCAGCAGCTCCTGTACCGCCCTCAGATCGCCACTGGATTCCAGCATATGACTGGCGAAGGAATGCCGTAACAGGTGCGGATGCAGTTTCTGGTCGGCGCCCCGGGTAATACCCCAACGCCCCAGCCGCGACTGGATACTGCGGCGACTGAGCCGATCCCCCCGACGGCTGACAAAAACCGCCTTCTCGCCTTCCGGCGCCAGCTCCGGTCGCACCGCTAACCAGGCCTGGATGGCGTCCACGGCCTTGCGCCCCACCGGCAGCACCCGTTCCTTGTTACCTTTACCGACCACGCGCACTTCCCCGGCTCGCAGATCCAAAGAGTCAAGGTTGAGATTCGCCAGTTCCGACAGCCGCAAACCGGAGGAGTACATCAGCTCGAACATGCACAGATCCCTTACCTCGAGGGGGTCATCAGGACTGGCATCGAGCAATTGGCTAAGCTGGTCCACGTCTGCCACCCGGGGCAAACGCCGGCCGCTTTTAGGGGCACGGATATCCACTGCAGGGTTATCCGTCACCAGCCGTTCCCGCAGCAGGAAGTTATAGAATCGGCGAATGGCCGAAAGATGACGGGCTATGCTGCGGCCGCTCAAGCCTTGCCGGCTGAGGACCGCTACATAACGCCGCAGGTCATGGCTGAGCAGCAACCGCCACTGGTCACGGCCGGACTCCGCCAGCCAGAGAGCGAGCCGGTTCAGATCCCGCTCATAACTGTCACAGGTACGCGGCGAATGGCGCTTCTCGGAGGCCAGGTGGCGCACGAACCGGGACAGCGGTTCCTCCAGGGAATCGGGCAGCATCGTGGCGACGGCCCCCGCTGACACGCTATCGGGACTCCGCGCTGATATCGGCCACCGGCGCACTGCCGGTGTGACGCTGGATCATGGGGGGCAGCAGTCGACTGAGGGTGTCGCTGATGTAACTCAGGAACAGCGAACCCATGCTCTGATCGAAGTAACCGGGTTGGCAGCTTCCTACCGCAAATACGCCCACCAGTTCCTCACGACGCAGGGGCACCAGGGCAACCGAGGCAATCGGCTCTTCCCGATCCGGGAACAGGAATTCCCGCTCGCTCTCCCGGAACTGTCCACAGACCGCCCGCTCGCCGTCCAGCAGCATACCCAGCCGCTCCCTCGCCAGCTCCGGACCGACCACGTGCAGGGCACCCTGCGACGCTTCCGGCAGGTCCTGATCGGTAAACAGCAGGACCGAGGCAGCATCCAGGCCGAAGTCGCCCCGGATGGAATCATCGATGGCGGCCGCCATGTCATTGAGGGTTCGGGCCTCGATCACCTGCATCAGCAGCCGCTTGCTTTTCTCGAACAGTCGGTCGTTATGACGGGCGATGGAGACCAGCTCAACCAGTTCGCGGCGCAGGGTATCGCGCTGCTCGCGAAACAGGTGGACCTGTCGCTCCACCAGGGAGATAGCGCGCCCGCTGTCATGGGGCAGGGTCAGGCTGCGCAACAGCTCATCCTGCTCAACAAAGAAGTCAGGATTGGCCCTCAGGTAGTCGGCCACCTGTTCTGGCGTGAGGTCTTCGGCCTTCTTGCGGACCGTCTGTTCTGTCATCGCGTTCTCCCGGGCTGTCAGGACCGTTGTCTGTTGGAACGACCGCTCTTGCGGCGGCGGGCATGGTTGTCACCTGGCAGTCGCAACTGCCCTTCAAACACTGTGGTCGCAGGGCCTTCCATCATAACAGGCGCCCCCTCACCCTGCCATTCGATGACCAGCTTGCCACCGCGCAGCTCCAGTTCCACCCGCTGATCGAGCAAGCCGCGGATATTGCCAGCCACCACGGCGGCGCAGGCACCGCTGCCGCAGGCCAGGGTCTCACCGGAGCCCCGCTCGAACACCCGTAAACGGGCGTGGCCACGGTCGAGGATCTGCAGGAACCCGATGTTGGCCCGGGCCGGGAAACGGGGATGGCGTTCCAGCAACGGCCCCAGGGTTTCCACCGGCGCCGTATCGACGTCATCCACCACCAACACGCCGTGGGGGTTGCCCATGGATACGGCGCTGAGCTCCACCGTCTGGCCGTCCACATCCACCGTGTAGACCTCCTTGCGACGGTCCGCGGCAAACGGGATTGCCGGCGGATTGAGCTCGGGCACGCCCATATTGACCATGACCATGCCATCCTTCCCGATCCGAAGTTCGATCACACCCCCGGCGGTCTGGACCCGGATGACCTTCTTGTTGGTCAGGCGCTGGTCCCGCACGAAACGGGCGAAGCAGCGCGCACCGTTGCCACACTGCTCCACTTCCGAGCCGTCGGCATTGAAAATGCGGTAACGGAAATCCACGTCCGGCAACCCGGGTGGCTCAACCACCAGCAACTGATCGAAGCCGATGCCGAAATTCCGGTCCGCCAGCTCCCGGATCATCTCCGGGCGCAGCCGGAACGGCTGGCTGATGGCATCCACCACCATAAAATCGTTGCCCAGCCCATGCATCTTGGTAAACCGGAGGGTCGGACCCTGGCCGCGTCGCTGCTGACTCATCTCCTGCTCCCCGGTCATTCCGGCAGACAACTTTCAGGGGCGAGCTGGTCCTCCAGGGTTTCCCGGCGGCGCACCACGTGAACCTGGTCACCGTCCACCATCAGTTCGGGGGGACGGTTGCGGGTGTTGTAATTGGAGCTCATGACAAAACCATAGGCGCCGGCGGAGCGAACCGCCAGCAGGTCTCCGGCCTGCAGGCGCAAATGCCGGTCCTTGCCCAGGAAATCCCCGGTTTCGCACACGGGCCCAACCAGGTCCCAGGCTTTCTCCTCGCCGTCCTGGTGTGGTCGGACCGGAATGATGGACTGCCAGGCGCTGTAAAGGGCCGGACGAATCAGGTCGTTCATGGCGGCATCGATAATGGCAAAATTGCGGTGTTCGGTGCACTTCAGGAATTCGACACGGGTCACCAGGATCCCGGCGTTGGCGGCAATCGAGCGCCCCGGCTCGAGGATCAGTTCCAGGTTACGATCCCCCAGGCGTTCCGCCAGGGCCTTCACATAGTCTGAGGGCTGGGGCGGCTGCTCCTGGTCATAGGTCACCCCAAGGCCGCCACCCATGTCCAGATGGCGGATCCGGATACCCTGCTCCGCCAGGGTATCGATCAGTGCCAGCACCCGGTCCAGGGCATCCAGGAACGGCGATACCGAAGTCAGCTGGGACCCGATATGACAATCCACGCCATGGATTTCCAGATTCGGAAGGGCCGCGGCCCGGGCATAGACCTGCGGTGCCTCGGCGATATCGATGCCGAACTTGTTCTCTTTCAGACCAGTGGAGATGTAGGGATGGGTCCCGGCATCGACGTCCGGGTTGACCCGCAGGGAAACCGGGGCTTTCACTCCCAGCTCACCGGCCACCTGGTTCAGGCGGTCCAGTTCGGTATCCGATTCCACGTTGAAACAGCGAACCCCCGCTTCCAGGGCGCGCTTCATTTCCCACTCCTGCTTGCCAACGCCGGAGAACACCACCTTGCCGGCATCGCCGCCGGCCCGGAGTACCCGCTCAAGCTCACCCACAGACACGATATCGAAACCCGCCCCCAGGCGGGCCAGCACATTCAGTACCGCCAGGTTGCTGTTGGCCTTGACCGCATAACACACCAGGTGCGGACGGCCCTTGAGCGCATCGTCGTAGGCCCGGTAATGGCGCTCAAGGGTGGCCCGGGAATAGATGTAGGCAGGTGTGCCGAAGCGCTCGGCGATTTCGGAGACAGGGACGTCTTCGGCGTAAAGCTCGCCGTTACGGTAGTTGAAGTGGTCCATGGATATCCTGATTCGTTAAGCGGGTGCGCAGTTGCTCAGTTATCACTATGTTCACGGTCTTCGTCGGCCTGGCCGTCGGTCACGGCCCGGACCGCCTCGCTGGTGGCGGCTCCGCCCTGGTCACGGTACAACGGGCCCTTCTGGCCACAGCCTGCCAGCGATAGGGTAAGCACGAGGCTGAAGATCGCAAAAAGTCGAAAAGGCATGGGCGCCCCCGGAAAGTTGCTTTGGCGCAGTATACCTGACACCCATGGCGGCGGGCGAGACACCGCAACCGACCCGGACCTTCTTTTCCATGGCAGTATCAGTATCATGGAGCCACTGTCCGACACCTGAGGCTACCCGCACGTGAAAGAATTCGTGATTCGCCGCTACCGGCCAGACCAGACACCACAGGACGGTCGCCAGACCCTGCTGAGAATCGACGACGAAGGCACCGTGGTCCAGGTCGACCATCAGTCCGAGGCGGTCCTGGGATATGAGGCCGGGGAGCTGGTGGGGCAACCGGTCCATCGCATCCTGGCTTCCCGCCAGGACGACCCGTTTGCACCGGTGAACCGGCATCAGATCGAGGGCGGGCAACAGATCCTGGTGACCTTCCGGCACCGGGACGGTTTCTTCTTTACTGCCCAGCTCAGCCTCAAACAGGCCATCCATGACTCCGACCAGGCGGCCCGGGCCACCATCGCACTGGCCGACGCCGCCCGCGTGGATCCAGGCCTGCTCAAATCCGCTGAAAATCTTGCCCGGTTCGGACTCTGGGAACTGGACATCACCAGCAACGAGATGACCTGGAGTGAAGGCATCTACCAGTTGTTGGAGCTACGGCCGGGCCTGGACATCACGCCGGATCAGGCGCTGTTCTACTGCCAGACCGGCCAGTCCAGGGTCCGGGCCCTGTTCCGGCGCTGCATGCGCACCGGCCAGGCATTTTCCCTGGAGCTGAACGTGCTGACGGCACGGCAGAAGCAGTGTCGCATGACCCTGGACGGCCGGGCACTGCGCAAGGGTGGTCGCATCCACCGCCTGGTGGGCACCCTGGTGGATCGCACCGCCATCATGGAACAAGAAAAAGCTCTGGACCATTGCCATCGGCTGATGGAAGCCACCGGTCAGGCAACCCCCGACCTGGTGGCGGCGGTAGACACGCGTCTGACGCTCCTGCACTGCAACCAGTCCTACGCCAGCCAGTTCGCCCAGACCTTCGGCAAGGCACCGGCCGTCGGTGACAATCTCAGAGAGCTGCTCCGGGAACACCCCAACGAACGCCGGCTGATCGAACGGCTCTGGCAGCGGGCGTTCGAGCGGGGCAGCTTCGTGGTGGAAATGCCCCTGGCCCACCAGAATCGCGACCTGCCCATCCACGAGTTTCACTACCAGCGTCTGACCAGCGTCCAGGGCGACATCCTCGGCGCCGTTCACGTTGGCCGCAACACCCACACCCGGATCAGCCAGAGCGAAGCCGGTGACCGGATCCGCCGTGACCCGGTCACCGGCCTGATGAATCGGCGGGAATTCCTGGCCCGCCTGCTCCGGACCCTGGAACAGAAAACCCACCGGGACAGCGTCGACAGCCTGCTGTACCTGGACCTGGACGATTTCAACCGCTTCAACGAAACCGCCGGCAGTGGCACCTGCGACCGTTACCTGCGGGAGCTGGCCGGCAATCTGGGGGTGCGGATACGGCAACGGGACGCCCTGGCCCGGTTATCCGGGGATACCTTCGTACTGCTGATCGAGAACTGCCCCGAGCCCCGGGCCCGCAAAATTGCCGACGATATCCGGGAACTGGTCCGGGGGTTTGTTTTCGAATGGCAGGGCAGCAAGCTGCAGACCACTGCCAGCGGCGGTCTGCTGGTGATGGAGAAAGAATTCCCCGGGGATCCGGAAAAGCTGCTGGCCCAGGCCGCGGACCTGTGCCATACCGCCAAGACCTCCGGACGCAACCGGATTCACACTGCCCGGGCAATTGCCTCCGACATGGATGAGAACCTGATTGCCCAGCGGCTGGAACAGATCCGGGAAGCCCTGGACAACGATCGACTGCTCCTCGAATACCAGGCGTTGAAACCCGTCGCCAGCGCGACCTGGGGCGACCATATTGAAATCCTCTGCCGCATCCCGGCGCTCCGGGATGGCCAGAGCCAGCTCCAGCCGGACCAGTTCCTGCCGGTCACCGAACGCTTTGACCTGGCCAAGCGCCTGGACCGCCAGGTCATCCGCCAGACCCTCGACTGGCTGTCGCAACACAAGCTGCTGGAGCCACGCATCAAGTATTGCGGCTTCAACCTGTCCATCACCAGCGTGCTCGATGACACCTTCCCCGACTTTCTGGAAGCCGAATTGGCCAACTCGCCGTTCTCGCCGGAATACTTTTGCCTGGAAATCCGCGAGGAACACGCCACCCAGTATCCGGACGATGTCGCCATCCTGTGCGACGCCCTGCACAAGATTGGCTGCCGGGTGGCGCTGGAAGGTGCGGGAGCCTCGGTGGAAAGTTACAGCCTGGCGGCAAAATTGCCCGTGGACATCATCAAGCTGGACCGCAGGATGATGGAAAAGCTGGAGGAGGACCCGGTGCAACAGGTGATGGTGGAAGCCTTGCACCGGATCGCCGAGGCGGCGGGGAAAACCACGGTCGCCACCCACATTGAAAGCGACCATACCTTGCGCAGAGTGCGGACCCTCGGGATCCACTTCGGCCAGGGCTCCCACCTGGAAGATCCCCGGCCACTGGAGGACCTGACGCCGGCGGTGGTCGGCCTCTCATCCGGTCACCCGGTTGGCTGAGCCGGGCGCCGGAGATCCCGCTCAGCCCCGAAGTTTTCGGGCCCGGGCGACGGCTGCCCGTACCTGCTCCGGCGCTGTGCCGCCCAGATGGTTGCGGGCCTGGACCGAGCCTTCGAGGGTGAGCACATCGAATACGTCTTCACCGATCACATCCGAGAACTGCCTCAATTCCTCCAGGGTCATCTCTGACAGGTCACGTCCTTCCGCCACACCAAAGGCTACCGACTTGCCGACGATCTCGTGGGCATCCCGGAACGGCACACCTTTCTTGACCAGGTAATCCGCCAGGTCGGTGGCGGTGGAGAAACCGCCCTTGGCCGCCACCCGCATATTGTCCGCCTTGGCGCGGATCGCCGGAATCATGTCGGCGTAGGCCTTCAGGCAGCCCTTGACGGTATCGACGGTATCAAACAGCGGCTCCTTGTCTTCCTGGTTGTCCTTGTTGTAAGCCAGCGGCTGGCTCTTCATCAGGGTCAGCAGGCTGATCAGGTGACCATTGACCCGGCCGGTCTTGCCACGCACCAGTTCCGGGACGTCCGGGTTCTTCTTCTGGGGCATGATGGACGAACCGGTGCAGAAGCGGTCCGGCAGATCGATGAAATCGAACTGGGCGGAGGTCCACAGCACCAGTTCCTCGCTGAAGCGGGACAGGTGGGTCATCAGCAGCGCCGCGAAGCTGCAGAACTCGATGGCAAAGTCCCGGTCACTGACCGAATCCAGGCTGTTCTCGGTGGGCCGGTCGAAGCCCAGCAGCCGGGCGGTCATGTCCCGGTCGATGGGATAGGTGGTACCCGCCAGGGCGGCGGCGCCCAGGGGCATCACGTTGACCCGCTTGCGGCAGTCCTGCAGGCGCTCCCCGTCCCGGACCAGCATCTCGTACCAGGCCAGCAGGTGATGGCCGAAGGTGACCGGCTGGGCGGTCTGCAGATGGGTGAAACCGGGCATGATGGTGTCGGCCTCGCGCTCGGCCAGGTCAAGCAGGCCGGCCTGCAGGCGGTCGAGCTCTTCGGCGATGACATCGATCTCATCGCGCAGGTACAGGCGGATGTCGGTAGCCACCTGGTCATTCCGGCTGCGACCTGTGTGCAGTTTCTTGCCGGTGATGCCGATACGATCGGTCAGCCGTGCCTCGATATTCATGTGCACGTCCTCGAGGCTCACAGACCACTCGAAGTTGCCGGCCTCGATGTCGGCCTTCACACCCTCCAATCCCTCGATGATCTGGTCCCGCTCTTCGGTAGTGAGCACCCCCACTTCCGCCAGCATGGTGGCGTGGGCAATCGAACCGGTAATGTCGTGATGATACAGGCGCTGGTCAAAGCCCACGGAGGCGGTGAACCGCTCGACAAAGGCATCGGTGGGCTCGCTGAAGCGCCCGCCCCAGGGTTTTTCGGAGGATGTGGTCTGGTCAGACTTTTTCTGATCCGTCATGGTCTATCTTTCCTGCTGACGGCCCGGCATCATCTGCGGGCAACGGGTACATTTGATGTGGCGGGATTATAGCATTCTGACCGGTGCAAAGGAGACACCCCTGAACGGCGACAAAAGTGTGAGCAGTCCTGATTTCTTCGTCCCGGACCTGTGCCGGGTGCGGGCCGTATTCCTGCTTCTGGTCACCAGCGAACTTTTCGTGCTGGTGCTGTCGATCGTGCAGACCGAGACCGGCTGGATCGACTGGAACTACTTCGGCCTGCTGTCCCTGTTCGTGCAGTGGACCACCCTCACCAGCGTCGCCCTTATCTGCCTGCTTCGCAGCCGCCTGGCGCGGATGACGATCACCCGTTCGACCCTGCTCATCGTTGCCATTGTGCTCGCTGACGTTCTCGCCTTCAGCCTGTTTGCCGACCGGGTCCTGCATCCCGAGCCCGGCGTCACCAAGTGGCAGGGCATTGCCAAGAAGCTGCTGGTGGCATTGCTGATCGTGCTCATGGTGTTGCGCTACTTCTACCTCCAGCAGCAGTGGCAGGCCCAGCGGGAAGCCGAGATGGGGGCCCGGCTGGCGGCACTGCAGGCCCGGATCCAGCCGCACTTCCTGTTCAACAGCATGAACACCATCGCCAGCCTGATTGCCACCCGTCCCGAACAGGCCGAGGAGGCGGTGCTGGATCTTTCCGAACTGTTCCGGGCCAGCCTGCGCACCTCCGACCAGCTGATCCCGCTGGCCCGGGAACTGGAGCTGTGTCGGCGCTATCTGGCCATCGAAAGCCTGCGCCTGGGGGATCGCCTTCAGGTGGACTGGGTCGTCAGCCCCGGCCTGGAACACCAGGCCATTCCGCCCCTGACCCTGCAGCCGCTGATCGAGAACGCCATTTACCACGGCATCCAGCCACGTCCGGAAGGGGGTACCGTCCGGATCGAGATTTCCGCCCGGGGTGAGTTTGCCTACCTGATGGTGCAGAATCCGAAACCGGAACAGGACCAGCGTCGCCACCGGGGTAACCGCATGGCGCTGGCCAACATCCAGTCACGGTTGCAGGCGCTGTTCGGCGAGCCGGCCGTGCTCAAGCACAGTCATCAACACGAAACCTACACCGTGACCCTTCGCCTGCCCCGGCGGAAGGCAAGCCAACAGTAATAAATGAAAACCAATGAGCAGATCGGACGTCATGACCGAAAACGGCAACCATAACCTGAACATCCTGATTGCCGATGACGAACCCCTTGCCAGGGAACGTCTCCGGCGACTGGTTGACGCCCTGCCCGGCTATCGCATCTGCGGCGAAGCCGCCGATGGCGACAGCACCCTGCAAAAGGTCGCCGAAATGGAGCCGGACATCCTGTTGCTGGACATCCGCATGCCAGGCATGGATGGCATGGAGGCGGCGGCTCGCCTGAGCCAGCTGGAGCACCCGCCGGCCCTGGTTTTCTGTACCGCCTACGACCATTACGCCATCCAGGCATTCGGTGTGCAGGCCACCGCCTACCTGCTGAAACCGGTGCGCAAGGAAGCCCTGGCCGAAGCCCTGGATCGGGTCGGCCGGGTCAACCGGGTCCAGCGCCAGCAGCTGGCCGGCAACAAACACAGGAATGACCAGCTGGCGGTCCGGACCCACCGTGGCACGGAGCTGATTGACCTGGCGGATATCCTCTACTGCGAGGCGGATCAGAAGTACGTCACCATCCATCACCTGGGCGGCGAGACGGTCTCCGACTATACCCTCAAGGAGCTGGAAGCGAGCTATCCCGAGCAACTCCTGAGGGTTCACCGCAATACCCTGGTGGGCGTGCGCTTCGTCAAGGCACTGGAGCGCACCGCCGAAGGCCAGAGCCGGATCATCCTGCGGGACAGGCCCGAGCGTCTGGCGGTCAGCCGACGCCACGCCGCCGATGTGCGCCAGTGGTTGCAGGAGCACCAGCCCGGCTGACTGCGGTTTTCACCACGGGACATTTCTGCCGTCACGCGTTAACCTTGGCGAACATTTTCCCAACCGACAGTGAGTGCCATGTCCAAACGTACCCTTCGCATCGCAACCCGCAGCAGCGCCCTTGCGCTCTGGCAGGCAGAACACATCAAGGCCGAACTTGAGCGCCTGCACGACAACGTCAGCGTTGAACTGGTCAAGATCAAGACCCAGGGCGACAAAATCCTGGATGTGCCGCTCGCCAAGATCGGGGGCAAGGGACTGTTCGTGAAGGAACTCGAGGAAGCCATGCTCGACGGTCGTGCCGACCTGGCGGTGCACTCCATGAAAGACGTGCCCATGGAGTTCCCGGAAGGCCTGGGACTGGTGGCTATCTGCGAACGTGAGGATCCGACCGATGCCTTCGTCAGCAACAAGTACGAGACCGTGGATGCCCTCCCGGACGGTGCCGTGGTCGGTACCGCCAGCCTGCGCCGGGAAGCCCAGCTGCGGGCCTACCGCCCCGACCTTCAGATCAAGGTCCTGCGGGGGAATGTGAATACCCGGCTGGCGAAACTCGATGCCGAGGAGTACGACGCTATCGTGCTGGCGAGCTCCGGCCTCAAGCGTCTGGGCTTTCACAACCGTATCCGTTACTGCCTGCCGGACACCGTTTCCTTGCCGGCAGTCGGCCAGGGTGCCCTGGGCATCGAATGCCGGGTGGACGACACCGAACTGCTGGAACTGATCGCACCCCTGAACCACACCGACACGTGGGACCGGGTCAGGGCCGAGCGGGCACTGAACCGTCGCCTGGAAGGTGGCTGCCAGGTGCCCATCGCCGCCTACGCGCTGCTGGAAGACGAAGACACGCTCTGGTTGCGCGGTTTGGTAGGCGCCGTCAACGGCGAGCAGATCTTCCGGGTGGAAGGCCGGGCACCCCGGAGCGAGGGCGAACGCCTGGGCCGTGAGCTCGCTGAAGACCTGCTGGCCATGGGGGCAGACAAGGTACTGGCGGAAATCTATGGTCACACCCCACGCTGATTATCCCGATCTGACCGGCCGGCGGGTCCTGATCTGCCGGCCGGAACCGGAAGCCGGGCGTCTTGCCCGGGCCTTCGAATCCGCCGGCGCCGAAGTCCGGGTCCTGCCGCTGATCGACCGGGAGCCACTGCCGGAAACCCCGGAAAACCGCACCACGGTCCTGAACCTCGACCAGTTCACCCACGTTATCGCCGTCAGCCCCTACGCCGCCCGCCGGCTGCTGGAGGAAATCGACACCTGGTGGCCCCAGATTCCCATGGGCATCCGCTGGTATGCGGTCGGCGCCGGCACCGCAGCGGTGCTGGCCGGCCACGGCCTGTCGGTGCGCCGGCCGGCGAGCGGCTGGACCAGCGAAGCCCTGCTGGAACTCCCCTCCCTGGCCCGGCCGAACGGAGAGCAGGTGTTGATTGCCCGGGGCGAGGACGGGCGTGAGCTGATCCGTCAGACCCTGGAATCGAGAGGCGCAAGAGTCACCGTGCTGCCCCTGTACCGACGGTTCTGCCCGGACTACTCTCAGGAGGAAGTAAACCTTGCCCTCGGCCAGTTTGCACCGGAGGTCATCGTGGCACTGTCCGGGGAAACCTTGAACAATCTCATCGCACTATGTGCGAAGAGCGGCCATAATCTATACGATAGGTTACTGATCGTTCCCGCCGAACGTGTGGCCCAGACGGCCCGGGAGGCGGGATTCGAAAGACCGTGTGTACCAGGAAGTCTTGCCGATAATGACATCGTGGCCACTGTTGCAGCACAGCTTTATGGCAGAAACGGTGGCGCCGCAAATAAAACGTAAGGACGCCCGTGACTGAAACAACCGATCAACTGCCCGCTCCCATCCCCCGGGAACAACCCAGCCGCCAGAAACTCTGGCCCCTGTGGTTGCTCGCGATTGTTGCACTGGTCGTCGCCATTGCCCTGGCCCTGTGGAGCTGGCAGCAATGGCAGGCGCACCAGGCCACTTTACAGACTCTCGAGAGCCTGCAACAGGATACCCGTCAGCTTGAAGACCTTTATGGTGACCGGGGCAGCCAACAGGCCCAGAGAATCCAGTCCCTGGAGGAGAAACTTGCCGCCCAGCGCGAACTGATTGCCACCCAGCAACGCCAGATTGACCACAACGCCCGGGAATTACTCGAAGCCGGTAACCGCACCCGCACCGACTGGCTGTTGGCCGAGGCGGAATACCTGCTGCGAATCGCCAACCAGCGCCTGCAGATCGAGAAAGACATCGGCGGCGCCATCTCCGCCCTGCGGGCCGCCGACGAGGTGCTGGCCGAGTCCGATGACATCGGCGTCTACCCGGTGCGCCAACAGCTGGCCCGGGAACTGCTCGCCCTCAAAGGCATTGAAAACGTCGACCGGACCGGCCTTTACCTCACCCTCGAAGCCGGTATCGACAGCGTCAACCAGCTCACGGATCAGGCCCTTATCCACGAGTCCGCGCCCGGATTCGTGGGCGAAGACGGCGGAGCTACCCTGGACGCCACCGAAGGCGGTCCGGGCCTGCTCGCCCAGGCCTGGAACCAGTTCACCGACACCCTCGGCCGGGTTGTGGTGGTACGCCGGCTGGATGAGCCCGTCAAACCCCTGCTGTCACCGGACCAGAGTGCTTACGCCCGGCTCAACCTCCAGCTGATGCTGGAAGAAGCGGAAATGGCCGTCTTGCGTGGCAATCAGGCCCTGTACGAGCGCGCCCTCGCCAAAGCCCGGGCTGCTGTCAGCGACTGGTACAACCCGGAAAATCCCCGGGTGAAAGCGCTGTCGGATACCCTCGCAGAGCTGGCCACCCGTAACGTCGATCCGGAACTGCCGGACATCAGCAAATCCCTCGATCTTCTCAAGCAACGCCTGGCTGGCCGGCTCGATGGCAATGGCGAAGACGGCGAGGAGACCAGTGCCGGCGCCGGAGGCACGGAATCATGATCCGCCTCCTGCTGATTATCCTGATTGCACTGCTGATCGGCACCGGCCTGGCGCTGGGCCTGCAATATGACCTTGGCTATATCCGGGTCAGTCTGGGCCACTACCTGGTGGAAACCAATTTCTGGGTGGGCCTGGCGCTGTTTGTGGTGCTGGTGGTACTTACGGTTGTCGCCATCAGCCTGATCCGCCGTTTTCGCCAGGGCACCGGCGTGGTGGCTGGCTGGATCGCACGGGGCAACGAGCGCCGCGCCCGGCGCCGCACCACCCAGGGGCTGCTGGCACTGGCCGAGGGTAATTGGCCCAGGGCCCGGAAACTGCTGACCTCCGCTGCCGACAAGGCCGATACGCCGCTGATCAACTACCTGGCCGCAGCCCAGGCGGCCTTCGAGTCCGGCGACCATGAGGCGGTGGATGACCTGCTGCGCCAGGCCTTCGAGAGCACCCCGGGCTCGGATCTTGCCGTGGGTATCACCCAGGCCCAGCTACAGCTGGCGGGCAACCGCCTGGAACAGGCGCTCGCCACCCTGATAAGGCTGCGCAAGCAGTCACCGCATCATCCTTTTGTACTGAAGCTGCTGAAGAATACCTACCTGAGACTCGAGGACTGGCGCGAACTGTCCAGGCTGTTGCCGGAACTGCGTAAGCGGGATGTCCTGCCCGAAGCGGAGTTTCACGAGCTGGAACGGGAAGTCTGGCACAACCTGCTGGAACGGGCGGCCGAGGAGTGTGAACGGGCCCGCAAGGAAGACCCGAAGGCCTCCCTGGAACCTCTCACCCGCTTGTGGGACGAACTGCCCGGATTCCTGCGCCGGGATGAATACACCATCCGGGATTACTCCCGCCTGCTGGCCAAACTGGGCGACGAGGCCCAGGCCGAAACCCTGCTGCGCAAGGTGCTGCGGAACCACTGGAGTGACGAGCTGATCAACCTCTATGGGCGGATCGAAGGGCAGAAAACGGATGAGCAGCTGTTGCTGGCCGAGCAATGGCTCAAGGACCGCCCCAACAATCCCGAACTCCTGCTGGCCCTCGGACGTCTCAGCCTGCGCAATGAGCTGTGGGGCAAGGCCAGGGAGTATTTCGAGACCAGCCTGCGCCTGCGCCGCAGCCGCGAGGCCCTGGCCGAACTGAGCCGGCTGAATGCCCACATGGGCGAGGAAGAGCTGAGCATCAAACTGATGATGCAGGGGCTGGCCCATGATAACGGGCTGCCGGAGCTGCCGATGCCGAAGGCCTGAGCTTGGGGGCATACCCAGGAAGGGGTCAGATGAAAGCGTTCATCTGACCCCAAATTCATGCCCGGCCGCTGATTGAAGTGACCCCCGAAAGTTGGACACCGACTTTCGAAGGGTTACATGAAAAGAACCTACAGCAAGACCTTCAAAATACAGGTGGCGCGGCTCTATCTTGAGAATGAGATCAGCCTTCACCAGGTCGCCAGACATTA